>CAYUCZ010000016.1:0-61912 GCA_964443505.1 uncultured Porphyrobacter sp. | reverse complement strand
AGGCGGTCTGCATGCTTTCCTTGTTGTTCCGGCTCATCGGTTCAAGACCGAGCTGGTCAACGCGCGGCTTGTCGAGAGCGAGGCAGATCAAGCCGCGTCCGTGCGTCGCCATAAAGTTGATTGCGGCAGGCGTTGCCATCTGCGCGGGGATAATCAGGTCGCCTTCATTCTCGCGGTCCTCATCATCCACGAGAATGTACATGCGGCCATTGCGCGCTTCATCAATGATCTCTTCAATGCCTACGAGAACCGGAGTTTCATCATTGGCGTCAAGAAAGCGCTGAAGCTTGGCAAGCGTTTCAGCGGTTGGATTCCAATCCGGTTCGCTTGCATCGCGCAAAGTGTTGGCATGGAGACCGGCTGCACGCGCAATTCCGGCTTTTGTGAAGGCGCCCGAGTCTACAAGCTCGCGAACCTGTGTGATTGTCGATGTGCTCATTCCTGCCGGATAGCACATTTCGATGTGATTGCAAATGCTGCGCGTGAATGAGTGCGTAGACCCAAACTGCAGCCGCGGGTCTACAACAGGTTTGGCAACTGCATTTGTTGCACCGGACTTCGCTGTCAAAGAACTCAACGGATGCTCAAGGAGAGTAGTGTTGCGATGACCAAATCCGCGAACAGTTTTGGAGAGTGAGTGGCGAGCAGTACCCAAGACTTCGCTTAAAGTTCTTTCTTCGGTAGTATGTCTAAACGTCTCAATAGTAGAAAGTTTATGTAGCTCCAAGGTGACGTCGTTCGCTGCCAATTCGACGCTCTTCACATCAGCTTTGGCGGCAGCAAGTTTGGCGTCAAAATGGCTCAGAACCTGCGCTAGCGAACGGGCTCTACCGCCCCTTGAGTAGAAGATTGACCGGTTGGCGCGCGAGGCCCGCGGAAACAGATTGGCGGCAATCGCCTGCGGGTTGCGTTTCCATGCGCGAACAAATCGCTTTGCGCCGCCGGTACCAAGGAAATGCGCGAGATAGAGTTCGGTGTGATTGGGTTGGCGGCCAAGCACCTGTCGCAGAGCTTCGCTGTTCTCGAGCGTGAACACCGCCGCCATCATCGATGCCAATCGTGGGTCGTTTCGCTGTGACAGTCTTTCGCCGCGCGAGAGCTGCGAGCTATCCGCCCCGGCTTCGTCGAACCAGGCGCTGTGCCGATCGACAGTCGATAACCACGTCCCTTCGATGAATTGGAAAAGGCCGGATGCGCTGGACGTGCGGGCTTTGGCCTCGGGGTTCAGGCCCGATTCGATCTGTGCCTTCGCGAGAAGATAGTGATAGTCGACGCCGGTTCGCTGGGACGCCTGCCAAATTGCCGCGCGAATTTCGTCATCCGGACTGGTTTTTGTAGCGGCATCGACGCCGGGCAAGTGATTGAAACCAGAAGGAAAGCCATCAGCGGCTTGTTCGGCAGGCCATGTCGCGACCATCTGGTTGGGCTGCGCAAGGGCCTGTGTCCCCCCGCTAAGGAGGGCAGCCATGAGAAGCAGACCCCAAGTGACAAACAGCCGCGCCATAGGGCTGGGCCTAGTTGACGAGGGTTAAGAGCCCCCTGACGTGGTGCAAATATTCTCCTGGGTGATCAGATCACCCGTCGGCCATCAGCGATTGGCCGCCGCAAGGCGCGGTGGTTTGGGTTTTGCGACTGCGCTTCTATTGGTTCGTCCAAGACTCGCTCGTTCGGCTTCGAGCTCGCCGATGATCTTCTCGAGCAACCGGCTCACGCGTGTCGTTGTGCGGATCCGTTCGATCAGTGGCCAGGTTGCCCTTTCACCTTCACGGATGAGCCTTGCCGCTCGCTCAAGCGAGGGTTGGGCAAGCGCAGTGATTGGGTTGAGAGCCCGCGAGGCAGGGATGATGTTGATATCACCTGTATAGTTCTGTTGAATCAGTCCGTTCCCAGTTTTTGCTAAGTTGTACAATTGTGTACTTGCCATTGCTAAAGGCTTTTCAAGAAGGCTGAACCAGGCGTTTGACGCCAGTTTGAACCCTTGCAGATTGATGTCAAACAGCTTTGAATAGAGGCTTCCGCTGCCTTTGTTGGCATTCACAAACGGCATGGCAATCGGGTTGGTTTGGCTGACGATGAAATAGTTGACGCCATACAGCCGGGTCAGCCGCTTGGCAGGCAGATCCTGGCTCAGTGATCCATCGACCCATCGGCTGTTGGGCAAGTAAGGACGCCGCACGCCATGAACGTTCTTTGCGGCTAGAACGACGGGGGGGTAAACGCCGGGCAGTGCAGCAGATGCCTTTGCCGCTTCACGGACATACACGTTCGGCGTGGTGATCGCGTTGAGGAGGCGTGAAGATTCCTGCGGTTCAGCAGGCGCAATAGAGAGACTGATCTCACGACCCGAAATCGCCATCGCCTCTTCAAAGGTGAGGTCCGGGATCGCGTTGTTGAGATATTCGTCCAGTTCTTCCGGGGGCAGGGGCTTGATTGACCCCATCTCGCGATTGATCGCCGGAATGCCATCTCCGCCCAATGCAAACAATTGTTCTGCATCAAGAAGCGTAAGAGCATCCGTGCGTGAGCGTGTGCCAATCATTGCAGATACAAGCGCGCCGCCGCTCGATCCCGAAATGACCCGTGGCAGCAAATCCTGTTCAAGCAGGCATTTCGCGACGCCCACGTGAAAAAACAGAAGCGAGCCTGAGCCGCTCATCATGAAGGCTGCATGGCCAAAACAATCGCTCGCCCGGTGGAAGAATTCGATCCGCTCATTGAGGTCGATATCATCGGCTGCGGGTGAAGCCAGATGTTCAAGCGCTAAGGCCAATTCTTCGACATAATCTTCGATCAGGTTCTTGGTGCCAAATTTTGCATGTCCGAACAGCGTTGGTTTGCCCATTCCTCCAAGGTTGCCGTGAATGCCTTCATGCAGAGCAAAGAGCAGTTCGTGATTGTCGCCGCGCTCTCTTAACAATCTGAGTTCGTTCAGGCGCGAACGTATGGCAGCGAAATCATAACGTTCGCTTTGTTCGAACTTTCGCCACTTATCGCGCCCTGTGACTTCGTCGTGGAGTTTCGCATAGTCGGCCCACTGCTCATAGCTATCAGCTTCTTTCATCGCACGATTGATGCTCGCTTTGTCCAGACGCATTTCGCAATCCTCCGCTTGGCTGCTTTTGAGCACAATGGGGATTGAGTCCAATTATGCTGCACTGCAACATAGCACGCTCAACAGGCAGGTGCAAACGAGCACAGAATCGTAGCTCAGGAAAATCAAAGCTGAGAAAATGGTGGACGCACTAGGGTTCGAACCTAGGACCCGCTGATTAAGAGTCAGCTGCTCTACCAACTGAGCTATGCGTCCATTTCCAGATTGGCTTTTGGCCATCGGATGCACGATTGGGGGCATCAGTGACAGCGTCCCGAATCACGCGAGGCGCTGCATATAGCGTGCCGTTCGACAATGAAAAGCCCCTAAGCGATCTTCTTGCGTTTTGTTCGGCGCATACGGCGTACGCTATCTTCATTGAGTGAAACGATTGATTCGAACGCATCGTTGAGATTGCGCTCAATCTCGACCACACCTTCGCGTTCAAGCTGAGCAACAAGGTTGAGAGCCTGTGGCTGGTCCAACCCGGAAAATTTGTGAATCTGGCGCAGGGTTGTTTCCTCGCCGCCCAATTGGCGATTGAGAATGACGCCTTTGACTTTCTCAAGCTTGGGATTGGTGGGCTCTACGCGCAAGTGTGTGTCCCGCGTCCGGCGCGCGGCAAGACGAGCAATACAAGCGTGTACTTTCCCCATGCTCAGCATGACGACCTTCCAGATTGATAAAACGATTGCCTGGCGACAGATGCGCAAGTTGGGGGGAGCACTGCTGCCGCCAGGACTTGAGCGTTCAACTAATCTGTCGGCGAGTACCAACGTTAGCGACCCGAACACTCGAGCTCCTCGGAGCCTTCCCAGTATATCGCGACGGTTTACGTAAAGGGAAAGTCGCCCAACTGGGTGACGTATGGTAATACACGCTCATGCAGCGGTATTTCGATCAAATCGATGCGCTGAATGACATTGGCGCGGTGCTCAGGTTTGCGAAGGAGGTTAGTCTTTCGCAGGGTGTGCTGCGCATGAGTTACCACGTTACACCGCTATTCAACGAACCGCTCAGCATGCCTGCTGCGGTTTATGCTGCCGGCTATAGTGAAGATTGGCTCGCACTGTATGAGCAAGAAGGCTTCGACAGATCGAATCCTATTCCCCAACGCGTCCTTGAAAGCGGTGGGATGATGAGTTGGGAAGAGGCGGAGAATGCTGGCGAGAACACTCCTGATAATCAGGCCTATTTCGATGCCCTGCGCGAGCACGGCCTAATTCATGGTTTCGGGATTCCCTTGTTCGGGCCGCGTGGGCGTGATGCGTATGCATCGTTCGATTTTGGCCGCGAGCTGCAGCTTGAGGATGACGAAGCGCTTGGCATCGTGCGCAGCGTCGCGCAGGCAGGCCATCAACGCATCTGCCGCTTGCTGGACGAGGCAAGTGAAGTGCCAGCCTTATCGGAGCGTGAGATCGAAGTGCTCAACTGGACAGCACGCGGCAAGTCGATCAGCGCCATAGCCGCTATACTGGACCTGTCGCCTGATACCGTGAAAACCTATGCCAAACGGATTTACTCAAAGCTGGAAGTGTCTGATCGGGTCGGAGCGGTTGTGAAGGGCCTCAAACTCGGCCTTGTCGACGTGTGAAGAGAAAAAGTGGAGGGCGCGCTACGCGCTAAGCCCGCCACGCGGTGCGTTGCGATTCCAGTTGTTCACCATCATCAGCGCACCGATGCAGATCATGTTGGTCATCATTGAAGAGCCGCCGTGGCTCATGAACGGCAGTGGTATGCCAACGACCGGCGCAAATCCCATAACCATCAACAGGTTGACTGCCACGTAGAAGAAAATCGTTGCGGTCATTCCGGCGGCCAGAAGGCTGGAGAAGCGATCGCGCGATGCGCGGGCGACATCCAGTCCCCAGCGCAATATGACAGAGAATACGGCGAGCACGAACAATCCGCCTATCAGGCCCCATTCTTCCGCCATTGTAGCAAACACGAAATCAGTGTGTGGTTCGGGCAGATATTGAAGGTGGCTTTGCGATCCGTTGTTGAAACCTTTTCCAAAGATGCCGCCTGAACCGATCGCGATCTTGGATTGTGTGATGTGATAACCTGCACCCAAAGCGTCTGCTTCGGGGTTGAACATCGTCATGACGCGGCGCTGCTGATAGTCCTGCAATCCGAAGAAGAACACCAGCGGTGCAGCCGCGGCCGCAACGACGCCACCACCCAGGAACCATTTGATAGGCAAGCCAGCGAGCAGCATCACCACCGCGCCCCCAAAGGCTATCGCGAGAGATGTGCCAAGATCGGGTTGCAAGAGAACAAGCGACATCGGGACTGCGATAAGGGCGCCGGGTATCAACAAGGCACGCCATCCCGTGATCAACCCCACGGGTAATGTTGAGTAGAATAGAGCAAGCGTTACGACGATGACAGGCTTCATCAGTTCCGAGGGCTGAAGCACCATGAAACCGAGATCGAGCCAGCGCTGGCTGCCGCCATTGACCTGACCAATGATCTCAACCCCGAAGAGCAAGAGCAGGACGATAAAATAGGCAGGGTAGGTGAAGAAGCGCACAAACTCGCGCGGGAGCGATGCGATGATCGAGGCCATGACTAGGAACACCCCAAACCGCACGAGATGCGATGAGGCGTACGGGTCCATCGATCCGCCAGCAGCCGAGAACAGAACAGCGGCACCAAAACCGACCAGCATGAACAAGGGGATCAGCATGCGCCATGGCTGACGCGCGATCGGATCAGGTATGACGCCGCCGCGCGCGTTCATGGATTTTCCCCGCGTTCTTCTACGGGGGTCAGTATATCGGCAGGGCGGGTGTCTGAGTTATCCTGTCCCTCACGCGGCGCTACAAATGCATCGCCGATTTCCTGGACTTGCTCGGCTTCGAGGCGAGCTTCGGCTTCGACCCGGTCAAAGATATCCTCGTCGCGCCTTGGGGGTGGAACCACTGTCGCACCGCGTTCAGCGGCATATTCTGCATAGCGCTTTTCAAGCCTTTCCTGCGCTGTGCCGCCCCATTGTTCTTCAAGCCTGCTCAGCGCGTCGAGCGCCTTCGCGGGATCAAACATGAAGGTCATGACATCGCGCGCAATCGGATAGGCGGAACCCGAACCTCCGCCGTGTTCGATTACGACTGCGCCTGCATAGCGAGGGTTCTCAGTCGGAGCGAAGAACGTAAACAGCCCGTGGTCTCGAAACTTCCAAGGCCCACTTCGGCCGTCTGACACACTGAGTGATACGACCTGCGCGGTACCGGTTTTGCCAGCCATCTGGATGCCATCAATCGGAAGCTGCGCACGTCGCGCGGTGCCCGCGCCATTGACCACATCGCTCATCGCCTGGCGGATATAGTCGATCTCTTCGCTGCGAAAGTTGTAGCTGGTGAATTGGGGCCTGGCATCGTCGATAATCAGGCGCGGGCTAAGTTCGCGTCCGGTTGCAAGGCGCGCGCTCATCACTGCAAGTTGCAGTGGGCTAGTCAGGTAGTACCCTTGACCGATTGAGGCGTTGACGGTGTCGAAGGGCTGCCAGTCGCGGCCGAACTTGTTGAACTTCCATTGCGGGTCAGGGACGGTGCCATAAAACTGGCTGGTGACAGGCAGAGGGTATTCCTGGCCCAGACCCATTTCCTTGGCGAAACTGGCGACGCTGTCGAAACCAACCTGTTGGGCGAAGTGGTAGAAATAGCTATCGCAACTCTGCGCGATGGCCTTGTTCATATCGACCACGCCGTGATTGCTGTGGCAGCGGAAGAACCGGTTTCCGATGCGCCTTCCGCCTCCGCATACGATGGTCTCATTAGGGTCGATCCCTGATTTCAGGAACGACATGCAGTGCATCGGCTTGACCGTGGAGCCCGGCGGATAGAGCCCCTTCAGGACCTTGTTGCGCAAGGGCACTCGCTGGTCCTCGCGCAGCATCGCGTATTCGACCGAGCCGATCCCGTCAGAAAAGGAATTGGGATCAAAACTGGGCATGCTCGCCATGCACAGCAGATCACCTGTCTCGCAGTCCATGACCACAACTGATCCACTCTCAAGTCCAATGCGCCTTGCCGCATAATCTTGTAAGGGACCGTCAATGGTGAGGCGGACAGGATTGCCCTGAATATCGTCTCTTGTTTCAAGATCACGCACAATCCGGCCGCCTGCGGTGACTTCTACTCGCCGGGCGCCGGGAGTTCCGCGCAATTCCTGTTCGAACTGCTTTTCAAGCCCATCCTTGCCGATCTTGTAACCGGGCGTGATCAGGATGGGATTGCGGTCTTCTTCGTATTCTTCGGCTGAAGCAGGCCCGACATAGCCGATCAGGTGACCGACGCTGGACGCGGTGGGATAGAACCGCGAAAAGCCTCTTTGAGGGACAACACCCTGCATGTCAGGCAGCCGCACGCTGAGCGCTGCAAATTGTTCGTAATCGAGCCCGCTAGCAACCTCGACCGGAGCGAAGCCGCGCGACGAGGTAACTTCGGCTTTGAGATCGGCAATACGATCGGGCTCCAGAGCGAGCAGGTCCCCGATCCTGTCGATCATCGCTTCAGGATCGCTGAGCCGATCAGGGATCACATCAACGCGGAAGTCAGCCCGGTTGGAAGCAAGCGGCGCACCATTGCGATCAAGAATCCAGCCCCGGCGCGGTGGGATCAGTGTGAGGTTGACCCGGTTGCTTTCGGATTCGAGCCGGTATTTTTCATTCTCCGCAATCGCAAGATAGCCCATGCGTGCAGCCAACAGGACGCCAACGCCGCCCTGTATTCCGCCGATCACCACCGCACGACGATCGAAAGTGTTGCGCAAGGTCGAGGCATTGATGACCGGCCCCGATTTGTACTGATTGCGGCGCAGGCTGAAAAAGCGTTTCACCCGATCCTCCGCGAACGAGAGAGGCGGAAGCGATCCAGCCAGGCGATGGCCCGCGCGAAGAGGGGGTAGAGCAGAACCGAAAGGACAACCTGCGGAACGATTGCGAGCGCAAGCGACACGGTGAGAGTAGCGCCAGAAACGACCATTGCGGCGACAATATACAGCGCAATCCCTAGACCAGCTGTGAACCAGTCCTGCCAGAACCCTCGCCATGGAAAGCGGGTTTCGATCATCTCCAGCACAATCATCGTGACGGACCATAGCAGGATTGCGCTGCCAAAGGGCTGGCCGCTGAACAGATCGTCAAACGCGCCCAGTGGGACGCCGACCCACAAAGGCAGCAGGCCAGGGCGCATCATCCGCCATGCAAGAAAGGTGATGTAACCAACAGGAGGCATGATCGGCATCACGTCTGCCAGCGCGAACAGGGGCAGCAGCGATCCGATCAGGATCGAGATATAATGAACCGAATTGGCTCGCCAGGGCGATGTTACGCGGTTGATGCCACCACGGCCATATGCGCGTCTTTGAACTGGGGGGCCTAGCCGGTCGATCAATTGGCCAGTTCCTCATCGTTCAATTCGTCGCGCTCGCGCACACCGGATGCTTCGACTGCTGCGGGTTCGTAAATCGGTTCAACCACAACGAAATTGGTGGCAGAGGGCTCTGCGATCAGTTGAGCTATCCCGCCATCAGCGGTAATTTCGCTTAGAACTGCCACCGCAACGCCGGGCCGATAATAGCCTCCCGCACCGCTGGTGACGAAGACGTCTCCGACTTCAAGCGGGTTGAGCCCGAGATTGATGAGCCGGATCCGCAAGAGCCCATCTCCGCGCCCTTCTGCAAAAGCAACGGTTTGATCGGACGCCCGGCGGACCGGCAGCACGCTTTCGGTGTCGGTCAGGAGCAAGACACGCGATGAACCGCGCGAGGTTTCAAGCACTCTGCCGATGACGCCTCGTTCCGAATGGATCGGCATCCCGATTTCAACGCCATCGCTTGAGCCCACCCCAATATAGGCAAAGCGGCGCGCGCTTGACGAGCTTGAACCAACGAGCCGGGTGGTGGCAATCGTGTCGCCTTGTTCCGTTGCCAGACCCAAAAGCGCCTTGAGACGCCGGTTTTCCGCTTCGACGGCTTCGGCCTCGGCAATGCGAATTCGCGCAACCTCGACTTCGCGGCGCAAGGCGGCATTTTGACTGCCGGCGCGCCAAAACCCGCTCAGGTTTTCCCAAATCGAGGCGTTGCCTGTTCGAACAGTCGCGCTAGCCTCTCCCACAGGTGCAGCGATGTCGGTCGCGCCGCCGCGAAGCGGTTGGAATGTTGATGGTTGCCAAAGCGAAAGGGCGAGCAGTCCCAGACCAAGCAAAGCGCCAAGGGTCGCAAGCAGGTATCCGGTAAACACCGAATATTGCTGCTTCTTCGAAAAGCCTGATCGACGCGATGATGGCGGCGCCATGGCCCTTTGTATCCCTTGTTCAATTCTCCCGCGTGGTCCCCGCGTGGATTGGTTTATGCTGTCATCAATACGCCGCGATAGATCGGGTCTTCCATGGCCCGGCCGGTGCCCACTGCGACGCAGGTGAGTGGATCTTCAGCGATAGACACCGGCAGACCTGTTTCCTCGCGAAGATGTTCATCTAGGCGGCGGATCAGCGCGCCGCCGCCTGTCAGCACGATGCCTTGGTCAACAATGTCTGCGGCCAGTTCAGGCGCGGTGTTTTCAAGCGCGATGCGCACACCTTCAACAATCGCACCGATTGGTTCTGAAAGTGCTTCAGCGACATGCGCCTGATTGATCGTGATCTCTTTCGGGACGCCGTTTACAAGGTCGCGACCTTTCAAGGTGATGCTTTCACCGGCGCCATCATCAGGAACCATGGCAATGCCATAGTCTTTCTTGATACGTTCAGCCGTGCTGTCCCCGATCAAGAGGTTGTGGTGTCGACGGACATAGGAAACGATCGCCTCGTCCATCTTGTCACCCCCGGTGCGAACTGAGGTCGTATAAGCAAGACCGCGCAGCGAGAGAACGGCAACCTCAGTCGTGCCGCCGCCAATGTCGACCACCATCGAACCAACCGGCTCGGTAACGGGCATGTCCGCACCGATTGCGGCAGCCATCGGCTCAAGGATCAGGTGAACTTCGCTGGCCCCTGCATTTGAGGCGGCGTCACGAATTGCGCGCTTCTCAACCGATGTCGAACCCGAAGGAACACAGATTACGATTTCAGGATAGCGGAACAGGTTGCGTTTTCCGTGGACCTTGCGGATGAAGTGCTTGATCATTTCCTCGGCGATTTCGATGTCAGCGATGACGCCATCACGAAGCGGGCGGATCGCTTCGATTGTGTCCGGCGTCTTGCCCATCATCATCTTGGCATCGTCGCCAACAGCTTTGACGCGCTTGATCCCGTTGATCGTCTCGATCGCGACCACAGACGGTTCATTGAGGATGATGCCCTGATCCTGCACGTAAACAAGTGTGTTGGCCGTCCCGAGATCGATGGCCATGTTTTGCGATCCAAATTTGAAGAGATTGGCAAAGAAGCTCATGTTTTTCTTTTTCCGTTGCCGGGAATGTGCCTGCGGTCATTCTTTATGGGGGCCCGTGGAGGGTCAGAATGTCCGCAATTCATCCCAAAATTGACGAGACCCACTGCGCCTAGCGAAAGCTTGTCAAAATTGCTAAAATTTTTGTTGACGGGAATGGGTATTTTCCCCCGCAGGCCTCGAATTTGCGGCATGTGACAGCTAGCTTGCGACAAATGCCCCAAATTCGCCGCCTTCCCAATGCTCTTGTGAACCGAATTGCCGCCGGTGAAGTGGTGGAACGCCCGGCTGCGGCGCTCAAGGAACTGGTCGAGAACGCGATTGATGCTGGCGCACGGCGAATCGCTGTCTCGCTGATTGATGGAGGGCTGACCCGGCTCGAAGTCACTGATGATGGCTGCGGGATGAGCCCTGATGACATGGCTCTCGCGCTGGAACGGCATGCCACGTCCAAACTGCCCGACGAAGCGATTGAGCTGGTGTCAACGCTTGGGTTTAGGGGTGAGGCCCTGCCATCAATCGCCAGCGTCGCTCGTTTGACACTCGAAAGCAGGCCAAGGGATGCGAGCGATGGTTGGCGCAGGGTCGTCGACCATGGGGAGTTGATTGAGGACGGCCCAGCAGCGCTGCCCATAGGGACACGCGTCAGGGTTGAGCAGATCTTTGCCAAGGTCCCGGCGCGCCGCAAATTCCTTCGCACACCGCGCAGCGAATACATCGCCTGCCTTGATATCGTTCGCCGTCTTGCGATGGCGCGGCCCGAGATTGCCTTCACCTTGGAGAATGGGGCCGAGGGCAAGACTCGCAAGGCTCTTTCCACGCAAGCTGACGAAGGCCTTGCCAACCGGGTGGCGCAGATCGTTGCGCGTGAATTGAAGGACAACGCCGTTGCCATAGAGTTGGAACGTGATGGGCCGCATGGACCAATGCGGCTGACCGGGCTTGCCGGCCTTCCAACCTACAATCGCGGCGTCGCAGATCACCAATATCTGTTCGTCAATGGACGGCCGGTGAAGGACAAACTGCTGACAGGAGCGGTTCGCGGAGCTTACTCCGATATGCTCGCCCGTGACCGGCATGCGGTGCTGGCGCTGTTCCTGGAAGTCCCGCCTGAAGATGTTGATGTGAATGTTCACCCAGCCAAGACCGAGGTCCGTTTCCGCGATGCGACCGGTGTACGCGGGTTTATCGTCTCTGGTCTCAGGCAGGCACTCGCCACAGGTGACCGGCGTAGCGCGAGCCACAGCGCTCAAGGGCCGGATCGCGCGGCGATGGAGCGCTGGCAGGTCGAACCGGTGCAGGAACAAGCGCCCGCGATGCGCTCCATATTTGAGAGCCGGGATTGGACCGCGCCCGAACAGCGGGTTTCCGAACCGCGCGTGGAGTGGGCTCCGCGCAGCGATGCGGCATTGCCGCAGGGCAGGGCGCAGGAGGCAGAGCCCGTCACCGCTGAACAGGCTGAGGATTACCCGCTTGGCATTGCGCGCGGACAAGTCGCCAACACCTATATCGTTGCTGAAAGCAAGGACGGCTTGATCCTGGTGGATCAACATGCGGCTCATGAACGGCTCGTGCTCGAACGCCTCAAACGCGAAGGGGCTGAGGAGGCTGTACAGCGCTCTCAGGCCCTGCTTGTGCCTGATGTCGTTGAGATGGATGAGGCGGATTGCGACAGGCTTGAAGAGGCAGCCGAAGGCTTGGCGCGCTATGGCCTTTCGGTGGAGCGTTTTGGCCCTGGTGCGATGCTTGTGCGCGCCGTGCCCAGTGCGATTGCCAAGGCGGATACGGGCAAGCTGCTGCGCGATCTGGCTGATGACATTGCGAAACATGGCAAGCAGGAAGAAAGCGGCTCCCTACTGCTTGCCGAACGGCTTGAATATGTGCTCGCCACTATGGCTTGCCATGGATCGGTGCGGGCAGGGCGAGTGCTGAGCGTTGCCGAAATGAATGCGCTCCTGCGAGAAATGGAAGCAACGCCTCGCTCAGGCCAATGCAATCACGGGCGGCCCACATGGGTAAAACTCAGCATGGACGACGTCGAAAAGCTGTTCGGGCGGCACTAGATGGCAGAGGCCGCGCTTTACATCGTCTTGCTGCTCAACGCGATCTGGTATGCGATGGGGTTTCATGCATTTTACATTCGCCGCGAAGTGTTCGGGAAAGTCATGGTCCCGGTCAAAGAAGACCGAGACAACACCGCCTACCGCGCCGTTGTCGAAAGCGGACGGTTTATGGGCGGCTTCAACTTTGCCCTTAGCGCGCTCAACATCATGCTGCTGCTCAATATCGGCGGATTTGAGAGCGATGGCCAGTGGGCAACGCTGCTGATCTTCAATGCGCTTGCGCACGGATCGCAGTTTGCGGGTAACATCCCGATGGCGCTTCAGAACCGGAAAGGGGGAGGGCTTTGGCCGGTCTTCAGGGGAGTGATGCTGCGGATCTTTGTGATCGACTTTGTGCTGATGGTCGCAAATGCTGGATTGGCGGTTTTCCTACTGGTTTAGTCGTCAATCGGGGCGCCCGGATCGCGCACCACAATCATGCCGATATTGACCGATTGCATCACGATTTCATCATTCTGATTGAAAACTTGTATGCGGTTCTTCGTCAGACCGATCTCCGGGCGCGATTTGCTCCGGCGCTTCTCGATGATTTCGGTTTCGACCCTCAAGGTGTCTCCCGCATTGACGGGCTTTTTCCAGAGCAATTCGTCAAGGCCGGGTGAACCAAGGCTCGCGTGTTGGTGACCTTTCATGTTCTCAACCAGCATCGCCATGCACATCGCGCCTGTGTGCCATCCACTGGCTGCTAGCTTTCCGAAGTGTGTGCCCTTGGCCCCTTCATCACTTAGGTGAAAAGGTTGGGGGTCGTATTTTTGAGCGAACTCGATGATCTCTTCGCGGGTCACGTGGTACTCGCCAAAAGAGGCGCGTTGTCCGACTTCATAGTCTTCATAATATAGCATGAGAACTCCGTTTCGAATTGCAACTGGAGTGCCATATCGCGGTGCTACACGCCACTCACAAGTGTGAGAGGGTCATGACGCAGCGGAAGATGGGTTTTTGCGGAAATTCCCTTAGGGAAGGGGGTTAGACGTTGAACTTGAACAGCATGATGTCGCCGTCCTGGACGTCGTAATCCTTGCCTTCCTGACGCATCTTGCCGGCTTCCTTTGCGCCTGCTTCGCCGCCCAGTTCGACATAGTCAGTGTAGGCAATCGTTTCTGCGCGGATAAAGCCCTTCTCAAAATCGGTGTGGATCTCGCCTGCGGCCTGCGGGGCCTTGGCGCCCTCGGGGAAGGTCCAGGCGCGCGCTTCCTTGGGGCCGGCGGTGAAGAAGGTCTTGAGACCCAGCAGCGTGTACCCTGCGCGAATGACGCGGGCGAGGCCGCTTTCATTCAGCCCGAGCGCTTCGAGGTATTCGGCGCGGTCTTCCATGGGCATTCCGACCAATTCTGCCTCGATTGCGGCTGACACGACAACCGCCTGAGCGCCTTCTGCCTGCGCCTTGGCAAAGACGGCTTCGGACAGAGCATTGCCAGTCGCTGCTTCGTCTTCGGCGACATTGCAGACATAAAGCACAGGCTTTGCTGTCAGCAGCTGGGCCTGACCGAAGACACGCGCTTCTTCGTCATCCTTGGGTTCGACGAGGCGAGCGGGCTTGCCGTCTTTGAGCAGCTCCAACGCTTGCCCAAGAACGGAGGCTGTGATCTTGGCCTCTTTGTCGCCAGCGGTCGCGCGTTTCTCAGCGTTTGAAACCCGTTTTTCGAGGCTTTCAAGGTCGGCAAGCATCAGCTCTGTTTCAACCACCTCAGCGTCCGCAATCGGATCAACCTTGTTGGCGACATGCTGAATATCGTCGTCTTCGAAGCACCTCAGAACATGGACGATTGCGTCGACTTCGCGGATATTGCCGAGGAATTGGTTGCCGAGCCCTTCGCCCTGGCTTGCGCCTTTCACGAGACCGGCAATGTCAACAAAGGCGAGCTGTGTCGCGATGACTTTGGCGCTCTTTGCAATCTCGGCAATCTTGTCGAGCCGCTCGTCCGGCACGGCAACCTGCCCGACATTCGGCTCAATCGTGCAGAACGGATAGTTTGCGGCCTGCGCGGCCTGCGTTTCGGTGAGTGCATTGAATAGGGTGGACTTGCCGACATTGGGCAGGCCCACGATCCCGCAACGGAAACCCATGGGTTCTCTTTCGTGAAAGCGTCAAAGAAGGAGCCGCGCCTTAACGCTGTGCGGCGCACTTGACCAGAGTGCGTGCAAAAACGGGTTGGGGCGCGCTTCGCAATGGAAGCACGCCCCTCGAAGACTCACTAGGAGTATAGAGTTTGGACCAATCAGTCCTTTTTGCGACGACGCTTGGTCATCATGAAGGCCGCTGCACCAGCCCCGAACAGAACGAGGCTCGAAGGCTCTGGCACAGGAGTGCCACCTGACGAACCGCCTGAGCTGCTGACAGGATGATCAGTGGGCGGCGGCTTGAGCGCTTGAGCAGGTGTCGCCGCAATTGCGAGCGCTGCCATTACGATGCAGGCGTGGAAAATGTTGAACTGACGCATGAACCTAACCATCCCTCATTTGGTGCCGCTCACATGGAGCGTCCTGAAATCTGGGAATTGGATATCGGTCAATCGCTGCAATGTCTCGGCCCGCGCGGGCGCTGTTCCGTTTTGGATCAAATTCCTAACGGGCGTTAACTGATGCTCCCACTAGAGCGCAGGGCGCGCAAAAAGCTTCAAAAATCAGGCGTTGTGGACCGCCTTGATCCATGGGCCGAACGGGCTCTCACCAAGCCATGCGACCTGGATCTGGGCAGTCAGTTCGTTGATGGGGAGCTGTGGTTTGCGCCTTGGGTGGACAGCCCGTCGCAGGGGCCGCGAACCGGCAGGCATCGCGATTACCTCTGCCATGGCGCGCGGCACATCCATCGGGTCCGTTGAGCCACCACCTGTGCGCTGACCAAGCCTGCTCACGAGCGCGGGATAGCCTGACGTGTGCCTTTCCTCAGCACGTTCGAGCAGATTGAGACTGTTGGTGTTTGCATTCGACCAGATCATGGTCGGATATCCGCCCGGTTCGATCACCGTCACCTCGATGCCGTGCGGGACGAGTTCATAAGCCAGCCCCTCGCTCAACGCTTCAAGCGCAAACTTGGTCGGGGAGTACATGCCATAGGATGGCGCGATCACCCTTCCGAGCTGCGACGAGACGTTAATGATCAGGCCGCTCTTGGCCGCTCGCATCGAGGGAAGCACCGCGCGGATCATGCGCTGCGGACCAAAGACATTGGTGTCGAATGTGTGTTTTGTCGCCTCCAGATCCTGGATCTCGATTGGACCGCCATAGGAGATGCCGGCATTGTTGATCAGAACGTCAAGCGGGCCGCCATTGATACGCTCGGCCTCGGCGACACCTGCTGCAACCTGTTCATCAGACAGGACATCGATCTCGATGATGTGAATGTCGAGATTGTCAGCTTTGGCGAGCGCAGCCAGATCATCGGCTTCAACGCGCGGCAAGTTGCGCATGGTGGCAAAAACCTTGGCGCCTTTGCGAGCGAACTCTTCCGCGGCGAGCCTGCCGAAGCCTGTTGAACACCCGGTGATCAGGACAGACTTGCCAGTGAGATCAGCAGGTGTTTCGACCGTGTCATCAAGCGCGAGTGTCGCGGTTGCGGCAAGCGCGCTGGTTGCGGCTGCTCCAGCAAGAAGGGTGCGTCGATTGATTGCGGCCATGGTCCAAGTCTCCTCTAGGTCGAGGGCACACTAACCGTCCTGAAGCCGCAAGGCTACATCGCTCATGAAACGCGGATCATCCCCTTCGGCAAGCCACTGTGCCTCGGCACCAATCGCGCCCAACATCGTGGCAAGCGCGTCCTGCTCTGCCTTCGCATAATTGCCTAGCACATGGCCATTGACGCGGTCTTTGTGACCCGGGTGTCCGATGCCAATTCGCACGCGGCGGAAATCTGCCCCCAGATGCTTGTCGATCGAACGCAGGCCGTTGTGACCAGCATGCCCGCCGCCTTGCTTCACCTTGACCTTGAAGGGGGCAAGGTCGAGCTCATCATGAAAGACTGTGAGAGCGCCAAGCTCGAGTTTGTAGAAGCGCATGGCCTCGCCAACGCTGCGGCCACTTTCATTCATGAATGTGGCGGGTTTGAGCAGCAATATCTTTTGAGTGCCGATACGGCCTTCCTGCACCCAGCCAGAGAATTTCTTCTGCACCGGTCCGAAACCGTGCATCTCGGCAATCAAGTCAAGCGCCATGAAGCCGACATTGTGTCGGTGCAGCGCGTAACGCGGTCCGGGGTTTCCAAGGCCAGTCCAAATTTGCATGGCAAGCGCCTCTAACGATGTGTGCAGCACTTGGCGAGAGCATGCCGGTGCTATTTCCAAACGCGATTCTTGTGCTAATCACGGGCAGACCATGCCCGAACGCTTGAGACCCATGCTCGCTCGTGCCCGTTCTGCAAGAGATGCAGGCGACCATCGCGGGGCTGCGCTTGGCTATTTTCAGGCCGCAGACAAGGCGCGCAGTGTCGAACTGTTCGGCGAACTGGCACACTGTTTGATCCGGGGGTCAGAGCATGCCCTGCAAGTTGATGAGGCTCGGCTTGCGCTTGACGCTGCTGAAGAAGCGCTTGCCGTTTATGGGAAGACCGAGATTCCCCCTGATATGAATTATGCCGAAAGCGCGCGTTTGGTGGCGCTTGCGCTCGAAGGGTTGGGGCAGTGGGATCAAGCCAAGGCCTATTGGGAAAAGGCGCGCCCCATCTTTGATCTCAACGGGATCAAGCCGCGCGTTGAGGAATGTGACAATCATCTTGGCTCCGCGCATTAGGCGATCCCTGGCGTAGACCACCAAAACAAGAAAACGCCGGACTGGTTTCCCAGCCCGGCGTCTTGGTGATCTCGATTTGAGAGAGATGACTTATTCGCCGTCCTCGTCATCGCCCTTCTGAGCGGTTGCTTCGACTTCGTCGGCTGCCGGTGCGTCCTCAGTCGTGGTGTCGCCTTCAGACTGCTTGAGCGCCGAAGGAGCAACCACGGTCGCAATCGTGAAGTCGCGATCGGTGATCGCGCTTTCGCTGCCGTCGGGAAGGTTGACCTCTGAGATGTGGATCGAATCGCCAACTTCCTTGCCGGTAACGTCGATTTCGATCTCGCCCGGAATCTTGTCTGCAGCGCATACGAGTTCGAGCTCGTAACGCACAACGTTGAGAACGCCGCCCTTCTTGAGACCCGGCGATTCTTCTTCGTTGATGAAGACAACCGGAACCGAAACGTCGACCTTCGCGTCCTTGGAAAGACGGAAGAAGTCAGCGTGGGTCGGGCGATCTGTGACCGGATGCAGAGCGACATCCTTGGGAAGAGTGCGGATGATTTCCCCGCCAATCTCAATCTTGACGATCGAGTTCATGAAGTGACCGGTCATCAGCTGACGGACCAGTTCCTTCTCTTCGACATGGATGGGAGTGGGTTCTTCCTTGCCGCCGTAAATTACAGCGGGGATCCGACCTTCGCGGCGAAGTGCTCGGGAGGCTCCCTTGCCTGCCCGTTCGCGCGCTTCGGCCGGCAGTGTGAGAGCGTCGCTCATAGCAGTGCCTTTCGAATGCGTACTTGAATAACTGTATCTTCAGCGCGCCGCCTCCAGGGATGACCAGAACGCTGAAGCGCGGGCTCATAGCGTTTGCGAGGGAAATAGCAACTCTAAAGTGCAGGCGAGGCGCGCTGCATTATCGCATCAGGCGAACCGAATAACCGCGCTTCTCAAGCATTGCGCCAAGGCCATCTGGGCCAATGAGATGCGCTGTCCCAACCGCAACCAGCGGGCGCTCAGGTGTTTCCAGCGTTTCTACAAGTGGGTCGATCCAGTCTTCGTTTCGGCCAACCAGCAAGGCCTCGCGCAGCTCCGGGTCAGCCATGATGCCTGATGTCGTCGCCTCGATTAGCGTTGCCTCGTCCCCCGCAAGCCATGCGCGCAGGAGGCGACCGGGTTGTTCCTGCGCTTCAACCCATTCGCGCACTGTCCCTTCCAGAAGGTCACGTTGATCGGCCGCGTCGAGTGTATCGAACACACCCAATTGGCCTGCAACTGTCTCGAACCCCCGCACATCCCGATCAGAGAAGTCACGGATCAAAGCGCGGTCCACACCATTGCGCGGTTCGCCGACCGCATCCACGCGCGCAAGTATGATGGCAGCGGCCCAGCTTTCAGTGTCAGCAAAATCACCGCCCGGAAAATCAGACCGCGCGACAATCTTCGCGAGCGGCTTTCGAAGTTCTGGCGAAACCCTGTTGCTGAGCGGGCCTAGGCCTCTTGTGCTCGCGAGTTCGCCAAAGGTGAAAGCAATCTCTGACTGATTGTCCAGTTCTGCGACTTCGACGAGCAACAGGTCGGCCTGCGCAATGACGGCGTCTGCCGCGTCATTGCGCCAGGAAACACCGTCAGGCAGAGCGTGGATTGTGCCGAGCATCCATCCTTCGATCTCGCCGCCTGAGTTGGTGATCTCGTAGATAAGTGGGTTCGCGCCATTTTGTGAGGCGTTTGCCCATTGTTCGTCGTCAGCACCCAAACCGCAAGCCGCCACAGCCAAACTGGCCATGGCGGCGAACGATAGTGCCATAAGACGCTTCACTATTGGACGCGCTCGGATGCGATGTCGCGCTCAGCCAGATAATCCTGAACGCTCTTGTCGCCGGCAAGGTGACCAGCTCCGACAGCGATGAACACTGTACCCGGTTCAGCAAGCCGGGTTTCGATCCATTCCGCCCAATTGGCGTTGCGATCATAGAGCAGTGCCGTGACGAGTTCTTCGTCTTCGAGGTCTTCATTCATCAGCGTGGCGAGCCCTTCGGCATCACCTTCGACCCATTCATCGACCATCTTGTCGAGGGTTGTCTTGATCTCGTCAGCGCCTTCGACCGCGGCCATAAGGAAGGCAATCTGCGAATCCTGGGGTAGGCCGTCGAACAGTTCGAGCTGAAACTCAGCGGTCTCAAGCGCGCCGCGCGGTTTGTCACCCGCTTTTGAGAGGATCACCTTGTCGACGCCAGCATTGATATCATAGCCTTGTTGCAGCAGCGGCAGCATGGTCAGCGTCAGCCCGGCCATCCAAGGCTCCATCGGATCAAATGCTGCGGCGGGGATGCCCAAACCACCCAAAGTGGCTTCATAGGTTGCTGTCTGTTCCTCGCTGAGCAGCGAGCGCAAGGTGGTGCCGTCGGTGAACATCGCCTTGCTCATCGCAAGCTGCTGCATTTCCGCTTCGCTTTGCGGATCCATCCGGATTTCGGTGATCACTGTGTCAGATGACGACAGCGCAGCATCGATCTCGGCATCATACCAAACCACATTGGGATCAAGGGCGTGGATTGTGCCGAACAGATAGATCGTCGTGTCTTCATCAGCGACCTTCCACAAGGCTGGGCCTTCAGGACCGCTGGGCAGGGAGGCTTCGACAGGAGCGGCGTCTGTATGCGCCTCGGCGAGTGCCGGGGACGAAGCGATGAAAGCGATGCTGGCAGCAGCAAGGGGAAGAATGGCACGAAGTTTCATAGGGGTTTCCTTTCACTTTGGATTTTTGCGGGGGAATTGCGACTTAATTATGAACAGGATCAAAGCTTTGGCCGTCAGTTGAGGAAGCGCGCGTAAAGGAACGCAACAAACATCGACACAAAACCGATCACCCAAATTCCGAAGGCGTGCGGTGGAGGGGCAAATCCGCCAGCGTACAGCACGGCCCAAACCGGAAAGCCTGCAAGGACTGCGAGCGCGGCTCCGGTGAAGGCGATGAAATTATGCTCGCGCTTGTAATCATCGATCATGGTGAAGCCGTAGAGTGGCAGCGCCACAAACGCTGCCAGCAGTCCGATTACCAACGCAATGGCTGCAAGCGGTGGCAGTTTCAGCGCTTCCCAGTCTCCGTTGAACAGGCTTCCATCGCCTTGGTCGAAGAACCCGGTGCTAAACCCGATCACCCCGCCGAGCACACCTGCCAGCGCGATGTAGAGCAGCTGTGTTCGCTGACGCTTCTTCGTGCGCGCTTCGCCGGGACCGGGAGCGTCTGCATTATGATCGTTAGTCACGCGGTTTCTCCATCATCGAAGATTTCTTCAATCGCCATGTCGAACAGGCGCGAAATTCTGAAGGCGAGGGGGAGGGAGGGATCATGCTTGCCAGTCTCAATCGCGTTGACTGCCTGGCGCGATACATCAAGCCGTCCAGCCAACTCCGCCTGAGACCAATTGCGCTCTGCGCGAAGCACTTTGAGCCGGTTCTTCATGCGTTTGTGCCTCTCCAGCGCAAGAAGCCGTATCCAAAGGCCCAAGCAAATGCGCCGATCGGGACCATGCCTTGGATCATCAGATCAGGTGTGCGGGCGCCAAATGCAGGAGCAATCAGGAAGTCGAACACGGCGCCTGACAGCAGGACAGTGATCATGCCGATCAGCGCGGACTGGCTTACAATCTGCCCCATATAATCATCCCAACCACGGCGATCGAAATTGTGCGCGATGCACGCAGAAATCGCGACGAGAACCACAGCGCCGAACAGGTACACACCGGAAAGCGGATTGGTGTCTTCTGCGGCGATACCAGCCGCTGGCAACTTTCCGCTATTGGTCAGGAGTACAGCCGAACCGACAGCCATCACAGCAAAGGTGATGTCGACGAACCTTGTTGCATAAAGACCTTTGGCAGTCTGGGTCATCATTGGGACTTTCGGTTAAACAGAAACGGAGAACGGGAATGGGTGGATGGCCGCTCTTGCCGTGGCCGAGCCTTCGGGGGTGCCCCGCGCTGGCAAGAGCGGCCGGTCCGACATCAGGCGCCCGGAGTGGCTGCGTCTGATGCCGGGGAGGGGATATTGCCTGCTAGCCGTGCGCGTTCGCCGCGGGCGAAAGCAACCGCATCCCTTACTTGCCGACGGGCTGATTGAAGTGCGCTTATGCGGCATTCACGTTCCAATTGGCGCGATGCGCTGTCGCGGCCACCGTTGAAGCACATGCGATTGATTCGAGAGCGAATCCGATCGTCGAGACGGGAGGCACCTTCAGTGGTGGAAAGATCGATATCGGTGTGGACTACGGTTTCAGAAAACTCGGTTGCATCCATCGCGATAGCTGACGCCTTCGATGGGAATACGGTCGTGGCCAGGCTGGCCGTCAGGATGAGCATGCATAAGCGCATTGGGGGGTCTCCTGGGGAGGAAGAGTGGAACCAGTTTGTCACAACAACCTTTCTAAATGTCAGGTTGCCTTTACTTTATGTCGCGATTCGCTGACCATGTCAAGTAGACCTGACTGCAAGTCATGATCACCTGACGAAATCGGGAGAATTCTGCCGATTATTGGGTCGCATGGCTGGGTAATGCTGCGCTGCGGCATTGACCATGCTGGGGCCATCAGCCATGGCCGCGCCATGGAATCGGACACCACAATTGCGACTAGCGAATCGGGATTGCCAAAACGCGATCCGCGCAACTCGTTTCAGGATATGATCCTGACGCTGCACGACTTCTGGGCGGCCAATGGCTGCGTCATCCTGCAACCCTATGACATGCGCATGGGGGCAGGGACCTTTCACACCGCAACCACTCTGCGCGCACTGGGGCCTGAACCATGGAATGCCGCCTTTGTGCAACCGTGCCGGCGCCCGACCGATGGCCGCTATGGTGAGAACCCCAATCGGCTGCAGCATTATTACCAGTATCAGGTGATCCTGAAGCCAAGCCCCGCTGACATCCAAGAACTGTACCTCGCCAGCCTAAAGGCGATTGGGATCGATCCGCTCAAACACGATATCCGGTTTGTCGAGGACGATTGGGAATCGCCCACCCTGGGTGCATGGGGTCTTGGCTGGGAAGTGTGGTGTGATGGCATGGAAGTCACCCAGTTCACCTATTTCCAGCAAATGGGCGGGTTTGACTGCAAACCGGTTGCGGGCGAGCTGACCTACGGGCTCGAACGGCTCGCCATGTACATTCAGCGGGTCGACAACGTATACGACGTCGACTTTAATGGCCGCGGCGTCTCCTACGGCGAAGTCTTTCTCGAAAACGAAAAGCAGATGTCGAAGTGGAACTTCGAAGTCGCTGATACTGATGGTCTGTTCGACCTGTTCGGCAAGGCGGAAGCGGAATGCCAGAACGCGCTCGCCAATGATGTTCCGATTGCAGCTTATGAGCAGGCAGTAGAAGCCAGCCACATCTTTAACCTGCTGCAGGCGCGCGGCGTGATCAGCGTTCAGGAACGGGCCTCTTACATGGGCCGCGTGCGCGACCTCGCTCGGTCTTCGTGCGAGAAGTATGCGGAGCTGATGGCGCCCGAATGGGCTGAAAAATATCCGGAATGGAGCCTGATCTGATGGCTGATTTCCTGCTCGAACTGCGCTGCGAGGAAATCCCGGCGCGGATGCAAAAAGGCGCGCGCGGCGAACTGGAAAAGCTGTTCCGGCGCGAACTTGATGCGGCCGGTGTGAGCGTTGGCGAGTTGACGATCTGGTCGACCCCGCGCCGGCTTGCTCTGATTGCGCGCGGGCTTCCAACCGCAACAGAGGCGGTGCGCGAGGAGGCCAAGGGACCGCCAGTGGGCGCGCCCGATCAGGCGATTGACGGGTTCTGCCGCAAGAACGGTGTCACCCGCGACCAGTTGGAAGAACGCGAGGTCAAGGGCCGCCCAACATGGTTTGCTGTGATCGAAAAGCCGGGGCAGGCGGTATCCGATCTCCTCGCCGCAGCGATCCCGACGATCATCGGTGATTTTTCGTGGCCCAAGTCAATGCGTTGGGGCGAAGCCTCGATCAGCAGCGAAAGCACACGCTGGGTGCGGCCTTTGTCGGGTATCATCGCACTGCTCGATGGTGAAGTGGTCGCGTCCGAAGTTGATGGACTTGCGAGTGGGCGCGTGACCAAGGGCCATCGTTTCCACTCGGATGGCGAGATCGAAATTGCGGGCGCGGATGATTACGCCGCAAAGCTGCGCCAGGCGCATGTCCTTGTTGATCATGAGGAACGGGCAGACCTGGTGCGCGAAGGCGCGCGAAAAGCAGCATCGGAGGCTGGGCTGGTTCTGGTCGAAGATGAAGGTCTGGTGGTTGAAAATGCTGGCCTGACCGAATGGCCGGTGCCGTTGCTTGGCCGGTTCGAGGAAGATTACCTCGACGTCCCGCCTGAGGTGATTCAACTCACTGCGCGGGTGAACCAGAAGTATTTCGTGTGCGAGGACGCAGATGGCAAACTCGCCAATGCGTTTGTCTGCACCGCCAACCTAGCCTCTATCGATCCAGACGTGGTGGTGGATGGCAACCGCAAGGTCCTCGCCGCGCGGCTTTCCGATGCGCGCTTCTTCTGGGAGCTTGATCAGAAGAAGACCCTTGCTGAGCATGCCAAGGGGTTGGAGCGGATTACATTCCACGAAAAGCTCGGCACGGTGGCCGACAAGGTTGAGCGCGTGGCGAGGCTGGCGCGGTGGTTGGTCGAAACCGACGTCGTCACCCCAGCGAAAGCTGGGGTCTCAAGCGGCAGCGCTCAGGCGCCCGAGATGCCAGCTTCCGCTGGCATGACGAAAGAGGAGTTAGCCGACCTCGCCCAACAGGCCGCGCGGCTTTGTAAGGCTGATCTTGTCACCGAGATGGTTGGCGAATTCCCAGAGTTGCAAGGCCTCATGGGCGGATATTACGCCGAGAAAGAAGGCCTGCCGCAGGATGTCTCCGATGCGATTCGCGATCACTACAAGCCCGTGGGGCAGGGCGATGACGTGCCGACTGCTCCGGTAACGGTGGCGGTGTCGCTGGCGGATAAGCTGGATACTTTATGTGCCTTTTTTGGCATCGACGAAAAACCGACTGGTTCAAAAGACCCCTTTGCACTGAGGCGGGCTGCAATCGCGGTAATCGCAACACTGATTTCGAATGAAATCTCGATGGACCTAAAGGCTGGGATCGCAAAGGCGCTCGGAACTGCCAAGCCGGTATCTGATGGCAGCCTTACAGTTTCGACGGCGCGCCTGAAAGAAGTCACGGCATTCGTGAACGATGGTGTGCTCGGTAAAGCGATCAATGAGCATGCAGTGAGGGAGATGCATCTCTCCTTGTCGAAGCTCAAAGATGCGATTGAGGAAAGGGGTTTGCTCGTTAACGGTATCCTCGACTTCTTCGCTGACCGCCTCAAAGTCCAGCAACGCGAAGCGGGTGTTCGTCACGATCTGATTGATGCCGTCTTTGCGCTGGGCGGAGAGGACGATCTGGTCCGTTTGCTCGCCCGCGTTCATGCCCTCCAGGCCTTCGTCGAAACCGAGGACGGCACCAACCTGCTCGCCGGGTACAAGCGTGCAGCCAACATCCTCAAGAAAGAGGAATGGCAGGCACCAAATCACCTCGATGGTAAATCGGTTTCCTACTCGCCCGAACTGGCCGAAAAGGCTCTGATCGATGCGCTCGACGCTGCGGAGCCCAAGGCTACCGCCGCGCTTGAAGCTGAAGACTTCGAGGCGGCTATGGCGGCTCTTGCGACATTGCGCGCACCGATTGACCGGTTCTTTGAAGATGTGATTGTCAACGCTCCCGAAGCGGACAAGCGCGAGGCGCGCCTGTCGCTGCTCGCGCGGTTCCGCAATGCGGTGCACCAGGTGGCCGACTTCAGCCGGATTGAGGGCTGAATTGGAACCTCTCGCAACCCAAGAGTTTTTACCTTCAGGACCGTGTAACATGCGGTCCATGTCTCCTTGTGCAAGCGCGCATGCAGACCTCTCTCCCATACCCCCACAAAGGGCTTCACTATGATCACCACCGTCTATCCCTTCGGCGGAAATGCTGCCCACGATGATGCGCGCCAGAGCGACAAGACCGTCACCGGCGGCAAGGGCGCGAATCTGGCTGAGATGGCAAGCATCGGGCTGCCAGTCCCTCCCGGTTTCACGATCACAACCGAGGAATGCGTGCGTTATCTTCAGGATGGCGCGGATTTCGGGGATGATCTGCGTGCATCGGTCGCAACCGCGCTTACTCACATCGAAGCATCGGTCGGCAAGAGTTTTGGCGATGCAAGCGATCCGTTGCTCGTCTCGGTCCGTTCGGGTGCGCGTGTGTCGATGCCGGGGATGATGGACACCGTTTTGAACCTTGGCCTTAACGATGCGACGGTCGAAGGGCTTTCGGCAACCTCGGGCGATGACCGTTTCGCCTGGGACAGCTATCGCCGGTTCATCCAGATGTATTCCGACGTTGTGTTAGGCCTTGACCACGGATTGTTTGAAGAAGCGCTTGAAATCGTCAAGGAAGACAATGGCTTCTACGCTGACACAGAGCTGAGCGCGGATGATTGGCGCGATATTGTCAGCCAGTTCAAGGGCATCGTCGAACAGGAATGGGGCAAGCCGTTCCCGCAGGATGTGAACGAGCAATTGTGGGGCGCGATCCGCGCAGTGTTTGACAGCTGGGATAGCGACCGGGCGAAGGTCTATCGCCGGCTTAACGATATCCCTGCTGATTGGGGCACGGCTGTGAACGTTCAGGCGATGGTGTTCGGCAATATGGGCGAAACCTCAGCCACGGGCGTTGCTTTTACACGCGACCCTGCGACCGGCGAGCGCGCCTATTACGGCGAGTATCTGATCAACGCACAGGGTGAAGACGTTGTCGCAGGTATCCGCACGCCGCAATATTTGACCAAGGCTGCAAGAGAAGCAGCAGGCGCAAAGCCGCTGAGCATGGAAGAAGCCATGCCAGAGGCCTACACCGAACTTGCCCGCGTGTTCGACCTTCTCGAAGGTCACTACAAGGACATGCAGGATATCGAGTTTACCGTTGAACGCGGCAAGCTGTGGATGCTTCAAACCCGCTCGGGCAAGCGCACTGCAAAGGCCGCGCTCAAGATGGCTGTAGATATGGAAGGCGAGGGCCTGATCGACCGCGAGGAAGCCGTTCGCAGGGTTGATCCGATGGCGCTTGATCAACTGCTTCATCCGACGCTTGATCCCGATGCAGAGCGCGAAGTTCTGGCCACCGGGCTTCCCGCATCGCCAGGAGCGGCGGCGGGCAAGATCGTGCTTGATGCCGACACTGCAGAGCAATGGGTAGAGCGCGGCGAGAAGGTCATCCTTGTCCGGGTGGAAACGTCACCGGAAGACATTCACGGGATGCACGCAGCCCAAGGCATTCTGACCGCGCGCGGCGGGATGACGAGCCATGCTGCCGTGGTTGCGCGCGGGATGGGGCGCCCATGTGTTTCGGGTGCGAGCGCTGTCTCGATCGATATCAGCTCGCGAACTTTGCGCATTGGCGCGACCGAACTGAAAGAGGGTGATGAGATCACTCTGGACGGTGCGAATGGTCAGGTGATGCTCGGCATCGTCGCAACGGTTGAGCCTGAACTTGCAGGCGACTTTGGCACTTTGATGGTGTGGGCAGACGCGCTGCGCCGGATGAATGTGCGCACCAACGCCGAAACGCCTGCCGATTGTGCGATGGCGCGCCAGTTTGGGGCGGAAGGCATCGGGCTTTGCCGCACAGAGCACATGTTCTTCGACGCCTCTCGCATCAGCGCGGTGCGCCAGATGATCCTTGCAGAAGACGAAGCCGGCCGCCGCAAGGCGTTGGAAGTGTTGCTGCCAGAACAACGCGCAGACTTTACCGCGATCTTTGAAGCCATGGCCGGCCTGCCGTGTACGATCCGGTTGCTCGACCCGCCGTTGCATGAATTCTTGCCGACACAGGATGCAGAGTTCGAAGAGCTTGCCGATGCAACAGGGCTGGGTGTTGATCACCTGAAGCGCCGCGCGGGCGAATTGCACGAATTTAATCCGATGCTGGGCCACCGTGGCTGCCGGCTTGGGATCACCTATCCTGAAATCTACGAGATGCAGGCACGCGCGATCTTTGAGGCCGCCTGCGATGTCGCGCAATCGAGCGGCGAAGCGCCAATTCCCGAGGTCATGATCCCGCTAGTTGCGACCAAGCGCGAGTTGCAATTGCTGCGCGCACTGGTCGACAAGGTCGCAGGAGACGTGTTCAGCGAAAAGGGCCGGGAGGTCGATTACCTCGTAGGGACAATGATTGAACTTCCGCGCGCTGCACTGATGGCGGGGGAAATCGCGGAAGAAGGCGCATTCTTCAGCTTTGGCACCAATGACCTGACTCAGACGACATTGGGAGTCAGCCGCGATGATTCAGCGCGTTTCCTCGCCCCTTATGTCGAAAAGGGCATCTTCCCGCGCGATCCATTCGTCAGTCTTGATGTCGATGGCGTCGGCCAACTGGTGGAAATCGCGGCAGAGCGGGGCAGGGCGACACGCTCTGACATCAAGCTTGGCATTTGCGGTGAACATGGCGGAGACCCGGCATCGATCGCTTTCTGCGAAAGCGTTGGTCTCGATTATGTCAGCGCATCGCCATACCGCGTACCTATTGCCCGGCTTGCGGCCGCGCAGGCTGCGCTCAAGGCGGGTTAGGTGCTTTCCTAACGCCTTCCAGTAAGGGTAATGATCTCAAAGGTTTCGCTGACCTTTCCATCACTGTCAGCCTGATCGAGAAAGGCTTGCCGGGCGCGGGCGAAGGCGACTTTTCCAAGTGGCGGTGCAGGACTTGCCAGAGTGTTGCTGAGGCCCTGTTCACGCAGATCAGCAACGAGCCGGTCAAGCGCTGAATATCTTGCAGTGAGCACGTGGCTGTCGACAACGGGGTCCCTCCACGCGGCTCTTTGGAGCAATTGGGAGCAGGATCGTGGATCGACCAGCGGATGCATTCTTGCAGCGGGTCTCTTGGGTTCCGCGTCGATCATCGCGCGGCGCAGCTTGAGGAGGCTCATCCCGCCGATGAATGTTGCAATCGCAAGGCCGCCGGGCCTAAGCAGTTCGCGCATCTGGATGAGCGCGCCGGGCAGATCATTGACGCTGTCGAGGCTGTTAATGCTGACCACGAGATCGAAACTACCGGATTTGAACGGCATCGGATCATCGAAGTCTGTTTGGCCGGGATATGAAAACCGGGCATCGACCTGCCATTGGCCCTCGGCAACGAGGAAGTCTCCGACCCCTTCGATTAGGGCCTCGCCACCACCGTGTCGCACAAAGGCGAGCCGTTCGTGGATATCATCTGCCATGTCTTCGAGCAGGAACAGGTCAGCATCGCCGTTGTCGATCAAGTGGTTCGCGCGCTTTCGGCGGGCGCGTTTGCGCGCTTTCGAGAAGATCTGAGGAGGTGCGGCGGTCATGACAGCGCTCCTGCCGCGCTTGTATCTACAGCGCAAGAGGTGCACCTTGCATGGCATGGCGTGGAGGTCGCATCTCGCTGAGGGGCTTAGGCCGGTGGTGGACTTGATCTACCCACCGAGATGCCCGCTTTGCGGAGCGCCGCTTGCCGCACAAGGGGGGCTGTGCATCGACTGTTGGTCTGGTTTGGAAGTTCCAGAATGCAGTGACGGGGCGCCCTCCGCTGTCACAAGCGAACAGGGTTTGAAGCCCGACGTGATCGCTGCGAGCGTCTACAACGACATCTCGCGGCAGCTCATACTGACCTTCAAGCACGGCGGTAAGATTGCGCTTGCTCCGCTGCTAGCGGGATTGATCGCGGCGAAACTGCCCGATGCCGGTTCCATGGAAAGCCCTCCGCTGCTCGTGCCGGTTCCGCTGCACCGATTGCGGCTGTGGGAACGCGGGTTCAATCAGGCGGCATTGCTGGCGAGAGAGCTTGCGAAATCCGGGAAGGGCGAGCTCGCGGTCGATGCCCTCGTACGCCGCAAACGCACACCCAGCCTTGGCGGACTGGGGAGTGAAGAGCGAAAGATGGCTTTGAAGGGTGCGATAACTGTTCGGTCTTCAACTGCGGCTCGCAGAATACGGGGTCGCAATGTCGTGCTAGTCGATGACGTCCTTACAAGCGGTGCGACGAGCGATGCATGCATCGATGCTCTTGTCGAAGCAGGCGCCGCGTCGGTGCAGATTGCCTGCTTTGCGCGAGTTGAGAATTGAGGATGCTTTTGGACTTGAAATAGCGCCAGTCCCGCAACGCGAAACGCCCGAGGTCATTACAACCCCGGGCGCCACGTGACGAAATGGTTCAGATCCGCTCTAAAGAGCTCAGATGGCGACCCCCTAACTTCGCCATCAGGACCTTGTCCCTCATCGTTCAATCGACCACTCCAACACCCCGCTGTTGGCTCTGATCGACCACCCCCTGAACCTGGCGCCTAGGCACCTATGTTCGGTGGAAGAGCGCCTGAGCGCTCGGTAAGCACGTTGTTCCACTCAAGCGCATCTTTCGGAAGCTGAAACCTACGCTTTCTCGGATTTTGGTCTGCATCTGTTGTTATCGTGCAACAATCTGTCGCATGGCACGAACCACTGGGCGCTGTTATAGGCCCGATTGTATCCACCAGGAGACAAATCTTGCCTGATTCCCCATCACTTACGACCACGCAGATTGAGCAAGGAACTTTGTTCGCACCAAAGTTTGATGCCTCAGGTTTGATGGCGACTGTCGTTCTCGATTCTGATTCGAAGAACGTGCTCGTGATTGCGTTCATGAACGCCGAAGCGCTGTCGCGGACGCGCGAGACGGGGAAGGTTCACTTCTGGTCGCGATCGCGCTCTTCGCTTTGGATGAAGGGTGAAACTTCAGGCAATGTGTTGAACGTGGATGAGATCCGGGTTGATTGCGATCAAGATGCTTTGGTGATCTATGCAACGCCTGCTGGGCCGATTTGCCACACCGGTGCAACCGGATGTTTCTATCGGCGGGTTGATCCATTGGCTGATGACGCGGTTGCTCTTTCCAGGGTTGAATAGCGCGAAGCTCCCGCTTCCGTGAAGTCTTGACGTTCACGTAAAGGGAAAGTAAAAGCTTGTACATGGCTTCTGCACTCAATTCCGATCGAGCAAGCGCTGGCAACAGCGCAACATCACCTCAGTCTGGTGAAGGGCAAATGCGCAACGGCGCGCATCTTGATCGCCCGGACAAGCTGGAACGTGAACAATATTCAATCTCGGATCTGACATCCGAGTTTGGATGCACGGCGAGAGCGCTGCGCTTCTATGAAGATGAAGGCTTGATCAGCCCCGCTCGTGTCGGGCTGACACGGGTCTATTCAAAGCGCGACCGTGCACGTCTCGCTTGGATTATGCGCGCGAAGAATGTCGGCTTCAGCCTCACTGAAATTCGCGAAATGATCGATCTTTATGACCTTGATGATGGCCGTGTTGAGCAGCGCCGTGTCACGGTTGAGAAGTGCAAAGCCCATATTGCGAAATTGAAAGCGCAGCGTGCCGATATCGATTCCTCGATCAAGGAATTGACCAGTTTTGTAGCTGAGATTGAACAGCTCAGTCTCGGCTAAGCCTTAGCCCTGATCTATCACCATTCACACTTCCCCATCCCGGAGAGGACCGTAAATGCCCACCTATACCGCCCCCACGCGTGACACCCGTTTCATCATCAATGAAATGCTCGACCTGTCGAGCTACGGCAATTTGCCTGGGTTCGAGAATGCCACCCCCGACATGATTGAGACGGTCGTGAACGAAGCCGGCAAGTTCTGCTCGGAAGTTCTCGCTCCGATCAATCAGGCTGGCGATGAGCATGGCTGCACCCGTCACGAAGACGGCAGTGTGACCACGCCCCCCGGCTTCAAGGAAGCATACGACGCCTATGTCGAAGCGGGTTGGGGCACTTTAGCGAAACCGGAAGAATATGGCGGGCAGAACCTTCCGCATGTTCTGGGTTTTGTGGTTGAAGAATTCACTGCCTCTGCAAACCAGGCCTTCGGAATGTATCCGGGCCTTACCAACGGTGCGGCTGCCGCAATTGAGGCCGCTGGCACGCAGGAGCAGAAAGACACCTATCTGCCCAAGATGATCTCTGGTGAATGGTCGGGCACGATGAACCTCACCGAACCGCACTGCGGCACCGATCTCGGCATGATCCGCACAAAAGCAGAGCCGCAGGCCGATGGCAGTTACAAGATTACCGGAACCAAGATTTTCATCTCGGCCGGTGAGCATGACCTGACCAGCAACATCATTCACCTTGTGCTTGCCAAGACGCCGGGCGCACCGGACAGCGCAAAGGGAATCTCGCTCTTCATCGTCCCCAAGTTCGTTCTTGATGACAACGGCGAGCCGGGTGAACGCAATGGCGTGAGCTGTGGTTCAATCGAGAAGAAGATGGGCATCCACGGTAATGCAACCTGTGTCCTCAACTATGACGAGGCCACCGGCTACATGGTCGGCGAGGAGAATAACGGGCTTGCAGCAATGTTCGTCATGATGAACGCGGCGCGGCTTGGTGTTGGCATGCAAGGCCTCGCCCAGGCCGAGGTCTCTTATCAGAACGGTGTGAACTATGCGCTCGACCGCCGCCAGGGCCGCGCATTGACTGGCCCAAGCGAGCCCGAGGCAAAAGCGGATCCGATCTTTGTTCATCCCGATGTTCGCCGCATGCTGATGGACGCCAAGGTCTTTAACGAAGGCATGCGCGCATTGTGTCTGTGGGGCGCGCTTCAGGTTGATCTCACTCACAAGGCTCAGACCGAAGAAGAGCGCCAGCTCGCTGACGACCTGATTGGTCTGATGACCCCGGTGATCAAGGGTTACGGCACTGACAAGGGCTATGACATCGCCAACAATATGCAGCAGATCTATGGCGGTCACGGCTATATCAGCGAATGGGGCATGGAACAGTTCGTTCGCGATGCGCGTATCGCGATGATCTATGAAGGCACCAACGGCGTACAAGCGATGGATCTTTGCGGTCGCAAGCTCGCGAGCAAAGGCGGGCGCGCCGTGCAAGCCTTTTTCAAGATGCTCGACGATGAAATTGCGAGCGCAAAGGAAGACGAAGCACTTTCGGACATCGCAACCAAGCTCGAAAAAGCTCTGGGAGATCAGAAGGCTGCGACCATGTGGTTTATGCAGAATGCGATGGCCAATCCGAACCACCTTGGAGCTGGCGCACATCACTACATGCACATCATGGGCATCGTGACGCTTGGCTTCTTCTGGCTCAAAATGGCCAAGGTTGCGTCGGAAGCGCTGAAGGGCTCTCCTGAAGATTCAGCCTTTTACGAGGCAAAAATGACGGCTGCGTCCTATTACTGCGAGCGGTTTTTGCCCGATGCAGGGGCTCTGCGGCGCAAGCTTGAAGCCGGCAGCGACAATATGATGGCGCTTTCGGAAGACGCATTCGCCACAGCGGCCTGACGAAGTACTGAAGTCGTCACCATGAGGTCCGGTTCTGGGGGGAACCGGGCCTCTTTTGGTTTGGAAGGTGCCCGCGGCTTGAGGGCTAAGGGTGACCAGTAGTAAGTCGGTGCAGCAAATTCGGCGCAGCGGCGGGTTTGCTCCGCAAGCCTCGCTATGCACGGCCTATTCTACCGGCAGGAAGTCCGGCACTGACAGATAGCGTTCACCGGTATCGTAATTGAAGCCGAGCACGCGGGTGCCAGCGTCAAGCTCCTGCACCTTTCGAGCGATCGCGGCCAAAGTCGCACCCGAGGAAATGCCGATCAGCATCCCTTCTTCACGAGCAGCACGGCGCGCCATTTCTTTCGCATCATCCGCATCGACCTTGATCGCGCCGTCGATTGCATTGGTGTGAAGGTTGGCAGGTATAAAGCCCGCGCCGATACCTTGAATGGGGTGCGGCCCGGGCTCGCCGCCATTGATCACTGGTGAAGCGGCCGGTTCAACAGCAAACGCCTTCATGCCGGACCACTCAGCCTTCAGCACCTCTGCGCAGCCGGTAAGATGTCCGCCAGTGCCAACGCCGGTAATCATCACGTCGACGGGCGCATCTGCAAAATCGGCGAGGATTTCCTTTGCGGTCGTGCGGGCATGAACTTCGGGGTTTGCGCCATTATCGAACTGGCTTGGCATCCAGGCACCATCGGTGGTCTCAACAATCTGCGTTGCACGCTCGATGGCGCCTTTCATTCCCTTTTCCTTGGGCGTCAGATCAAAGGTAGCGCCATAAGCGAGCATCAGTCGGCGGCGCTCGATCGACATTGATTCTGGCATCACAAGCACCAGCGTATAGCCCTTGACCGCTGCCACCATCGCAAGGCCAATTCCGGTGTTGCCGCTGGTTGGTTCAACGATGGTGCCGCCCGGCTTGAGCAAGCCCTTGGCTTCTGCATCTTCGACCATCGCAAGAGCGATACGGTCCTTGATCGAACCGCCGGGATTGGCCCGCTCTGATTTAAGCCAGACTTCATGATCGGGGAACAGCCGCGAAAGACGGATATGCGGGGTGTTGCCGATCGTCTCGAGAATATTGGCAGCTTTCATGTCAGGCTTCCTCTGTATGTGTGGCTTTAGGGTTTTGTCTCTGCCGCTTCTTCTAGCAGATCATCCGGCGGATCGAAGGTCTTCGTTGTGCGCAGCACTGGGAATATTCGGCTCCAGACGAGAACGGTTACAATCGCTCCCGCTCCGCCGGCGACGACAGCCGCAACCGGACCGATCAGAAAAGCGAGAGTTCCCGAGAAGAAATCGCCACCTTCATTCGATGCGCTGATGGTGAGAAGCGAAACCGAGGACACACGGCCGCGCTTGTCATCGGGCGTGTGGAGCTGGATCAAGGATTGGCGGATATAGACGCTGAACATGTCTGCTGCCCCTACGATGAACAGCATTGCGAGGCTGAGAGGCATCGATGTTGAAAGTCCAAACACGATGGTGGCGATCCCAAAGATGGCGACAGAGCCTAGCATTTTGGGCCCGACATTGCTTTTGATCGGGCGGAAAGAAAACCAAGCTGCCGTGATCGCAGCGCCCACAGCAGGCGCCATCGCCAATTGGCTCAATCCCGTCTCGCCAACCTGGAGAATGTCGCGGGCATAGACGGGGAATAGGGCCGTCGCACCAGCCAGGAACACCGCGAACAAATCAAGCGTGATGGCACCCAGCACCATCTTGTTATGTACTACATATCGTAGGCCATCGACCACCGCGCCAATCGGGCGTTGATCTTTGCGAACCGCAGGCTGGGGCACTTTCCCGATCAGCGAAAGAGCAATCGCTGACACGAGAAACAGCCCGCTTGCCACCGCATAGGGCAGGGCAGGTTCAATTGCGTAGAGATATCCACCAAGTGCCGGGCCAGCGATCATTCCAACTTGCCAGGCTATGGAAGACAGAGCGATGGCGGTGGGGAGAATCGGCTTGGGCACCAGATTGGGAGCCAAGGCTGAAAGCGCGGGTCCTGCAAATCCGCGTGCGATGCCAAGCACAATCGCAATTGCAAACAACACCGGCAAACCGATCGCCCCGGACCAGGTAGTCCAGGCAAGAGCAGCCGCACACAGCAATTGCAGGAGAACGGTGAGCCGGGCGAGAGCACGGCGATCAAATCTGTCTGCCGCAAGCCCCGAAAACGGTGTCAGGATAAACAGCGGCAGGAATTGCAGCAGGCCGATAAGGGCAAGCTGCCCAGATGCTTCGGCAATGCTCATCCCGCTGTCGCGGCCGATATTGTAGGTTTGCCAACCAATGATCAGCAGCATGGCATATTGCGCCAGCGTCATCGCCAGCCTGCTTATCCAATAGCTGCGGAAGTTGTGGACCCTGAACGGGTGGGATTGTTCTTGGAGTTCGGCCTCAGTCACGCCTGAGCCAATGGCAGGCGCCGCGCCTGCTGCCAAGCAAGCGCTGCTTTCTTGTCGTCAATTTAGGTTTGCGTTCAGGCTCAGCGGTTCTGGCGCAGACGCGGGTTAGGCTGAAGCGTGTCGATGATCGCCACAAAATCATCAAGACGGATGATCCGCTCAAACTGGAACCCAGCGCGTTCGTCGCGGGTCCAGATTACATAAGCCTCAATCCGGCCGACGATTGGCAGGCGAATGATGACCCGATCACCGCGGCTAAGGCTGTGCGCATCGTCGACCATAAATCCATGAGCGGAGATGTTGCACACATGCAGATTGAGATCGCCATTCGCGAAATGTTCGACAATCACTGGAAAGTCGACCGGATGCCGCGCCGCACGACGCAGATCGGTAACACTCAAATTCGCTCCTGCTGACACAGTTGGCACCCTCCAAATTCAAACCTTTCCGCAAAATGCGGGTCAACACCCCTAATGGCGGGTAAAGGCTGATATTTGGTAAAAGCCCCAAGGCCGGCTGACGTGGGAACGAACCGCCTCAGCGTAAAACGATAGCTACCGCGTTAACAGGCCGTGCCTCTTCTTGCCGAGGCTGAGCTTGATCGTGACACCTTCGGGAATGACGACGAGCATGCCCGGATCGTTGACCGCAATGCCATCCAGCTTGACTGCGCCTTCGGCAATCTTGCGCTTGGCCTCACCATTTGAAGAGGTGAACCCGATTTCGGTCAGGACTGTGCCAATTCGCTGTCCTGTCGGACCAAGTGCAAGAGTGGGGAGATCTTCGCCGGCACCGCCTCCGGCAAAAGTCGCGCGCGCGGTTTCCTCAGCTACTTTTGCAGCATTGCGTCCGCGTACCAGCTCCGTCACCGCGTTGGCCAATGCGACCTTCGCATCGTTGATCTCGGCCCCTTCAAGCGCTTCATAGCGGGCGATCTCATCAAGCGGCATATCAGTAAACAGCTTCAAGAAGCGCCCGACATCGCGATCATCGGTGTTGCGCCAATATTGCCAGAAGTCATAACCCGGCAGTTGATCTTCGTTGAGCCAGACGGCGCCCGCTGCGGTTTTGCCCATCTTCGCCCCGTCAGCTGTCGTGAGGAGAGGCGTGGTCAGGCCAAACAACTCGCGCTGCTCCATCCTGCGGCCAAGCTCCATACCGTTGACGATATTTCCCCATTGATCGCTGCCACCCATCTGCAATCGACAGTCATAGCGGCGCGAAAGTTCGAGGAAGTCGTAGGCCTGAAGGATCATGTAGTTGAATTCGAGGAAAGTCAGCGGCTGTTCGCGATCAAGACGCAGTTTGACCGAATCGAATGTCAGCATTCGGTTGATTGTGAAATGCGGGCCGACATCGCGCAGCAATTCGACATAGCCCAGCGCCGAAAGCCACTCGTCATTATTGACCATCACCGCATCGGTGGGACGATCACCAAAGGTGAGGAAGCGTTCAAACACCGTGCGGATCGAAGCGATATTCTGATCGATGATTTCAGGTGTAAGCAGCTTGCGGCTTTCATCCTTGCCTGACGGATCGCCGATCTTCGTTGTACCGCCGCCCATCACGACAATCGGCTTGTGCCCTGTCTGTTGGAGACGGCGCAGCATCATGATCTGGACTAGGCTGCCGACATGAAGGCTCGGCGCGGTGGCATCAAATCCGATATAGCCAGGCACGATCTGCTTGTTGGCAAGTGTGTCTAGCCCGCTGGGGTCCGTAACCTGATGAATGTAGCCGCGTTCCTCAAGCAGGCGCAGCAGATCGGATTCGTAAGTGCTCATAGTGGGCAAGCGCTTATCAGCGTGGGCGAGAGCGGGCTAGTGGCTTGCTCACAAGAGCGTGCTCGGTCATGGGATAAGAATGCGCCCCCTAATGCTTCACCGATCCTGCGACCTTGGGCCGATCCTTTCGGTTAGTGCAGACATTCATGCAACACCGATCGGGTGCGATGTCGAGTTTCACCTTGTCGGCGGGGTCGACGCGATCCGGATACCCAGCGCAGGTCCAACCGCAAGAAGCGATGATCTTTGGCAGACGACTTGTTTTGAGTTCTTTTGGCAGCCAATCGGCGGCACCAGCTATCGTGAGTTCAATCTCTCTCCATCCGGTCGCTGGGCTGCATATGACTTCGACGAATTTCGCGCCGGTATGCGCGATGCGGCGGTTGATGCGATTGCGATAAGCCAATCATGTTCAAGCAGTCATGGACACGGAGAATTAGTGCTGAAAGCAAGCATCGCTGCCGAACTTCCCACACCGGCGCAGGTTTCGCTGAGCGCTGTTGTTCAGCACGCTGATGGTGAGCTGCAATACTGGGCGCTTGCCTTTGGTCCGGGCAAGGCGGACTTTCATTCAGAGGCCTGCCGTCAGTTGATTATCGACCGGGACTAAGCCGGAGCCTTGCCGAAGGGTCGATTGAGCTGGACGATCTTCCAATTGAGTACAAAGGCAAAGCTGACCCACAAGAGGTAAGGTAGGTTAAGCCATCCGGCGAGCTCAGAGTATGTCGGCAGCACCACCACCAGCGCAAGCACCGAAAGCCATAGGAACACGTTCTCAAGCAGCGCGAAATCCGGTCGCTTGGCTCTGAAGAAAAGCGGCGACCACGCGAAATGAAGCACGAAATTGATGGCGAATAATCCGGCGATGTACAGCGCGTGATCGATTGTGGTGGCAGCGGTGGAGGCAAGGTAGAAGCTCCAGGCCGACAAGCCCAAGATCACCGTCCATGCCGGTCCGAACAACCAATCAGGCGGCTGCCAGCTTGGCTTCTTGAGGTTGTGATACCACTCGCCAATTTCGGTCAATGCGCCGCCTGCACCGCCCAGAATGATAGCCCACAGGGCGGCGAGGATTGCTGGTTCCCATTCAATATCCATAGGCTCCGCTCTCTACACACACTCGGGCTATCTCAAAAGCAATTGCCTTTGGTCGCGTGCTGCTTCACCTCATTGTGCCATGACTGCACCTGTGAATTTCGGTATCGACCGGCTGCTCGCTTCGCCTGACCTTATAGCTGAACTGGGAGAGCGGCGCGTCGCGTTGGTCGCGCATCCGGCGAGCGTGACAAAGGATCTGACACATAGCCTCGACGCGCTGATTGCGGCGGGCGTGAATGTGACGAGTGCCTTTGGTCCGCAGCACGGGCTGAAAGGCGACAAGCAGGACAACATGGTTGAAACTGCTGACGAGCTGGATCCGCAATACGGCATTCCCATCTTCTCGCTTTACGGGGAGGTGCGCCGCCCCACCGGGCAAATGATGTCGAGCGCGGATGTGTTCCTGTTCGACCTCCAGGACCTCGGCTGCCGCATCTACACCTTTGTGACGACGCTCCTCTATCTGCTCGAAGAAGCCGCGAAGCTCGGCAAAGAGGTTTGGGTGCTCGATCGCCCCAATCCCGCTGGCCGACCGGTTGAAGGGACAATGCTCATACCGGGCAATGAGAGTTTTGTCGGCGCCGCGCCGATGCCGATGCGCCACGGCCTTACAATGGGGGAAATGGGCCAGTGGTTCGTGGAGCATTTCGATCTCGACGTCGCTTACAAAGTCGTCGCCATGGAGGGCTGGCAGCCTGACGTCGGTGGCTCGCGTGTGGGCTCAGGCTATGGCTGGCCGGAGGAGCGCATCTGGATCAACCCGTCGCCCAATGCGGCCTCGGTCAACATGGCACGCTGCTATGCGGGCACAGTGATGATCGAAGGCGCTACTTTGTCAGAAGGTCGGGGTACAACGCGGCCGCTAGAGGTTCTGTTTGGTGCGCCTGACATTGATGCCAAGGCTGTAATGAAGGAGATGTTGAGTCTAGCGCCTGATTGGTGCGCTGGCGTTACAATGCGCGATTGCTGGTTTGAACCGACCTTTCACAAACATGCGGGAAAGCTTTGCAACGCATTGATGTTGCACGCAGAAGGGCCGGACTATGACCATCACGCCTTCAAGCCGTGGCGGATGCAGGCGCTCGCCTTCAAGGCGATCCGGCGGCTCTATCCTGATCATCCGATCTGGCGCGGGACCGACTTCAAATATGAGTACACGACCAATGTGCTCGCTATCGACGTGATAAACGGCGGACCAAGTCTGCGCGATTGGGTCGACGATGCGGGCAGTTCGCCGGGTGATCTTGATGCGCTTGCGTCAGCGGATGAGGCCGCTTGGGTGCAGACTGTCCGCGACCATTTGCTTTATTGACCCTGTCCAGCCGGTATCTCTTGCAGCAGGGGGCCTTCCTGTGGTGATGGCAAAGGGCGAATGTCTTGCGGATCGCCCATCATCACCAAAACTGAACAGCCGTCTTGTTCGCGATGGACTGCATAAATCGCGAGCGGTTCCTCAGGTGATGCGGGCTCGCGCCGGGTGAGAGGCAGTTGGCCAGAAGCTTCGCGGACTACGTGAATGCGGTCACGGCAGTCAGCCTGACCAAGTATCAAACGAGCTCTTTCGCGCATTCTCTCGGCCTGTTCAGTGTCTGGCGGGACCCGACGTATCTCAAGTTGTGCCTGGTATCGCTCAAACAGAGGGGCGTTCTCGCTTTGCGTAAGTGCATCTTCAAGCGTTTCCCAACGCTGAGGCGGCACCGTGTAAGCGGGATTGTCGAGAGTTGTTACAGGTACTGAAATGCTGCCTGGCTCACCCGCCGCGATCAAAACAGTCGCAGCCGCCGGGATAAGAATCACGCGCATGAAATTCTCCCCTCAATACGAGGGAGATACAAATCTCAGGCTTTCGCGGCGATGAACCCTCAATGCCCCTGCTTGCGGCTTAGCTCGCGCATTGCTTCATCGAGGCCCTCAAGCGTGAGGCCATACATCCGGTCGCTGACGAGCTCTTTCATGATCTTTGTGCTCTGCGAATAGCCCCATTGCTTTTCGGGCACCGGGTTCAGCCACACGGTTGCAGGATAGGTGTCGGTTACACGCTTCATCCAGATGCCGCCGGCTTCTTCGTTCATGTGTTCAACGCTGCCGCCTGCATGTGTGATCTCATAGGGGCTCATTGCGGCATCGCCGACGAAGATCACCTTGTAATCATGGCCGTACTTGTGAAGCACGTCCCAGGTTTTGGTTCGTTCCTGCCAGCGGCGCTTGTTGTCCTTCCACACGCCTTCGTAAAGGCAGTTGTGGAAGTAGAAGAACTCCATGTTCTTGAACTCGCTGGTCGCTGCACTGAACAGCTCTTCACACAGTTTGATGAAGGGATCCATCGATCCACCAACGTCAAGAAACAGGAGCAGTTTTACCGCGTTATGCCGCTCTGGGCGCATGTGAATGTCGAGCCAACCCTGTTTGGCTGTACCGTCAATCGTTGCATCAAGATCAAGCTCGTCCGCAGCCCCTTCGCGCGCAAAACGGCGCAGACGGCGAAGCGCCATCTTGATATTGCGGGTACCCAGCTCCTTGGTGCTGTCGAGGTTCTTGAACTCGCGCTTTTCCCAGACTTTCACCGCACGCTTGTGCCGGCTTTCACCGCCAATCCGCACACCTTCCGGATTATAGCCCGAATTGCCAAAGGGTGAGGTGCCTCCGGTTCCGATCCACTTGTTTCCGCCTTCGTGGCGCTTTTCCTGTTCGGCGAGGCGTTCCTTGAGCTTTTCCATCAGCTCATCCCAGTCGCCGATCTTCTCGATCTCGGCCATTTCCTCTTCGGTGAGGAATTTTTCAGCGACCGCTTTGAGCCAATCCTCGGGCACATCAACCGGGTTCTGACCGTAATCGGTCATGATGCCCTTGAAGACCTTGTGAAAAACCTGGTCGAACTTATCGAGCATTCCTTCGTCTTTCACGAAGGTTGCGCGGCTCAGATAGTAAAAAGCCTCGGGCGTCTGCTCGATGACGTCCTTATCGAGCGCCTCCAGCAGAGTGAGGTGTTCCTTGAAGCTCGCGCCGATACCGGCCTCGCGCAGTTCGTCCATGAAGTTGAAAAACATGGGTCTCGTTTAGCCACTAATCTCGCGCGTTTCCAGCCCCATGAACTGCACTGGGTGGAAGGTCTTAACCGGTCACTAACCATATTGCGACTAGGGCTTCCCCATACAGGGGACCAACTCACTATGAAGCCAGTTGAAATCGACACACGCAATGCAGCAGCACTCGACCGCATTCCTGACAAATGCGGTGCGGTGACCGTCGGGTGTACCGATGTCGCGGGCATTCTAGCAAAGGTGATCGAATCTTCGGAAACGCTGCGTGAAGAGCACGAAGCGCTGCGCGGAACCGTCACTGACCTCGAAGCAGATCAGGTGAAGGTTGCTGAAGCGTCCGACGAGGCAAGACTGCTTTCCGAACGCGCGATAGAACGGCTTGGTGAGGGCACTTCACTGATCCAGTCCTCTCTCGCGCAGATCGGTTCCTTGCTCGACCTCGTCGACACGCTTGGTCAACACGTGACCAGCTTTTCCGCTGCGATGGAGCAGGTACGCCGGAGCGCGCAGGATATCGATGATATTGCTGAGACGACCAATATCCTTGCGCTTAATGCCACGATCGAAGCGATGCGTGCGGGCGAAGCGGGCCGCACCTTTGCCGTCGTCGCAAGCGAGGTCAAAAGCCTCGCAAATGATACCCGCAAGGCAACCGAAGAGATCGCCAGTACAATTGACGCATTAGGCGATGAAGCCGCTATCGTTATTGGCCGGATCGAAGAGGGTTCGGGCGCAAGTAGCGAGGCCAAGGAATCGGTCGCGCGGATCGAAAGCACGATCTCCAGCGTTGGCGATCTGGTTGAAGAGGTCGACAAACAGAACGATGTAATCGCCCGTTCAACCGGGACGATCAGCGCTCATGTTGATGCGGTGCAGACTGTTCTGACAAGCTATGACGCGGCGGCTCGAGAGAATGAGAGCAAGCTTGAAGGGGCTTCGGGTCGCATGGAAGAGCTGGAGATGACCGCGAGTGAGATGTTCGATTCTCTCGTTCAGGCCGGACTTAGCCCGGCAGACAGCTCAATGGTTGAGGCAGCCCTTCAAATGTCCCGCGAGATTGCAGCAAAAGCGGAAGCTGCCATTTCTGCAGGCGAACTTAGCGAGGCGGCGCTGTTTGATCAGGACTATGCGCCAATCGCAGGAAGCAATCCGCCGCGTTTCAAGACCCAGCTAACAGCATGGGCGGATGAAAACTGGCGGCCGATGCTGGATAAAGCAAAAGGTTCACACCCCGATATCAGCGCTGCGGCTTGCACGGATACGAAGGGCTTTCTGCCGACGCATATCAGCGACATGTCTAAGCAGCCGACGGGCGATCTAAGCCACGACACCAAATATTGTCGCAACGGGCGTATCCTGTTTGAACCAATCGACCGAAAGGCCAAGCAGAGCACAGCGCCTTACATGATGGCTGTCTACCGCCAGGAAGGTGACGGCAAACAATACAGCGTCGTGCGCAATGTCTATATCCCGCTGTTCATCAACGGACGCCGCTGGGGCGATTTTGAGCTGGCTTACGCATTCCGCTGATGTGCGAAGCGCGTCAGTCCTTTAGCTAGGATTACGGCGCGCCATAAACGCAAGGCGCTCAAACAACATCACATCTTGCTCATTCTTGAGCAAAGCGCCGTGAAGCGGCGGGATGGCGCTGTTCGGGTTTGCATCCTGAAGCACATCAAGCGGCATGTCCTCGTTAAGAAGCAGCTTGAGCCAATCGAGCAGTTCACTGGTCGAAGGCTTCTTCTTAAGGCCCGGCACTTCGCGCAGCTCATAGAAGATATCCATCGCCTTTTTGACGAGCGCTTTCTGGATACCGGGATAGTGCACGTCGATGATAGACTGCATCGTGTCGCGGTCGGGGAACTTGATGTAGTGGAAGAAGCAGCGACGCAGGAATGCGTCAGGCAGTTCCTTCTCGTTGTTCGAAGTGATCACAACGATCGGGCGCTCTTTGGCTTCGATCCGCTCTTGCGTTTCGTACACGTCGAAGCTCATCCGATCGAGTTCCTGCAAAAGGTCGTTCGGGAATTCGATGTCGGCCTTGTCGATCTCGTCAATCAGAAGGACAGGCAGTTCGGGCGAAGTAAAGGCCTCCCACAGCTTACCCTTCTTGATGTAGTTGCGAATGTCGTGAACGCGCTCTTCACCAAGCTGACCGTCGCGAAGGCGGGCAACCGCATCGTACTCATACAGGCCTTGCTGAGCTTTGGTGGTTGATTTGACGTTCCATTCGATAAGCGGGGCACCGATGGCTTTTGAAATCTCGTGTGCAAGGACAGTCTTACCTGTGCCCGGTTCCCCTTTGACCAACAGGGGCCGACGCAAGGTCACCGCTGCATTGACCGCTACCTTAAGGTCTTCGGTCGCAATATAATCGCTGGTGCCTTCAAAACGCTGCTGATCTGTCATGGGTTTCCCTTCAAAACGCAATTTCATGCGCGGCGATACGGATCACCGCTGCTTTACGCAAGCGGAAACCACCTGACGAAATAGTGAGCACCTATGGTGCGGCGGGGACGGGAACATCGACCGGAAGTGACAAGATGCGCTGAGCGATAAGTTCAAGCGCAGTCTCGTCCAAATTCGCGTCGGGATTGTTCCAACTCAGCACCAAAGCGTAGTGCGCTCCAAGTTCTCGCTTCAACAGATAGGTGAGGTTGAGGACACCTGGCTCTGACCCGCCCTTATAGCCTACATATTTCCAGTTCGCTCGCGCGGTTGGTGTTGTCGACGTGTTGATCGCCATGATTTCAAATGCTCGAGGATCAGCGGTTTCCCTCATGAACCGGAACAGATTTGCAAGGTCATCCGCGCTTGCAAACCACTCCACATCAATGGCGATTGGGCCAGCCGAAAAAGCGGACTGAATTTGAGCCTGCTCAACAGCTATGTCTTCGAGCTGGGCGAGAATTTGAGAACGTTCGTCGCTATCTCCAACCTGGTAGGCCTGCATACGCTCCTTGGGCCCGCCCTTCAAAAGGAACAATTCGCGCGTTTTGAGGAACGGATCGTTAAGCGCCACACCGCGATGCCCGCTGTCGATCATGGCTTGCATTATGGCCTGTCTGCCGAGCAGATCGATCAGGGCATCGGTTGCTGTGTTGTCGCTCACGGAAACCATGAGGCTTGCAAGTGTTTCGAGTGTGACCGCCGCATCTTCCGGCCAATCCTGCATCATTCCGCTTGGAAAGCTTCGTGGTTCGCCGAGGGTCACGACGTCTTGCCAATTGCGCTTGCCAAGGGCGACCTCTCTGGCGAGCGCAGCAAGAACATAAAGCTTGAATGTGGATCCAATGGCCATCTGGTCGTTTTGTCGATGCGCCATAATAGCCCGTTCGCCATCGAGGCGCCCAAACCACCAGCTTGTCTCGCCTGGAAGTGCGGAAAGATCGGCTTCGATCTTCTCGGGCGTGTCCGAGATGATCTCGAAGTTCTGAAACAGAAGCTCGCTGATCCGATTGCCATCACTTGCGTCGATCGCGATGCCTCCGCGGGCAATCGCTCGCTCCATTCGGATGGCAAAGGCTGCACGGGTACCGGTAGGCGGGTCAACACTTTCAACCGATACAGCTTGCCCGAATTGCTGCGTAATCTGGGTGGAAAGCGCTTCAAGCTGCGCTGGCGGAACGGCGGTTAGAAACCCCTCGGTGAAGATTTCCTGCAAGTCGGTTTCACCGTTTAGAACTGCGATCACCTGCTCTGCTCTAAGTTCAAGCGCGCTTTGCTCGCTGGTTTCGACAATCGCGGGATTTGCTTCTTGTGCTACGGACGGGGCAGCGAGAAAGGCAGCTGTCGCAGCTAGAAAAATCGAAAGGTACTTCACCGCATTTCTCCAATAAGGTCGAGAGTTCTTGGACACATGAGTTCACGCAAGAGCGTCAATCTCGTCGATCTTCTGCTTAAGTGAGCGAGCGGCAAACCAATTTGCCAGCGCCACAAGTCCGAAGATACCGAAAGTGATGCCAGCCGAACTCGCAATTCCGCCAAGTGCATCAATCCAGCCGATCGTTTCGGCAACGCGTGCGGTCACCGCAAGATATAGAAGCGTCACACCGGGCACCAGCGGCCCGATATACCAAAGCGGCACTGCACGAAGCGCTTCGAACTGGCGCTCATACTGGCGGCGCAAATGGACAAGGCACGGGTCCTCTGGGTGGCGCTGAAGGTTGCTGCCGCGCTTGTGAAGGCCCCACATCACAACGAACACGCCAAGAACGGTGATCAACAGTGAAGCGCCGATCAGCGCCTCACCCTTGATGAATGCACCAACTCCCGATGCACCCATCAGAGCCGCAATGAACACACCAGCCGCATATTCGATCAGGTTTCGCCTGTGGATCGTTCGCTCAAACTTTGAAGCACGCTTCGAGCATTCACTCGGTGAGCTGAACGATGCCTCGCCCCCGGTTAATTTCCATTGAGTGAAGGGGGTGTTTGTCATGTTGGTTCTCCCATTTCAAAATGGTCAGCCAGCAGCGTCTTGATGCGGTGAACCCGCACGCTTACCGCGCCTGCTGAAAGGCCAGTGATGTCAGAAATTGCAGCTGCGCTTTCGCCTTCGAGCCACAGAACAATTGTCTGCGCATCGAGTGGGGGCAGACTGCGGATCAGCTCGCCAACCTGGGCAAGGACCAGAGCTTCTGCTGCCTCACTTTCAGGATTGGCTGCCGCTGGCAGAGCATCGATCTCTTCAAGCGGCACTTTCTTTGGCCCGCGCACCGCCTTGGCAATGTGATCTGCAGCGACATTGTGCGCAACCCGGTATACCCAGGTCTTGAGTGCACAATCACCGTTGAAGCGCTGGAAACTCGTCCACAGCGCACAGTGGATCTCTTGTTCCAGATCACGCGCTTTGTCGGCGTCTCTTTCCACGGCTCGAGCAAGGCGAGCAATTGCGGGCGCAAATTCGTTGCCCGCTTGCTGGTAAAGAGTGTCTGGTGTGTGTGTCATGCCCCCTTAGTCCGGCGCGCCGGAGATTTCTTACAAGAGGGCGAAAGTTTTTTGGCCCCTAAAGCCGCGTGCTCGCGCCAAGGCACACAAATGCAAGTTGCAGGACAAGCATCACGATGGTCGCAATCTGCCAACCTTTGCTGGCATCCTTCATCCCGCGTTCCCACGTCCACATGCCAAGCGCGCCGGTTGCCAGGCTTGAAAGAATGATCGTTATCCAGCCCGACTGCGACACGAGCGCAACGAAGATCGTGAACAGCACAACCATCTGAACGAGAAAGGCCGCCGCAAACCAGGCGATCGGGATCGGGCGGTACTTCGCATCAGGAATGTGCCAATCGGGCAGGGCGCTGTCTGGCCGTGAGACTCTTCGATCGCCGGCATAAATGTCCTCTTCGCGCGGGTCGGGATACTTCCCCTCGCGATCAGGCATCGATCATATCCCGGTCCATCTCGCCGGCGCGGTTCTGGATGAAGTTGAAACGGTGCTCGGGATTGCGGCCCATCAATTGATCGACCAGTTCCTTGACCGTGGCGCGCTGCTCAAACTCTTGAGGCAGAGTGATCCGCACAAGGCTACGTGTGTCAGGATGCATCGTGGTCTCGCGCAATTGCTGCGGGTTCATCTCGCCGAGCCCCTTGAAGCGCGCAACATCGACTTTTTTGCCTTTGAACACGGTCTGCTCAAGCTCTGCTCGGTGAGCATCGTCGCGGGCATAGCGGCTCTCTATGCCCGCCGTGAGACGATAGAGCGGCGGCTGAGCAAGAAAGAGGTGCCCTTTGCGAACCACTTCCGGCATTTCCTGAAAGAAGAATGTCATCAGCAATGTCGCAATATGCGCGCCGTCAACATCAGCATCGGTCATGATGATGATGCGGTCGTAGCGTAGCGATTCGGGGTCGCAATCCTTGCGCGTTCCGCAGCCCATCGCGAGTATCAAATCGGCAATCTCGGAATTGGCGCGGATCTTGTCAGCCGTTGCTGATGCAACGTTGAGGATTTTGCCTCGGATAGGCAGGATCGCTTGCGTTTTGCGATCGCGCGCCTGTTTCGCGCTGCCGCCTGCTGAATCCCCTTCGACAATGAACAGTTCGGTTTCGCGGTCACCTTCACCCGAGCAATCGGTTAGCTTACCCGGCAGCCGTAATTTCTTCGCATTGGTCGCGGTCTTGCGCTTGATCTCGCGCTCTTGCTTGCGCTTGAGCCGCTCTTCCATGCGTTCCATCACCTCGCCAAGCAGCGCTTTGCCGCGCTCCATATTGTCTGTGAGGAAATGATCGAAGTGATCACGCACGGCCGCCTCAACCAGGCGCGCGGCTTCGGGTGAGGTAAGCCTGTCCTTGGTTTGTGACTGGAATTGCGGATCACGAATAAAGACGCTCAGCATGACCTCTGCGCCGGTCATCACATCATCAGCCGTGATATCTTTCGATTTCTTGTTCCCTGTCAGCTCGCCGAATGCGCGCAGCGCCTTGGTCAGGGCACCGCGAACTCCCTGTTCATGCGTGCCTCCATCAGGCGTCGGGACAGTGTTGCAATACCAACTGGTCGAGCCATCCGAGTACAAGGGCCATGCAACGGCCCATTCAACGCTTCCCTGACCAATGCCGTCCTTCTCCGGGAAATCCTGCTTTCCTGTAAAGGGTTGGGCGGTGACGCATTCGCGCTCGCCCACTTGTTCAGCCAGATGATCGGCAAGGCCTCCGGGGAATTTGAAGGTGGCTTCGGCAGGAACATCATCGCTGGCGAGGCTGTCCGCGCATTTCCAGCGGATTTCCACTCCGGCAAACAGATAGGCCTTGGACCTTGCAAGTTTGAACAAGCGGTGCGGCTTGAACTGTCGATCGCCAAAAATCTCTATATCGGGCGTGAATGTAACCGTGGTCCCACGGCGGTTGGGTGCAGCGCCGACCACCTCGATCGAGCCGAGCGTTTGTCCCTTGGCGAACTCCTGCGCATAGAGCTGCTTGTCGCGAGCCACTTCGACGCGGGTGTGCGAGGATAGCGCATTGACGACGCTAACGCCTACGCCATGCAGGCCGCCGCTTGTTGCATAGGCTTTGCCCGAGAATTTCCCGCCTGAGTGAAGCGTTGAAAGGATGACTTCGAGCGTGGATTTGCCAGGATACTTTGGGTGCTCGTCTACCGGGATACCGCGTCCATTGTCGGAAATGCTGAGCCGGTTGCCTTCTTCAAGGCGCACTTCGATCCGATTGGCATGGCCGGCAACCGCTTCGTCCATCGAATTGTCGAGAACTTCGGCCGCGAGATGATGCAGGGCCCGGTCGTCAGTGCCGCCGATATACATGCCAGGGCGGCGACGAACAGGTTCGAGACCCTCGAGGACTTCGATGGAAGAAGAATCGTAGTCGCCGCTCGATGTCGGCGTGTTTTCAAACAGGTCGTCGGACATTGTTCCGATATAGGGATGTGAGCGCCGAGCTCACAAGCTGTGGCGAACCCGTTTTGCTCGGGTTTTACTCACCAAAGCTCGTTGGGGCGGCATCGACCGCGATCACCTGCTGTCCGCGCACCTCTCTGACTTCGAGAGAACGCTGTGCCACACCGTCGCGCCCAAAGCGGAACGCGCCGTCTACGCCAAGGAAGCCGCCACGATCATAGAGTTGATTGACAGGAAAATTGCTTCCAACCGGCCAATCGCGCGCAATCCTGAGCGTCAGGAGAACCGCATCATATCCAAGCGTGGCAATTCGGAACGGCTTGGCGCCAAAGCGCGCTTCATAACTGTCTGCGAAACGCCGGAAGCGGGTATCTGAAACAGCCGAGAACAGCGCTCCGTTGACGGCACCTGATTGTGTGACGGCTGCCTCTCCGCTCCACAATTCAGTGCCCAGCAAACGTGTGCCTTCGGCGCCTTGACTGCGCAATTGACCAGCAGCCTGAACCGCGAGGCGCGCGCCATCAGCAATAAGCACAGTGTCATATCCGCCTGCCTGGCGCAGCCTCTGAGCCGCGCCGACGATCGAGGTGTTGCCTCGTGCATAGCGTTCAAAAGCGATCAAGCTGCCGCCATAATCGCGCAGTGAGTTTTGCAGCGCGCTGTATGAACGCTGACCGTAATCTCCTTCGGGAAGGAGGGCGGCAAAACTGTTTGAACCATTGCGCCGTGCATACTGGACGGACCGGCGGATTGATTGTTCCGGGATGTGACCCATCACAAACACATCCGCACTGGCCACTGTTGCGTCGTTTGAGAATGCAATCGCGGGAACTTGAGCAGGGCGAGCCGCCGCTTGCACCGCAGGCACATTGTTTGCAAGCAGAGGGCCAAGGATCAGCTTGTTGCCATCAGCAATCGCTTGACGCGCAGCGGCTGCCGCACCGGAAGACGTGTCATATGTGGTGATGCGCAGATTGTTCGCGTTGGTATCGAGCAATGCCATTGTCGTCGCATTGGCGAGGGACTGGCCCACTTCAGACGCGCTGCCAGCCATCGGAACAAGCAACGCCACACGGTGCCTTGCTGAATCGGACGGCAGCGCAGTCGCGCTTGGTTGCGGTGTCGGTGTGGGCGGCGGCGCGGTCGAAACTGTCTCTGTTTTCGGAATGACTTGGCACCCAGCGAGAAGGGCCGCTGCGCCCGCAATCGCAATATTGCGACGATTAAAGCCACCAAACAGCGTGCCGAGCATCTCGCCTGCACCCGTCTTTGAGAAAACCGTGTCTACCGTAAGCTTCATTCTTGCCGACCCCTGATCGCTGCTTCAAGAATGTGCTCTGTGAGCATGCAAATCCCTGAATCAGACCCGTCCAAACCTTGTGATCCCGGTCTCTATATTGTCGCAACCCCGATTGGCAATCTTGGCGACATAACGATGCGTGCGCTCGACGTATTGCGCGGTGTGAGCGTAATTGCCTGCGAAGATACCCGCGTTACCGGCAAATTGCTGAAGGCTTATGGCATCGAAACGCGCATGCAGCGCTATGATGATCATGCCTCTGCCAGCACCCGAGAGCGCCTGATCGAACTTGCTCAATCCGAAGCGGTAGCATTGGTTAGCGATGCCGGCACACCGCTTGTATCTGACCCGGGATACAGACTTGTGCGCGAAGCACGCGGCGCTGATGTCGCAGTCACGAGTATTCCGGGAGCTTGTGCGGCAGTGGCAGGGCTGACCCTGTCAGGCCTGCCCAATGATCGCTTCGTATTTGCAGGCTTCCTGCCTGTGAAAGAAAAGGCGCGGGCTGACACACTTGAAGAGCTTGGCTCGATTGAAGCGACGCTGATCTTCTATGAAACGGGCCCACGTCTTGAACGCAGCTTGCGCGCAATTGCTGAGATGTGGCCGGACCGCGATGTGTCCGTTGCGCGCGAACTCACAAAGATTCATGAGGAATCCCGCAGCGGAACCGCTCAAGAGCTTGCAGATCACTATGCAGCCAATCCGCCCAAGGGAGAAATTGTTTTGCTTATAGGCCCTCCGGCCGAAGCCTCGAATGACATTGACCCGGACGAATTGCTTCGTGAAGCACTACAAACCATGAGCGCAAGCAAGGCTGCAGGCAAGGTTGCCAAGGCAACAGGCATTGATCGCCAGACGATCTACGCCCGCGCGATCAAGATGCGCAGCGAATGAGCCAGAAGCGTCAAATTGCCGATCGCAAAGGGCGGGAAGCCGAAGCACAAGCCGCCCAATGGTTGATGCAGCAAGGCTACGAAGTTGTGGGAGAGCGGCGCAAGACCAAGGTTGGCGAGATTGATCTCATCGCGCGAAAACCGGGTCTCGTTGCGTTTATTGAGGTCAAATGGCGAAAGAGGTGGACGGATCTGGCCACCGCAATTGATGAGCGGCGCCTTGCAAGGGTCGCGGCAGCTGTGGAAACCGTGGCTCATGAATATGCCACAAACAATGATGATATCCGCATAGATGTAATCTTGCTTGCACCCGGCAGCAGGCCTCGCCACATCGAGAACGCCTGGATGCCTTAAGGATCATACATGTCACTAAAAATCGCGGTCCAGATGGACCCAATTGAGAACATCAACATCAAGGGCGACAGTTCCTTTGCCCTTATGCTTGCCGCTCAGGAACGCGGATACGAGGTCTTCGAGTATCACGTCGAAAGCCTTACGCTGGACGCCAATGACCGGCTTATTGCCGAGTGTTTCCCGGTCAAAGTCCAAAAGGTTGTTGGCGATCACTTTGAGAAAGGCGCTGCGCAAAGGCTTGATTTGGGACGCGATATCGATGTCGTTCTGATGCGGCAGGATCCGCCGTTTCACATGGGCTATATTACCGCGACCCATCTGCTTGAACGCATTCAGGATGAGACGCTGGTGGTCAACGATCCGGCGAATGTGCGCAACGCGCCTGAAAAGGTGATGGTGCTTGATTATCGCCGTTTCATGCCGCCGACTTTGGTGACCCGGTCGGTTGATGAAGTGCGGCGGTTTATGGCCGACCATGGCGCTGTTGTGGTGAAGCCCATCCATGGAAATGGGGGCAAAGCGATCTTCCGCGTAAACGAACAGGGCGAAAACCTCACAGCTTTGTTCGAGGTCTTCAACCAAACCTGGCCTGAACCGCACATGGTTCAGCCATTCCTCCCCGAAGTGGCCGAAGGCGATAAGCGCATCGTTCTGATCGATGGAGCGGTTGCGGGCGCCATCAACCGGATACCGGGTGAGGGCGAGTTCCGCTCAAACCTCGCCATGGGCGGCAGCGCGGAGAAGACCGGCCTGACTGAACGCGAGGTCGAAATCTGCGAGGCGATGGGCCCGGATTTGAAGCGACTAGGCCTGACTTTCGTCGGCATCGACGTGATCGGCGGCAAATGGCTGACCGAGATCAATGTAACCTCGCCGACCGGGATCGTGGCGATCTCGGAGTTTGATGGGACAGATTTGGCCGGCATGATTTGGGACGCGATTGAGAGGCGTTTGGGGTAGTTGATGAAAAGTGCCTCGAAAAAGCCAGTTACTGTTTGGATTCTCCTTGCAGTCGTGACTGTAGACAGATTCGTGTCAATCTTCTTTGGTTTTGAGCCGGATACCACTGATCGCATTGTCGATTTTGTGTGGATGGCTATGTGTCTTTTGTTGGTTCTAACAGCGTCGCGCGTCGTCTGGTCGATCATGGCTATCTTGTCCCTTGGAATGATGGGTGGGACGTCGAAAATGATCTTCGCTGGAGCACTGCCATTGCATCAATTCAGCACGGTCTCAATTGTCCATTTGGTTCTAGGTTATACAGTTTTTGCTCTTCTTGTTCTCAACCCTCAGATTTTAAAGTGGGTTTGGATACCCAAGGCGCATAGGGATGAATTCGCTTGACCTTGTGGCACCTGAACCGCGCCAATGAGGACCTTGAGTTAAGATGGCGATCCAACTTCTGACGGTTATTCTTGAGAGTATGTCAGGTGTTGGATTGCTTCACCTGTGGCTCTCAATCACGAGTTTAGACTATGCGAGCTCCGACGAAGGCGGGAGCCTCTTTCAAGTAGCCGAGAGGTCCCCGCCTACGCGGGGACTCGCTAACCCTTCCTCGCCCTAGGATGTGCCTCACGGTAAGTCTCCAGCAAACTTGCTGCATCGACCTTGGTGTAAATTTGCGTCGACCCAAGCGAGGCGTGTCCGAGCAACTCCTGCAGACTGCGCAAATCGGCACCTGCTCCCAGTAAGTGCGTGGCAAATGAGTGCCGCAACGCATGCGGCGTGGCGGTGTCGGGCAGACCTAGCGCGCGCCTGGCTTTCGCCATCGCTTTTTGCACCATACCTTGCGAGAGCGGCCCGCCTTTGGCTCCGCGGAAGAGCGGCTCTTTTTGCGAAAGGGGCCACGGACATTGCTCACAATATTCAGCGACCGCTTCGCGCGTGATAGGCAGGATCGGGACAAGGCGTTGTTTTCCGCCCTTTCCCGTCACTTGCAAAGTCTCTCCCAAGGGAACATCGCGAGCTTGCAGGGACAGCGCCTCCGCAATCCGCAGGCCCGATCCGTACATCAGTAGCAGCACGGCGCGATCACGTGCACCGATCCAATCTTCGCTTGCTGTCCCATCAATCAGATCCGCCATGTTGACCGCATCGTCAGGCGTTACGGGCCGGGGGAGGCCTTTCTTGAGGCGCGGGCCACGTAGGCGGGGTGCAGAAGGGTCAGGATCGCCTGCTTCAGAGCGAGCATAGGCAACAAACGCCTTCAAGGCGGACAGTTCTCTTGCCGCGCTGGTATTCGCCAATCCTTCGGCCCTGCGTGCCGCGAGGTGAGAGCGCAGATCATGCGCCTCCATCGCAGCCGCCGCTTCCCAGGACGTCAGCCCACGGGAATGGATCAAACGCCGCGCAGCGCTAACATAGGCTCTGACCGTATGCGGCGATCTGCGCCGTGCCTCGGTCAAGTGCGAGCGCCATTGTGCGATCATATCGGCGCTCGTCATGCCTGCACCAAGTCATCAGACACAAGCATGGGCAGGATCGTGTCGAGCACAGGTCGCCCTTGCTGAGTGATGCCAATGTGCGATGCGTCCTGCCACACCATCCCGATGTCTGAAAGGTGTGCGAGAGCCTTTTCATCGATCAACCCATCGCGGCGCGCCAGAAAACGATCTGCCAAGGCATCAAGGTCGAGGCCTTCTGCAAGTCTGAGCCCCATCATCAATGCCTCTGACGCGGCTTCTTGCGGATGCAGCCCGCGCTGTTCAGCAATACCGTGCCCCCTCTCGCTGATGGCCTTCAGGAAATTTTCCGGTTTCTTGTGCCGCACGGTTGCAAAACCGCCGCGCCGTCCGTGTGCGCCGGGACCAATCCCGGCGTAATCCTGATAGCGCCAGTAGGTAAGATTGTGCTTGCTTTCCTCCCCTGCGCGAGCGTGGTTGCTCGTTTCGTAAGCGGGAAGACCTGCGTCCCCGGTCAGCTGCTGGGTAACCGCAAACAATTCTGCCGCAGCATCGTCGTCGAGCGGCGCGAACCGGCCAAGCCGAACATCAGTTTCAAACCGCGTGCCCGGCTCAATGGTCAGTTGGTAGAGCGAGAGATGCGAGGTTCCAAAACTGATCGCGCGAGCCAATTGCTCGGCCCACTGATCAGGGTTTTGATCGGGCAGGGCATAGATCAAATCGAAAGTGACGCGGGCGAAATGAGCCTGCGCAGTTTCCAACGCATGCAAAGCCTCGTTCGCGCCATGCAGCCGGCCCAGCCACTTGAGCGTCTCATCCTCCAGTGACTGAACGCCAAGCGATACCCGGTTCACACCTGCACTTGCGAGATCAGCAAAATTTGCCGCCTCAACCGATGAAGGGTTGGCTTCAAGAGTGATCTCAATATCGGCATCAAACCCCCACAAGTTTTCTGCCTCATAGAGCAAGGTTTCGACCAGAGCAGGCGGCATCAGGGATGGCGTACCCCCGCCGAAAAAGACAGAGCTAAGGGTTTCTCCAGCGGCTTCGTGAGCTTCTGCTCGCATGTCGGATATCAACGCGCTCTGCCATGCCTCAACATCGACACTTTCGCGAACATGCGAATTGAAGTCGCAATAGGGGCATTTCTTCGCGCAGAAGGGCCAATGGATGTAGAGCGCGCGCGCCATGGTTCGCTTCTATTGCGTGCCAGGCATTGGGACAACGCCATTACCCACAAGCCGGCCCAAACTCACATCATCGTGTTTTCAGAGCCGCTTGTTCGCGACCGGTTCAAAAGGCGGGCCAAGTGGTTTTGACTAAGAGGGCTTAAGCCTGTTTCGAGAGGTGATCTCAAACATGTGAGGCGAACCCAAGCTTATGAAAAGAGGTCGCAAATCTAAGGCTATGTTCGGCGGATTAGCTCTTCCTATCACGCTCTTTCTCGCGGCTTGCGGTGGCGACGATACCGGCGCGCCGAGTGGCGCAGGGGCGATATCACCGTCGCCCACACCATCGCCGTCTCCCAGCCCGTCTCCTTCGCCCAGTCCCACGCCCACTCCATCTCCCTCGCCAAGTGGGCAGGGCACGTCGAACCTCCAGGAAGAGATGCTCACCGTCATGCTAGAGGCGCACAACGAGGCGCGCGCCGAGGTTGGTACGCCCGACCTTGTGCTCGATGAGGACCTCAGTGAACAAGCGCTCGAATATGCAGAGGAATTGGCGCGAACGGGCCGTTTTGAACATAGCCCGCAAAGCTCGCGGCAAGGGCAGGGGGAGAACTTGTGGGCCGGGACACCAAGCGCGTTCAGCTTTGAGGAAATGGCTGCAGCATGGATCGATGAGAAGCGCTTTTACATCCACGCTCGCTTCCCTTTTGTCAGCAGCACCGGGCGCTGGCAGGATGTGGGGCATTACACGCAGATCATCTGGCGTGACACTGAACGGCTTGGATGCGGTCTGGCAACAGGGAGCGGGCGAGACTACCTTGTCTGTCGCTATGCCCCGCCCGGAAATGTCTCAGGCCAGTTCGCCTACTAGCTGCGAATTTCAAACACCAAATTGATCAGCAACCAGCTTGGCAAAGGCATCGGCGCGGTGGCTGACGGCATGCTTTTCTGCTGGATCAATTTCGGCAAAGGTTTCATCGCCATCTCGGCCTTCGGGGACGAAAACGGGATCATAGCCGAAACCCATCTCACCGCGCGGCGGCCAGCTCAACGAGCCGGGGCATTTACCTTCATAGATTGCGTGTTCGCCATCTGGCCAGGCGATGGCAAGGACGCAGTGAAACGCGGCGCTACGATCGGTGCTGGGCCCAAGCTGTTGCAGCATCCCCTCGACCTTGCCCATCGCCATATACCAATCGCGGCCTGGCTCCCCCTCGAACCACTGCCGCTCCGCCCAATCGGCTGTGTATACGCCGGGGCGTCCGCCCAAGGCATCGACTGACAGCCCGCTATCATCGGCAAGCGCGACCAATCCCGAGGCCTCAGCAGCGGCTTGCGCCTTGATCAGAGCGTTCTGCGCGAAAGTGGTGCCGGTCTCGGCGGGTTCAGGCAGGCCGAGGGACCCAGCTGAAATACATTTGAGCCCATAAGGATCGAGCAGTGCGGAGATCTCTTTCAGTTTGCCCGCATTGTGCGTGGCAATGACAAGAGATCCTCCGCCAAGCTTTCGGGTCACTTTACTGCGTCCAACTGCGCCTTGAAGATCGCGTCGCAGCCAATATTGGCAAGGCGCAGGAGGCGCAGCAGGCCTTCTTCGTCATAGGTCGCGCCTTCGGCGGTGGCTTGGACTTCCGCAATCTGGCCGCCATCGATCAACACAAAGTTGGCATCGGCATCAGCGCTGGAATCCTCGTCATAGTCGAGATCGAGCACCGGTGTGCCTTCAAAGATGCCGCATGAAATCGCTGCGACTTGGCCGGTGATCGGATCTTCCTTGATATCGCCCGATGCCATCAGGCCGTTAACGGCAAGACGCAGTGCAACCCAAGCGCCGGAAATCGAAGCCGTGCGCGTACCGCCATCGGCTTGAATGACATCGCAGTCGAGCGTGATTTGGCGTTCACCCAGTTTCTTGAGATCAACCACGGCACGAAGGCTTCGGCCAATCAGTCGCTGGATTTCCTGAGTGCGGCCCGATTGCTTGCCTTTAGACGCTTCCCGGCTTCCGCGAGTGTGCGTAGCTCGGGGGAGCATCGAATATTCACCCGTGACCCAGCCTTCGCCCTTGCCGCGCAGCCAAGGCGGAATACGTTCTTCAACGCTCGCGGTGCACAGCACCTTGGTTTCACCGAAACTGATGAGGCACGATCCTTCGGCATGCTTGGTGTAGCCGGTCTCAATCGTGATGGCGCGCATTTCGTCAGCGCTACGTCCGGAAGGGCGCATGGGGGACTCCAATTGTTAATCTGCGTGGCCAAGTGGCACCGCAGGCTTGTCGCCGCAAGCGCAAACACTAAGATTAGGCAGATGGCATCCCCACCGATCAGCGAATTGACAGAAAGAGCGCGCGAAATCTTTCAGCGTGTGGTTGAAGGCTATATCGATAGCGGTCAGCCGGTCGGCTCCAAGACACTTGCCAGCGATGGGACGCTCAATCTCTCGCCTGCCTCGATCCGGTCGGTTCTTGCGGAACTGGAAAGCCTGGGGCTTCTGGCGGCACCACATACCAGCGCCGGGCGGATGCCGACCGATGCGGGCTTACGCATATTTGTTGATGGCATGATGCAAGTCGCTGAACCCTCACAAGAAGAACGCGCACAGATCGAGGCGCGCATTTCCGAAAGTGGGCCTGTTGAGCAAGCGCTTCAGGAAACCAGTGCGCTCTTGTCTGAGCTTACTGGTGCGGCAGGCATGGTCATGGTCCCAACGCGTGAACAGCGATTGGCGCAATTCAGCCTCGTTCCTTTGGGGCAGGGCAGGGCGCTTGCGGTTCTTGTCGGAGAGGATGGCGGAGTTGAAAACCGGGTGGTTGATCTTGGCCAGATGGTTTCAAGCAGCGCGCTGGAAGCTGCAAGCAATTACGTCAATGCGCGGCTTGAGGGACGCACTCTTGCTGAGGCTTCGCAGGTCATGCGCGGCGAGATCCGTGCAGGTCAGTCACAGCTGGACGATGCAAGCCGTGATCTGGTGGAACGAGGGCTTGCGGTGTGGAGCGAGGATGCGAACCAGCGCCGCGTCTTGATCGTTCGGGGCGCATCGAACCTGCTCGATGATGCGGCGATTGGAGATATCGAGCGTGTCAGGTCGCTGCTCGATGATCTTGAAAACAAGCAATCAGTCGCGTCGCTCCTCGACAGTGCCCGCGATGCGGAGGCAACCCGCATTTTCATCGGCGCTGAAAACCGTCTGTTCGGTTTGTCGGGGTCCTCTGTCATCGCATCACCCTATCGTGATATGGAGGGGCGCGTTATCGGAGTGTTGGGTGTGATCGGTCCCACACGCTTGAATTACGCCCGTGTGGTCCCCATGGTGGACCTCACAGCTCGGTCATTGGGCCGATTATTGGGCAAACTGATCGCTTAGTCAGGAAACACGCAAAGACATGAATGATAACGACAAGCCGCAGTGTGATGCGGTGCCAGACGACGATGTGAAAGCAGAATTGAAGGGAGTTCCAGAGGAATTCCTTGATGATGGCGCGCCAGAAGACGGTGCAAACGAGAACGCGCTTGGTGAAGCGCTGGAAGCGCTGCGGAATGATCTGGAAGCGGCCAAGCAGGATGTTCTTTACGCCCGCGCAGAAACACAAAATGTTCGCCGTCGGTCAGAAAAGGACGTGTCTGATGCGCGTAACTATGCCGCGACCGGATTTGCACGCGATATCTTAAGCGTTTGGGACAACCTCAGCCGTGCTGTCGACGCGATCCCAGATAGTCTTCGCGAAGACGACAAGATGAAAGGCCTCGTCGCCGGTATCGAGGCCACCCAGCGTGAGCTTGAAAAGGTCTTCAAACAGCACGGTGTTGAACGCGTTGGGGCGGTTGGCCTGCCGCTTGATCCCAATCAGCATCAGGCGATGATGGAAATTCCTTCGGCAGATCATGAACCGGGTACTGTTATACAGGAGATGCAGTCTGGCTGGATGATCAAGGACCGTCTGCTGCGTCCTGCTATGGTCGGCGTGTCGAAGAAACCGGACTGAACGGACCGGGGCGCCAGGGTTGAGGCGCCCCGATCGACTGTCTAGCTCAGATCGTCTGAGCCCGGTTTTCGTCGCGGTGCTTTTTCAGGTATCGCATAAACGGCGTCCCGCCAGTGCCGACATCAGGATCATTGCCTGAAATCGAACCCATCTGCTTGTTGATATAGCTCGCCGCATACTCAAGGTGGCGCGTGCGAAAACGAGCCGATTGTTCAAGGCATGCATTGAACGCTGATGTCAGGGCCGGATCATCAGCATCCTCTACAAACTCTCGCAATCGCGATTTCGCGGCAAGGTCCTCGATAAAGCGCCGGTGTTCGACCGGTCGATAGGCGTGCAATTCATCAAGGAAGGACTTAAGCGGATCGTCCGAATGGCCAATTTGGAACAGCGCATCCATCGCTGGAACGATGCTGGACTGTGAGCCTGTTTGCCCGCGAAACGCCTGCGGCTTGCCCTCATACTTTTTGACGCCTTCGTAGATAAGGCCGCCATCGAGCGCCGGATTGTTGGCCCAGCCATGGATATACGGCCTTACGCGGTGGAAGTAGACATATGGGTCGCATCTCTCAGGCATGCGAGCGAAATGAGAGTAGATCCGCTCCCACGCCTCGTCCATTTCCTTCAGGAGCCGCGTCGCTTCAGCAGCATCACCGCCATGCGACAATGTCGCCAAGCGAGCCGCATTGTCGAGCAATACGCCTGCTTCGGCTTCAATCGCGACATGCACCATCACGAACCAGTTTTCATCGTCTCCCCCGACGAAGTTCTGAACCATGAAAATGTTGTCGAGGCTGATTGGTCCCGACTTGTCGATCCGCGCCCAATTGTCGAGCACATATCCCGAATATGGCAACAAGGGTGCCTGCCCAAGCCGATCTGCAATGGCTGAGATGGGCCGGGCCAGATTGGCAGGGAGTTTTGTGGGTGGTGTGGGTTCGCCCCAAACATAGGCCTGAACAAGGAAGCTGTAGTGAACCATCGCGGTTCGCACTTGCTCTTCAGGTGCTGTCGTGACCCAGTCGTCGATCTTCGGATCGGGCAGTTGGTCGAGCCATTTCTGGACTTTTCCCGAAGAGATAAGGCCAGACAAGTTGGCCGCTGCACGGCAGACTTCCGTGAACTGCGGCGGCAGTTCTATCTCGTCAATTTCATAATGCGAAAGGAAGCCGCGTTCCCGCGACAGCCCATAGTCTTGGATCTCCATTTTGATTGCTCTTTTGCCAGGCGCGGGTTTGGCCGCCTGGACGAATCAAAACGTATCAATTGAAACCAGATTGGTCCAGATTGCCCGGGAGCCAACGGGTGGAAGACTAAATCCAATACTTCCACCCGCCGATCTCGGTCGATTATTGGCCGCTCAGCTCCGAAATTCGCAGCGTCGCATCGTGGTATTCGCCTTCGTCATAGGAACCCACCCAAATCTCGTAGTCACCCGATTGGGCTGGTCCAAAAACGATCAAGGGGTTTGATCCTTCGCCGCCATCATCGTTGCAGTACCAATTGCCATCTGGGGCATTGATCACAAGCACGGTGTCTCCATCGGACACTGCGGAAATAAAGAGCGGGAAGGCATCTGGCTGCGGATCAGCAGTAAAACTGAGCCGAACATCAGGATCTTCAGAAATGTGTCCCGAGCATCCCGAACCAATTGCCTCGCTCGCATCCAAATCGCCTCCGGATACGACTTCAACAGTCGTTGGGTCCTCATCGAAATTGGCTGAAAGCGAAACCGACCCCGAGTTTGGCTCACCAAAAATATTCTGAGCTATGGCGGTGCCTGAAACCCCCAGAGCGATTGCGGCAAGAGCGATGGATACACGGTTCATGGATATTCCCCCAAAAGGCTGCACGCGGGGATCGCGCGTCTTCTCCAAGGATGGGCATAGACCAATGAATGGGTGGTTTACCACCGCAGCCGCGATTAATCCTGATTAACCGGCGCTAGGCGTTCAAAGTGGCGCCGTCGAATTTCACCAGCAAATCGTAAGCCGCTTTGTCCGTGGTGCCTGCAACCCTGACCCCGTGCCTCAACCAAAAGGCATGTTTTACAATCTCGGCCTGTTGCTCGATCCCGTACTTTTGAAATGGCTGACCGGGTTTGAGGCTGTAGTCATAGCGGCAAAACGGATGGCGATGGAGCACGAGGAACCAATCTCCATAGGTTTGCGTCTGCCAAACATGGGTCAGTTCATGAATGAGAAGACCCTGCCGCAGAATGTTGACGGCTGAAAAATCGTCGCAATAGGCGCTGCCTTTTGGATGAAAGTGCAAATGCCCGCGCGGCGCCATGGTCACTTTTCTGGGCTGAAATGGAAACCACTTTCGGCGCCTGATCTTTACCGTGCCATAATCAATGGCATCGCCGAAGACCGTGCGAGCAATTGCGACTTCCCCCGCGGTCAGATGCCGCTCACCGCCCACCGGACATGCTGGCAGCTTGGCATCTGAACCGGACGGGGAGATCGCTCGGCTCAGCGCTCTTCCCCAGCTGCTCGCACTTCGGCTGTGAACTTGTGTGTTTTGCCGCCTGATACCGTCAGCGTCACTTCGGTGGTGTCACCCGGTGCCAAATCTTCTGAAACATCAAAGGCCATGACGTGATAATCGCCCGGCTTGAACTCCACCTTTGTGCCGTTGGTGACAGGGATGGGAAGGGCTTCCATCATCTGAACCTTGAAATCATACTCGCCAAACTGGTGCATGACCGCGCTTTGCGCGCCGTCAACCGCAACCCGTCCAAGCGAGAATGCGCGATCCCCATCGTAGGAGAAGTCGAAATAGACAGCCGCCGGATTGCCTGAAACAGGTGCCAGAACCATCCGCGCATTTTCAATCGAAACACCTTCGATCACGCCTTCCACCGTCGCAGCCTCTGCCACTTCGGCTTCCCCGCCGCATGCAGCGAGCATCGTAGCGCCTGCCAATGCCATCGCGAATGCTGCCTGTCTCATACCCGCCCCCGTCATCTTATTGCTCATCGTTGTAACTACCTTTGAATGTGTCCGTATTGTGGACTGCGCAAAAACTAGGGGGCCTGAGTTCTTGTGCCAAGCAAAACCGCACCTATATCGCCAGCATATTCGAGCCGCCGAGCCGCTTTGCCAACTGTCGGGAAGCGCATGGCGCGGTGTCCAACAAAGCCAATGTAGGGAACAATATGGGTAAAGTAATCGGTATCGACCTCGGCACGACCAACAGCTGTGTCGCAGTGATGGACGGCGGAAAGCCGAAGGTAATCGAGAATTCGGAAGGTGCGCGCACGACCCCGTCGATCGTCGCCTTCACCAAGGATGAAGAGCGCCTTATTGGCCAGCCTGCCAAGCGCCAGGCCGTCACCAATCCGGACAACACCCTGTTTGCGATCAAGCGCCTTATCGGCCGCCGTTTTGACGATCCGCTGACCAAGAAAGACATGGAAATCGTCCCCTACGACATCGTCAAGG
>CAYUCZ010000015.1:57275-77284 GCA_964443505.1 uncultured Porphyrobacter sp. | reverse complement strand
GTATAGATATTGGCCGGGATCGGTTCGATACAGGCGCTGGTGCCGCCGCAGATGATCGAGATCGACGCGGTTGGTGCGATCGCCATCTTGCAGCTGAAGCGCTCCATCGCGCCCATTTCCGCAGCATCAGGACACGGCCCGCGCTCCTGCGCAAGAAGCATGCTCGCCTCGGACGCCTTGGCCTGGATGTGCTTGAACATCTTGAGGTTAAGCGCCTTGGCCATCGCGCTTTCAAAGCCCAGCCCCTTCTGCTGAAGGAAGGAGTGGAAGCCCATCACACCAAGCCCGACCGAACGTTCGCGTTCAGCGCTGTAGCGCGCACGGGCCATCTCATCAGGCGCGCGGTCGATATAATCCTGAAGGACATTGTCGAGGAAGCGCATGACGTCTTCGATGAATTGTTTGTCGGTTGACCATTCATCCCATTTTTCAAGGTTGAGCGACGACAGACAGCACACCGCAGTGCGATCATTGCCGAGATGATCAATCCCGGTCGGAAGCGTGATTTCCGAGCACAGGTTCGAGGTTGACACCTTCAGGCCCAGATCGCGGTGATGCTTGGGCATCATGCGGTTCACTGTGTCATTGAACACGATGTAGGGCTCACCTGTTGCAAGGCGGGTTTCGACCAGTTTCTGGAACAGCGAACGCGCATCAACCGTGCCGCGCACTTCGCCCGTCTTGGGTGATTTGAGCTCAAACTCGGCTCCGTCACGCACGGCTTCCATGAACTCGTCCGTGACGAGCACGCCGTGGTGAAGGTTGAGAGCCTTGCGGTTAAAGTCGCCCGAGGGCTTACGAATTTCGAGGAATTCCTCGATCTCGGGGTGCGAGATATCGAGATAGCACGCAGCCGAACCGCGCCTCAGCGATCCTTGCGAAATCGCCAGCGTCAGCGAATCCATCACGCGCACAAAGGGGATGATACCGCTGGTCTTGCCATTAAGGCCAACCGGTTCACCAATGCCGCGAACATTGCCCCAATACGTTCCGATCCCGCCGCCTTTTGAGGCAAGCCAGACATTCTCGTTCCAGGTGCCGACAATCCCGTCGAGGCTGTCAGATACGGAATTCAGATAGCAGCTGATGGGAAGGCCGCGATTGGTCCCGCCATTGGAAAGCACAGGGGTCGCCGGCATGAACCAGAGGCTGGAAATGTAATCGTACAGTCGCTGAGCGTGATCGGCATCGTCGGCATAGGCATCGGCGACACGTGCGAACAGGTCCTGATACTTCTCGCCGGGGAGAAGATAGCGATCAGTAAGGGTTTCCTTGCCGAATTCAGTCAGGTTTGCATCACGCGCTTCGTCGATCTGAACGTCGAAGCGGCGGTCATTGACCTTCTTTGTGCTGGTATCGGCAGCACTCTTGGCTGCTTCGGCTGCGGCCTTGCCCAGCGCCTCAGCACCCTTTGCAGCGATCAATTCCTCGCTGCCGGTATCTGCCTTTTCCATGGTAACGGCCTTCTCATTCTTAACTTCGGTGCCGAGGGCTTCCCCCGTATCCGCGTCACTCAGCACTTCGTCACTTGCCTTGAATTCCATTGATAGCCCCACTCGCGTCAAACCCGTCGCGTGATATTCCGAATCAGTCCGTCTCGCTCATCTTGCTGCCGTATCTCCTAGCGGAAATCTGAGCATGTTCCGATTCTGTTCTGCACCATCCTATCGACAGCCTTTGCACTGATTGCCCCCTATTGGCCCCCAGGCTTATCCGCCGACACGTCTCCATTTCCGGTTCCTGCCGCCCCCTTATTCAGAGACTCCTTCCCTGGTCGCGCCCGCCACATGCCGCTTGGGGCTCGAGAGAAAGTACTAGAATTTGGGGGTCCATCGCGAACCGAACCACCAGATCATGAATCAGAGGCCTGATAGCGTCAACGGGCGATTAACCCTGATTAGCGAGACAGGCGGCTGAAAACTCCATGTTGCAGTGCAGCGACGCGCGGGAAAAGCTTGAGTCGCGAGTCACGCAAGAGTCAAAATGAAACTGTGAAGAAAAACTTGGTGATTGAATCATCCGAATCAAGCGTTGAATCTTTCAGCTGTGTGACGGCAATATTCTTCCACTGTGATGAAACGGGGGTGAGGCGATGGGTGATGCAATCCTGACCTGGGTTATCGATAAAGGCGAGCGCCATGAACGCGTGATCATAGTCGCTTCGGGTATCTGGTTCGTGATCTCGTGCGCTTCGTGGATTCCGCAGCTCCCCGTGCCGGAAATTCCCTATCTGACTGATCGGAACTCTTGGGTTTTCTCCGGCGCATGGAACGCTATCTGGTGGGGGATGATGCACCCACTTCTTGAGAAGCGACGCGAGGCGCTTGGCAAGATCGAGCAAGAGGAAGAGGCATGAACAAAAGAGCCCTGCGGCAATGCGTGGATGGCCCCGTCCTCAAACGCTCGGTCGGGGTGTCGATAGTGGTCGGCACCATCTTGGTCGCGATCAATCAGGGCGACACGATCCTTGCAGGCGAAAGCCCGGTGATCTGGAAGACGATCCTGACCTATATCGTGCCGTTTTGCGTGGCGACCTACGGCGCTTACTCCGCCTGTATCGCCCATGGTCAGATGGCGCAGACGCCAGCCGAAGGCGGCTAGGCTGAAACCGGCTGAGAGGCGCGGGCTGCTTTTGTATGAAGCCCGATCTCATCCGCCAACCGGTCAACCAACTCCATCGGAAGGTCGTGCCCCCAGCCCGGGATCGTCACCAGTTTGGCACCCGGAATATGGCGCGCGGTATCCTTGCCGGCGGCGAGCTTGACCAGTGGATCATCTTCGCCGTGAAGCACGAGTGTCGGAGTGGTGATCTGCGAAAGGCGCGTACGCCGATCACCATCATCAATGATCGCTGCCAATTGCCGCGGAAGACCCGGCGGATAAACGCTGCGCTGGACATTCGCGAGCACCCGCTCGCGCTGGCGGACTGGGTCAGCTGGGTAGCCCGGTCCGGTAATGTTGCGCGCAATGTTAAGACCGTGTTCGACCACGACTTCCTCATCGAGCGAGGCCAGCGGCGCTGTGAGCGCGTTTATCGCGCTCTTTTCCGCCTGGGGAAGCTTGGGATTGCCCGTGGTCGACATAACCGATGTGAGCGAGAGCAATCGATCGGGATGATGCACCGCCATCAACTGCGCGATCATGCCGCCCATTGATGCGCCCACCACATGCGCGCGCGGAATTTCAAGCGCATCAAGCAGAGCCATGCCGTCTTCGGCCATATCGCGAAGGGTGTAGGGAACGCTCATCGGCCAACCGATGCGCTTGCGAAGAACTTGCCAGCCGATACTCGGCGCGCGTGCATCGCCCATTTTCTGCGACAACCCGATATCGCGATTGTCATAGCGCACGACGTGGTAGCCCTTGGCCGCAAGCGCCTCGACAAATTCAATCGGCCAGTGGGATAGCTGCGCCCCCAGTCCCATGACCAGAAGGATAGTCTCGTGTTCCGGGTTGCCGTGGGATTCGTAACACAACTCAATCCCATTCGCCGTGATATGCGGCATAGATGTCTCCTAGTGCGCCTTTTTTGAGGCTTTTGCGACCTTGCCTCTTACAAAGCGATTTCGGGCATTCGGATCAAGCTGTCGACTGCACATTTTTGATGATGACGGAACTGCCCCGCCTGAACGCAGCGCCGTGTGCATGGCGCGGCCCAGACGGGGCAGGGGTGCTCTCTCAGAGGACAGGCAATTGGAAGGCCAGGGGCTGCTAGCCTCCCAGCGCGATATACTCGCTTGTCTCATCCCCTGAGGCGAGCCGCGCGCGCTCGGATTTTTCGAGTTCAGCCTGAAGCTCCTGATGCTGTTCCACGCTTCGCGCGAAAATTATGTTCGCGATGAAGCGGGCGTTTTCAGCATTGGTGACCGGCACGTCGCTGATATCGCCGAGCCAGCGCAGGGCATGGCGCGCAGTGCGGGCCGCTGCCCGGTTGGCGGTATTGGATTGCAGTTCGATATTGTCGGGCTTGCCGTCATCGCCCAGTTCAAAGGTCATTTGCACAATGCCAGATGACGGATGGAGATTGCGGCGGCGCGGCTCACGTTCGAGCGCGCGGTTCAGCACACGATTGGTGTCGTCCTGCCATGCTTTGAGCTTTTCTGGCGAAGTCACGACAATATCGTCAAACGCACCGCCTGCATGGGCAGGAGCAGTCAGCGAAACGGCAGCGGCGAGCGCAAGCGGCATCGCCAGCGCGAACTTGATAGGGGTATGCATCAGATCATCCTTTTCCAAACCAATTTGTCACGTCGGATGATCGGCCGGAAAACGTCGAGCGGTTTGGAGCATCAGCCCATACCCGCAACACCTTCGGCATTCGTGGTCGATCAGGTGCCTTGGGGAATCTTCGGGGGCCCCTCAGCAACCAAGGGAAAATTGCCGATTTCGCACGATTCTTACAATCATCACTCTACGAACGTGCATTTGTGTCGCCAAATGGTCGTTTCGCGGCGACAAACGACCAATTTCCGTCGACAAATGTAGTCGATACGCAGGTTGGCTAGCGCCAGTTTGGGCCGCCGATAGGGAAGTTCTGCGCTTCAAGCTGATCGAGCACCCCATCGTTTTCGGCAAGCACGCGCAAAGGCACGACAGCGACTGTCACACCGGGCTGCTCGGCAGCATCGGCGATCATGCCGACCCATTGCCCGCGTATTTCCTCGCCCAGTTCATTGTCAGCCCATGGCCAGCATTGCCCAAGCGCAATTTCGAGCGGATTGGCCATCACAGCAGGCACGTCATAGCGACGCCACGCTGCTCCTCGTTCCTCGATGATATCCTGCCCCGCTTCTGTCGCCGCCATCGCTGCCTCAAGACAGGGGACGTGTGAGGCGGGGTCTGCCTCAGCCAGATTGTCGAGCAGGTCCTCCCCGCGAAACCGTTCTGGCCGCAAGATCGCAATGTCTGCATCTTGCGCCGCATCCTTGACGACTTCAGTGGCGTCATCGGTGGTGGAATCGTCAAAATCGAGCCGCCGCGCGAGCAGATCGAAGCTGGTCATCAAGAAGGACCGCCGGTCATAATCCTTGTCATATTCCTCCTCGAGCGCGGCGAGCCGGGCGCGTTGTTCGAGCGACAGGTAATCCGCTGCCACCGCGCCATCGGGCAGCTTGGTAAAGCGCCCGCCGCGGAAGATCAGGCGCAGCACATCGCCCGGAGAAAATTTGGGCCGTGCGCGAATGATAACCCTGTCAGCCTCCTCGGTCGCCGCCTCAAGCCTGTCAGGAAACCAAGGTGTCGATTTGGGCACTGCGCGAATCTCGCCAACGAGAATGACAGTGCCTGTGGGCGTCTCAATAAACCACATCGGCGCACCAGAACGCTGCGCGGTAACGAGGATCTGGTTTTGGGAGGGCACAGCATCAGATGCGTGAGCATGTGGAAACTGCTCCCCTCCAATAATGAAATGCAAAAACCAAAAAATCACGCCCAAAAAAAACAACCGTTGCAGAATCACGAAACCTAATGCCATAATCATTGTTAGAGCTATTCAAACTGAGTTTCTTATACCCAAAATTAGTCGAGGCTCAAAGTTGGACAAGAACTCCGGAACTTTCTTCGTTGGTTTAGGATTGTTTTGCCTCGGCGTCTTAGACGGGTTCTCAAATCCGTTCGAGTTTTTAGCACCCCCTGAACTCTTCACCGCGGGTGCGGCCTGCTTTGGGTTGAGCTTGGGTATCAAGAATACAGATGGACGGAAAAGTACCAATCGACAGAATAATGCTGACAAGTAATCCACTTCTCCCACAGTCTATCTTCTTCGGTTCTCTGTTGATTGCAGGAGCGACCATTTTTACCGCTGTGGCAGCCTTCCAAGTTGACTGGTTCCCGCCTGCCATGATCATGATTGTAGCTGGCGCAATCGGATGGGACCAGTTCGTGAATGGCCTGGCGAGCAACGCGTTTGATCAAGCGGACGAAGCTAAGTTGGTACCTGACTTTAAGATTGATGCAGCGACACAGTATCTCGTGGAGTCCAGGGCAGAGATCGAGTTGACAAAAGTATTCTCGCCCAGGCTATTTGAAGGGGAGATGTTTGAGCCACGCACAATTGTCGTAGAACAGCCTAAGGAGGCTACTTTTCTGAAATACGAGGATAAGGCCGTCCATTGACGGCAAATGACATGGCTACGCCAACCGATACAAAATGGGCTCGATCGGACGAAGGTCTCAATGGCATAGAAGGGCGAACCCGGCTGCGGCAAGTGGATGCATTGAGCCACCTAGTTTCGCGTTGAAACGCCACCTCACGGAACCAACACCGTATCCCGGACTGCCTCATCCGTCTCGGGAAAATCGAGCGTATAGTGCAGCCCGCGACTCTCTTTGCGCTCCAGCGCTGATCGCACGATCAGCTCGGCGGATTGCAGAAGGTTGCGCAGTTCGATGAGATCGGTGGTGACGACAAAGCTGCCGTAATATTCCTCGATCTCGCGCTTCAACAACTCGATCCGGTGGGCTGCGCGCTCGAGCCGCTTTGTGGTGCGGACAATGCCGACATAGTTCCACATGAAGCGACGGATTTCGGTCCAGTTTTGCTTGATAACGACCATCTCGTCAGAATCGGTCACACGGCTTTCATCCCAGGGCAGGATCGCAGGCGGTTCCTCCAGCTGATCCCACATGGTGAGGATATCAGAGGCCGCGGCCTCACCGAACACAAAGCATTCAAGCAGCGAGTTGGATGCGAGGCGGTTTGCGCCGTGGAGGCCACTTTCCGTGCACTCACCCGCCGCCCACAGGCCGGGAAGATCGGTGCGTGCAAACAGATCAACCACGATCCCGCCACAGGTATAGTGCTGGGCGGGCACGACCGGGATCGGCTCCTTGGTCATATCAATGCCCAGCCCGATCAGCTTTTCATAGATCGTGGGGAAATACCCTTTCACGAATTCGGGGCTTTCATGGCTGATATCGAGATGCACGTAATCAAGGCCGAAGCGCTTGATCTCTGCATCGATCGCTCGGGCAACCACATCGCGCGGAGCGAGCTCCATGCGTTCCTTGTCGTAATAGGTCATGAAGCGCTTGCCGGTTTCCGGATTGTAGAGCCGGCCGCCCTCTCCACGCACCGCTTCGGTGATGAGGAAGTTCTTGACCTCAAGATTGTAGAGGCAGGTTGGGTGGAACTGCATCATTTCCATGTTGGAAACCCGCGCGCCTGCGCGCCATGCCATCGCGATCCCGTCACCAGTCGCACCGCGCGGCGCAGTGGAGAACTGATAGACGCGCCCTGCGCCACCAGCTGCCAGAATGGTAGCGCGGGCGATATGGCGCTCAACCCTCCCGGTCTCTTCATTAAGAGCATAAACGCCCCAAACGTGCCCGGCGCCTGAATATTGTTCGCGGTGGCGATCTGTGATCAGGTCAATCGCGGTGCGCCCGCCCAGCATGGTGATGTTGGGATTGTCTTCTGCTGCTTTCAAAAGCGCAGATTGCACCGCCCAACCGGTAGCATCGTCAACATGGACGATCCGCCGGTGTGAATGGCCGCCCTCACGCGTCAGGTGAAGCGCATCCTCGTCGCGGTTGAATGGCACGCCAAGCTCGCACAGCCGGTCAATGCTTTCAGGCGCGCGCTCGATCACAAACTCGACCGCCTCACGGTCGTTGAGACCAGCGCCTGCGACCATCGTGTCGCGCACATGGTTTTCAAATGTGTCGCCCGCATCAAGCACGGCAGCGATCCCGCCTTGCGCCCAGGCCGTCGAGCCGCCCGTAAGCGAACCTTTGGCAAGCACAAGCACGCGCAAACTGGTCGCCAGTTCAAGCGCTGCAGTTAGTCCGGCAGCCCCCGATCCTATAACGATCACGTCGAATTGAGTGTCCAGCGTTCCGCCGGTTGCGGCATTTTCAACCATGCGCCCTCACATGGCCTGCATGGGCAGAACTGGCAAGGGTGAGCGGTCGGAGGCGACGGCGGCGACGAGACGTGGCCCAAATGATGCGAACTGCACCAAATGATACCGCTTGTTACAACTTCGCAATTGGGGAAGCGCGCATTGCTATGATAGTTTGCATTGCAACGGGACCGGGCGGGTCGACATGCAAAGCGCATGGCTTTGCCGATACGCCAAGAGAGCCTGATAAGTGGGGGAGCTCTTAACAACTAACCAAGAGTTGCCATCGAAATGTCAATCTTATCGACCGTCAATTGCCTCAGAGGTCGCCACGAGCCGCTCCGCCGCGATGTGGTCTGGAATGGCCAATATTACGTCGGTCATTGTCGGCATTGCGGAAAGCCGATCGAACGCATCGCTCATCGCCATTGGCGCGAACGCAAGACCGAACCAGCTCTGGACTAGCGAGTGCGGAGCCGCTCAATCATTGAGCGAATAGCAATCGAGATCATCAGCAACGGAAACCGGGCCTGTATAACCGCGCGCAATAGCCGCAAGGTTGTCCTCGATCCGGCTGAGGCTGCGCTCCATATTGTGCGTAAGGACAAGCCGCGATGGCTCGAGAGCTCCGGCAAGCTCACCGATTTCAGCAGGCGTGCGATGAAGCCCGCGAGGCTGCCCAGCCTCTCCGTTGATCACGTGATGCGCGAACAGAATTGTCGGCTTTGAGCCTGCCAGATCAGCTTGGAAGCGCTGCGAAAAGGCATTCTGATCAGCAGTGATCACGAAACTCGCGTCCCCGATTTCAACGGCAAATCCCATTGATGGCGCAGCCCCGTGATTGACCGGAAGCGCCATGACCGAATAATCGTTGGAGATATCAAGGCCGACCGCAGGCGCATTGCCTTGGGCGGTCTCGATATCCCTTGGTTGAAGCAAGGGCTTGTTCTCCGTTCCATCCAGAAAGCCGCCATTATAGGCAAATGCGCCGCTTTCTTTGGAGAGCAACCTATCAAGGAACTCGCTTGTACCGGGAAAGCGCGGCGCGCCGTCAGGACCGATCACCGGCAATGGCTCAGTTCGCCCCTCGAACCCACCTGAATTGAGGATGCCTGCAAGATCGCCGACATGATCGGCATGAAGATGCGTCAAGAGGATCGCATCAAGGGTTGCGATCTTGCCGCCTGCCTCGGCAAAGCGCAGGAAGCTGCCTGCCCCCACATCGATGAGCAGGCGCGGGGTCCCGTCGATCCAGAGTAGGTAGGACACACCCGCCCTTGGCCCTTCTGCGATCGGACCTCCGCTGCCGAGGACCTGGATCGCAGCCCCATCGCTCGGACAATCTTGCGGCTGCTCGGCACGGGGGAGTGCAGTGTCGGTTTGCGAGGATGATGAAGCTTCCTCTGGCTCATTCGCCAGCAGGCATCCGGACAGCGCTATTGCAACAGCGCTTAGGGCCAAAACTCGCGCGTAAGCCACGGCACTCTCCTCTTGTTACGAACCCGTCCCTGTCAGTTGCACAAATACGTCTTCAAGATCAGCTTCGCGTGTCGTGACATCCTCGATTGTCAGGCCTTGTTCCTGCAGAATGCCCAGCACCTGTCCCGCGCTCAATTCGTCCTTGTCATAGGTAACTTCGACGCCTCGTTCTCCGGTCAACTCGACCTTGTGGAACGCGCTGTGCGATGGGGCTGCGGTCAGGTCCGTGCCAACAGTGACGGCGACGATTTTCTCACGCGCCATATCGACCAGTTCGCGCGTTGGCTTGTGCGCGATCAATTCGCCGTGATTGATGATTGCGATTTCGTCGCACAATTCTTCTGCCTCTTCGAGGTAGTGCGTCGTGAGCACAACGGTGACGCCTTCGCGGTTAAGCTCGCTCACCAACTCCCACAACTGGCGGCGCAATTCGACATCGACACCAGCGGTCGGTTCATCCAGCACGAGGATTGGCGGAGAATGCACCATCGCCTTGGCCACCAGCAGCCGGCGTTTCATTCCGCCCGACAGTGTCCGTGCATAGGCATCGCGCTTATCCGCCAGCCGAACCGCCTCCAGCAAGGCATCACTGCGGCGGTCGGACTTGGGAATACCGTAAAATCCGCCCTGGTTCTCGAGCACTTCAAACGGGGTGAAGAAGGGATCGAACACGATCTCTTGCGGCACGATACCAATCGCGCGACTCGCATTGCGGCGCTGTGCGTCGATATCAAAACCCCAGATCTCGGCTGATCCGCTAGTCTTGTTAACGAGACCGGCAAGGATGTTGATCAGCGTCGACTTGCCTGCCCCGTTGGGGCCGAGCAGGCCAAAGATCGAACCCTCCGGCACATCAAAGCTCACACCCTTAAGCGCCAGCTTGCCCCCAGCATCAGCCCCTTTCGCGCCCTTTGGCGCGGCATAGCGTTTGACGAGATTGTCGATCCGGATTGCAGGCGGGCTCATAGATACAAGCCCATAAAGATGGTGCAGGCTCGCGCAAGAGGCGCGTTGCAAAGCGAGAGTCCTACTTTGCGATTAACCATTCTCGGTGAGCATCGGATCATTCTCGGCATGTATTCGGCATGGCGTGAAAGAAGCACACGCCTTGATCTCTCGCGGCATGATCGCCTTGCGACTGGCAACAGCCTTTGCGTTGTTGGCTGCCGCTTTTGGCATGTCCGCTGCTGTCAAAGCGCAATCAGCAGGCAGCTATGACACGCGCGTTTCTCTGATTGACGCCTTGACGATCACCAAGCTGGCCGATCTCGATTTTGGCGATCTCGTCGTGACGAGCGGAGGAACAATCGTCCTGACACCGACCGTGACGCCCACATGCGTCGCAACCGGCGGTGTCATTCACAGCGCAGAATGTGTCCCCGCGACATTTGGAGGTTCAGGCCAATCTGGACAGCGCGTGCGTGTGCGTCGGCCAATTGGCAACACGATCACTCTGACCGGGCCGGGCGCCGATATGACGGTGACCAACATCACCATAAACGGGGACCCTACTCTCATTCCGGTTCGATCGAATCCGAACTGGGAACGCTATACAATCGGGTCAGCTGACGGCACTTTCATCTTCCGCGTTGGTGGCACTCTCAACGTCAACGCCGGCCAATTGCCAGGAACTTACACCGGAACTTTCGATATCCGGCTGGACTACCAGTAAGGCCCGCAAAGCCCCTCAGCCCGTGTTGATCAATAGCGGCCGATCCCAGTTGAAATTGGCCGTCACCCGGACTAATCCGAAGCGGCTATGAACATTCCTCCTCCCGAAACCATTCTCGTCGAAACCCGCCGTGTCAGCTGCGATGGGGCAAGCGGTATTCGCGGCGGCAAAGGATATCGTCCTGCCGCTTTGGGTCATCCCCGCGTGTTTCTTGAGATCGACGAGAAGGGATATGTCGATTGCGGCTATTGTGATCGCAGGTTTGTGCTCAAAGGCGGGCCTGCAGAGGGCCTTGCAATGGCTGGCGCCAACGATGCTCAACCCGGCGTAAACGCTGATCACGCCTGATTCCATGCGATTTTTCGACTTGGTTTCAACCCATAGTTAACCAGCCTGATCTAATAACGGCGCTGTGAATACTTTGGGGCGCAAAATGCAAAACTGGATTGCCAAAATCGGTCTGGTCTTGGCCGCACTGACGATTGGGATGATGCCCAGCGTTGCGGCTGCACAAGACAGCGATCAATCCGATGCACAGGCTTTCCTTGTTACGCCGCTTAGCTTCGTAAAGCAGTTTGACCTCGATTTCGGTCAGATCATTCCCACCAACACCGCCGGCACGGTCGTGATGGATTCAACCGGGACGATTGTCACGACAGGCGGCGTCATTCAGATTGACGGGACCCAGCAGCCGGCTCGGTTTGCGGGCTTCGGCCAGTTCAACCAGACCGTTCTGATCAACGTGGACGCCAATTCCTATACATTGACGCGCGATGGCGGGACGGAAACGATGGTCATGGATGCGATCCTGATCGGGAGCCAGCCGCCGATCATCATCAACACCAATCCGCGTCGCTTTCGCATCGCGAACCCAGCGGGCTTCTTCTTCTTCAACATTGCCGGCCGCCTGCAAGTTGGGGCCAACCAGGAGCCTGGCGTCTATACTGGTGAGTTCACCATCACTCTCGAATACGAGTGAAGCAGCGCTCATCGTGCATTCAGCAAATGTGGTATAGCCATCATCCGGTCAAATCTGGAGATGTGCGCCATGACCAAAACCGCCTCAACCACGCTTCGTTCGCTCGTCTCGGCATCGGGGATCGCCGCGCTTGCGCTTGTCGCAGCCCAGCCGGCCCTTGCCGAAGAGCACAAGGACGCTGACGCCGCCGAGATGACGGAAGGCGAAGAGCGACTTGCCAAACTGCTCGAAGGCCGCGTCGCGGGAGAACCGCGCACCTGCATCCGCACGCCGCTCAATCAGCGAGTGACCATCATCGATGAAACCGCGCTCGTTTATGGGCGGGGTCGCACGATCTATGTTCAGCGCACCAAGCATCCAGAGAGGATCGATGACCGCGATGCACTTGTCTCTCGCCGGTTTAACGGCAGCCAGATTTGCAAGCAGGACATCGTCAATACGATCGACCCGTTCAACGGCTTCTTCACAGGAGCGGTCTTCTTTGACGACTTCATCCCTTACACCAGGGTCGAAGAAGACGACGGCTGATCGCCAGCGGCTCAGGCTTTGTTTGGGGCTGGTATCAAGGACCAGTGCTCCGGCAGGGTCACGAGAGAAGATGTGCCTGCCAAACGCTTTCGCCTGGCACTTTCTTCCTCAAGCGCGTTGATTGACTGACGATACTGGCTCAGCACTGAGAGCGCGCTGAAATCGGCATCCTTGGTGAAATCGCGGATTTGCTGAGCAAAGTCTGGTGCCTCAAACACTGGATCCCTCAGGCGGACTTCTTCTACCTGCTGTCTCAACTGGGCCAGTTCTGCCATTTTAGGCAGAGCAGCCTGTTGAGCCGTTTCAACGCATGAAACGGCAGCATCGGGCGGGCCTGCTTCGCCAGCCACTTCAATGACGGCGCGACCTATGTCACGGTGTTGGTTGGCCCCTGACGCAGGGCCGCGCTCGCTCAACCGAACAAGGCGTGCCATTGAGAACGCCCAGGCTGCCGTGCAGCCCAGCCCCATTGCCATCAATCCCATCTGCCAGTCCAGAAACTCTACCATATAAACCCCGGCGCCAACACGGCGCATCGAAACCTGATCTGATGCGCTGTTCGACGTCGCGACGCCTGCGGAGACAGGCCACGTAGAGCGCCTGAGTAAGATACCGTATTCGGGCGGCAGTTTAATTCGGTAGAACACCTAATTCGGCGTTAGTAGACAGACAAACGGCCCGACATCGCCGGGCCGTTTGATACATGTTGTGCCGATCAGTTGGGATCGGAAGATGGCAGATCAGTGCGTTTGATCAATCCGCTGCAAAAGCGTCAGGATCGATCGACTGGCCTTCGAAATTGCCGCCGATCACAGGCTGCAATTCGTAAGTCAGCGTCATCGCCGACCCAGCCGGAAATTCAATGATTTCAGGATCCTGAGAGGCTCCTCCAAGAACCGCGAAGTTCTTGCATTCCTCATCAAGCTCCATGCCGGTGGCGTACTGAATGCGATAGGACCCATCGGGCACGTCGCTGATGCCGGCTTCCTCGCCTTCTGCAACAAAGAAGGAGACGACCAGATCGTTGGACGCCCCATCGCGAACATTGACGATGGTGTTGCCAGCGGACGTATTGACGATGCTCACGGTATGCGGGCCTGTGCCCTTGGTTTCATCGCGGGTCAGCGTCGCGCCATTCGCTGGCGGAGTGTCACAGGTTGCAACAGGCTCGGGCGGCTCAACTTCAATCGCTGTAATCTCCGGCAAGTCGGCTGGTGCCTCTTCCGAGCACCCGGCGACAAGCGCGGCAAGCGCCAATGCTGTGAACCCGCCGCGAGCAAGACGCTGCGAAGTGTTGGCCGGGACTGAGCCCAAGGCAAATAGGTCTTTCATGAATTTCCCCCCTTAGAATTCAATTGCCATGCCTACATGGCATGTCGCGACCCGGCAATGAAGCTGAAAGCGCGGCTGCTCCCCAGCTTCCGCGCTTTCGTATCAACCCGATCAGGCAGCCAGCATGCCGCCCATGCGCTTGGTGATGATCTCTTCAGCTTCAGCCATGATGCCGTCGATCAACTCCTTACAGGTCGGAATGTCGTTGATCAGGCCAGCGACCATGCCGCAGCTCCACGCGCCGGCATCCATGTCGCCTTCTGTCATGATCCGCGGATAGACCCCGGCAACCTGTTCGATGATATCTTCAAATTGAAGGTCGGCGCCCTTCTCCTTTTCGATCCGAAGCAGGTCTTCGACTGCATCATTGGTCATCACGCGCTCGGTGTTGCGCAGCGGGCGCATGACAAGGCGTGTGTCGAGCTCAGATGCGGCTACGATTGCGGCCTTCACGTTTTCATGAACCGGCGCCTCCTTGGTCGCGATAAAGCGCGTGCCCATATTCATCCCTTGCGCGCCCATGGCGAGACTGGCGACGAGGCTGCGACCGTCGGCCATACCACCTGAAGACACGAACGGAATTTCTAGTTCGTCCGCCGCACGCGGCAGCAGGATGAAATTGGGAATGTCGTCCTCGCCGGGGTGACCGCCGCATTCAAATCCATCGACGCTCACCGCATCGCAGCCAATCTCTTGCGCTTTGAGCGAGTGCCGCACGCTGGTGCATTTGTGAATCACCTTGATCCCGGCATCTTTCAGAGCGGGCAGGACCTGCACCGGATTGCGTCCGGCAGTCTCCACCGCTTTGACACCGCCATCAATGATCGCCTTGACCAGGCCCGGATAATCGGGCGGGGTGAGCGAAGGCAGGAAGGTGAGGTTCACGCCAAAAGGCTTGTCAGTCATATCCTTGCACTTGGCGATTTCGTCCGCGAGCTTTTCCGGCGTGCCAAGCGTCAACCCGGTGATAATGCCAAGGCCCCCAGCATTCGAAACAGCCGCCGCCATTTCGGCAAAGCCGACATAGTGCATCCCGCCCTGAATAATCGGGTGCTCGATGCCAAACATCTCGGTGATCGCAGTTTTCATGGCTTAGGTTCCTCTCATGTCCGATTTGCAATTTGCGCAGGAACCAAGCGCAATATAGTCTCCGGTGCAAGCGCGCTTTTGAGCATGGCACTGAGCATGCCATGATCAGGCCCGATAGACGTAGCGTCAGCGGAGGAAATTACATGTGTGATGGAATTCGGCCTGCCCCGCAGGTGCCGGAACTGTTCATGGCCAGCCTGATTGCGACTGCTCTTGTCTACACGGCAGGATCGGCGATCATCATCGCGCTATCTATGGTCACTTCGGGCGATACGGGTTGGCAGGGTGTGATGGAAGCTGTGGTCTTCTTCGCCTTTTTCGGAGCCATGCTCGCCACCGCCGCTGCATTCCTGCTGGTCGCACCGCTGGGGACGGCCTTTGGCCTGGCAATGCTGCGCGTTTCACCGCCTGGCTGGTGGCAGGGCCCGCTAACCGGCCTGCTTGTCGCCTTCGCGCTTGAAACAATTGCACTCGCTTTGTTCGGAACCGATGCGATCCACTGGACAGCTGCCAACATCGTAACCATGTCTCTGCCGGTCGTGCTCAGCCTGTTTGCTGGCGCCTATGTTCAACAGCGGGTGCTGCGCTGGCCGAGCAAGGCGTAATCAGCGCTGCGATTGAGGTCCGGCCTGAACTGATCTGCCAAGCGAAAGGCGCAATTCCATGGTTTCTCCGCAAACCCCTATCGATTCTCCCTTTGGTTACCGCTCCAGCGCCCGCGAAGTTGTTGCCGGGATTGACCTAACCGGCAAAAAGGTCCTCGTGACCGGCGGGTATTCAGGCATCGGAACCGAAACCGTGCGTGCCCTTGCTGAGGCTGGCGCCAGTGTGATGGTCGGTGCGCGCAGGCCCGAACAGGCTCAGGAAGTGCTTGCCGAGACGTCGGGCGACATTTCGATCAAGCCGCTCGATCTGTCTGACCCGGCATCGATTGACAGTTTCGCGCGCGAGGTGAGCGCGATCTGGGGGCAGATCGACATCCTGATCAACAACGCCGCAATCATGGCGAGCCCTCTGATGCGTGATGCGCGCGGGTTCGAAATGCAGTTCGCAACCAATCATCTCGGCCATTTTCAGCTAACCGCACGGCTTTGGCCGCTGCTGGCTGCTGCTGAAAGCGCGCGCGTCGTCTGCCTTTCTTCGATTGGACACCGGCTTAACGGCCTCGACCTGGACGACCCCAATTGGGAGACGCGCGAATACGAGAAATGGCCCGCTTACGGTCAGGCGAAATCAGCCAACGCGCTCTTCGCGCTTCATCTCGACAAGCTTGGTGAGCCATATGGCGTGCGCGCCTTTGCAGTGCATCCGGGCGGCATCGCGACCCCGCTTCAACGCCACCTCACAATGGAAGAGCAACGGGCGATGGGCTGGTATGACGAGGACGGCAATGTCCACGAGGCCTTCAAATCGACCGAGGAGGGCGCATCAACCAGTGTATGGTGCGCAGTATCCCCGCTGCTTGAAGGCATGGGCGGCGTCTACTGCGAGAACTGCAATATCGGCGCGCTTGCAAATGACGAAACACCGCAAGGCATGGGCGTTTACCCTCACATCCGCGATGAAGCGCTTGCAGCTTCGCTTTGGACCAAATCGGAAGAGCTGACCGGGGTGACCTTCGCCCCCTAAGCCAGATCAGCCTTTGGGCTTCAGCAGTTTGTCAGGGCGAATCCGGCGCGCCTCGCCAAACATTGAATAGGTCTTGTTCACGTAGTTCGAGACATCGACGATGCTATCCAGATACTTGTCGAGTTCAGGGGTCATCTCCTGCTCGACAAGCCGGACATGCGCGCCCGGATTTTCTGTTTCAAAGCGCACATAGAACCAAGGCTCTCCGCGCTTGAGGACCAGCGGCTTGTTCACATCGTGCCATTCGAAACCCCAACTCAGCGGGCGCGGCCAGATGTGAACGGGAAAGCGGCCGCCCATCTGCACACCAGGGCGGGGGGTCGGGAAATAGTCGAGATAAGGTGCAGTCTGGACGACGTAGCATGGTTCATCTGCGACAAAGACGTAAGGCGCGGTAATCTGGATGATCGGGCGTTCAGGATGTCGCCACTCGTTCTGCGGATGCATCACCAACATGTTCGCACGCCCCTGCGGACGCATCGCGGATTTCTCACCATCGGCATCAAGCAATTGCAGCTGTCCATTCGCTTGCCGGCCAAAGGATAAGGTGAGGTCGATCGGGCAGGGGATCACAAAGTGCCGCCTGTCAAAGTCGATCGCTGCCGGGCAGACCTGCACTGATTTGGCAGAGCTCGGCTTGGGATCGCTGCGCGTAAACGGCTTTGGCGGTGACCAGATCGCATCGCCGCCTTGTGGGAAACGCACAGTCCAGCCTACGGTGACAGCGCGCGACTTACCGCGAGCCTCTGCTTCGCGCGCATCAGCGTCTTCAGCGAATTGATCTTCCCAGCTCATTCTTGGTCCCGTCCTGTGGTTTTTGAGTTGTCATGGCGACTTGCGAGCGGTTTCGCAATCTTGCGCCGCGGGGCAACCTTCACATTGCGCCGCGCGCGGGCGGCAAAATGTCTGGCCGAGCTTCTTCAAAAGCAGGTGGTGCTCATCCATGTCGGCGGCGGACCACTCGCCGGGAAGAATGGGCATCAAGGCATTGTAGGTGCGCGCCGTATCAGCCTTTGCAGGCACGAGGCCTATGCGCTGCATGATCCGGCGGTGATGGCCGTCGATGACCATGGCTTTGCGCTCAAAGGTTGAGGCGTTCATCACACCGGCGGAATTCTTGCGCGCAACGCCTGGCAGGGTTTCAAGCCATTCCATCGCTTCTGCGGTCTCAAGATTGGAAAGGTGTCGCAAATCGACCGTACCGCGCGCCTCGATTATCGCACCAAGGCAGGCCTTGAGCCTTTCGGCTGCCACACGGGGGAAGGTCTGCCGTTGAAGTCTCGCTTCGAGTTCGGGCACCGACACCTGAGCAACCGCATCCCATGACCCAAATTCTGCAATCAGCCCATCTGTCGACGCATTGGAGGCAGCCGTCTTGGTTTGTGCGCCAATAACGCCGTGAACCAGCACCCAGACGGGATCGCGGCGCTTGTTTGGAGGTCGAACAATCCGCCCGAACCGCTCAATCAAAGCGGCCTGCAAACGTCTGAGCGCTTCGCTGCGCGGATCGGAACCAAGATCGAGCTGCATTCTATACTCAGCCCTCTTTCGGGAGATCGGCTATCTTGAACCAGACCCTATGCGCATAGGCCCCGCCCACGGCGCCTGCGGTGATCAGAGCAAGGAAATTGACAAAGGGAATGCCAAATGCGCAGGCCTCGCCCATGGCAAGCAGGTCGAATACGAACATTATCCACCCGTAGAGAAACGCCAAAACAACGCTGCAAAGCACCGATTGCCACAGCTGCGTGTAAGCGCGGTCAAATAGCCATTCACCCACCAAAGCAAGCGGAAGGACCAAAAGAAAAAGCGTGAACTGCAAAAGGGCCCATTCAAAGGGGAGCCAAAACCAGTCAAACGCGTTGGCAGCATTGTCTATCGTCACCGCAAGACGCCATGCGCCAAACAATATCGCAATAGTAAGCCCGCCGACTTTCGCGCCGGCAAGAATGCGCTCCTCGTCATACTCCAGCGGTTGGCCCTCTGGCGCCAATTCTCTTACCGCTCAAATGCGAGGCTGAAGGTTACCGGAACAACGGGTGTGATCGAGGGAAGACCGGCAAGCTCCCGAAGCTGCGCGAGCCCGTCGGTCAGTTCAAAACGCGAAGCCTCGACGATGACTGGCTTGTCCGACACAGCGATCACTCGGTCCGCGCCGGCGCGCGTCACAGTGACTGTGGTTTGGAACGGGGCCTCAATCCCCTTGATCGAAAGCGTGCCATCAAGCGTGGTTTCAGCGCTATCGCCGACGCCCAATGCCTCGAACTCGGAAGGATCAATTTGCGCGGTCACGGTTGCAGTGGGGTTGTCAGCCACCACGAAGAAGACCTCGCGCATGCGTTCATCACGAATATCGATGCCGGTTGAAACGCTTGCCAGATCAATCTCGATCGTTGCAACACCCTCAGCCGTGATGCCGCCAGAGATGGTCTCGAAACTGTTGGTTTCGGCGATCTCGTCTGCCTTGATTGTGACATAGGCGAGTTCTGACGCCTCGCCGTCGACTGTCCAAGCGCTGCCGGTGAGCGCAGGCGGTTCCGCTGGCGCGCCCGAACAAGCGGCGAGCGAGAGGAGGGCGGCAGCGGTGATGCTAAGTTTGGCTTTCATGCAGGGAGTTCCCAATTTTCATTCGGCGTGTGCAGCTTGGTTATCATATCATAGACACCGAGCAAGCGCCGCTTAGTCAACCGCTGGCCGTGTCGACTTGTCCGCCTGCAAACATCAATATCTTTGCTGCAAGAATTCCCGTCAGGATCACCGCCAGCATGACCTTTGCCCCGGCCAACCAGAACAATGCCGCCGGATAGACAGTAAGATGCACGAGAAGAAAAACCGCTCGCCCCCTCTTCCCGGCTCCTTCACGCCAGGCTTTGCGGGTGGCCTCAGTCGCGTTGGAGATCAAACCGGCGCCAATGTCGGCAGCAAGCAAAGCCAATAAAACCGAACTCCAGTCAAACTGTGGCATCTCGGTAAGGACGAGCACGGCGAGTGAAAGACCCACAGCGACCATGGCTGCGATATTGAGCCAGTTTGGCCTATCTCCAGTCAAAAGATTGGTCATCGCGCCTCTCGCTTGCCTCGCCGAGTGATCCGGCCAATTTGATCCCCCGGATCAGATCTAGTCTCAGATCACTCCCACTCAATCGTCCCCGGCGGTTTCGACGTGAAGTCATAGACCACGCGGTTGATGCCCTGAACTTCGTTGACGATACGGGTCGCAACCTGGGTCAGGAAGGCGGCATCGAAGGGATAGACATCGGCGGTCATACCATCGGTCGATGTCACGGCGCGCAGGCCGCAAACGCTGTCATAGGTCCGGCCATCGCCCATCACGCCCACCGTCTTGACCGGGAGTAGCACCGCAAAGGCCTGCCAGATCGCGTCATACAATCCGGCATTGCGGATTTCTTCGAGGTAGATCGCGTCCGCCTTACGCAGAATGTCACAGCGTTCTTTCGTG
>CAYUCZ010000015.1:0-57247 GCA_964443505.1 uncultured Porphyrobacter sp. | reverse complement strand
ATGGCGAGGCCCGGTCCCGGGAAGGGATGGCGGCCAACGAAGGCTTCGGGAAGACCCAGTTCACGGCCAAGTGCCCGCACTTCATCCTTGAACAGTTCGCGTAGCGGCTCGACCAGCTCCATGTTCATGCGTTCTGGCAGGCCGCCAACATTGTGGTGGCTCTTGATCGTAACCGATGGACCGCCTGTGAAACTGACGCTTTCGATGACATCGGGGTAAAGCGTGCCTTGGGCGAGAAAATCTGCCCCGCCGACTTTCTTCGCTTCGGCTTCGAACAGATCGATGAATGCGCCGCCGATGAATTTGCGCTTCTTCTCTGGATCGGTGACCCCTTCGAGGCCGGCGAGGAAGGTCTCCTCGGCGTCCACAGCAACCAGCGGAATGTTGTAGTGATCGCGAAACAGCGAGACGACCTGCTCGGTTTCGTTCAGCCGCATAAGCCCATGATCAACATAGACACAGGTCAACTGGTCGCCGACCGCCTCATGGATAAGCACCGCAGCCACGGCGCTGTCGACGCCGCCTGAAAGACCGCAGATTACCCGGCCTGAACCGACCTGCGCTCGGATCTCCTCGATCTTGGTCTTGCGGAATTCGGCCATCGTCCAATCGCCGGCGAGCCCGCAGACATGGCGCACAAAATTGGCAAGCAGCTTGCCACCATCGGGTGTGTGGACGACTTCGGGGTGGAACTGTGTGCCGTAAAACTTGCGCTTTTCGTCAGCGATGACCGCGAAGGGAGCGCCATCGCTGGTTGCGACAATCTCAAACCCGGGAGCAAACTCGGTGACCTTGTCACCATGGCTCATCCAGACCTGATGGCGTTCGCCCTCTTTCCAAAGACCATCGAACAGGGCGCAAGGCTTGGTCACGGTCAGATAGGCACGGCCAAACTCGCCGCCTTCACCCGTTTCATGTCCGGGCCGAACCTCGCCGCCAAGCTGATGGCTCATAACCTGTTGGCCATAACAGATGCCAAGGATCGGAACCCCCGCCTCGAAAAAGCTCTGCGGGGCGCGCGGCGATCCATCATCGGGCACGCTTGCAGGAGACCCGGAAAGGATGATCCCTTTGGGATTAAGCCTGCGAAACGCGTCTTCGGCCATGCTGAATGGCGCGATCTCGGAGTAGACGCCGGCTTCACGCACGCGCCGCGCGATGAGCTGCGTCACCTGGCTGCCGAAATCAACGATCAGGATCGAGTCGGGGAGATGTTCTGCTTCCATGGGGGCTGTTAAGCGAGGCTGCGCCGCGCTGTCCAGCATGCCGTAACGGCACGGCATCAGCTATCGACAGGCGTTGCATCGCAGCAGAATTGGTTCCCGAAAAAATCGCACTTCTGCGTGCATTTTTCGAAATCAACGTCGCGCTTTTCGCATTTGCACAATCTGAGTGTGCACTGCAACGTTTCAATAAGAAACTGAAGGTCGGTCAACGATCCACCAAACTTTGACACCCTCTCAATCGACTTGGAGCACTTTAATGCGCAATTTCCTCTCCACACTCGCCGTAATCGCAGCCCTTGCAAGCCCAACCGCTGCAGTCGCGCAAGACGAGACTGTGACTGTCCGCATCAGCCTTGCTGACCTTGACCTGTCGACCAGCGAAGGCCGAGCCGCAGCAGAAGCTCGCCTTGATGCCAAGCTGCGCGATGCGTGCACTTCGGAAATCAAGGCGCGTTACCGCTATGGTCGTGACATCGTTGACGAAGCCTGCTTCGCAGATGCTCGCAGCGCGGCGCTTGCGCAGGTAGAGCGCATCGCCGCGGACAACCAACGCATCGGCCGGGAAGTCGCCGCAAACTAAGCTTGTCTTCCGCCAATCAAGTCAGGACGGTCGCCGGAGCAATTCGGCGGCCGTTTTGTTTGCGTATTTGTCACCCAAGCGGGTGACATCAGCCTGTGAATTGCATTTTGTGCAACCAAATTACGTATTTTCGCATTTGAGTTTCACCCAATCGAACAATATTTGGCCCTCAGCGACGCGCTCACAGGCCCCTCTCTCCAACCTGGCGCGACGCTGTTGGCAAGACAAAAGCCGGACAACGGCATCTTGCCAGACTGCTTGCCGGTAGCGAGCAGCCATAGGCGACCGATGTTCGCGCACCAGAGTGACTTCCAGCACTCTTGATGCACAATACGAGCCGGTCGTGCAGCGCTCTCCCCCCCTTTGCGCTGCGGCTGCCCGAACCGCCGACTGGCACGAAAGCCTCTGGTGCCACCTCCCCTCTCAGGCACCGGGATCGGGGTTTTCGAAGCCAGCGCGCGGTACCTTTACCGGCATGACAGCGAGCGAGACGCGGCCACCCACTTCCTCCCCCCTCCCGAATGGTGGCCGCGTCTCAACTTGCCCGCAAACAGGGTTTGAGCGCTTGTGATCGGGAAATCAGATTGCAGTGAGAGAGAATAATATAACTTACGGCAGTTATATAATTGCGCACCAGTTCCTATCTATGACGAAAGGCGGGCACACTCTCTCCCTCTATCCCCCGCCACAAGGAGCACATCATGCGCAGTTTTGCAGAACGCACGGTCGCGCTGTTCTTTGCCGTTGCGCTTAGCACCGGCACGTTCAACACGCTGATCGTCTAATTGGACAAAGTGGGCCGGGCGGCGCGCGCTATGCCAGCCGCTCGGCCTCTTCGCGCAGGTCGCTCTTCAATAGCTTGCCGATATGGCTCCGCGGCATCTCGGCAATCGGGTGAAGTGCTGACAGGCGCTGTGTCTTGCCAAGCCGCGCATTGACGCTGGCGAGAATGTCCTCGCAACCGCGCGCGCCTACTTTCAAAACCACGAAACCGACAGGGGTTTCGCCCCATTGTTTGGAGGCGATACCGACGACAGCCGCCTCTGCCACGTCATCTTCCTGCTCAAGTTCAGCTTCAAGATCGCTGGGATAGATGTTGAAGCCGCCCGATATGATCATGTCCTTGGCGCGTCCGACAAGCTCGACAAAGCCATCCTCATCAACGCGCGCGATGTCCCCCATGCGCATCCATACGCCGCCGTCAGCGTCGACATATTGTGCTTCAGTGGTCTTATCGGGACGGTTCTTGTAGCCAATCATCATGGTCTGCGACCGACCGATGAGATTTCCCGGAGTGCCCGGGGGCACCTCATTGTCATCATCATCGAGGACTTTCATCTCGCTGCCGGGAGCAGGCCGCCCAACAGTGTGCAGCTTGTCGGGGAATTCATGACAGGCGAGCAAGCAGACGACCCCGCCTTCGGTCATGGAATAGATCTCGATCAATCCGCCTGGCATGCGCGAGAGGACTTCGCGCTTTAGTTCCGCCGGAAAAGGCGCAGAGGTGCAGTATTTGAGGAGCAAACTCGACAGGTCGTGATCGTCGAACCCCGCGTGATCCATCAGCCGCTGATACTGAACCGGCACAAGCATGGTGATACTGGTCCGGTCGGCTTGCGCATGACCAAGCCACCGCGCGCAGTCGAACTTGCCCATGACCCGAACTGTTCCACCTGCAAGCAGCGGCGGCAGGAAGGCGACCATGGTCGTGTTTGAATAGAGCGGCGTCGAGGCAAGCGAGCGAACCGGGATTCCAGCCTCGACATAAGACAAGGCCGTCGCGCCAAACTGCCGCCAACGCATCTGGTGCGAATGGACGATCCCCTTGGGAATGCCGGTCGTGCCAGAGGAATAGATAATGTTGAACGGGTCACCCGGAGCCGGATCAATTTCGGGCCCGCGCGTTCCCCCTGGTGCCATCCATTCATCGACCGCCTCAAGCGCGATATGCTCAAGCGCAGGCATGAATTCCTCGCCCAGCTCTGCCGTCTTGGCAGCATCGATAAACACGTGTCTTGCGCCTGAATCCTCCGCCATACCGGCAAGCTGTTCTGGAGACGCGCTCGTGGTTAGCGGTGCGGCGACGCCGCCAGCGCGCACGGCAGCAAGAAACACCAGCGCATAATTGACCGTGCTCGTCCCGAGAATTGCAACCGATTGCCCGCGCTCCAGACCCGTCTCAATCATGCGGGCGGCGAGGCGCTCAACCTTGTCGTCAAGCTCTGCCCAGTTGCAAGTGGTGTGATCATCGATCAGCGCTGGAGCATCGCCGAGCACTTCGGCCCAGGCTTTGATGATGGCACAATAAGATCCGAACGGCTGCGCAAGCCGTTCGCGCATGGATGGTATCAGGCTCTCTCTCGTCATGCGGTCTGCATAGCTTGGACGCAGCGCTCCGCAAGCCGAAGCGCAATTTCTTTACGCTTTGCCCCCAAGGTGCGATCACTTTGGGCCAGACAGGCGCGAAACGGGAGAAGCGGCGATGCGAACAGGTCCAAAAATGATCCGTCAGGCGATGGTCTGCACCGCAGCAATTGCCTGTTGCATGGGGCCAGCCAGCGCGCAGGACACACAAGACAATCCTGAACTTGATCCCGATTTCCCGATGAAGCGGGTCGAAACACCGCACAGCCGCTCAACGGAGCGCAGCAGCGATCCCGCATCAGAGGCGCAAACCAACCGGTCTGCACCCGGCGATGAGGCCAGCAACACCGGTGCGCCTTCAATCCTCGCTATCCTCGCTCACCCTGATGACGAACTGACCATCGCCCCTGTGCTTGCCCGGACAGCGCGAAGCGGGGGCGATGTCGCCTTGATCTTTGCAACGAGCGGTGATGCAGGACCGGGGGTAAGCGAGATGGAACCAGGGGAAGAACTCGCAAGCTTGAGAGAGGGTGAGGCGCGGTGCGCTGCATTCGCGCTTGGCTTGGATGAGCCGCAATTCTGGCAGTTTGGCGATGGTACGCTTGGAACCATGGCGAGGGAGCCGCGCAGCACGGCACGAGCGTTAAAAGCGCGGGTTATGCGCGCCATCATCAACCATGAACCGGACGTTGTGATGACCTGGGGGCCTGACGGTGGCTATGGCCATGCCGACCACCGCACGATTAGCAACATCGTCACCGAAGTTGTGCAAGCAATGGGTAGAGAGCGGCCCGAACTGCTGTTTCCGGCGCTCCCATCCGAAGAAGGTATGCCGGGTCAGCTTGCCGGATGGGCGAAGACCCACCCTTCTCTCGTCACTGACAGGCTTCGTTATGAAGAGCCTGATCTTGAAGCAATGCGGATCGCGACGGATTGCTATCAAAGCCAGTTTGACGAGGCCGCCCGCACGGCCCTGCCTGAACTTTTGCACCGTTCAGTCTGGCGCGGAAACGTGTTCTTTCGGCTTGCGTTTCCGACTGCTGAATAGCGCAATCATCCGGCAATATCCGGCATAGGCTTGAGGCGGTGGAAAAGCGGCTCCGAAATGGGCCAAACGCTTGGGAAACAGCCTTTCAGCGCCTATATATTGCGCATGGAAGACAATACCTCTCAATCCGGCGAAACGCCCGCTGAAAACACCAAGATGCAGGGCGAGTACGGCGCCGATTCTATCAAGGTTCTCAAAGGCCTGGACGCAGTACGCAAACGTCCAGGCATGTATATCGGTGATACAGACGATGGCTCTGGCCTGCACCACATGGTGTTTGAGGTTTCAGACAATGCCATCGACGAAGCGCTCGCCGGTCACTGTGATCTCGTCCTGATCGAGCTGAACCCCGACGGCAGCGTCTCTGTGGAAGACAATGGCCGCGGGATTCCCGTCGGGATGCACAAGGAAGAAGGCGTGTCAGCCGCTGAGGTCATTATGACCCAGCTGCATGCCGGAGGTAAGTTCGAAAACACCTCCGATGACAACGCATACAAGGTCTCTGGCGGGCTTCACGGCGTTGGCGTTTCAGTTGTGAACGCTCTTTCCGAATGGCTGGAGCTCACGATCTGGCGCGATGGCAAAGAGCATTGGATGCGCTTTGAGCATGGCGATGCAGTGGGCAGCCTTGAGGTCAAGGGCCCGGCTCCGAAGGTTGATCAGAACCCAGATGAAAATGGCTTCAAGAAGGGGACTCGCGTCACGTTCAAAGCCTCGACCGAGACTTTCAAGAACGTCACCGAATTCGATTTTGAGAAGCTCGAGCACCGCTATCGCGAACTGGCCTTCCTCAATTCTGGCGTGCGTATTCTCATCCGCGATCGGCGGCATGAAGAAGTGGCCGAACACGACATGTTCTACGAAGGCGGGATTGGAGCCTTCGTCAAATGGCTGGATCGCAACAAGGAAGCCTTGATCGAAGACCCGATTTCGGTTTCCGCCGAGAAGGACGGCATAGGGATCGATGTGGCGTTGGAATGGAACGATTCCTACTACGAAAACGTCCTGTGCTTCACCAACAACATCCCACAGCGTGATGGCGGCACCCACCTTGCTGCATTCCGCGCTGCGCTGACGCGCACCTTGAACGGATATGCAGATCGTTCCGGCCTGCTGGGCAAGGCAAAGGTGTCGCTGTCGGGCGAAGACATGCGCGAAGGCCTTACTGCGATTGTCAGCGTGAAACTGCCTGACCCCAAGTTTTCCTCGCAGACCAAGGACAAGCTGGTTTCCTCGGAAGTTCGCCAGCCGCTCGAATCGCTCATGGGCGAGAAGATGAATGAGTGGCTTGAGGAAAACCCCAGCGACGCCAAGACAATCATCCAGAAGATCATCGATGCTGCTGCTGCACGCGAGGCTGCGAAACGTGCCCGCGAGATGAGCCGAAAGGGCGCGATGAGCGTCGCTTCACTGCCGGGCAAGCTATCCGACTGCCGCGAACGCGATGCGACCAAGGCTGAACTGTTCCTGGTCGAGGGCGATTCGGCAGGGGGCTCAGCCAAGGGCGGGCGTGACAGCCAGTATCAGGCGATCCTTCCGCTGCGAGGCAAGATCCTGAATGTGGAACGCGCGCGGTTTGACCGCATCATTTCCAGCCGCGAAGTTGGCACATTGATCCAGGCGATGGGCACCGGCATTCGCGATGAGTTCGATATCGAGAAGCTGCGGTATCACAAGATCGTGATCATGACCGACGCTGACGTCGACGGCGCGCATATTCGCACGCTGCTGCTCACCTTCTTCCATCGCCAGATGCCTGAAATTGTGAAGGCCGGGCACCTCTTCATTGCTCAGCCGCCTCTGTTCAAGGTCGCGAAGGGCAAGAGCGAGGTTTATGTCAAGGATCAGGCCGCACTTGATCGCTACCTTGTTGATGCTGGCCTACAGGGACGCGTGCTTGAGACATCAGGCGGCGCACGATCGGGCGAAGATCTGCGCGCGCTGGTCGACAGTGCTCTGCGCCTCAAGAACCTCATTGCCTTTGTCCCGCGCCGCTATGACCGCGCCGTGATCGAGCAAATGGCGCTGTCCGGGGCTCTTAATCCAGAGCTGGCTGATGACGAGCGAATTTCTGCGCTGGAAATCGCAGCATCGCGGCTTGAGGCAAGCGATGCCGATGCAAAGTGGAGCGTTGCAATCCGCGAGAACGGAACGGTTCAGTTCTCGCGCCTGTGGCGCGGTGTGACAGACGTACACGAGATAGACGGTCGTTTCCTGACCAGCACCGAGGCGATCAAGCTTCATGGCCTCGCTGGCCCGCAATCAGAAGCCTATGAAGGCGCAGTCCGGCTGGTGAAGGCTGGCGATATCGCCGAGGACGAGCCAGAGACAGCGGGCGATGACGAGGACGGCGATGAAACCGTCATACTTGCCGATGATGCCATCACCCGGCCAAGCCAGTTGCTCGAAGCTGTGCTGGCCGCAGGTCGCAAGGGGCTGTCGATCAGCCGCTACAAAGGTCTGGGCGAAATGAACCCCGAGCAATTGTGGGAGACCACGCTTGATCCGGAAAATCGCATCCTGTTGCAGGTCAAGGTCGAAGATGCTGACGTCACGGACGAAATCTTTACCCGCCTGATGGGTGATGTTGTCGAACCGCGCCGCGAGTTCATTCAGGACAACGCCTTGAATGTTGCCAATCTTGATGTGTGATCGCCTCTTGATGTTTGGGCCGTAAAGCCCGACATCAAAAGACATGTCAGAGCAGGAACCCAACGACACCAGCGCGCTCGAACACTGGAGCTTTCTGCTCATACTCGCCGCGGTGTCGATCCTATTCGTTTGGGTCACATGGCCTTTTGTTGGACCTGTGATGTGGGCGGCGCTGGCCGCGATCATGTTCCAGCCGCTCTACAAATGGTCGCTCAAGAAGACACGCGGAAGGCGCAATCTTGCCGCGAGCCTGTCGCTCATCATCATCTTCGTCGCCGTGCTGCTTCCGGCATTGTGGATCGGATCGGTCGTGCTGGATGAGGCGATTGGCCTTGTAAACAATCTGCGCGCAAACCCGATCGATATCGCCGCCTGGGCGGAAACGACCTTTGCGATGCTTCCCGATTCGCTGCAACGCATGGCCGCTGACAATGGCTGGACCGATGTATCGATGATGCAAGACAGACTTCAGGAAATTCTTGGAGAGAGCGCCGGCATCATTGCCCAGCAGGCAGTGTCGATCGGCAGCGGCGCGCTCGGCTTTTTCCTGAGCTTTGGTATCGGGCTTTACGTCCTGTTCTTCCTCCTGCGCGACGGATCGCGGATTGGGGAGACGATCCTGCACTCCGCCCCGGTTGAGCGTGAAATCGCAGACCGGCTCGCTGAACGCTTTCTCGGCATTGTGCGAGCTGTGATCAAGGGATCGGGCGTTGTCGGTCTTATTCAGGGCACTTTGGGCGGGTTGATGCTGGCAGTGGCTGGCGTTCCCTCGGCGCTGCTCCTGGGCGTGCTGATGGCGATCCTTGCGCTTATCCCAGCGGTTGGCACCGCTCTTGTCTGGGCGCCGGCTGGCATCTGGCTGATTGTGATCGGCAATGTGTGGACTGGCATCTTCGTGCTGGGCGCGGGTTTTCTTATCATCTCCAGCGTCGATAATGTCCTTCGCCCGATCCTTGTCGGGCGCGACACCGGCATTCCTGATTGGATAATCCTTGTCACCACGCTTGGCGGTATTTCGCTAGCCGGTTTTTCGGGCATTGTGCTCGGACCGCTTGTCGCAGGCCTGTTCCTTGCAAGCTGGTCTATCCTTCAGGAACAACGTGCCGAGGACGAAGAAGCGCTTGCCAAATATCGCATGAAGGTTGGCCCTGATGGCAAGGCGCGCAATCCTGAAGAGCTGGCCACAGCAAGCTCTTCAAAAGAGGCGGCGTAGACGATGCAGTCACTCGTCCAGCCAGGTAGTCAGGCAGAGCAGGTCGGGCGGCTTATCCTTGCCGTCGTGGTTGTCCTGTTCCTGCCCTCGCTCCCGTTCGGCACCTATTTGATCTATCCCTTCGTGATCCTGACAACCTGGTTTCACGAGATGGGTCACGGGCTTTCGGCGCTGTTGCTGGGTCAGGATTTCGTTCGCCTGATGATATTTGCAGATGGGTCAGGCGTTGCTGAAAGCCAGCTTGATGGCGACGTTTCGTCCTTCACGCGCGCCGCAATCGCCGCTGGTGGTCCACTGGGGCCGGTGCTGGCTGGCGCAGGCCTGATCATCGCGAGCGCGCATCAGCGCCTTTGGCGGCCGGTGCTGTGGGGCACAGCAGCCGCAATCTTTGCCTCTGTCATCATCTATGTCCGCTCGCCGGTAGGCTATGGGGTGCTGCCGCTGGTCGCAGCAGGTATCTCCCTGATTGCCTGGAAAGCGCCAGACGGGCTGACACGCTTCACACTTCAGTTCCTCGGCGTTCTTGGCGCGATGAGCATGATGAGCGACTTCAACTATCTTTTCACAGAAGAGACGGTGATCGGCGGCGAACGCATGCTTTCAGACACCGGCGCAATTGAAGCTGCGCTCTTCCTGCCGCATTGGGTTTGGGCATCGATCATCCTGACACTTTGCCTTGCGATTACAGGGGCGAGCCTGAAATACGCTCTCAACGACAAACGCCGTATTACGCCGCCGCCAAAACGCCCTGCCAATGTTCTGCAATTCCGCCGCACGCCGCGCGACAGGAAATAAGCGCCCTAAGAAGCAGCGACCCGAATCGTATTCACCCCGCGCACGCCGTCGCCAGCTTCACTCGACAATCCGATAAAGATTGTATCGACAATCTTGGCGAGCTTTTCTTCGGTTAGCTTGTCACCAAGGTAGATAAGGGAATCAGGGATCGTGTAGTTCGACACCATCTGATTGACGAGCGAGAGCGCTTCATCAATGCCAAGCCCAGCCATATATCCATCGTCCTGCGCTTGCACGATGATCTCGCACAGATAGTGATCGGCAAGGTCAACGTAGGAGCGCACGCGTTCAAAGTTCGCAGCGCCCATTTCGCACAATAGCCTGAAGGTTTCCGGGTCTTCGCGGAAACGTTCGCGCGAAATTACAAAGCGACGGCGGAAAAACTCGTACATCTTGCGGTTAGAGGGAAGATCAGTGGCAAGCACTTCTTCCATCGCCTGCATATGCGCAGCGAGCCAGATTTGTGCGACCGCATCGAACAGCTCGTCATAGTCAGGGAAGATCTGCTCGAAACGGCTACGCGCCAGACCGCTTTCAGCAAGTGCTGTCGAATAAGAAATTTCCGCGCCGCGATCCCTGACCATTTCAAGGACCAGGGTTGCAATCCGTGTGCGCTCTGAATTTAGTGTCTCTGCACTGAGTGGCATCTGGGGGCCGCCCTCCTAAAGCTGCCCAACTACATAGGAAGCCCGAAGCACGGCTTAAAGACATATCTTCACAAAAAATTGTGCGACGCAAAATCGCAATTGCCTTAAGCCTAGTGCGTCGCAGCGTCAGACATCATTGCGACCGGCGATAATGTCTTTCGCCTGCTGTTCCAATACCTTGAAGCGGTCATAATCGGGAAGTTTCGATCGGAACCATTGCGCCAGCTTCAACAGGTCCTCTCCATAATTGCCTGTAGGGACAAGCGGTTCGCCAAATCCGATGATCATCTTGTCATTGTCGGCATAGGCCGGAACAATCGGCACACCGGCTGCCTTGGCAATATTGTAGAAGCCCGATTTCCACTTGCCATCAGTTGTGCGGGTGCCTTCTACCGCCATCACCAACGCGAGCTCTGTGCGCTTGGCAAACTCGGCTTTCATCTGCTCGATTGTGCCGCCTGCCTTGCGGCGATCGACCGGAATTCCGCCCATATCGAGCATGAAGTTCTTCATGATCCCGTCAAACAGGGTGTGTTTACCCATGAAATTAGGCTGGATCTTTTCCGCATGAGTGGCGCCAGCGAAAAACACAAAATCCCAATTGGATGTATGCGGAGCGCCCGCGATCACACATTTCTTGAGGTTCTTTGGGAAATTGCCCTCAATCCTCCACCCCTTCCAGCGATAGAGAACAAGGATAATCCGGTTCACCAGGCGCGATAGCAGTGTCACGTCGCGTGTTTCGTTGTGTCGCAAGTATATGTCTCCCCGGAACCTTGTGTGCGCTTCGCCAGTTTTACGCAAGCGAACTCAGGGCTTGGACCAGCTTGCCAATCTCGGATTGCCGGATATAGAGGGCCTCCTTGAGCAAGAGATGCAAGTTGCATAACGCAGCCAAACGCACCGATCCGAAATTTGAGAGTGTCTAGATGAAAGCTTTGTTAGGGACGGTACTCTCAGGCAATCCGTCCGCCCAGTCATTTGCTTTGAAGTCAGCGACATATCCGCGCTTTCACGATTGGAAAAAGGCAAATGCCGGCAAGGATCGGATTGAAGGGGGCGAGCGCGAGAAGCGCAATCTGGTTTTCGAAGCGACCGCAAAAGAATGCGGCCTGCTTGATGAACCCATCGATTACATCGAGTTTGGCGTGCACAAAGGCGTGTCAATTGCGTGGTGGTACGAACACAACACGCATGAAACATCGCGCTTTACGGGCTTCGATTCCTTTGAAGGGCTGCCTGAAAACTGGATCTCCGACCGCGGGCTTGGCGCGTTTGATGTTGGCGGTGTTGCTCCGATGACAAGCGACAGCCGCGTGAACTTTGTCAAAGGCTGGTTCCACGAATCTCTGCCCGGACAACTCGACCTGTTCACTGGCAAAAACCGCCGCGTGATCCACATGGATGCCGACCTGTATCGTTCGACGATTTACCCGCTGTGCCTGATCGGCGGTTTTATCAAGGACGGCGACATCATGATCTTTGATGAGTTTGCCGACAGCATCCACGAATTCCGCGCGTTCGAGGATTTCCGCCAGATTTTCGGGATCGACGCTGAGTTGATCGTTGCCAGTAAGGGCTTCGTCCAATCAGCCTTCCGATTGACGAAACGCTGATCCGCGCTTCTCAAGATACCGCTCGATAAAGAGCGATGCATCGACCAGCACAAATCCGATAAAAAGCGACGCGCCGACACTCGGTTCGAACAGCACCGAAACAAGCGCCGGAATGATGATCTGAAGGCCAAAGGCGATGCCATGAAGCGCGCTGACCAACAGACCCCTGCGTGACGGAGCGGCACTGCGGCTTTCAGCCCCTTCCTCTTCGCGCTCGATATTCTGGAACACGACAAGGGTAAGCGCGACTGCAAGGCAGGTGAGCGCAACAAAGATAAATCGATTGTCATTCCAGTGCTGCGAAAGCCCCAGATCAATCGCAAGCGGGATCGCGGTGTTCCCTTCCTGATTGATCACCCGGTCAAGCGCGACACCAATCAAGATGAGGCCGACGACTTCAAGGTAATTTGTAGCTTTCATCTATTCCTGTCCTCAACACGCAGCCACGGCCTTACATACAATGCCGGATCAACCTCCAGCTCCGCCCGTCAAAACCGCAAAAAACACGGAACCAAATATCTGGAAAACAACGACAATGATAAACAATCCAATGAAGCTTACGACCACAAATATCAGCCAAAAGATGATCTTGAGCCAGCGCGGAATGTAGCTCGTGAGTACCGCCCATTCCTGCACCAGACCGCTGCGGCCGGTAAGACCATCAATCGCATCTTTCACATCAGATTCGAAGCGGCTGAACAAAAACCCCTCGATAATGACAGGGTCATCCGCAAACTCGGGATCCGTTCGAAACTTCTCGGCCATCGCAACGATCGCGGCTTGGGCTGGTTCAAATTCGTCGTGAACCCGCAAGGCATCGGCCGCGATGTCTTTCAAGAGCAGTTGATAGGCCTCACGCGTCAGCACATCGTCTTCAACGTCTGCTGACGAGTAGTCGCCCGTGCCGTATTTGCGGATTTCGATAAGGAGGCGCAGCGCTCCTCGAAAGTCGTCCTCTTCCAATGCCTAAATCCTGAACACGCCGAACTGGGGCCGCTCAGCAATAGGCGCTTCCAGCGTCGCCGCAAAGGCGAGGCCCAGAACATCTCGCGTTTGCACCGGGTCGATGACGCCATCGTCCCATAACCGCGCTGTGGCGTAGTAGGGGTTGCCTTCATCCTCGTACTTCTGGCGGATTGGCGCCTTGAAAGCCTCGGTCTCTTCCTCGTTCCACTTGTCGGCATCGCGGTGGACTGTGGCGAGCACGGATGCGGCCTGTTCACCGCCCATCACGCTGATACGCGCATTGGGCCAGGTGAAGAGGAAGCGCGGGCTATAAGCACGTCCGCACATGCCATAGTTGCCCGCGCCAAAGCTGCCGCCGATCACCACGGTGACCTTAGGCACGGTCGCGGTTGCCACTGCGGTGACGAGCTTGGCGCCATGCTTGGCGATGCCCTCTGCCTCATACTTCCCGCCCACCATGAAGCCGGAGATGTTCTGCAGGAACAGCAACGGAATTCGGCGCTGGCAGGCGAGTTCGATGAAATGCGCGCCCTTTTGAGCGCTTTCGGAAAACAGCACGCCGTTATTGGCAAGGATCGCAACCGGCATCCCCCAGATATGCGCAAAACCGCACACAAGCGTGCTGCCAAAATGCTGCTTGAACTCGTGGAATTCGCTGCCATCAACAATGCGAGCGATCACTTCATGCACATCGTAAGGCGCGCGCACATCGTCGGGGATGATCGAATAGAGATCATCGGCGTCAAACTTGGGCGGGCTTGGGTCCTTGAGCGCGATGTCCTTGGCTGCACCGGTGTTGGCGCCCAACTGGCTGACAATATCGCGGACAATGGTGAGTGCGTGCTCGTCATTCTCCGCCAAGTGATCGACCACGCCCGATTTCCTGGCATGAAGGTCTCCGCCGCCCAGATCCTCAGCGCTGATTTCCTCCCCGGTGGCCGCTTTCACCAGCGGGGGGCCTGCGAGGAAGATTGTGCCCTGGTTGCGCACAATCACCGTCTCATCTGACATTGCCGGGACATAGGCCCCGCCCGCCGTGCAGCTGCCCATAACGCAAGCGATTTGCGGGATGCCAAGCGCCGACATATTCGCCTGATTGAAAAAAATCCGGCCAAAGTGATCGCGATCCGGAAAGACCTCAGCCTGATGCGGCAGGTTCGCCCCGCCGCTATCGACGAGGTAGATGCACGGCAGACGGTTTTCCATCGCGATTTCCTGCGCGCGCAGGTGCTTCTTGACCGTCATCGGATAGTAAGTGCCGCCTTTGACCGTGGCGTCATTGCACACGATCATCACTTGGCGGCCCGACACCCGACCGATGCCGGCAATCATTGAGGCGCCATTGACGTCGCCTTCATACATGCCGTTCGCGGCAAGCTGACCCACCTCAAGGAAAGGCGATCCAGGATCGAGCAACCGCTCAACCCGCTCACGCGGAAGAAGCTTGCCGCGCGACACATGTCGGTCGCGGTGCTTTTCAGGTCCTCCCAATGCAGCGGCTGCCACAGACGCCCGAAGGTCCTGAGCGAGCGCTTTGTTATGCTCAGCGCGTGCCTTGGCTTGCGGATCTTCGCGGTCAAGTTTCGAAGTCAGAACGGGTGCAGTCATAATGTGCCGACTAGCCTCCACATCGGCCAATGCCAACTCGCTTCACGCGTTAAGCATGCTAACTGGACAGAAGTTAACTACTTCAACGTAGAAAGCAGGCTGTTCAAACGAAAGGGTCTGAGATGTCTCTGCGTTTCCTAGCTGCAATTGCCTTACTGTCTTCATCCACTATCGCTCAGGCTGATATTCGCGCTACCTATTCCGACGGCAGCGTCGTTGAGATCAACGATGATGGCTCTGCGCGCAGCAATGTCGTCAGCGACGGTCACTGGATGCTTCGTCACGCGGGGAGGGACTATCTGCTGGTCGCCGATGGCGGCGAGGTAAAGGTGTTGGACCCCGTTATCGTTGAGCAGGTCGCAAACGCTTACACGCCTGACATGATCGCTCATTTCATCAATGAGGTTCCCCCTCTTGTGGCAAATGCTGCCGGGAGCGTCAGTGTCGATGGACGCCCTGCCACAGGATATCGGGTCGATAATGAAGCCGAGATCAGTTTTGCGATCAGCACCGATCCAGAATTAAGCGAGTTGGGTCAACTCATCGCCAGTCAGTTCAGCGTTTGGGTTTATATGCAGGGTCCGCTGGGCAGGCTGTCTGCTCCGCTGGCAGACATGTTCGCCACGGGCACGGCCGTGCGGATTGGGAATGTCGATCTAGTAAGCGTCGAAGAAGTTGCGATTGATGACAGTCACTTCGTGCTTCCCGGCGAACCACTCGATTGGTTTGCGACCGAAGAACTGATGCTGCGCGCCGGGCTCATCGAAGTCGGCTAGCTTCGGCGCAGATAACGCGCAGCGCGCCAGAACAATATGATCAATCTGGATTGCAACCGTTCACAGCAGCGAAATCTGCCGCGCCTGGCAGCTTCTCGAAAACTGAGCGAAACGGCGCATCCAAATAGGGCGTGATCGATGAGTCGTAACTTGTGTCAGAAACACCTTGATCTAAAGCATCCATCACAGCCCTCGACTAGAGGTTTGATCTGATCCGCTGAAAGCTGGAAATTCTTGCTCACCCCGCAGCGCCGATCAATTCGCGCCCGATCAACATGCGACGGATTTCGTTCGTGCCTGCGCCAATATCAAGCAGCTTCGCATCGCGCATATAGCGCTCGGTCGGCCAATCGGTGGTGTATCCAGCCCCGCCCAGTGCCTGTACGGCTTCAGCGGCAACCTTGAATGAATTTTCGCTCGCATACAGGATCGCCCCTGCCGCGTCGAAACGCGTGGTCTGGTCAGCATCGCAGGCCCGCGCAACAGCATAGGTGTAGCTGCGCGCGGTTTGCATCGCGACATACATGTCAGCGACCTTGGCTTGCATCAGCTGGAACGCGCCGATCGGTTTGCCAAACTGCTTGCGTTCACGAATGTAGGGAATGACCGTGTCGAGGCAGGCCTGCATGATCCCGATCGAAAGGCCAGAGAGTACGACGCGCTCATAATCCAGCCCGCTCATCAAGACGCCGACACCGCCATTGACCGGGCCCATGACATTCTCTTCAGGCACTTCGCAATTGTCGAAGACCAGCTCTGCCGTGGGCGAGCCTTGCATGCCGACCTTCTCGATCTTCTGGCCGATGGAGAAACCGGGCATGTCCTTCTCGATCAGAAAGGCCGTGATCCCGCGTGATCCCGCATTGCCATCGGTCTTGCCATAGACGACGAGCGTGTCCGCCTCTGGCGCGTTGGTGATCCAGAATTTGGTTCCATTGAGCAGGTAACCGCCCTGAACCTCTTCCGCCTTTAGCTTCATCGAGACGACATCCGACCCCGCACTTGCCTCTGACATGGCGAGACTGCCGACATGTTCACCGCTTATGAGTTTGGGCAGATACTTCGCCTTTTGCTCAGGGCTCGCCCAGCGGCGGATCTGGTTGATGCAAAGGTTGGAGTGTGCACCATAAGACAGGCCGAGCGAAGCGCTCGCGCGGCTGACTTCTTCAACGGCAATGACGTGCTCAAGATAGCCAAGACCAAGGCCGCCATCTTCTTCGGCAACCGTCATGCCATGCAGGCCAAGCTCTCCCATTTGCTGCCACAGCTCGGCCCGGGGGAAGTAATCCTCGCGATCGATCTTGGCGGCAAGCGGCATGATCTGTTCGTCAGCAAACCGGCCAACAGTCTCGCGGATCATCTCGGCGCTTTCGCCAAGCTGGAAATCAAAATCGGGGGTAGCGCGCATCTCTCTCTTTCGCATTTGTCTGAGGCATCTGGCATATGACCGCCTGTCTTGCCAGAGGATCGTGCCCGCGCCTTAGCAAGAGCATGTGGCCGCGCCAACGGCGTTGGCAAAGCCGGGGTTGGCTGATGGGGATTTCGCATCTAGGCTTAATGCCATCATGAAGTCTTCGCATGCGCTCCGAACTGCCGTGACCGTACTTTCAGCGCTGAGCCTCGGCGCCTGCGCAGAAGAAGCGGGCAACGGCTCCTCAGACAGCGCTGACACAAGCGACACTGCCGAACAAGCAAGTGATGCCACGGGATCGTCTGACACGCTGGCGGTGGCAGAGACAGGTTGGCTGACAATCGGCTCCGACGGCGCAGTGCAAACGACATTCTTTGACACCGGAGGGCGCTACCGCGACCTGCGCAACGGAACCTTGCTGAGCCAAGGCAATTGGCAGCAACGGCCCGACGGGGAGCTGTGCTTTGAACCGGATGCCGGGCTTGGCGCCTGCTGGACAACCAGCAGCGAAGAAGATGGCGGAACTGTTATCGCCACCAATGGCGATGGCAAGCGTATCGAAATCAAGCGTGTGACCTATATCGCACCGCCTGCGCCTGATGAGGAAGAAGAAGGGGGTGCAAGCGGTTAGTCCGCTCGCATTCGCGCAGACACTCAGGGGCAAATTCCATTTCGATCACACATGACACTCCGCCACCGATCCTGCGCTTCGATCAGGCAGAGCGCCGCTATGGCGAGGTTGTCGCGGTTGGCGGGGTGACCTGCGATATCGCTAAGGGCAGCTTTGTCGCGCTGGTAGGCTCCTCAGGTTCGGGCAAGTCGACGCTGCTCAAGATGGTCAACACTCTGGTCGAACCAAGCGGAGGTCGTGTGCTGTTCGGCGGAGAAGACGTGACCGGTCTGCACCCAGCTCACCTGCGTCGCCGCGTTGGCTATGTCTTTCAAGGGATCGGCCTGTTTCCGCATTTCACCGTCGGCGAGAACATCGCAATCGGGCCGCGCCTTGCCGGTGAGACGCTGGCCGAGGATCGGATAGCGGAGTTGCTCAGTTTGGTTGAGCTTCAACCTGAAATGGCAAGCCGAATGCCGGATGAATTGTCGGGTGGGCAACGCCAACGCGTAGGGGTTGCGCGCGCGCTTGCCGGTGATCCCGAACTGCTCATCATGGACGAACCATTCGGCGCGCTCGACCCGATCACCCGCGATGCATTGGGCGAAAAAGTGCGCGAACTGCACGAGGCGCTTGGCCTCACCACGATCATGGTCACGCACGACATGGCCGAAGCGCTGCTGCTTGCTGATCGCGTGATGGTGATGAGCTTTGGCGAATTGGTCGCGGATGAAAAGCCGCGCGCTCTGCTCTCCGGGGCCGGTGGCGAGATCGCGCAAGGCCTTGTCGCAGTTCCCCGTCAGCAGGCCGAACGGCTTGCTCACATGGAAGACGGCGAAGAGGCAAGCGCTTCATGAGCGAGATCATCGAAATCCTGCTTGGCCTTGGTGACAAGTTTGCAGCGCATATCGTGCTCGCCGCAAGCGCTATCGGACTTGGGATATTGGTGGCGCTCCCGCTTGCGGTCTGGGCGAGCCGGTCTGCTGTTGTCTCGCGCATCGCTCTCGGGTTTGCGAGCCTGGTGCAAACCATCCCCGCGCTTGCCTTGCTCGCACTATTCTTCCCAATCCTCTTGTCGCTGCGCGCCGTGTTTGGCGAGGACCTGCCAACGCTGGGTTTCTTGCCAGCGCTCCTCGCTCTTGCGCTCTACGCGCTGCTTCCGATCCTCAGAAATGCTGTGACCGCCCAGGCCAATCTCGACCCCGGTGTTCTCGAGGCAGCCGACGGCGTTGGAATGACCTCATGGCAAAAGCTCACCCTGGTGGAAGCGCCGCTGGCCGCGCCTTTCATCATGGCAGGCATTCGCACCGCCAGCGTATGGACCATCGGTGCCGCCACGCTTTCCACAACCATCGGCCAACCGAGCCTTGGCGATCCCATCTTTGCAGGGCTGCAAACACAGAACTGGGCGCTGGTGCTTGCCGGATGCATCGCCAGCGCAGGTCTTGCGCTGGTAGTCGACGCGCTGCTGGGCGTGATTGAGAACGGCTTTGCCAAACGCAGCCGATTGCAGTGGGGGGCAGGCGTTGCAGCGGTCGCGCTCGGCCTATCAGGAGCCGTCGCTTATGATGCGCGCGATGCGCTATTCGGTGAAAGCGCGCAGGAAGGCGAAATCGGCACAATCGTTATCGCATCCAAACAATTCTCCGAACAGTACATCCTTGCTCAACTGATCGGGGCGAAGCTTGAGCAAGCCGGTTACGAAGTCGAATATCGTGACGGTCTCGGCTCTGCGGTCGTCCACAGCGCGGTCGCATCCTCCAGCGTAGATATATCGGTTGATTACACCGGTACGATCTGGACCAACGAGATGAAGCGCACCGACAATCCGGGCCGCGCTGCGATGTATGATGCGATTGTCGAGTGGGAGAAAGCCAACACTGGCATTCGAGTGCTTGGCAGGCTTGGTTTTGAAAACGCCTATGCTTTTGCCATGCGCGAAGACCGCGCGAGCGAGCTTGGCGTATCCTCGCTCGAAGAACTCGTGCGGTTCGCACCGCGTCTTGCCGTTGGCGGAGACCCTGAGTTTTTCGAACGCCCAGAGTGGATTTCCGTTCGCGATGCCTACGGCATGCAGTTTGGCGAAACGCGCAATTTCTCGCCCACTTTCATGTACAACGCGCTGCGCTCGGGCGAGGCTGATGTGATCAGCGCCTATACGTCGGACGGCCGGATCGCGGCAGACCGGCTGGTGGTGCTAGAAGACCCGCGCGAAGCCCTGCCAAGCTATGATGCGATGCTGATGCTGTCACCGCGAATTGCCTCTGAAGAAGGCGTCACCAGCGCGCTTCAACCGCTTATCGGTGCAATTTCGGTCGAGGCCATGCGCGAGGCGAATTTTGCCGTAGACCGCGAAGGCGAAGGCAAGCTGAGTCCCAGGGATGCAGCGCGCGAACTCGCCGGTAAGATCGGCCTCTAGCGCGCCTTGCGCCAGGTTTGCGCCTGACAGAACGGACCGATGCAGCCCTTCACTTCAAGCGTATTGGGGCCGATCCGGCGGATCACCGAACGATAGCTTTTGCCGCTCTTGGGATCGTAAATCCGCCCGCGCCATAGCGAGGATTCTTCGCGGAACTGGGTCAAAACCGGAAGACCAAGCAACCGCCTGCGGCGCAGTTCGGGATCCGGATTGTTGACGTCGCGCTGATTGATTCCGTCAGGTGGTGGGACAAGAAAGCGCGTAATCGTGCCGCATGTCGTGCTGCCGCAGGGCTTGATCTCGATGATCGCGTCGCGCTCCTCGGTCAGCCATCGCCCGGCAATCGGCTCCGCGGCAGCGGCTGCCGTTACGCTCAGCATGAAAGCTGTGATCGATGTAACAAGGCCCATAAGGGTGCGCGTGATCATAATGCTCTCCGTTCGTCCTGCCTCACTATACGGCAAAAGCGGCGCGAGAGTTACATTCAGTCGAAACCGACGCCAAAAGGCCAGCGCCTTCCGCAAATCCCGAGCACTTTGAACAAAAGGCCCATCTGGCCATCATCAACCAGACGATCAAATTGTCGCTGAAGCTTGTCCTTTTCAGCCGGGTTCTTTCGCTGCAGCGCTTCAAGCCGGGTTTCGATCCCCATTTGGCGCAGCCACTCGCCTTGCATCTGCAAGCCCATGATCTCTGCTCCGTTCCTTTCAGCCACGTCCTTCAGCATCTCGAAATCGACATGCGCGGTGAGATCGGCTTGGCCGGGGTGATCGAACACATCGACCTTTTCGTGATTGCGGATCGCCTGCAGTGTTGAACCGGCGCGCAATTCGAACGCGCCGTAGTCAATGATAAGAGCAACCCCGCCCTGATTTTGAAGCCGGGTTGCGATTTCCTGCATCACTGCGCTGGCTGCGGCGCTGGTTTCAATCATCGTGCCTTGCGAAGCGCTCTTCCAGCTTTTCGGCACGATCGTGTCCATCGGCTTATCACCGGCAACGAACACAAAGTCATCACCTTCGAGACCGACCAAGCGTTCGTGCCAGCCATTGGCACTGCGGACCAGTTGATGGATCGGCAGGGCATCGAAGAATTCGTTCGCGACGATCAGCAAGGGGGCATCGTCGGGAAGTGTCGACAGATCTTCGTGGTGGATCGCGTCCGGGAACGCCTCAAGCTGGATCTTCCGCAGCGCTGGAGAAGTCTCAACAAAGTGGACCTGCGGGTCAAACTCATAGCGGCTGGCGGTCCGGATCGCATCGCTGGCCAGCGTTCCGCGACCAGGGCCGAGCTCAACATAATGGATGCGCTTGCGTGATCCCATGCGGACCCACAGATCCGCAAGCCATAGGCCGATAAGCTCGCCGAACATCTGGCTCACTTCTGGCGCTGTGATAAAGTCAGCTTCGTCGCCCAGCGGATCACGGCTTGTGTAATAGCGCGCATTGCTCTCTGCCATATAATGAGCAAGGCTGATCGGGCCTGTTTCGCGGATTAGCCGCCTGAACGTCTTGCCAAGGTCGCGCGCCTTCTCCTTGGCCTCGGCCTCTGCCTTGGCTGCATCAGCCTTGGCCTTTTCTTCAGCCGCCTTCTTGGCTTTCTCCTCGGCCTCTTTGCGCGCTTTCTCTTCGGCTTGTGCCTTGGCTTTGGCCTCAGCTTCGGCTTTTGCCTTGGCTTCCGCTTCTGCTTTGGCTTTGCGCTCTGCCTCTTGTTTGGCCTTCTTCTGCGCTGCTGCCTTTGCCTTGGCTTCAGCCTCTTTCTTGGCTTTCGCTTCCGCTTCGCGGCGAACTTTTTCCTCGGCCTCTTTCTTGGCCTTCGCCTCGGCGGCTTTGCGCGCCTTCTCTTCAGCCTCAGCCTTTGCTCTCGCTTCCGCTTCAGCCTTGGCTTTGGCTTCGGCTTCCTCGCGCGCTTTGCGCTCTGCTTCTTGCTTGGCCTTGCGTTCGGCTTCAGCCTTCGCCTTGGCTTCGGCCTCTCGCCGCGCCTTTTCTTCAGCCGCCTTCTTGGCCTTCGCCTCAGCTTCGCGGCGCGCCTTTTCCTCAGCTTCTTTCTTGGCCTTGGCTTCCGCCGCGATCCGGGCTTTTTCTTCGGCCTGTGCTTTCGCCTTTGCCTTGGCGGCCTTCGCTGCCTCTTCTGCTGCGCGCGCTTCTTCCTCTTCGAGCGCCTTTGCCGCAGCCACAGCTTCGGCCGCCTTCAGGCGCGCCTTTGCATCCTCCGCTGGCTCAGCGGTTTCAATCGGGATTTCGGTTTCGGATCCGTCAGGCTCGATCAGGCGAAGCAAGGTGCAACGCCTGGTCTCGAGCGTGATTTTTCCTAAGCCGGATTGGTCGCCGGATTTGTTGTGCCCGTTCCTACGGGCTTCCTCATCACGGCGTAGATCGTGACAATCAATCCGGCCAATATCAGTGGTATTGTCAGCCATTGGCCCATCGATAGCCCGGTTCGAACCGCAAAGTCAGCCAACTGTGCATCAGGTTCACGGAAAAATTCGTTAACAAATCGCGCAATCCCCATTCCAAGCGTGAAAACACCGACCAACAGGCCTGGGCGATATCGCGCCTTGGTCTTCCAGAACATGATCATCAGGATGATCAGCAGCAAAAGGCCTTCAAGCCCTGCTTGATAAAGTTGGCTCGGGTGGCGCGCGACTTCGCCCGCGCGCGGAAACACCATCGCCCAGGGCACATCGCTGACGCGGCCCCATAGTTCGCCATTGTTGAAGTTCGCCAGCCGCCCCAGCAGCATACCCATCGGCACATTGACAGCGATATAGTCGCACACGCGCATGAAAGAGAGCGAACCCCTGCGTGAAACCCATGCAATTGCGATCAATACGCCGATCAGCCCGCCGTGGAAGCTCATGCCGCCTTCCCACAACTTGAGCACATCAAGCGGATTCGCCCACAAATCAGGCTGATAGAAGATCGAATATCCCAGCCTGCCGCCAAGGATAACGCCAAGCGTGCAATAGAAGAACAGGTCGTCTGCATGCCGCTGCGCCATTGGCGCGCCCGGTGATTTGATCATGCGTGACAAATGCCAATAGGCGAATACCACACCGATCAGGTAAGCGAGCGAATAGAACCTGAGTTGAAAGCTACCGATTTCAAAAAGATAGGGCCTTAGACCCAAATCGGACCAATAAATCGGGTCTGCAGCGCCGCCGCTTGCAGCAAGTAGTGACAGCACGAGTTGAACCTCTTAATGGTAAATGCAAGCCGTTGTGACGTCTTCGCGTCCCCGCGGCTTTTGGCACAGCAAGGGGCCGGGGGAAAGTACCTCGGACAAAACCCGCACAGCGTGTCGCAAGAATTCAGCCTGCCGCCTCCCCATGCGGCAAGGATCAGACCAACTTCGCACGAAAGTGGCGAGCTGAAGGAGAGAGAACCGCATGCCCACCCAGCTGGACAATGCACTTGAAGCGATCATCACCGAGCTGACCAAGGAAGGTCAGCCGTTCCATACGACGCCATATGAACGCGAAGGCGTCTCGATGCCTGCGTTCACAGTCTCGCCGCCGACGCTTGCGCATTACTTTGCGCATTTCTGCAACGAACATAAGGACGTGCCCTTCATCGTCGATGGCGATATCCGGCTGACCTTCGGCGACACCTACGCCGCTGCGGTTTGCGTGGCAGAAGGCTTGGTGAAGGATCACGGCGTTGAGAAAGGCGACCGCATCGGCATCGCGGCGCGCAATTCGGCCAACTGGATGATCGCTTACATGGGCATCACCATGGCCGGCGGCTGCGCGACGCTGCTTAATGGTTTCTGGTCAGGTGACGAGCTCGCTTACGGTATCCGCCTGGCCGAGTGCAAACTGGTGCTTGCCGATGCAGGCCGCGCTGCCCGACTAGAGGGAACAGAGCATTCCGCCAAACTCGTCATGATGGATCACAACGCGCCGGCAGAGGGTTTGGCGGGTGTCTGGAAAGCTCCGCAGGATCTTGCGTCTTCGGTTGCGATGCAGATGCTGGGTCAGCTTGGCCCGGATGATCTGGCAACGATCCTGTATACCTCGGGATCAACCGGTAATTCGAAGGGCGCTTTTTCCGACCATCGCGGCGTAGTCGCAGGGGTGATGAGCTATGTCAGCCAAAGCGCCATGGCCAAGGTCCTGCTGGAAAGCCAAGGCGAAGATGTCAGCGCTCAACCCAGCGCGCTTGTCGCTGTGCCGCTGTTCCACGTGACTGGTGCCGTCCCGCTCTTCCTGCAAAGCTATGCGATCGCTCGCAAGCTGGTGCTGATGCCGAAATGGAACGCTGAGGAAGCGCTGCGTCTCATGGAGGCGGAAAAGGTCACATACTTCGTCGGCGTGCCGCTCATGAGCTATGAGATGGCAACGCATCCCAATCGCGATCAGTACGATCTGTCTGCCTGCAAGAGCTTTGCAGCAGGCGGCGCACCGCGCCCGGTTGAGCACGTCACCAAAATCAAAGAGGCCTTTCCCGGCGGTTTTCCGCTGCTTGGCTATGGCCTTACCGAAACCAATGCGGTTGGCTGCGGCAATTTCAACGAAAACTATCTTGCAAAGCCCGGTTCAACCGGACGCGCTTCGCAGCCGCTGGTTGAGCTCGCGATCCTGGATGATGACGGAAATCCGGTCCCGCAGGGAAGCGTGGCTGAGGTTTGCATTCGCTCGGTCGCCAATTTCCGCGGCTATTGGAATAACGAGGAAGCCACGCAAGAGGCGTTCACTGACACTCAATTCTTCCGCACGGGCGACTTGGGCTATCTCGACGAGGACGAATATCTCTACATCGTCGACCGCAAGAAGGACATCATCATTCGCGGCGGTGAGAACATCACCTGCATCGAAGTGGAAGACGCAATCTACGCGCACGAGGACATCGCGGAATGCTCAGTCTTTGGCCTTCCCGATGAACGAATGGGCGAAGTCCCGGCGGCGGTCATCCTGGCAAAGGACGGGCACGAGGCGGTTACGCCTGAAGCTCTCCGCGGCTTCCTGCTAGAGCACATCGCCCCCTTCAAGGTTCCGCTCGAAGAGCATATCTTTGTTGTCGACGAAACCCTGCCGCGCCTCGGCACGCAGAAAGTCGACAAGAAGAGCCTGCGCGAAACCTACACCAAGCGGCTCGCCGCGGCCTGATCCGCGCGGACGCCTGAACCAACGAAAGCGAGGGACATGATGACCGACTGGAGCATGCCCAGTCGCCGGGTCCCTCGCCAACGGGCGATCATCAACCGGCGAGCTTTGGCCGATGAGATCAAGGCGCTGGCTGAAACCCACGGCGCAAAGGCGCGGCCCGAAATCCTCAAGGCGTTGCAAGCAGCGCTCGCGAATGGGCGGACCGAGCTTGAAGCAAGGCTTGCCGAAAAGCCGTCTGCCGGCCACGAAATCACGCTGGGCTATGCGTTCCTGACGGACCAGCTCATCCGCGTAATCCACGATTACGTCACTGAGTTCGTGTTCCCAGTCGCCAATCGCACCACGGCAGAGCGGCTCGCAGTGCTTGCGGTGGGCGGATATGGCCGAGCAGAAATGGCGCCGCATTCGGACGTCGACATCGCCTTCATCACACCAATGAAACGCTCACCCTGGTGTGAGCAGGTTATCGAGGCGATGCTTTACCTGATGTGGGATCTGGGGCTGAAAGTCGGCCATTCCAGCCGGACGATCAGCGACACGATGCGCATGGCGAAAGAGGATTTGACGATCCGCACGGCGCTGCTTGAAGGGCGGCTCGTGTGGGGTGATCAGGACGTCTATGACGAACTTCGTCAGCGTTTCTGGGCCGAAGTCGCGCGCGGCAATGAACGGCAATTCCTCTCGCAAAAACTCGATGAGCGTAACCAGCGGCACAAGCGCATGGGCGACAGCCGCTATGTCGTCGAACCCAATGTAAAAGAGGGCAAAGGCGGCCTGCGTGACCTTCAGACGCTCTACTGGATTGGCAAATTCCTGCACCGGGTCGAAAGCGCTGCCGAACTGGTTGAGATCGGCCTTCTCACCAATATCGAATATCGCAGTTTCCGCCGGGCAGAGGGGTTTCTGTTAGCCGTGCGCTGCCACATGCATGTGCTTGCCGGGCGGGCAGAGGATCGGCTGACATTCGATCTCCAGCGCCAGATTGCAGAGCGCATGAACTACGCAGACCGTCCAGGCAAAAGTGCGGTCGAACGGTTCATGCAATTCTATTTCCTGCAGGCCAAACGCGTCGGCAGCCTGACGGGTGTCTTCCTTGCTCACCTCGACGAACAGTTTGCCAAGAAGCGAGCACGTTCAGGCTTTTTTGCCGGTTGGTCGCCAAAGCCTCGCTTTCACAAGGGCTATGTTGTCGATGCCGGGCGTATCAAGGCCCCCGGCGACAATTGGTTTGCGCAAGACCCGGTGCGCCTGGTCGAGATATTCCAGATTGCCGAGGCAGAGGGCCTCGAAATCCACCCCGAAACCATGCGTCAGGCAGATCGCGATTCGAAGCTGATCGATGCCAATGTGCGCAGTGACAAGCGCGCCAATGCCCTGTTCCTTGACCTTTTAGGCGGGCGCAAGGATCCCGAGACCGCGCTTCGCTGGATGAATGAGGCTGGCGTCTTTGGCCGGTTTGTCCCTGATTTCGGCAAGGTCAACGCGCAGATGCAGTTCGACATGTATCACCATTACACGGTCGATGAGCACACGATCCGCGCGATCGGCTTGCTCAGCCAGATTGAGCGCGGTCTGCTGGAAGCGGACCATCCCCGCGCGACCAAGCAGATCCACAAAGTGTCCTCACGCCGGGCGATATATGTCGCGGTCCTGCTGCACGATATCGCCAAGGGTCGCGGAGGCGATCACTCGGTCCTCGGCGCTGAAGTGGCTTACAAGCTTTGCCCGCGCTTTGGGCTTGATGAAAGGGAAACAGAGCTTGTTGCATGGCTGGTGCTCCAGCACCTGTTGATGAGTTCCACAGCCCAAAAGCGCGACCTTACCGATCCCAAGACGATCGAGGACTTCGTTGCCGAAGTGAAATCGGTCGACCGGCTGCGCAATCTTGCGATCCTGACCGCTGTCGACATTCGCGCGGTGGGGCCGGGCACCTGGAACAGCTGGAAAGGCCAGTTGCTGGGCGAGTTGTACGATGCTGCGCAGGAACGACTGCGGCTCGGTCACAAGCGCACCGGGCGCAAGGAGCGCGTTGCCGCCAAGAAAGCGGCGGCTGGCGAACAACTTGGCGAAAAGGCCTATCTTGTCGAAGAAGTCGGGGAACTGCTTGCCGATGCCTATTGGATTGCAGAACCTGTCGACATCATCGCCAAGAACCTTATCCAGTATGAGGAAGCGCGCCGAATCGACGAACACCTATCGATCCATTGCGAGGTTGACGAGGAGCGCGGCGCAACCCTGGTCAGCGTCATCGCGGCGGACCATCCTGGCCTGTTTTACCGTATTGCAGGCGGTATCCATCTGGCAGGCGCAAACATTATCGATGCGCGCATTCACACCGCAATGAACGGCTTTGCGATCGATAACTTTCTGGTCCAGGATCTGCACGCACAGCCTTTTAGCGAGGAAAGCCAGATCAAGCGCCTGAAGCAGGGCATCAGTGATGCTCTGTTGGCACAAGTTGAGCTGGTGCCAAAGCTTGCCGCGCGGCCTCTGTCGCACTCACGCGCGAAGACTTTCTCTGTCGCTCCCAGCGTCAATTTCGACAATGTAGCGTCAAACCATTTCACCGTTATCGAAGTGACCGCGCGTGATCGACCAGCGCTGCTCAACAGGCTTGCGCATGCGCTCTACAAGGCGAACCTGATCGTCCAATCGGCACATATCACTGCCTATGGCGAGGCGGCCGCTGACACGTTCTACGTCACCGACCTGACCGGATCCAAGGTCACAGCGCCCGAACGGCTTGCCGAGATCGAGGAGGTTCTGCTCGAAGCGGCCAGCGACAAACGCCAGAAACAGCACGAAAGCGCCTGAATCTGCGTGAGTTTGGCAACACTTTGAACGCACTCGACACGCGATGCGCACAATAGGTTGCAATCGCTGAACTCATTTTCTAACGCCTCAGCGCCCGTGCGAGAGAGGTGCGGGCTGCAAGGCGCGCACCGCATATGCCTTTCGGCATATTCCCCGCGGCAACGGGCCTGCTAATTGGTAGAGGAGACCCCCATGATTCACGCAAGAACTGCGTTCAAACTCTCTTGCGCCTCCCTGGCGTTTGCCTTTGCTGTGCCCGCTGCGGCTCAGGACCTTGGCTCATCATCTTCGGACACAGGCGCGGATTCGGGCGAGAACCAGATTCTCGTCACCGGTTCACGCATTCGTCGTCAGTCGCAAGGCGATCTCGCATCACCGCTCGCAACCGTTGGCAGCGAAGCGATCGATGCGATCGGCGCTCAGAATATCGGTGAAATCACGCAGACGCTGACCATCAACAGCGGCGCACAGAACAACCCCGATGCCTTTACTCAGGGCGGCACGACCGGCACGTCGAACATCAACCTTCGCGGTCTTGGTGTTGCCTCGACCCTTATCCTGCTCAATGGCAAGCGCCAGACGCTTTCAGCCGCGCCGACTAATGACGGGATCAACTTTGTCGACACCAGCTCGCTGGTTCCGCTGATCGCGGTTGAGCGTGTGGAGATCCTGAAAGACGGCGCATCATCGCTGTACGGATCAGACGCAGTTGCAGGTGTGGTCAACTTCATTACCCGCGAAAACTTCACCGGCCTTTTGGTGTCGGGCGAATATACCGAGCATCTCGGCACGGGCGACTATTCGGAATACAATATCCAGGCGCTTGCCGGCATTGACATCGGCGACGTCAACCTGATGGGTGCGGTCAGCTATATCGACCGTACTCAGCTGACCACGGCAGAGCGTCGTCTGTCGCAGCCTGCCGATGATACGTCATCGCTTGGTAATCCGGGTGCGTTCTTTGGTGTCCCTGGCTTCCCTGCCAGCGCACCCGTGATCGATCCGGGCTGCGCACAGGCAGGCGGTTCGCCCATCGTGCTGTCGGCAACCCCTGCTGGCGTTCCTGACGTTGGCTTCTGCGGCTTTGACTTCGGTGAGTTCTTCAACCTCGTGCCAGAGGAAGAACGTCTGACGGTCTTTGTTTCAGCCAATGCTGATCTTTCGGATTCGGTCCGTTTCAGCCTTGAAGTCGGTTATGCGGACAACGAAGCGCTGCGCGGCAACTCGCCAACCTTCCCGTTCCTGCAACTCGGCCAGGCTGTTGTTCCTGATTTCAACCCGAACAACCCATTCGGCGCCAACGTGGTCTTCTTTGGTCGTGCAAGCGGTAATGGCGGCGAAGTTTCACCGGCGCCGTTCAGTTCTGAAACGCTCCGTATCTCGAGCACGCTCGAAGGAGACTTCGACGGTTTCCTCGGCAATGGCCTTTGGAACATTAGCGCGACTTACGCCGAAAACGACTTTGAGAACCGGACCGAAGATACGGTTCGCGACCGTTTTGCCTGTGCCCTTCGCGGGTTCAACGCTGTGCCTGCTTTCAACGCTGCAACCGGTCTTGATTGTACGGCGAGCAATCCGTTCCTGACTGCGAACGGTGCCTCGATCCCGGCAGATGGCACATTCTTCAATCCATTCTCATCGGCTCTGCTTGGTGCCCCAGGCAGCAACGCGGCTCTGCTTGATTATATTGTCGAGCCATTGGTCGCCACGCGTGCATCAGAACTGTTCGTGATCGAAGGCTTTGTGTCTGGCGAATTGTTCGACCTTCCTTCGGGCCCGGTCGGCATCGCGATCGGCGCGCAGTTCCGCGAACAGCAGATCTCGGCAAGCTTCGATGACATTGCAGTCAATGATGGCTTTGCCTTCCTGATCGGCGAACAGCCCTTCTCAGGCACGCAGGATGTCTACGCGATCTTCGGTGAAGCGAACGTTCCGCTGGCTGATTGGGCAGACCTCCAGCTTGCCCTGCGCTTTGAAGACTATGGCGCTGATGGTGGTGACACGCTTGATCCCAAGATCGCGCTGCTTCTGCGCCCGGCTGATGGCATTTCGCTGCGTGGTTCGTTCTCGACCTCGTTCCGTGCGCCTTCTACCTTCCAGCTGCAGGGTCAATCGACCACGCTGCAGCAGGTGTCAGACCCAAACAATGGCGGCGCAAACGCCTTTGTCGCGGTCCGCGCACTGGGCAATGCGGCTCTCGTTCCCGAAAGCTCAACGGCCTACAATCTGGGCTTCACGGTTGAGCCGGTTTTCGGGCTTGAGATCAGCGCCGACTATTACAACTTCGAGTTCGACGACGCGATCGTGCAGACTGCGCCGCAGTCAATCGTCGATGCGGACCCGAACGGTGCGTCTGTCATTCGCAGCCCGGCTGGCACGATCATCCAGGTCAACAATTCCTATGTGAACGCAGCAAGCGTTGAAACCTCGGGTCTCGACTTCTCGATCCGCTATCGCATCGATGCTGACTTCGGAACGATCACGCCAAGCTTCGAAGGCAATTACGTGTTCGATTACAATCTCCAGACCTCTGTCGGAGGCCCGGTTATTGATGGCGCAGGCAATCGCAACTTTACCAATTTCGGTTCGCCAACGCCGGAACTGCGCTTCAACGCAGGTCTGAACTTCGAAACCGGCGCTCACTCGTTCAACATCTTTGGTCGCTACATCGACAGCTACCTTGATGATCAGAACGGCGGCGCTGAGATCGAAAGCGATTTCCGCGTCGACCTTCAGTATGCCGTCGCGATCAACGAGTTCTTCGACCGCGATGAGCTGCTGCAACTCACCGTTGGCGCGCGCAACATCTTTGATGTGACCGCACCGCGGGTGGCCACCAATGGCGGTTTCGACAGCCGGGTCCACGATCCGCGCGGCGCGCTCGTAACGATCGGTCTGACCGGCGAATTCTAAGAATTTCGCATCGGACATACAAAAGAGGGGCGCTCCGGCAACGGGGCGCCCTTTTTGGTTGGTCAATCCTCAGCCGTAATCAGAAGGAGCGCGATCTTGCTGTCATCCAGTCCCAGGAATGCCCATTCGTAAGCGGCTTTTGAAATCGGGTTCCATCCCTCGCTCGTCCCTGCATCGCGAATAATGTGATTGGTCAAGAGCAGGCGCTGGGACGGATTGAATGCGCCCACAAATTCCCGTCCGCAATCAAGGGCCTGTTCGTCGCCCAGCCATGTGTCGCGCATCATCAGATCAAGCGCCAAGGCATCGCGAAAGGCCCCAAGAGCTGAACGCGCCTCACCAGGTGCCGCATCCGCGTCGAGCAATTCCCAGTCAAAACCAATGGGCGTAAAACCGTGCTCTACGACGAAGGCATCTGCGATCTGCACCGGTGTCCCGGCAGCCGTATCTCGCTTCTGCACCTTGAAGATCACTTGCGCGCAGCGCGCAAGCGGCTTTCTCCAGCGCGCTTCGAAAGCGTCAAGAGTGGCGAGCCCCTCGCTCAATCGCGCGCCCCAAACAACGCGGTGCCCACCCGGACATGCGTCGCGCCCAATTGCACGGCGGTCTCATAGTCGCTGCTCATTCCCATGCTCAGCCCGTCCAGCCCATTGTCATTTGCAAGCTTGGCCAGGAACGCGAAGAACGGAGCCGCCTCGATCTCCGCCGGCGGCAAGCACATCAGTCCGGCTAGCGGCACGCCTGCCGCGCGAACCTGCGCCAGAAAATCGGGAAGCCCGGCAATCGGGCAGCCGCCTTTCTGGTCTTCATCGCCAATATTGACCTGCACAAAGCACGGGACCTGTTTTCCCGCCTTGTCCATCGCCTTGGCGAGCGCCCTAAGAAGGCTTGGCCGATCAAGCGAATGGATGCAGTCAAACAGCGCCACGGCATCGTCTGCCTTATTCGATTGCAATTGGCCGATGAGATGCAGTTCAGCGCCGGGATAGACCTCGCGCAGTGCGGGCCATTTGCCCTGCGCTTCCTGCACGCGGTTTTCGCCGAAGATCATGTGCCCTGCATCAAGCAGCGGAGTGATGCGCTCAGCCGGGTGCGTCTTGCTCACAGCGATCAGAGTCACATCCTCAGGCTCGCGCCGGGCGGGTTTGCACATGCGCGCAATGTTCGCGCGAACTTCTTCTAGAGCATCTGCTGCACTTTCCATAGGGCCGCGCTATAGCGCCTCAATGACGCAAGACCAGCCTGTCCCCGATCTCTGGCTGCTTTCCGATGCGCGCAACGATGCGGTGCTCGAACAGGCGATTGCGCGGCTGCCCAAGCGGTCGGGATTTGTTTTCAGGCACTATCACTTGGATCCAGACGAGCGCGCAGCGCGGTTTGCGCAGCTGCTACCCATGTTGCGCGATGCCGGACACTGGGCGATTGTCGCTGACGGATTCCAGAGGGCCGAGAAGTGGGGTGCAGACGGGGTCTATGGCGGACTGGACAACATTGCTCCCGCAGAATTTCGCTGGATCGCGACCGCGCATGATGAGGCCGAAATCGCCGACGCGAGCGAATACGGAGCTAATGCGGTGATGCTCTCGCCCGTGTTTCCCACAAGGTCGCATCCAGGAGCTGAGACGCTCGGACCAGCACGTTTCCATGAACTGGCCGCGCTCTCAAAGGTCCCGGTCATCGCGCTTGGAGGCATGAATGCAGAGCGAGCCAAGGAGCTGAATTGGGACCGCTGGGCCGCAATTGATGGGTTGAGCAGAGCCTCGCCTTAACGCTCCGAGCTTGACCGCGAGTCCGCGAAGATTCATGGTGTGTTCCCATTAAAGGAGCCCCCATGGCGACCCGTGCAGTGAACACACGCAAACCCCAGACCGCAGACTGGCGCATTGGTCTGCAACGTTCGATCCGCCGTGTAGGACAAATGACCGGCGCTGGCGTTCTGCTGGCAGGCATGGTGTTCCTCGCGCTGTCGCTGGCAAGCTACACCCAGACAGATCCAAGCCCATCAACCGCTGCTGATCCGGGCGAAGTGGCAAACTGGATGGGAAGCATAGGCGCATGGACAGCAGACAGAGTGCTGTTCGCTTTCGGTCTGCCAAGCATTTTGCTGCTCCCGCTGCTCTACATATCTGCACGGCGCCTGTGGCGTTCGGTTGAGCTTGATGATCGCGAGGGTGAACGCACCCGCTGGTGGCTGCCCACCGCGATGCTGCTGCTTTCGATTGTGCTGTTTGGGACCGTGCTGACGCTGGCCTTTGAAAACACCAGCGGCTCCCTGCCCGCGCAGATTGGCGGGGTCGCTGGCCTGCTGGGTGCAGGCGGTATCGAGGCGGTGGCAGGGCGGTTTGGCGAAGCCGCATCGGGATGGATTATCCTTGGCGCTGCTTTGGCGAGCCTTGGCGGCGCAACGGCGCTGCTCACGCGTGTCTTTGCGATCGACTGGCGTTCGCTTTTGACCCTGCCGAACTTCCTGAGGAATGGAGCTGGATCGGTCCTCGCCCGCCTGCCCTTCGGCCGCGGCAAAGAGAACACTCTCGCATTCATTGATAATGACGAAGAGACCGAAGCACCTGCCACCAAAACCCGGCGCAAAGCCAAGGCCGAAGTCGAAGCAAAGCCCGATCCAACGCCGCGCCGTGCGCCCGAAATTAGCGATCCGTCGGCTCCGCCCAAGCGCGCCAATCCGGCAACGAAAGCGAACCAGCGCGATATGTTCGCCGACTTCGAATTGCCGAGCCTTGATCTGCTGGCTGACCCGCCTGAGGACAGTGCGCCAGTGCTCGACAAGCTTGCGCTTGAACGCAATGCCCGCCTGCTTGAAAACGTGCTCGACGATTTCAACGTCAAGGGTGAGATCACCGCCGTTCGCACAGGCCCTGTCGTTACCATGTACGAGCTTGAACCTGCGCCCGGTATCAAGGCCAGCCGCGTGGTTGGTTTGGCAGAGGATATCGCTCGCAATATGAGCGCGATCTCTGCGCGCGTTTCGCCCATTCCCGGCAAGACGGTGATGGGCATCGAACTGCCGAACAAGGACCGGCAGATTGTCATGCTCAAGGAACTGGCCGCATGCGCTGCCTTTGCCGAGGCCAAGGGCAATCTTCCGATCATTCTGGGCAAGGATATCGCGGGCGATCCGATCATTGCCGACCTTGCTGCCATGCCTCACTTGCTGGTCGCAGGCACCACAGGTTCGGGTAAGTCGGTGGGGCTCAACTGCATCCTCTTGAGCCTGCTTTATCACTTCACGCCGGCCGAATGCCGATTGATCCTGATCGATCCCAAGGTGCTTGAGCTCAAGAGCTATGATGATATTCCACACCTCCTATCGCCGGTGGTAACAGAGCCGCACAAATCCGTGCGCGCACTCAAATGGGCGGTTGAGGAGATGGAGCAGCGTTACCGCATGATGAGCTCGATCAATTCGCGCAACATCAACTCCTTCAATGAGAAAGTCCGCGCAGCCGCCGCCAAGGGCAAGCCGCTTGGCCGCCGGGTTCAAACTGGATTTGACCCGGAAACAGGCGAGCAGCTCTACGAAGAGGAACAGCTCGATTATGAACCGCTGCCGCAGATTGTTCTGATCGTCGATGAGCTTGCCGATCTGATGGTCACGGTCGGCAAGGAAATCGAGGTTTTGATCCAGCGCCTCAGCCAGAAATCGCGTGCGGCCGGTATCCACCTGATCATGGCGACGCAGCGCCCATCGGTTGACGTCATCACCGGCGTGATCAAGGCCAACCTGCCGACGCGCATCAGCTTCAAGGTGACAAGCCGGATCGACAGCCGCACCATCCTTGGCGAGCAGGGAGCTGAACAGCTGCTGGGCAGGGGCGATATGCTCTACAAGCCCAATACCGGCGCAACTGTGCGCGTGCACGGTCCTTTCGTCAGCGATGATGAGGTCGAAGCGGTCGCCGATTTCTGGCGTGCGCAGGGTTCGCCTGAATATGTCGAAGCGGTCACCGAAGAACCCGAAGATGGCGGCGGACTGAACTTCGAAGACGAGCTGACCGCATCCGACAGCCCTGAAGAGCGCAAGTACCGTCAGGCCTGCCAGATCGTGATCGAGAACCAGAAGGCATCGGGTTCATGGCTCCAGCGCCAGATGGGCGTGGGTTACAACACCGCTGCCAAGTGGATTGAGCGGATGGAAAGCGAGGGCCTCGTTGGTCCTGCCAATCATGTTGGTCGGCGCGAGATATTTCGCGATCAGGATGGAAACCCAATTTGATGAGACCCGGTTTGCGCAGCCTGTGTCTGGCGCTCGCCCTTTTCCTCACGCCGGCGAACGCGGAAGCGGAAACCGAGAGCGCGCAGACTGTCACACTGCTTTTCACTAACGATATTGAGAGCGTTTACGATCCGATCGAGGCCTATTGGCTCGATGATATGGAACGCATTGGCGGCCTTCCTCAGCTTGCGACATTGATCAACCAGATCCGCGGCGAGAAACCCGATGCCTTTGTCTTTGACGCAGGCGACATCTTTACCGGCTCGCTTGCCAAACTCACCGAAGGGGAACTCGCCTTCGAATTGATGAACGTCATGGATTACGACGCCATGGCAATCGGCAATCACGAATTTGAATACGGCGAAGACGTGCTGCGCTGGCAGATGAACCGCGCGAATTTTCCGGTGCTCGGAGCCAATCTGTTCTGGAAGGGCACCGATCATCCCTTCGCTCAGGCCCATACCGTTATCGAGCGCGGCGGTGTTCGTATCGGAGTTATCGGCATCATGGGTCAGGATGCTGCGACCGCAATCATTCCGTCTTACATTGACGAGCTCGACGTGATCGAACCAGCAATCGCGGTGCGCCGATCGGTTGAGGAACTGCGCGATGAAGTCGACCTGATTGTCCTCTTGACCCACCAGGGCAAGACGGCACCTATGCAGACCGATGCTGAGAGCGATCCCCGGCTGAACCGGGGCGTGGCCTCAGACGTTGCCTTGGCAGGCGCGGTTGAAGGCATTGACGTGATTTTCGGCGGCCATTCCGATGCAGGCACGGAGCCGCCGGTTGTCCATCCCGAAACCGGCACGATCATCATGCAGACCTATGGCCAAGGCACCCATCTTGGCATGCTCGAACTGGTTATCGATCCCGCCAGCGATACCATTGTCGAGTTTGACGGGCGTCTGATCCCGGTCAACTCGAAAGCTCTTGAGCCTGACGAGCCGACCGCTCAAACCATCGCGCAATATCGCGCTCGTTTCCCGGAATTGTTCGAAACCGTTGGCCGGACCGAGGGGATCATGTTCCGCCGCTACATCGAGGAATCGACGATCGGCAACCTGTTCGCCGACATCCTCGCCAAACGGGCAGGGACGCCGATTGGGCTGCTGCACGGCGGGTCAATGCGCAAGGATATTCCGGGCGGAGAGGTGCGCCTCGTCGATCTGCTCGATGCCTATCCGTTTGTTGACGAAATCATCGAGGTTGAATTGAGCGGTGCGCAATTGCGCGAGGTTATCGAACAATCACTCACGCTTGAACGGGGCCTGCTCGAAGTGTCGGGCCTTTCAGTTCGCTACAACCTTGACCAGCCTGAAGGCGCGCGGCTCGTGTCGCTTTTGCACAAGGGCAAAGAGGTGGGGGCAGATGATGTTGTGCGCGTCGCAGCTGCGGCCTTCATGGCAGAGGGCGGCGATCTTTACACAAGCATGGCTGAAGGCCGCATGATCGCCTCGCATGGGCCTGTGGCAGATGCCATTGTTGCCCATTTTCGCGCTCACGAAGTGGTCGATATGCCCACTTTGGGACGACAGGTGCCGGTCGAATAAAGCTCAGCGCTATTGCTCGGCGGCAGGCGCAAGGTCCACTCGTTCGAACCTGATATCAAGCGGCGTGATGCGGCGATTGGTGCCAAGACGAATACGCACAAAGCCTTGATATTCCGGGTCGAGCAGCTTTTCTTCAAGCTCAGCGGCGCGGTCCTGCCCGACATAGAGCCGCCCGCGCAACAGGCTACTCTCACCATAAACACCGTCAAAGTCGGCTTCGACCGGGTATTCACACGCATCACCCGGGTTTAGTTGAACCAATGTTGGAGGTCCTGGCGGAGTGCCCTCCAGACACGCTTCCAACGGAATGACAGCGTCCGCCGCCCAATCATCAGAACCCGGCCAATCATAAGTGAACTCGACATAATGCCCACGCAGGAGATCGCGTGGGTCATAGCCTTGAATGGGGACTTCCCATTCGGTGCCCTGACGGCTTTGATAGTCGCTCCAACCCCACAGACCGGCAAGGCCTACGACAGGCAGGATGATGGCAGCCAGACGCCAAGTGACCATTACGCAGCCTCCTGCTCATCGCGCTGGGGCGCAAAGGTCTGGGACACGCGCACCGCGGCCCAGGCGACCCCAAGGATCATCAATCCTGATAGGATCAACCCGAAACCGGAAAGCAAGAGGTCGCTTGCAAGCTCAAAGCTCAAGATGATGAGCCGCACGGCAACCAAAGCCACCGCCAGTTGGAACACGCCGCGCGCATCCAGGGCAAGAGCTGCGGCCGCAATGCCGATCCAAAGCGCCATGAACAATCCTGCCGCGAGCAGATCGATGTCATTGACGCCCAAAGCCACTGCGATAGTGACGCCAGCACCGGCCATGACGAGCCCAGCCACCTTGCCGGAGCGGCTTGGGCGAGCCAGCACGATAATCAACCCGATCAGAACGCCGCAGGCCGCCCTGACCATCTGGCTCGCGCTGCCAAGGGGATCGTATTCGCTATCAAACCCGCCAAAGCTAGCGATGATGCAGGCAAGACTTGCTCCAGCAACGGCATAGGTGAGCGCAAGCTGTTCAAGTTGTCGCCAGAATTCCGCCCGCTCACTGCGAGCCCGCATCCAGCCGCCAAACGGCGCGAGAAGCGCCGGAAGCGTGGTGACAAACGCCGCGATCAGCCAGCTGCGTTCATAGTCCCGCCCACTGGCAAAGGCATTGTCTCCCGCAGCAAAGTCCCAGACGCAATAGATCGCGGCACCCATCAACAGCGCTGCAACCGGCCAACCCCTGCCATAGACAAGCAGCGCCGGTCCCATCAGTCCAAGCCAGATGGCAAGCGGCTGCCATAAGGGTGAGCTCGTCTGGTAAACCTGCCCCAGATGGCCAAAGAAGGTGAGACCAAGCACACCGAGGATAAAGACCAGCGCCTCGCTCGCCCATGGTGATATCTGCGCCAACTGGCGCTCGCGCAGCACCAGTGCGGCGCTCAAACCTGCAAACAGCAACAGATGGACGGACAGTCGCAATTGGCCGGGGATCGCTTCCCAATTGGCCGCAACCACGGACACAAGGCCAAGCCCGATGGCGAGCGCGCCAATCCCGAAGACCGCCCATAGCGCCAACGGACGGGCATGCGCGGCTTCATACGCGATCAGGCGCGCCTTGGTCGTTTCGTCGATCAACCCGGCTGCATGCCAGGCTTCGATCTTGCGAGTGCTCATTCCAGCAGACTAGCGCGCCCCGGACGGGACACAAGTCCGCTCACCAATCATCCCGTGCCAGGGTTGATCAGGCCTCAGGTTCGCTGGCAGCTTCAGCGGGGCTGGCCATGGCTGTTTGCGCTTCGATCACTGCAGCGCTGGCCGCCTGCTCCTCTTCGGTCATAGCGACAAGACCGATTGCAGCAAGCGGTCCGCCTGCGCTCCAGCTTTGTGCCCACTGTGCAAGATAGTCTCCAAGGCCCGGCGTGACCCCGAGATGCGCTTTCTTCACATAGATGTAGAGCTCGCGCGAGCCAGCATAGCTGCCGTCAGCAATGGTCTCAGCGCTCGGCGCGACGCCGCCAATCGGCAGGCCCTTCACGCTGTCTGAGTTCTCTTCGAGATAGGAATAGCCAAGCACGCCAATGGCGCGCGGATTGTTGGCAACTTTGCGTACCAGCAGATCGTCCTGCTCGCCCTGATCCAGATAGGCCTGATCGCTACGCAATGCGTGACAATCACGCTCAAACTCGGTCGGATCGGTCGCTTCAAGAGCAGCCATAGTCGCATTGGCGCGGCAGGCTGGCGTCATGATCACATCCAGAAGCGCATCGCGCGTGCCCGATGTGCTCGGCGGGCCGTAAACGAGGATCGGCTCGTCAGGCAGGCTGCTGTCTACATCCGACCAGTTCATTGCGGTCTGCTCTTCGCCCAGCGGATTGGCCGACAGCGCGCTGTAGATGATGCCAGGGGTCAGGCTGAGTTCGATACCTTCAGACAGTTCGGAAACGAAGACGATGCCGTCGATCCCGACCTTGATCTCCATAATTTCGGAAACGCCATTGATGCCGCAGCGGTTGAACTCGCGCACAGTCATGCGGCGCGATGCATTCGCGATGTCGGCCGTCTGCGGGCCTTCGCCTGCGCAGAATTCTTCGATGCCCTCGCCAGTGCCGGTCGAAACGATCACCGGTGCAGAAGCGCCGTCATTGCCTGTGACATAGTCGTCAGCGACCTTTTGCGCGAACGGATAGACGGTCGAAGAACCGACGATCGAAATCGGTTCAGGGCCGGCATCGGCCTCTTCGCCGCCGCACGCGGCGAGCACGGCGAGAGATGCTCCAACCAGAAGATTGCGGGTGGAGATGATCGTATTTTTCATGATGTCCTCCGTTTTTGCGGGGTTAGAGGCGAATTACTCTTCGGTTGCGGTTTCGGGGTCTTCTTCGGCTTTTTCGCCGGTCAAGTCAGCGCGCGTCATTGTCAAAAGCTCGTTCACGCGGCGCTCGTTCATGGCCATTTCATCGGGCGGTGAGGAAACGAGGCCGATTTCTGCCAGCGGCCCATCCACTTTCCAGCTCTTCACCCACTCGGCCAAAAACATGTCGAGGCCCGGGATGGCCCGCATATGGGCTTTCTTCACGTAGACATACAGTGGACGCGCGCCGGGGTAAGAGAAGTTTGAGATGTTCTCGTAAGTGGGATCAACCCCGTTCATCGGCAGGCCAGTGACCTTGTCGGCATTCTCATCGAGGTAGGAGAAGCCGAAAATCCCGACCGCACGCGGATTGCCTTCGATCTTCTGGACAATCAGGTTGTCCTGCTCACCCTGGTCCACATACGCGCCATCGGACCGCACTTCAGTGCAAATCTGCAGGTGGAGGTCCTCGTCCTCTTCCTTGAGCGCTTCCATTTCGGGGTTGGAATCGCAGCCAGCTTCAAGCACCAGTTCTTTGAGAGCATCGCGCGTCCCCGAAGTGCTGGGCGGGCCGTAGACGAGGATTGGATCATCAGGAAGCGAGGGATCAACATCGGACCACAGCTGTGTCGTCTGTTCGCCGCCATAAGGGCGCGCAGCGAGCGCCTCATATACAATGCGCGGCGACAGGTTGAGCTCAATCCCGTCATTCTTCGAAGCAAAGGCAATGCCGTCGAGACCAACCTGAAGCTCGATAATGTCGGTTACGCCGCTTGTCTGGCAGCGATCAAATTCGGATGTTTTCATCCGGCGCGAGGCGTTGACCATATCTGGCGTGTCCGCACCCAGACCAGAGCAGAACAGCTGAATGCCATTGCCCGATCCGGTGGACTCGATCAGCGGAGATTTGAGTTCCGGGTTCGACCGCGCGAAACTTTCGGCAACCTGCTTGGCAAAGGGGTATACCGTCGATGACCCAACAGCGCGGATGGAATCGCGCGCTCCGCCGCCGCCTGCATCACACGCAGTCAACACCAGGCACGCTGCGCTGAGCAGGCCCACTGAGAGGTAACGGTTCTTCATCGGATCCCTTTCCACACTGTCTGTTCGCGCTATGCCCCCACTGTGACAGCGCCGTGACGGGTAGGCAAATACCCTTGGGTGCCCGCCTAATGGCACGTCACACTTCACTGCCGGCGATCAGGACAATCCCGCAGGTCAACCATCTGAATTTAATAAGCAATTTATCACTTGCTCGCCTGCGATACTTAACGGGCAAGTAACCGTCTTGCTGCTATGTGATCAGAATGGGCAAAAACGCGCCTTGGATCTGGCTCGCAATGCTAGCGAGCGTGTTGGCCTTTGCGCTGACACCACAAGGCGTGCGGGCCGAGCATCCGACCAGTCCGATGACACAAGCAATATGCCATGCGGCAAGCGGGCCAAAGGCGAACTTCGCAGACATGGTGGGGCCAGGTTCGTGGAACTGCGCCAACAGCGATTGGCGCGCAGATCAGCCTGTTGCGTGGTTGCGCTTTGACGCCTCGAGTTGGGCAGAGGCAGGCGCGCCGAACTTCTTCGTCAGCAGAACGGCCCGCTTCGAGGCGATCACCTTTGCAGCTTTTGATCGCGACGGCACAATGCGCACGGCCCGCTATGCTGAAGCCGAGGGCAAAGTCCTGCCAGCAGGCCCGTTCTTTCAGCTCCGCCTGCCGGAGATCACGCCTGAAACGCAGATGGTAGTGGTCCGAATTGATCGACCCCACTCGATCCCGCTGCTGACCGAGGCCCGGTTGACCCAGTTGGCCGGGCAATCGATCTGGACCCAGCTCGACATGATGTTGCTCGCGCTTGTTGTCGGCATGCTCATTCTTCCACTGATGTTCGACATCAGCTTTTTCGTGGTCTTGCGCGAAAGGTTTGTCGCTATCCACGCCGTTATGGTTGCATCCATGATCAGCTATGTTCTGTTTGCAGGCGGGCTGATTACGGTGCTGGTGGAACTGCCGGTCCGTGTGAATGCGGTGATGGGGCCGCTGTGCTGGGCCATCGGATGCGGGCTGTCCGCGCTATTCCTCATCGATTTTCTCGAGAAAGAAGCGCTGTCCAGGACCATGCGCAAGCTGACCATGTGGACCGGGTTCTGGACAATCTTCGTGCCCGGATTCTTCGCGCTCCAGCTTCATGCGACACAGGCCTTTGACGACACTTTCTACTTCCTGACTTTCATCCCGGCGATGGTGATCATCACCGCAGCGCTGTGTCAGGCGCTTTGGCGGGGAAGCCATGATGCCCGGTTTCTGGCCGTCGCCTGGTCGCCCATTATTCTGAGCTCGCTTGAAAGGCTGCTGCGCGGGCTTGGTGTTTATGCCGGACCATCGCAGCTTGATCAGATGCTGTACCTCGCCGTCGGGATTGAGGTGGTCGTAATCAGTCTGGCGATCGCGGTGCGTTTTCTGTCTATCCGCCGCGAACGCGATGCTGCCGTGACCGAGGCCAGCATTCTCGCGCAGCTTTCAACGCATGATCCGTTGACCGGCCTGATGAACAGGCGCGCTGTCGAAGAACGCTTTGCAAAACTGCGCGAAGACGGTTTCGATACGTTTGCGGTTATCGATCTCGATCACTTCAAGGATGTGAATGACCGTTTCGGCCACCAGGCCGGAGACCGCGCTCTGATTGCTTGTGGACGGGCAATTCGGGGAAGCGATCAGCGCGACACTGTCTCTGTCAGGCTTGGCGGTGAGGAGTTCGTCGTGCTGCTGCGCGGGCCGCGCGCGCTCGAGCGGGCCGAAGCCTTGCGACAGGCGATCCCAATGCGGATTGCAAGCGAGGTTGAAGGGCTCGACCGGTCGGTAACCGCGAGCATGGGGCTGATCGAACTTCCTCGCGCATCTGATCAATTGATGAGCTTCAACGATCTCTACAAGCGTGCTGACCAGCTACTTTACAACGCAAAGGCATCGGGCCGGAACCGCACCTGCTATGAACGCCTGACCGTGTTCCGTGACCCGCCGAGCGCGCGTCCGATTACTGGGGCGGCGGCCTAGCGCTCCGATCCGCTTGTGAAAGGGGCGAGCACTTCGGGACGAACGCGGGCGAGCCTGCCGGTTTCGCGATCAAGCATCGCCCATGTTGTTTTGGCTGACACAATCGGCTTGCCCGTCTCGCCTGTAAACTCGACCTCTCGGACCGATTTTGCTCCACGCGCTTCACCCGGAATACAAGTGGTGCCGGTCACGCGCTCACCCTCGGCGATATTGCCGCGATAATCGATTTCGTGGCGGACAACGACCCAGAAAAACTTTTCGCGATCCTCTGGTCGAGCGACCGCTTCCCAATGTGAGGTCGACATGTCCTGGATCCATTGGACCCAGACCGAATTGTTGACGTGGCCGAGCTCATCGATGTGCTGAGCTTGCGCCACATATGTCTTGGTAAAACGGTTGGGCTGTGGAGCGCTCATTCGCTGTCAGTCATCCCCATCTGCCACAGGATGAAAGCGAACTCTTCTGCCGTCTCCTTAAGGCTGTTCCACCGGCCCGACTGCCCGCCGTGCCCTGCGCCCATATTGGTCTTCATCAGCAGCACATTGTCGTCGGTCTTCACATCGCGCAGCTTGGCGACCCATTTGGCAGGCTCCCAATACGTCACGCGCGGATCATTGAGGCCAGCCGTGACGAGCATCGGAGGATAATCCTGCGCCTTCACCTGATCGTATGGCGAATAAGAAAGGATATAGGCAAAGCTTTCCTTGCTCGTGATCGGGTTGCCCCATTCCTGCCACTCACCCGGCGTCAGCGGGAGTTCAGCGTTAAGCATGGTGTTGAGCACATCGACAAAAGGAACGTGAGCAACAATGGCGCCGTATTGCGCTGGGTCCTGATTGACGATTGCGCCCATCAATTCACCGCCAGCCGAGCCGCCAGATGCGGTGACCTTGCCTTCAGCAGTGTAGCCCAAGTCGATCAAGCCGCGCCCTGCATCGACAAAGTCGTTGAAGGTGTTGGTCCGCTCAAACATCTTGCCTTGGAGATACCAGCGACGTCCAAGGTCATCACCGCCTCTGATATGCGCGATGGCATAGGCAAAGCCGCGATCAACAAGGCTCAAACGCGTGGTCGAAAAGCCCGGCGGGATCGCATAGCCATATGCGCCATAGGCATAAAGATGCAGCGGGCCCGGCCCTTCGATCCCTGCCTTGGCGAGAATTTCCGCACGGTCCTTGCGCATCACCACGCTCACAGGAACCATCGTCCCGTCGCGCGCCTGAACCTCCACCCGCTCGGTGACATAGAGCGAGGCGTCATAGCCGCTTGGGATTTCCTGCGTCTTAAGCGTGGTCAGCGTTTGCGCGGCCACGTCATAGTCGAACACCGTATCAGGCGTGACCATGCTCTCATAAGACAGCCGCAGCACCGTCTGATCGTATTCCGGATTGTTAGAGAGACCCGCATCATAGCTTGCCTCAGGGAACGCGATCGGTTTTGCCGTGGTCGGGTCTTCATAGCTGCGGATCTGCACCTGATCGAGGCCATTGAGACGCCCTTCGGTGACGAAGAAGCCTTCGAACAGATCAAAATCGGTAAGGTAGAACTCATCCGATCCCGCCAGCACGGTTTCCCATTCGCCCGGTGTATCGAGCGACGCTTTCGCAAGGCGGAAGTTGATGTGATCGTCATTGGTCCAGACGAACAGCTCACCTTCGCGAATGTCGACGCTGTATTCGACACCTTTCTGGCGGGCCTTCACCAAAGTGAGTTCCCCGGTTGGATTTTCGGCCGAGACAAGGCGAACCTCGCTGGTTTCGTTGTCGCCGGTCGCGATGATCAGGTGGTCTTCCTGCGCGGACAGGCCAAAACCGACACTGAAGCTCTCATCTTCCTCCGAATAGAGCACGACATCATCAGCAATCGGGGTGCCAATGGTGTGAAGACGCGCTTCAAGCGTGCGCCAGTTCTCATTGGTTGGCCCGTATACCAGCGCCGTGTCGTTCGCGACCCAGGTAAGTCCGCCGCGCGTTTCGGGAATTTCATCAGAGAGAAGATCTCCGGTCTCCAGATCCTTGATCCGAACCGTGTACCGCTCTGATCCGTTGGTATCGGTGGAGTAGGCAAGGTAGCGCCCGCTTTTGCTGACGCTCAGGGCGCCAAGGCGGAAATATTCAAGGTCTCCGGCAAGCTCATTCTGATCGAGGATCAGTTGCGGCTCTGCACTTTGTGGGGCTCCAACCGGCTTGCGGTAATGTTTGCGATACTGCGCGCCCTCTTCAAACTCTGACCAGTACATATACTCGCCCCGGCGCTGCGGGACCGTGCTGTCGTCTTCCTTGATGCGCGCGCGCATCTCGGTGAAGAGGCTTTCGGTGAGCGCCTCATGTGGTGCCATCGCCGCCTCGAACCAGGCGTTTTCGGCCTTCACATAATCAAGCACATCCTCATCATCGATTTCAGGATACGATTTGTCATAGAGCCAATCGTAAGGGTCAGAAATCGTGATGCCATGGTGAGTGTATGTGTGTTCGCGTTTTTCTGCGACCGGGGGTGAAGTTGGCACGCTTGTATTGTCCTCGTGAGTATCAGCAGAAGCGCCACCGGCGCTCAATGCCAGCGCAGCGCTTGCCACAGCAAGCAGGGTAAAGCGGGATTTCAGCACGGAAACCGGTTCCTTCCAATCGAAAAGCTCTGGTGGAAAGCCGCTGACAAGCGGCCTATGTTGGGAGTTCTAGACAATTAAGCCTGCGCGGCAAGCGCAGTGCGGTAAGCAGGAAATCGACGCAATGCTGATGCAGACCCACGAAGCCCGTCTCAAGGCCCTCCGCGAGGAATTGAAGCGCCGCAAGCTCGATGGCTTTGTCGTGCCGATTTCCGATGAACATATGAGCGAATATGTCGGCGATTATGCACAGCGTCTGGGCTGGCTCACCGGCTTTGGCGGCTCTGCGGGTTTTGCCGCAGTCACGCTTACGCACGCCGCAATCTTCGTTGATGGCCGTTACACCGTGCAGGTGCGCGAGCAGGTGGATGAAAGCCTGTTTGAATATCGCAGCATCCCCGGAGATACGCTCGGCGACTGGATCAAGGATGTGAGCGAGAACGGCGCACGAATCGCCTATGATCCCTGGCTCCACACCTGGGCCTGGGTCGCAGCGCTTGAAAAGGCGGTTGAACCGGCGGGCATCACCATGGTGCCTGCGGACAGCAATCCGATCGATGCCGTGTGGCAGGATCAGCCAGCGCCATCGGATGCACAGGCGATTGTGCATGGCGAAGAGCTTGCCGGGCGCGGATCAGCAGACAAGCGCGCAGAAGTTGCCGACTGGCTTTCCGACAACGGGCTTGATGCCGTGGTCATCCCCGCGCTCGATTCGATTGCCTGGCTGCTCAACATCAGAGGCTCTGACGTCGCGCATACGCCAGTCGCGCTGTCCTATGTCATCGCGCACAAGGATGGCACGGCAGAGCTGTTCATCGCGCCCGAGAAAGTGACGCCTCAGCTGACCCAGCATCTGGGCAATGCCATCACCATTCGCGACCGCGATGCTTTTGTTGGCGCGCTTGGATCGATGACGGGCAAGAATCTCAGCATTGATCCCAATTTCGGTGTGGTTGGCATTGCGCAGGCGCTGCGCGCTGGCGGGGCCAACTTCACCTTCAAGCAGGACCCCACCATACTTGCCAAGGCGATCAAGAATGCTGCCGAAGTGCAAGGCCACCGCGATGCGCAGGCGCGCGACGGCGCTGCGGTCAGCCGCTTTCTCAGGTGGCTCGAAATCACCGCGCCAGCGGGCGAGATTGATGAGCTTGCAGCAGCAGCCAAGCTCGAAGGGTTCCGCCGCGCACACGGCGATCTGCGCGATACGTCTTTCGATACGATCTCGGCCGCCGCAGGCCACGCTGCCTTGCCGCACTACAAGGTGGATGAGGACAGCAATATCCTTATCCCGCCCGGTTCGATCTATCTGGTCGATTCGGGAGGGCAATATCCGGCAGGGACAACCGACATCACCCGCACCGTATGGATCGACACGCCCAATGGGTCAGAGCCGAGCGCTGAAATGCGCGACCGTTTTACCCGCGTGCTCAAAGGCCATATCCAGATCGATCAGGCGATCTTCCCGCAGGGCACGTGCGGCGGTCAGATCGATGCGCTCGCCCGGCAATATCTGTGGGAAGGCGGTGTGGATTATGCTCATGGCACCGGCCACGGCGTCGGCAGCTTCCTGGGCGTGCACGAAGGCCCGCAGCGGATCGCAAAGCCGGGAGGCGGACAGGCAGGCACCAGCCAGGAATTGCATGCCGGCATGATCCTTTCGAACGAGCCGGGCTATTACAAACAGGACGCATTCGGCATCCGGATCGAGAATCTCGTCCTTACCGTTGAACGTGATATCGAAAACGCAGAAGGCCGCTATCTCGGTTTCGAACCGCTGACTTTCGTGCCAATCGACAGACGGCTGATTGAGCGCGATTTGCTGACCGAACGCGAGATCGCATGGCTTGATGCCTATCATGCACAGGTCCGCGAGATCGTTGCCCCGCAGCTTGACGGCGATGATCTGGCCTGGCTCGAACGCGAAACGGCTCCACTTTGAACCTGATTGCGCCAGCGCGTTTGTTCTACTAATGTTCCTCTGCTCCGAGTCGCATATCGCTGGCTCGATTTCAGGGAGAACAAGAATGATCGGCTACGTTACAGTTGGCACCAATGATCTGCCGCGCGCAGCGGAATTCTATGACGCGATTGCCGAACATTTCGGTGTCGGTCGGATGATGGATTTCGACACATTTGTTGCCTGGGGCACGATGGATGGCGCGCCGGGCATTGCCGCGACCAAACCGTTCGATGGCGAGGCGGCCACGGTTGGAAATGGCGTGATGGTCGCGTTGCAGGTCGATAGCCCGGACAAGGTCAAGGCCGTCTATGACACCGCTATCGCCAAGGGCGGCACAGACGAAGGCACGCCCGGCCCGCGCGGGGATGATGGCTTTTATGCTGGCTATTTCCGCGATCTCGACGGGAACAAGCTCAACGTCTTCTGCTTCACTGCGCCTCCGGCATGAGCGGGACTCACAAGCTGAGCGAAGCTTTCCTCCATCTTGGCCTTGGTGCAACGGCGGTTCCCCAACCGCCGTTCTCCGGGCTGGAATGGTACCAAAGCTACGGTGAACGCCACGGCGCGGATGGGGCAGAAGGGCGGCTCGTCTCGCAGCACACTTTTACCGAAGGCTGGCCCACATGGGAGATGCACCCCAAGGGCGAAGAGGTCGTGATCTGTACCCAAGGCGCGATGGTGCTAACACAGGAATTCCCCGATGGCACGCAGAAGACCGTGCCGCTGTGCGCAGGGGAATATGCGATTAACCCCAGAGGCGTGTGGCATATCGCCGACGTTGAAGAGAGTGCGACTGCGATCTTCATCACCGCAGGCGAAGGGACCGAGCAGCGCCCGCGATAGAGTTTTCCGCAAGCTGAACAGCGCCGCGATCCCGATACAATTCGCGACAATGTCGCGCGATTGCGGGATAATGCTGCGACATTGCGCATCTACAAAGGTTCACGAGAGTTGCGGCGAGCGCCCATGCAAAAGCGTCCTTGCCCCCAACTGACGAAACGGTCGCAGGCCGGGTTGGATTTGCCCCTCCGCTTTGACCCGGCCCTTATGCATGGCGTTTCGCCGCACCTCTCGCCCGATAATAAGAACACTGGAAGGAACCTTTGATGCGTAAACTAACCCTGACCTTGACCCTCTCTGCTGCTGCACTCGCGCTTGGCGGCACCGGTGTCGCTATTGCCAGCCAGCATTCTGAGCGCGCCCTTGAAGCGGCCGATGCCAATGGCGATGGCGAGATCACTCTGGCTGAAGCCAAAAGCCATGCTGACACGCGCTTTGCCAAAATGGATGCGAATGGCGATGGCCAGCTTTCAACAGAAGACCGCAGCGCCCGAGCGGCTGAACGCTTTGCCGAAACCGACACCAACAGCGACGGGGAAATCAGCCCTGAAGAAATGACCGCTGCACGCGAAGCCCGCGCAGCTGAACGCCAGGCCCGCATGTTCGCACGGCTCGACACCGATGGCAGCGACGGACTCTCGCGCGAAGAAATGCGCGCAGGCCGCGAGGCACGCGGTGAAGCGCGCGAAGGCCGGCGTGGCCCTCGCGGTGAACGCCGGCGCGGAGGCCGCGGGCCGATGGCGATGCTCCGCCGGGCAGACACCAATGGCGACCAGATCGTTAGCCGCGCTGAATTCGACACCGGCGTCGAAACGCTCTTTGCCAGGGTCGATGCAGACGGATCAGGCACGATCACAGCCGAAGAACGCTCAGCCGCCCGTGAAGCAATGCGCGAACAGTTCCGCGAACGCCGCGAACAGATGCGCGCCATGCGCGATGGCGGCGCAAGCTGAGAACTAGCCGGCGGCGCGGGTCAACATGCCCCCCGATCTCGCCCGCTCCGCCTCCTCCCCGGCCCGGTGTGCACGCTCGCAAGGCTTGCGCGCCGGGCCGGCACCTTTCATGAGATGCGCCTGATGGACGACACTGCACCAACCACCATCCTTCTGGTCGATGACGAAGCGACCTTGCGCGAACCCTTGGCCGAATACCTGACCGGTCAGGGCTTTGCCGTGACCGAGGCCGCGAGCGCGGCGGCGGCACGATCCGCGCTGACCGAAACGACGCCCGATATCGTCCTGCTCGACATCATGATGCCGGGCGAGGATGGGCTCTCGCTCTGTCGGCACTTGGTGGAAACGCGCAAGCTTCCGGTGATCTTCCTCACCGCGCGCGGCGAGGCAACCGATCGGATCGTTGGCCTTGAACTGGGTGCGGACGATTATGTCGTCAAACCCTTTGAACCGCGCGAACTGGTTGCCCGGATCAAGACAGTCCTGCGGCGTGTGGGCCGCGGCGCAGCGCCGCAAACCGAAGCAGAGGACTGGCATTATCATTTCGAGGGCTGGGTGCTCGACCCGCTCAAGCGGAAACTGAGCGATGCGCAGGGCGTGACCGTGCCGATCTCGACAGCCGAATTCCGCCTGCTGCGCGCATTCCTCGACAATCCGCGCAAGGTGATGGACCGTGATCTGCTGCTCGACCTTGTGCAGGGACGCACCGCTCACCTGTTCGACCGAGCGGTCGACAATCAGGTCAGCCGTCTGCGCCGCAAGATCGAGGCTAATACCAGCGATCCACAACTGATCCTGACCGTGCGCGGCGGCGGCTATCGGTTTGCTGCCAGCGTCAAGCGTGTTGCCCCGGGACCAGAGGCTGAGTGAGACGCCTGCTGCCATCAAGCCTGTTTGCGCAGGTCATGGTCAGCGTCGCTCTGGCGCTTCTCATCGCGCAAGTTGTTTCGGTGGTGCTGCTGTACCGCGCAGGCGAAGAACGCCGCGAAGCTGCTGCCATTACCGCAGCCGCCTTCCGTCTCGTCGGCGAGTCGGAACGCGAAGAGCAGCGCGAGGCGCGCCGCGCTGCCCGCAACGAATTGCGCGCCTTGCGCGGCGAACCCCCTTTGCCTGATCGCCGCTTTGATGATCGAAGGCCCGACCGCGCGAATATCGGCGCGTCAGGCAATCTGCCCCGCCCCTTGCGCTATACGATCACATCCTCGCCGCCCATCGCGGTGCCAGAACAAGAGGGCGATTACGAGGAACGCCTCAGATCAATCCTCGCGGAAGAGGGCATTGACCCGCATGCGGTGGCGGTTTCGGTCATAAGGGCTGGCGATGACCCGCAATTGGTGCGTTTTGCCGAAAGCAGGGCGCGTTTTCGCAACAATGTCGGATGGCGCACGCGCAGAGTGATGACCGCAGCGATCCAAAGAACCCCCGACAGCATGTGGGAGGCAGCGCGAGTGCTCGAACCGCGTCAGCCGCAAGGCGCGCTTGGTGTGCTGGTGTTTCAAACGCTGGTGACTTTCGGCTTTCTGCTCATCGTGCTGTTCCTTGTTCTGCGCCGGATCACTCAACCGCTTGCAGCTTTGACAGATCGCGTAAGCACCTTTTCGCGCAACCCAGACAAGGTCGTGATGCTGGAGGAAACGGGCCCTTCCGATACCCGCCGGTTGATTGCAGCTCACAACGCAATGGAAGCCCGGATCGCAGCGCTTCTTGACGAGAAGGACGTGATGCTGGGCGCCATTGGGCATGATCTTAAAACTCCGCTCGCCGCGCTGCGTGTCAGGATCGAGAATGTCCCCGATGAAGACCAGCGCGCCAAGATGGCCGCCAGCATCGAGGACATCACTGCAACGCTTGACGATATCCTCTCGCTTGCGCGGCTTGGCCGATCAGGCGCGATCGATGCCGAGGCGGTTGATCTTGGCATGCTGGCGATAAGCATCACCGAAGAGTTTGAAGATCTGGGCGACCCTGTCACCATGCTCAACCCACCGCGTGTTGTAGCCAGAGTGCAAGTCACCTGGATCAAACGGGCACTGCGCAATCTGGTGGCCAATGCCGTGCGCTATGCAGGGCCTGCCGAAGTGTCAGTAGACGTCGAAAGCAACACCGCTGTGCTTGCGGTTGAGGATCGCGGACAGGGCATCCCGGAAGAGATGATCGCCGACATGCTCGAACCGTTCACCAGGGGTGAGGCTTCGCGCAACAGGGCAACGGGCGGGGCCGGCCTTGGCCTGACGCTGGCGCGCGCCATTGCCGAACAGCATGGCGGCGAGCTTGTTCTTGCCAATCGTAACTCTGGCGGGCTTCGCGCCGAACTTCGATTGCCGCTATGAAGCTATAAAGAGCGCGCAACAGATCGAAGGAACGCAGATGACTGCCACACTGTTTGGAGCCCCGCTGTCGCTGTATTCGGGAAAGGCGCGCGCTTATCTCGACTGGAAAGCGGCCGATTACGTCGAGGTGCTCGCGACACCAGACATTCACCAGAGCGAGATCATCCCTGCCGTAGGGCGCCCGGTGATCCCCGTAGTGAAGCTTGCTGATGGCACAATCTTGCAGGACACGACTGTCATCATCGACCACTTCGAGGCGCAAAGCCCTGAACCTTCTGCCTATCCCGTAAGCCCGCGCCAACATTTCGCGTCCTTGCTGCTGGAAACCTATGGCGATGAATGGCTGGTGATCCCGGCCATGCACTATCGCTGGAACTACAATGAAGAATGGGTCTACGGCGAATTTGGCAAGGTCGCCTTGCCTGATGGTGATCCGGCCCAGCAATACGAGGTTGGCAAACAACGCGGTGCGACCTTTCGCGGCTTTGTGCCGATGCTTGGCGTCAACGAGGCAACCATCCCTGCGATTGAGGCAAGCTATGAAGCGCTGCTGCGCGATCTTGATGCGCATTTCGCGCTGCACCCCTTCCTGTTCGGCACGCGCCCAAGCATTGGCGATTATGGTCTGATCGGGCCGCTTTATGCGCACAATTACCGCGACCCGGCGAGCGGTGAGATCATGAAGCGGATTGCACCGCGCGTGGCGAACTGGGTTGAACGCATGATCGCGCCCGAACCGCTTTCAGGGGAATTTCTCGCCAATGACGCCATCCCCGAAACGCTGATCCCGGTGCTGCGGCGGATGACGCAAGAGCAGGTTCCTCACCTTGCGGTTGTCGCACAAATGCTGGGGGATTGGGCACAGGCGAACGAGCCTGGAAGCGAACTCCCACGCGCCCTTGGCATGGCCAGGTTCGAGATCGAAGGCGTGGGCGGCGAACGGCTTGCCCTGCCTTTCAGCTTGTGGATGCTGCAACGCGCGCTTGACTATTTCGCCTCGCTTGATGGCGAGGACCGCGAAGCGTGCGAGGCATTGCTGCGCGAATGCGGCGGCGAGGCTCTGATCAATTTTACGCTGCCGGTAAAGCTGGTGTTTGAGCAGCACACGCTTCGCACCGCAGCCAGCTGATTGGCTAGCGCATCAATCCGCCAATCAGGTTGCGCACAAAGCGCCCGGCAATCGGGCCAGCAAGATCAGTCGCGATTGACCCAGCTGCCGAGGTAATTCCCGAACGCACCGGGTTGGCGCGCGATTTCTTGCCAAGCACTGCGGCAGCTGCCGCACCAGCGACTGAGCCTGCGGCGACCTTGGTCCCACGCGACAGGGCCTTCTCCCAGATCGATTTCGACTTGCGCGAACGCTTGCCGACCTCTTCTGCGCCCTTTTCTTCGACTTCCTTGGCAGTTTCCACCGCATCGGCAGCCTTCTGGGCGAGCACCTCTTCCGCGCTTTCGCGATCGACGCGCTCATCATACTTGCCTTCGAACGGGCTGATCGACTGGATGATCGCGCGTTCCTTGACGCTCACCGGGCCAAGGCGCGAACGCGGCGGCTTGATCAAGGTGCGTTGCACCACGGTCGGGGCGCCATCTTCATCAAGGGTCGAAACCAGCGCCTCACCCACTTTAAGCTGAGTAATCGCCTCCTCAACATCGAGCTCTTCATTGATGCGGAACGTCTCTGCTGCGGCTTTGATCGCGCGCTGGTCACGCTTGGTGAATGCGCGCAGCGCATGTTGCACACGGTTGCCCAGCTGACCTGCAACATCTTCGGGAATGTCGATCGGGTTCTGCGTGACGAAGAACACGCCAACGCCTTTCGAACGGATCAGGCGAACGACCTGCTCGATCTTTTCCTGCAAGGCCTTGGGAGCATCATCAAACAGCAGGTGAGCTTCATCGAAAAAGAAGACAAGCTTGGGCTTTTCGGGATCACCCACTTCGGGCAGGCTTTCAAACAATTCCGCGAGCAGCCACAAGAGGAAGGTCGCATACAGTTTTGGACTGCGCATCAATTGATCTGCGGCCAACACATTCACGTAGCCGCGCCCATTTTCATCAAGTTTGAGAAAATCATCGATCTCAAGCGCGGGCTCACCAAAGAAGTGATCCGCGCCCTGCGATTCAAAACTCAACAGCTGGCGCTGGATCGCGCCGACCGATTGCTTCGAGACATTGCCATAGACGCCCGACAGCTCTTTCGAGTTCTCATACGCCCATTGCAAAAGGCTTTGCAGATCCCCGAAATCGAGCAGCAACAATCCATTGTCATCGGCATGGCGAAAGACGATCTGCAACACGCCTTCCTGCGTGTTGTTGAGATCAAGCAGCCGCGACAATAGCAGCGGTCCCATCTCGGTGATCGTGGTGCGGATCGGATGGCCCTGCTTGCCATACAGATCCCAGAAAATGACGGGATTGTCCGAATAGGCATAATCATCCATGCCCAGTTCTTTGGCACGGCCTTCAAGCTTGTCGGCGTGCTTGAACGTCGGTGAGCCGGGCATGGCGATGCCTGACAGGTCGCCTTTCACATCCGCGACAAACACCGGGACACCATTGGCAGAAAAGCTTTCCGCCAGACCCTGAAGCGTGACGGTCTTGCCCGTTCCGGTTGCCCCCGCAATCAAGCCATGGCGGTTCGCCCGGCCCAGCGCGAGGTGCTGGTTTTCGCCATTGCCGCCCAGTCCCAGAAAGATCTCACTCATTTTGCACGCCCATCCCTCGCTGAAATCCAATCACTCGTCGTTTGCAGGGCGAATAGGCGGCGGTCAACCTATCGACTTGGTCGCCGGATAGGCTAAGGCGGTCAGCATGGGTCAGGACGCACAGCAGTCAGGTTTCGTATTGCTCGATGACGCCCGCGCCCCCGATTCCGGCGCGGCGGACGCGCTGTATTATGCCCACCCGCGTGAGCTTTTCGTGGCCCACCATCCCAGCGATGTGGCGGCTGCGCTTGAAGCGGCAGAGGCGGCAAGAGCTGCTGGCGGCGAATTGGCAGGCTATATCGCTTATGAAGCAGGCCTCGCGCTGGAACCGCGCCTTGCGCCTTTGGCCGCCGCGCGCAGCGGCGCACACGGGCCGCTTGTGTGGCTTGGGCTGTTCGACCCGCCTCAGCGCATTCCTGCCGCAGAGGTGCCCCAATGGCTCGCCGCACGGGCACAGGGCACAGCGAGCATCGGCCCGCTTGAACCGCAATTGTCGCCGGGAGGCTATGATGCCGCGTTTGAGACGCTGCGCGAGGCGATCCATGCAGGCGATATCTATCAGGCGAACCTGACCTACCCGCTTGCAGGCTCTTATCGCGGTGACCCGCAAGCGCTCTATGCCGAGCTGCGTCTTGCGGCGAGTGCAGGCTATGGCGGGATGATCTTTGACGGCTCTCACTGGCTGTTGAGCTTCTCGCCCGAATTGTTCGTTGCGCTCGATGAAAACGGCAAGGCCAAGGCCAAACCGATGAAAGGGACGCGCCCGCGCTCTGCCGATCCTGCCCACGATCAGCAACTTGCCGAAGAGCTTGCAACATCGGTCAAGGACAAGGCCGAAAACCTGATGATCGTTGATTTGATGCGCAACGATCTGTCGCGCGTGGCCGTTCCGGGCAGCGTGCGCGTCGATGCGCCCTTCGCTGTTGAAAGCTATCCGACCGTCCACCAGATGGTCTCCAGCGTCAGGGCCGAGCTTGCCGCAGGCAAGGGGGCGATGGATCTTGTCCGAGCGCTTTTCCCGTGCGGATCGATCACCGGCGCGCCCAAGATCCGCGCGATGGAATTGATCAGCGATGTCGAACGCGATGCGCGCGGCCCCTATTGCGGAGCGATCGGCCGGATTGGAGCAGACGGCACAGCGGCCTTCAACGTTGCAATCCGAACCTTGCGGCTCACCCCAATTGAAAACGGTCAGGGGCACGCAATTCTGGGTGTTGGCTCTGCGATCGTCGCTGACAGTGACAGGTTAGGCGAGCGGCGCGAATGCGAAGTGAAAGCGGGGTTTGCGCGGCGATCCTCGCCCGATCACACAGCGCCCGCATTCGATCTTATCGAAACCATGGCGTTCGATCCGCAAACCGGGATCAGGCTGCTTGAAAGGCATCTTGCCCGCATGAAACGCAGCGCGGCTGAGCTTGGATTTCAGTTCGACAGGCACGCCTTGCGCAACCAGATCCAGGCGCTTTGCTTCGAACTGGAAGAGCCTGTGAAACTGCGCCTGCTGGCTTCGCGCAGCGGGGCAAGCGCGCTTGAAACACAGCCGATGCCAGAGCCAATCGAGGGAACTGCAAAAGCAGTGGCCTTGCCCAATCCGCTTGACCCGTCTGACTGGAGGCTTGCACACAAGACTTCCGATCGCGGCTTTTATGAAGATGCGCTTGCGGCTGCGGGCGGCATGGGCGCGCGCGAAGCGATCCTTGTTCGCCAAGATGGGCTGGTTACCGAAGGCAGCTTCACCAATCTGTTTGTTGAACGCGGTGGCGCGTTGTTGACGCCGGCTTCCGGGCTTGGCCTGCTGCCCGGAGTTCTGCGCGAAGAATTGCTAGAAACCGGCAAAGCGCGCGAGGCTGAATTGACGCTCGATGATCTTGCCGAAGGCTTCTGGCTCGGCAATGCGGTGCGCGGACTCTTCAAGGCACAGTTGATTTAGGAGACACCGTACCCGCCCATTGCGCTTGCCTTGTCCCGCGGCACCGTGAACCGCAGTGACAATCAAGGCGGCGAAGCGCATGATGATGGCGGCACGGCAGGCAAGACAAAGATTATGAACATTCCCATCCTTTATGAAGACGGCGAAGCGCTCGTCATTGATAAGCCTGCTGGCCTTCCGGTTGATCGGCCAAAGCGCGGCGGCCCTGCGTTGTTTGACCATATCGAGCAATTGAAACTGGGCTTTCAGCGCCCTCCTGTTCCGGTCCACCGGCTTGATACTGACACGTCAGGCTGCCTGCTGCTGGCGCGCAATCCCAAGGCGTTAAAGCGCTTCAACAAAGCGTTTGAAGACCGGCTTGTGGGCAAGACCTATCTCGCGGTGATCGACTTTGAGCCGAGCGAACAGTCAGGCACAATTGAACTTGCGCTGTCCAAGATCAGTTCGGCTGAGAAAGGCTGGCGCATGATCGCCGCGAAGAAGGGCAAGCCGGCGGTTTCGCACTGGGAGTTGATCGAAACCATCGGTGAGGGCGACAGGCGGCGCTCGCTCATCCGGTTCCGTCCCGAGACAGGCCGGACGCATCAATTAAGAGTGCATGCGCTTCAGGGGCTTGGCGCGCCGCTGCTGGGTGATCCGGTCTACGGACCAGTGCGCGGTCAGAACAAGGGAGCGCCGCGTACGATGCTGCATGCCGAAACGATCTCTGTCACACGCGAAGGCAAAAGCACGATTTTTGCGCATGCTCCGTTCCCCGCGGACTTCGAAAGAACAGGGTTGAGCGCTCCGCCTGCCCCCAATATTCAAGACCCCGCCCCGCAAGAGGCATCCGATGGATGAGGCACTTCTCGCCCGCGCACATGCGCTTGCAGAGGAGAGTTTTCTCGCAGGCTCTGGTCCCGGCGGGCAGAACGCCAACAAGGTCGCAACCGAAGTGCAGCTGCGCGTCAACATCTACGCGCTGCGCCTTGCGCCGCCGGTTTTCGCTCGCCTGCGCGCTTTGGCAGGCACAAAGCTGACCGCCTCTGGTGATCTGCTGATCACCGCGCGCCAGCACCGGACACAAGAAGCGAATCGCCAGGCTGCCCGGGCGAAGCTGGAAGAGATGCTGGAGGCCGCGCACCGCGCGCCGAAAAAACGTGCAAAGTCGCGCGTCAACCGGGTGGGCAAGACCCAGAGGCTCAAGGAGAAGAAAGCGCGCGGCGCGGTGAAGGCCAATCGCGGCAAAGTCTCGGGCTCGGATTGGTGACTCTGCTTGACTTTTCCCCGTGAATCGCTCAGAGGCGCGCGTCTGTGAGGCGGCGCCCCTGATTGCAGGGTTCGCGTCGCCCTTGTTTTTTGGGCCGAAAACCCACCACCGAATCTGTAGGAAACCGCCATGGCGAAGCCCGCAACCGTCAAGATCAAGCTCGTCTCGACCGAGGGCACGGGCTTTTACTACGTGACCAAGAAGAACCCGCGCAACATCACCGAGAAGA
>CAYUCZ010000014.1:0-80662 GCA_964443505.1 uncultured Porphyrobacter sp. | reverse complement strand
GCAGGTTCACCGAAGCTGAGCAGGTCGGCAGAATGTTCAAAGACCTTGAGTACACAGCGTTCGTGCGCGGAGCGAGGCAAGACCAGGCGACGGAGCAACTCGTGTTGAATGAGCAAGAGCGGGCATGGCAGGCTCAGCTAACCGGGTGGCTCGACACCCCTAATCGGCTGGGTATCGAGCGGACCGCCTTGCTGACAAAGAAACGCGAGCAGGGCCTTTCCGAGCTTGAAGATCGGCAGCTTGCCGATCTTGATGCGGCCCACAGCGCGGCATATGAAGAATTCTTCACGCTTGTCGCTTCCTGGACCTCACAACCCCAGACAATTAATGACGAAGCGATCAGGGAAGAGGCTCGGGCACTGGCTCTTGAGCAATCGCGGGCCGCACGTCGGATTGTCTCTGAAATTGGCTCGGATGTCGCGTTGCTTCAGGCAGTGGCATTTGAAGACAGCCTGCATCTTTTTCTCATTACAGGTGAGGCATTCACCCACGAGGAAATCGCCGTCTCTCGCAGCGAACTTTTCGCAACGATTTTCGACGCGCGCTACCTGATAGACTTGGGGCGGTCATATGACTTCTCCGGCGATGAGCAGAGGGCTGAAGATCTGCATCTCCCTTTGGGCCACCTCTATCGCTATCTAATCGCGCCGATCGAAGATGAACTTGAGGCAGCTGGCACGAGTACCTTGATGCTCAATGTTCAAGGCCAGATCCGGTATATTCCATTTGCGGCGCTCTGGGATGGCGACGAATATCTGACTGAGAAACTGCGCCTTGCCATCTATACCCCCGCTGCGAACACGCGCTTCGAAGTGTCTTCAGCGTTGACCAGTGCCCAGGGATTCGGTCTCAGCAACGCCGCCGCGGGCTTCAGTCCACTGCCGAGCGTTCCGCTTGAACTCGAATACGTGATCGGTTCCGCTGAAAGCCCGGGAATACTCAACGGAGAGTATTTTCTCAACGAACGGTTTTCGCGCGCCACGTTCGAAGACAAACTTACAGATCCGGCCCCAGTCCTGCATATCGCTACGCACTTCCAGATCCAGCCCGGAGATGAGGCCTCATCTTTCTTGCTGCTCGGTGATGGGACCGAGATTTCGCTCGCGGAGATCAATCGATCCTACAAATTCGATCTGGAAGGGGTTGAATTGCTGACTTTGTCGGCCTGCGAAACCGCGATTGGCGCCGAAAGCACCGGTCTTGAGCTCGAAGGTTTCGCCGTCCTGGCTCAGAACAAGGGGGCCGCTAGTGTTCTCGCGACACTCTGGCAGGTCTCCGACGATGCAACCCCTGTCTTCATGCGCGCGTTCTACGGCGAGATGGTCGAGGGAAGAATGTCCAAGGCGGATGCCCTGCGCGAAGCTCAATTGGAAATGATCAAATCAGACAAGTACTCGGACCCATACTTCTGGGCGCCGTTCGTGCTTATGGGCAATTGGATGTAGTCTCAGCAAGTCGGCCACGAGCCGACAGTCCACTTTCACCCCCAGTTTCTGTCGCAAAGGTACGGCACGGTGTGGGCCGGTTGCAGACGGTCCGGGCTTTGCAAAAAGGCCCGAAGAAAGCGGACCAACCGCTTTCGACCCAGAAGCTGTCGTGTGCAGTTTGGGCTTCGTTCAACGAGATACTATTGATTAGGTGTAACGGCTAAAAGCTGTTAAGCCGCCTGTGCTGACGTCGAAATTTGCGACGGACTTCGGATTTTGACGACCGCCGCTCGCCCTTGATGGCCACGGCTTAGACCAGACGACGACTTCCTTTCATTAGACGATTTGACGCACGACCGCTTCGCATGTCGCGGAGAGGCAACCTTATGTGTTCTTGAAAGGAACCATCATGAGTAAGACTGGAACTGTAAAGTTCTTCAATACCGACAAAGGCTATGGGTTCATCCAGCCTGACGACGGATCGAGCGATAGCTTCGTTCACATCAGCGCTGTTCAAGCAGCAGGCATGCAGACGCTCGATAAGGATCAACGCCTCAATTACGAGGTTGAAACCGGTCGGAATGGAAAAGAAAGCGCGGTCAATCTATCCGCTGCCGACTAGATAGGCTGCTCAGGTTCCTCCCGCGCGCTTTTGCGACCCGGCGCGTGGGAGGGGCGTCAAAAAGGGCGCCGAGCCTTGTTTGAAAGGTAGTTCATGAACCAGTCTTTCGAATTCTATGATGTCCGCGCGCAAGAAGCCGCGCGAGAAGCTCGAGAGGCAACTCTGGAGAATGTGCGGGAACGCAATCTTCGTGCGGAAAAGACATGGCGCGGATTGGCAGATCAGGCGCTAAGGGTAAAAGCCGACCGCGAGAAGGCTGAACGCGCGCGCATCGCACGCAAGGAAGCCGAGGGCCTTGCCGCTCATTCAGACTAGCATTTAGTGCGCCCCCGCCTTCAATAGCAGCCACTTGAGCGACTACTGGTGCTCCAAAGAGCGGGTGGCGGCCTATATTGGGCGAACGCTCACTCAGCCGCTTGCTTCTGCTCCGCTGCGAAGATTTCCAGCAATTCCTCATCGCTCGCATGAGTGAGCTTGGCGGCCCATTGGTGAAAGACCTGTCCGCCGCGCTCATTTTTGCCGAACAAGACTTCCTTGAGCATGCCTGATTGCAGCGCCTCGTGTTGGCGTTTGCCGGTCTTGTAGTCCTCATCGCGCACCACCACTTCGAGGAAGTCGAACTGCTCATGCGCGGACTTGATATCTGCTTCGGTTTCTGGCTGGTTTTCCATGACGTAATATTGCGTCGTGTAGCTTTCGCCCACGGTGTCGCCGGGGAAAAGCTGGCTGATCATCGCCCCGCGCTGCCCGCCGCCATAAAAGCTCGCGATCGAGATATGCGGGAAGATTGTCCAAACGCCCTGAACCAGCACTTCCTGAGGAATCTCATCATCGGATAGCGCTTCGAGATCCATCTGCTGATCATCATCGCCCGAGACCTTGATCGCGAACTTCGATGGGGTGGAGAGCCGTTGATGCGGGCCCCAGCCAAAGAAGTTGGCGCGGTTGTAGAAGTCGGCGCCGAACGTGTCCTTGTGGAGCACTGGCAGGTGGTAGAAATCGAGATAACCGTCATACGCCGTCTTCCAGTTCGGCCCGGCCAGAGTGCGCTGGGAGAACAATGTCCACCCGTCGAACTCAAAAGCCTTCAAAAGCTCATCGTAACCGCACAGATAATCAGCGATGGATAGCTTCGAATCCGGATCAAGTGTTGCCCAGATCAAACCAGCGCTTTCGTAGACTGGAAAACGCTTGAGGCACAAAGCCGCCTTGTCGACTGCGCCAAAATCCTTCGGCGAGGCGACACCGACGAGGTCGCCGTCATTCTTAAAGGTCCAACCGTGATAGCCGCAGGTGAAGCGTGATGCGTTACCGGTGGTGCCTGCTTCGACCACCGGGTTCCCGCGATGCGTGCACATGTTGAGAAATGCACCAACGCTGCCATCGCGCTGACGGGTGAGCAGCAAAGGCACGCCGCAAATGTCCATTGCCTTGTAATCGCCGGGTTCGGGCAATTCACACGAAGGCGCAACCATCAGCGGCAGCCGGCGGAACACATTGCGCTTCTCGAGCTCGAACAGGTTCGGATCGGTATATGTACTGGCGGGAACACGCACGATATCGTCGGCATATTCCATCGTGTCAGCCGCTCCATGAGCGACCAGATTGCGGGTCATCGATACGAGTTCTTCGCGCGACATGTCATGAGTCTCCCAATTTGTATGCAGCATGCGCCTTGTGCCCCCGATGCAGCAATGCGTGTTTTTAAGAGGCGCCATACAAAACGGGCGGACCTTCCGGCCCGCCCGCTCTGACCCCAAGGGGAGGTCTGATCAGAAGTTGAACTGCACCTCGGCAAAGATCTGGCGACCGCGGTTCTGGGTAACCACAAGGTCATCGCCCAATGGGAGACCAAAGCCCGCTGCGCCGCCTGGTGAAAGGAACGGACGCGGGCCGGACGTGTTGACCCAGATCTCATCAGTCAGGTTCACACCGATGACCGAGAACTTCCAGCGGCCATCCTGATCGCCAATCGAAGCGGTCAGGTCGAAAGTGACATAGCCATCCTGCACGAGGTCATTAAGCGAATCTTCGTTGGTGAAGTAGTCATCGCTGAACACCATGTTGCCGGAAAGGCCGAACTCAAGATCGTCACCCATTGGAGTGAAGTAATCGAAGGCAAGGTTACCCGACCAGCGCGGTGCACGCGCTGAATCGCGACCATCGAGATCCTCACTGGCAATGAAAGTGTCTGTGAACGACGCATCAAGATAAGCGAGGTTCGCTGACAGGCTCAGCCCGTCAACCGGCGGACGCCAGCCAAATTCAAGATCAAAGCCTTGCGACGTCACTTCACCCGCGTTCAGCGTAAGGAACTGGATGTTCACAGCGTCGAAGTTCTGAACCTGCAGATCGTCGAAAACGTAATAGTACACTGTGCCGTTGAGTGTGACCGTGCGATCGTTGAACTGCGACTTGAAGCCAATCTCACCACCAATCGAAGTTTCGGAATCGAAGATCAGCGCCGAGAAGTCACCGCTCAATGCGGCAGCGCTCAAGCTGGCTGACGGAAGCGCTGAATTGTCGATACCGCCCGACTTGAAACCGGTCTTGAACGAGGCAAACAGCGTGACATCGTCGTCTGGCTGATACCGCAGCGTGACTTCAGGCGAGATATTGTCGTCAGAAAAGTCAATGTCGCCCGAGTTGAAGCCCGGTGCCACAAATCCCGGTCCCTGCAAGAACAGGTGCAGCGCGGGCACGGTGATGACTTGAGTCTTGGTTTCATCGGTGTAACGGACACCGCCTGAAAGCTCCCACTGGTCCGACAGGTCGATTTGTACTGACCCGAAGATCGAGAATGCTTCGGTATCGGTGACGTGGCGCTTGTCCCAGTCATAGGTAAAGCCGGTGACCGGGTCAGCTGCAATCAATGAGATGTTGACCGCTTGCTGAGCGGTGTCGAACACAAACTCACGATCTTCATAAAACAGGCCCAGCATGAAGTTGAACGGACCGTCAAAGTCTGAGGTCAGGCGCAGTTCCTGAGTGAACTGTTCAAGCTGGTTGACCGGATCGGAACAACCTGTGCCCTGTGCTGAGCCCGGAGCATTGGTTGCAGCCAAGGTTGGCGCATTGGCAGCAAGGAATGTCGGATCGCCCAATGCATTGCCGATGGGCGAGAATGCAGGTCCGATGCCGACATAAGCATAGCAATCGAAATCAACCGCATCGAGATCGAGATATCCGGTCGTCGACGTCAGCGTCAGACTGTCCGATACCTCGAAATTCATCAGAAGACGGCCAAACCACACATCGGTTTCCGCAAAGGGAACGCCATTGCGTCCTGCCGCTTCGGATGGGGTTGGAACTCCGCCTGCCAAGGCGGGCGCAGCGTCAGGCAGGAAGTAAAGTCCATCACTGGCGTTGCAATCATTGCCAGCCGGGATCGCAGCAACTCCCGAAAGAAGGAAAACCGGGTCAGCAACGCCGTTTGCCCCGCAATCAATGTCGGAATGCTGGATCGCCCCGTCGCCTTCGTTGCGAACGTACTGAACCTTGAGGTTCGCGTCGAACATGTCGCTGGGTTCCCAATCGAGCGTGGTGCGCACAATCAGGTTTTCCTGCCCGCGGAATCGGCCATTGGCAGCAGGCGTGCCCGGCTGCAGTTCGACAAATTCGTCGATGTCGTTCCACTGGGCCGCCACGCGAATGCCGAGCGTTTCGGTAAGCGGTCCGGAGACATATCCGCCGATCGTGTAGCCTTCTTCCTCGAATTCATACGAACCGCGGATATTGGCCTGCCAGGTTGAGGTAGGATCAGCCGAGCGGATCGAGAAAACGCCAGCTGAGGCCGATTTACCGAAGAACAGCGATTGTGGGCCCTTGAGAACGTCGATCTGCTGGGTGTCGAAGAAACCGGCCTGAACCAGACGCATGCTGGAGACCTGTACGCCGTCGAAATCAAAGGCAACCGCACTGTCGAAGGCGGCTGAAATGTTGGAAGAACCAACACCGCGCAGCGAAAGCTGACCGCCTGAACCCGAACCGCCGACCTGTACGTTCAGGGTCGGAACACGGCTGGTCACGTCAGCAACCTGGTCAACACCGAATCGCTCAAGCGTTTCGCCGCCAATCGCGGTTACCGTAACCGGAACGTCTTGCAGACTTTCGTTCTGGCGGCGGGCCTGAACGATGATGACCGGCTGATCGCTTGCGTCCTCTTCCGCTCCAAGCTCGTTGTCCTGAGCAAGGGCCGCCTGCGGCATGCTGGCAATGGCAGCGATCGCCGCGCCGCCCATAAGCGTGCGGCGCAGACCTGCGCTAGTGGCAATTCGGGTGTTAGGTGATTTCATCGTGCTCTCTCCCTTGCGGCTTTGGGGCCATGCTCTTTTGAGCTTTGCCCTGTGCCATGTTCCCCAGTCCCTGTGCCGCTTTAGATGCGGCTATCAGCAATATTGAGGAGTGTATGAAGGAGCGATTCACGGCTCATCTAGCAAAAGCGCTAGGAAGCGTCGCAAAGTGCGGCCATTTGGCCACAATATTGCGCATGCTGCGGAAAAAGTTTCAGTTCCGTAGCGTCCGCTTGCCAAAGGGTGCGTTTGGAAAGGCCGCCTATTCGGCTGCTTCGCGTTCCTCTTTCATCTGTTCAACGCGCGGATCATTGGGCCAGATCCATTCCTCACCGATGACTTGCTCGACCCGAAGATGCTCCGGCACGTTTTCGATACCGATCATCTTGTCGCAGCTTTGGTGGAAGGAATAGATGCGGGCTTCCTGATAAGACAAAGGCACGCTCTTGAACGCTGCGCTCTGCATCGAATGCTGGATCGCTTCGCCAAACTGTGTGTCTTCCAGAATGATCGGGCTCATATCTCGGCCATTGGGTTGGCTTGGATCAGGCACTGTCCAAAGGTCTGGTGCTGGCCCGTCGCCCCAATCGAGCGCCATGGTCACCAGTTCCAGCCGCGTTGTATTTAGCGAGGTTGGCCAGAACACAAGCGGAGGCACGAAGTAGTTCGAAAGCGGTGAGACCCAGTTCGGGAACAAGGTGTAGCTTTGCGTACAGGTTCGCCCGAGCTCGCCGACGCTTTCAATCTGTTGCCATTCAGGCGGGCTATCGACTGCGCGCACATGTTCGCGATCGGTCTGGCGCGGCGGCGGGGCAAGCATCCGGGCATGACCATTGGGATACATGGTGTTGAGGTTGCGCTTGCTATCGACCAGCGGCGCAACCGTATCAGGATGGATGAAAGGCACATGGTACACTTCCATGTTGGCCTCCATCGCGACCTTCCAGTTGCAGTTGAGATCGAACGAATAGCGCGCGGCCAGTTTGACGCGGTCAAAGGCAAACTCATCCCATTCATCAAGCAGCGGGCCGAGCCATTCTTTCAGCGGCATCGCGTCATCGTCAAAGTTCACAAAGATGACATTGCCCAGCATTTCACAACGCACCGGGATCAGCCCGCGGCAGGACATATCGAAGTCTGCCGGGAAGTCCTGTCGTTCAGGCACTCCCACCAGCGAACCATCGGTCTTGTAGGTCCAGTTGTGATAGCCGCACATGAGACGAGAGGACTTGCCGCGCTCCTGTGTCACAACAGGTGCGCCGCGGTGTCGGCAGGTGTTGTAGAATGCGCGAACCTGTCCATCCATGCCGTGGACGATGACGATCGGGTCACCGGCATTGTGCCAGCGCATATAGCAGCCCGGTTCGGGAATTTCGTCGATATGGCCTGCGAACAGCCAGCTTTTTCGGAAGATATGCTCTTGCTCGAGCCGGAAGTATTCCTCGCTGGTATAACGTGCCGCGGGCATGTCTGGCAGTTTTGGGAAACCCTTTGGAGGGGCGCTGCGGCCTGCCTCCCATTCCATCAACGCCTTGAGGCGTTGAACTTCGCTCTCGTCCAGCATTTGCTCTCTCCCAATTGCAACCTACCGCCCTGCAATCTTTGTTCACCTGTCACTTTTCTCATCGGTTTAGCCAGTGGTGTAGCCCGCACGCGGACTTACTCTGTGCCGCAAACAGATCGTTTGGGAGAAAGAGATGACAGGACGTGTAGAGGGCCGCGTGGCGCTCGTGACAGGCGGTGCAATGGGCTTGGGTAAGGCTGATTGCGAACGGCTTGCTGCTGAGGGCGCGACGGTAATCGTCACTGACCGCGAAACCGAGCTTGCGCATCAAGTCGCGGACAATATTGGCGGCGACGCCATGGCACTCGACGTCACGAACGAGCGACAGTGGAAGGATGTGATGCAGGCAGTGCAGGAACGCCACGGCGGTCTCGACATTCTCGTTAACAATGCCGGCAATGTGATCTTCGAGAATATCGAGGATTGCTCGCTCGACCATTTCAAGCTCCATCTCGATATCCACGTCGTCGGCACATTCCTCGGCTGCAAATATGCTCTTCCGCTTATGAAGCATCGGCATGAGCAGAACGGGGGAGGGGGGTCTTCGATCGTTAATATGGCATCGACCGCGGCTCTGATGGGCTATCCAATGATCCCCGCTTACACCGCGGCAAAGGGCGCGATCAGTTCCATGACCCGTTCGATTGCCCTTCATTGTCAGGATGAAGGCTATGGCATCCGTTGCAATGCGCTGGCGCCGGGCGGGATTGAAACCCCGATGGTGATGGAAGTGTCTGGCCGCACTGGCGAACAACCTATGGACATTCCCGAAGGCCCGCTTCCCAGCGATGCGCTTGGCCATCCGCGCGATGTTGCAGGATGCGTGGTCTTCCTCGCATCTGATGAAGCGCGCTTCTTGAATGGTCTTACAATCCCGGTGGACAATGGCCTCGACGCCCGCCCCCACCACTGAAGCCGCTACACCGGCTGAGGGCAGCTATCGCTGGTACGTGCTGGGCCTGCTGACGGTCGTCAGCATGTTTTCGGTTGCGGACCGGTTGGTGTTTGGGATCCTGGTTGAGGACATCAAGGCCGAGTTCGGCCTGTCTGATTTCGAGCTCGGTCTGCTCGGCGGCGCTGCGTTCTCGCTTGTCTATGTGATCGCAGGATTTCCTGCTGCGCGGCTGGCAGACCGATCCGTGCGCAAAAACATCATCGCTGCGGCGATCTCGTTCTGGAGCGTGATGACAGCGCTGTGCGGGCTTGCCACGGGGTTTTGGACACTGTTCCTCGCCCGGGTTGGTGTGGGCGTTGGTGAGGGGTGTTCGGGGCCTGCCTCGCAGAGCCTGCTTGCCGACTATTTCAAGCGAGACGAACTCGCCAAGGCGATGGGCTTTCTCACGATCGGTGCCAGCATGGGGACAGCGGGCGGGCTTGTCGTAGGCGGGCAACTCGCCGAACTGTTTGGCTGGCGCTACGCCTTTGTTCTGATGGGGCTGCCCGGCGTCTTGATCGGGTTGATCCTGTATCTCACCGTGCGTGAGCCTGAGCGCGGGCGCTATGCTCCGAAAGGGGCAACAATCCAGCAGCAACCGCTGTTTGAAACCCTGCGCTCTGTCACCAGCAATAAGGTTTTTATGGGGCTGGCTGCGGGTTGGGCGGTGCAGATCCTGATCGGCTATGCGCTTGCGTTCTGGATGGCAGCGGTGATGCTTCGCCAGTTCGATGTGTCGACCGGCGATGTGGGCCTGTATCTTGGCCTTGCCTTCTTTATCGGCGGGATCCCGGGTCCGGTTCTTGGCGGTTACATCACATCATGGTTGACCAAGCGCAATGAGCGCTGGCGGGCGCTTATCCCGGGCCTGTCCAGCCTTATCTGTGTCGTACCGCTTGCCATCAGCCTTACGTCAGAAGGGTTCTGGGTGTTCCTTGCATGGTTTGCCTTTGCTTATGCGATCTTCGTCGCAAGCCAGGCGGGTATCCTTTCAGGAATTCAATCGGCGGTTGAGCCATCCCAGCGCGGCTTTGCTGTTGCGACTGCCTTGTTCTTCAACAATCTGGTGGGTCAGATGTTGGGGCTTGCCGTCATCGGTGCGGTCAGTGACTGGTTGCAGCCGACCTATGGCAATTACTCGCTCAGTGTCGCGGTGTTTGCGGTCTGTGTCGTGTCGGGCGTCGTTGCAATGGCGGTGTTCGCGTGGACGGCATGGCAAATGGGGCGCTCGGGCTATCTTGACCGAATGCGCGATGACGTCTTTGAATAGGCCAGCCCTAAAAACCGGGGTGGATGGAGAGCGCGCCGCCATCGACGAGCACTTCTCCGCCGGTCATGAATGGGCATTCGTCGCTCGCCAGAAAGGCAATGGCTGCTGCCGTTTCTGATGGATCACCCAAGCGGTTGAATGGGGAGGTTGCGGCCACAGCGGCCTTGATCCCGGGCATATGATCCTCGGCAGTGTTGAGGATACCGGTTTCCGTTGCACCGGGGATCACGGTGTTGCACCGGATGTTGTAGCCCTGCTTGGCACAATGCGTGGCGATCGACTTCGACAGCACCCGAACTGCGCCCTTGCTGGAACAATAGGCAACGTCGCTTGGGAGCGCTGCCATGGCGGAAGTGGACGCGATATTGACGATAGCGCCTGATGACCCGCCGGGATTGGCTTTCATTGCTGCGATAGCCGCCCGGCACCCTGCCATCACGCCCTTGATATTGATTGCGTAGAGGCGGTCCCAGGCCTCGTCTGTGACTTCTTCAATCGACAATTGCGACACGATGCCAGCATTGTTGACGAGGATGTCGAGCCTGCCCCAACGCTCCACCGCCTGCGCGGTGATTGCATCCCAGCTTGCCATATCGGCAACGTCCTGGTGTGCGAATTCAGCGCCTGCTTCTGCGCACACGGCCTCGCCTGTCTGGTTGACATCAGTGCCAAGGACCTGTGCCCCATCGGCGCGAAAACGCCGCACGGTGGCAGCGCCAATGCCGCTTGCACAGCCAGTGACGATTGCGACCTTTCCCGAAAGATCGGGCATTACTCAGCCTGCTGCCAGATGCCCGCGCACTCGCGCTGATTGTGCGTGTCGACAAAGCGGGCGAGGTTGTCGGTGCCTTCGGGAAGCTTCCAGCCAACGGTAAAGCCAAAGTGGGCAAAGGCGAACATGATAAGATCGGCAAAGGTGAAACGGCCAAGCGCCAGATGGTTGCTGTCGCCAAGCACGCTATCGAAGTAGCGCCACTTTTCATCTGCAAGCGCTGATAATTCTCCGCCCGCTTCGGTGCTGACAACGCTCATCCTGGGTTCGAACATCGGGCGGCCTGCACCGGCCCGAAAGCCCATAGTCATCGGCACGACAACCTCCTGGTCGAAAAGCCGCGCCCACTTGCGCACCTCAGCGCGCTCTGTTGCGGTTTCGCCAAACAGGTTGGGCTGCGGATGCTGCTCTTCGAGATATTCGCAGATCGGCCAACTTTCGGTGAGGCAAGTGCCATCATCAAGCTCAAGCGTTGGCGTGGTGCCGAGCGGATTTCTGGCGATGTAATCCGCATTCTGACGGTTCTCACCCGAGATAATGTCGTAATGGACACGCTCGAAATCGGTCCCTTCCTTCAGACCCTTTTCAACCATGAACATGCGAACGAGGCGTGGATTGGGGCCGAGGCTCGAGTGCAGCTTGGTCATTTAATCTCTCCCGATTGCGGTTTGATCAGACCATAGAGTTGCACGCGCAATGAGTCCTCCTCCCAAATAGATCAGGACGGCGGTTTGCGGATAGCGCACTTGCCCGGCCGTACCGCTGACACATTTGCTGCGGCCCTGTGGGGCAATCAGCCCATGGGATTACCGATGGAAGGAGCGCGGCTGGTGAACAGGCGCGGCCCGTCTTGCGTCATGTACACGCAGTCTTCGGACCGAACGCCGAACTTGCCGGGCAGATAGATTCCCGGCTCATTCGAAAAGCACATTCCAGCCTCAAGCGGGGTTTGATTGCCGCGCACGACAAACTGGTCTTCGTGGACATCCATGCCGATACCGTGGCCTGTGCGATGGGAAAGTCCGGGAAGACCATAATCGGGTCCCCAGCCTTCGCCTTCGTAATAGCTGCGCACCGCATCGTCGATTGCGCCGATTGGAGTGCCGATCTGCGCTTTCTCCATTACGATATCCTGCCCTTTTCGAGCGGTATCCCAAACGCGTCTTTGTTCGGCGTTTGCCTCTCCATAGACCCATGTGCGCGAGATGTCGGACTTGTATCCATGCACATCGCACCCGCAATCCATAAGCAGGATCTCGCCCTCCTTGAGGATGTGCACCTTCTTTGATCCGTGGGGGTAAGCGCTCGCTTCGCCGACCAGTGCGAGAGTGAAGGTTGGCCTTGCGCCGCGCGCTCTTGTCGCAGCTTCCATCAAGGCGCGAACGTCGCTTCCGGTCATACCAGCTTCGACCTTAGGGTAGATGTCGCGATAGGCCGCCATTGTGATATCGCTGGCAGCCTGCATCAGTTCGATTTCTCGCGCGCTCTTGATCTGCCTGAGCGCGGAGACAACGGGCGATGCGGATACGATCTCCCGCCCCGGCACATCGTTCTTCAACCCCTCTGCAACAAAGAAGCGCGTGGTCCTCTCCAGGCCGATTGCTCCCCCTGTGCCGCGGTCATCGAACACGCCTCCAATCAAGGCGAAGGGGCTTTCATGTTCCTGCCAGGTGCGGACTTCCATCTCCATCACCATCAGCTCGCGCAGTTTGCTCTCTTCAAAAGCTGGAGAGATGATCACAGGCGCGCCTGATGCCGGTATGACAAGCGCGGTCAGCCGACTTCCCTGACCCCAGGCAAGGTCGGCGAAATAGCGCATCGAAGTGCCCGCTTCGACGACGATGCCCGCCATTCCTTGCCGCTGCATCAATTCCTGCGCGCGGCCGATCCGCGCTTCGCGCTCCGCATTGGTGATCGGCGGCGGAAGGGCGGATGACGCGCCAGCAGATGCCGAGGCTGATTGCGCAGCAGCGGGCGCTGCTGCGTTCATGCTGATCAAGGCCGCCCCGGAAACAAGTCCAATCCCGCCGGTTTTCAAGAGATCGCGTCGTGAGGTCACTTTTTTGTCCTGTTTCTGGCGGGCCTTCTAATGCCCTTGCTAGATCTTATTGCGCGCTTGCCCCCTTGTGGGATCAAGCCAATTCTTGGGCAAGCCGTTCCATGAAACGCCCGCCGGCTTCAAGCTGATCAATCGCAATCCACTCATCAGGCTGATGCGCTTGTTCAATCGAACCCGGACCGCACACGATCGTCGGGAATCCGGCCTGCTGAAACTGACCGCCTTCGGTCGCATAGGATACGTTTGATGGCTCTGAGTTTTCTCCGGTCAGGCGGCGCATGAAGTTCACGGCGTCATCATCGCTATTCTTGCCCAGAGGCGGAGCGTTGGCGAGCTGCTGATAGGCGACCCCTGCATTGGGGAACTTGCCCTTGAGTGTGCCGTCCAACTGATCGCAGAGCGCGAAGAAGGGGGCGAGAATGTCGTTTGCGTCATATCCCGGCGGGCACCTGAGATCGAACTCAAACTGCGCCTGGCCTGCAAGGATATTGGCCGCCTGGCCGCCATTCATTGTGCCTATCGTCAGGGTTGGGAAGGGCGGATCAAATCCGTTTGCCGGATCGGCCTCTTCGCGAAGTTTTCTGGCGATGCTGAGGAGCGAGTGCATCAGGTCAACTGCAACCTCATTTGCGGAAATCCCGTGATCCACGAGCGAGCTGTGCGCTTCTATCCCGCGCACTGTGACCTGGTGGACCGTGATCCCCTTGTGCCCGGTTACGAGCTTCATCAAAGTCGGTTCACCCACCACTGCCAGCCGGGGAGCAGGAATGGTGTGCCTGAGCTGCTCAATCATCGCTGGCGCGCCTTTACAGCCGACTTCCTCATCATAGCTGATCGCAAGATGCACAGGTTTGGAACCCTTTGCGAATTGCGGAACCCAAGCGAGCGCGAGCGCGATAAAGCTCTTCATGTCAGATGTGCCGCGCCCATACAGCTTGCCGCTGTCTTCGCGCGTGGTCCACGGGTCGCTGGACCATGCTTGCCCGTCGACCGGGACAACGTCGCTGTGGCCCGACAGGATCACACCGCCTTCAACCGCAGGACCGCAGGTTGCGTGAAGGTTGGCTTTGTCACCGCTCTCATTCGCGACCCTTTGGCTCGATATGCCATGATCAGCGAGATAGCTCTCAACCCATTCGATCAAGGCAAGATTGCTGCCGCGAGAGGTCGTGTCGAATGCGATCAGCTGATCAAGGATCGCACGGGCTGTCGTGATGTTGGTCATGTCCTCTGTCTAGCGAGCAAGACGCATCTCTTCCATCGCCATGTTTGGTAGACCTGGCCGCTCGTTACTCCCACCCAATCGCAATCGCGATGGCTATGAACGCCCATGAAATCAGGAAGAGCATTCCGATAAGCGGCAGGATGTAGCGCACCCATTTGTCATAAGGCACGCGCGCCAAGGCAAGCATTGCAAGCGCGCCACCTGACGTGGGCACAATCAGGTTGGTAAGGCCGTCCCCGACCTGAAAGGCAAGGATCGCGGTCTGCCGCGTCACCCCGATCAGGTCGCTCAAGGGGATCAGGATCGGCATGGTCACCATCGCTTGACCACTGCCCGATGGGATGAAGACATTGATGAGCGAATTCACCAGGGTCATCAGAACCGCAGAGATAAACGGCGGGAACTCGGATAGGGGGGAGGCAAGCGCATTGACGATCGTCTCACCCACCATCGCATCTTCGAGCACGACCTGAATCGCTCGTGCAAGCCCGATCACCAAGGCTCCTCCTGCAATGGCCCCTGCGCCTTTGATCATCTGTTCAACGGCCGTGTTGACCGGCATCCGGTGAATGATCGCTGTGGCAATCGCAATCATCACGAAGATTGCCGAGAAGTGATTGATATACCAACCGTAGTTGAACACGCCGTACAACAGAAAGGCGAAGAACCCGAAGAACGCAGCGATCGTCAGGATATCGCGTGGGCCCATCGTGTATGTGACAATGTCGCGTTCAAGCTGCATCCCATCCGTCGATATCGATGCGACTGATGAGCTGACCTTTCCTTCGATCAAGCGTGAATAATATCGGCAATTGTACCATGCGAGAACCGATAGACAGGTGATGCAGAATAGGGAGCGCAGCAATGCGCCTGAAAACATCGGCAGGTCCGCGATCATCTGCGACGTGCCTACGGTGAAGAAGTTGATCGGCGAAGTGGCAAACCCAACGCCAATTGCGCCCAAAGATACACCCGCGCCCAGCAGCAGGTCCCCTTTCACGGCAAGGCAAATGAACACGGCAATTGGCACCAGAGCAATGTTGCTTTCATAGCCGACCCCAACGCCCAGCGCGCCGAACAGAAAGGTCGTCAACACGATCAGCAGTTTCGCGCGATCTTGTCCGATGACCCTGACTGCGCTGCCAACCGCGTTTTCAAGCGTTCGGCTGTATTCGAGAACCTGAAAGGTCGCCCCTGAAATAAACGCGAGGAAGATCACATTTGCCGCGCTGATCAGCCCCTCTGGAATGGCGAGGAATACGTCCATGACGCCAGCCGGGTTGCCTTCGACATATTTGAATGATCCCGGCACAACCCCTTCGCGGCCATTGTCGAGCGTGACCTTGTCAAATTCACCAGCGGGAATGATGTGCGTAAGGATCGCGGCAATGACGATAATGCCAAAGATCAGCGCAAATGGGTGCGGTATCTTCTCCAGCCAGGAGGCTTTCGACCCTGACGCGGGCGTTGCGGGTGTCGTGTTCATGAAGGTGCAGATGTGGCGAAGAACGACGAACGCATGAAGAAGGCTACCCCAATGAAAACAGGTGGCGGTGTATAGCCAGCGACTTCAGAGGCTATCAACCCGGCAGATTGCGCGTGCGATGCCAAGGTGGCCTGATCCTGACCCGCCTGCGTGAGACCGAAAGTTATACGATTGCGAAGTTTCATTTCTCGGCTAAGCTCAAGGCAAAGGGTTCTAGAGGGATAGGCATCGAGTCATGAATGGTCTGATCAATCAAGCGAAGCATGCGTTGGCAATCGCGGCATTGCTGCTCGGTTTTGGGCTCATTTCTCCGGCCATTGCGCAATCAGACAGTGAAAGCGAAAGCAGCGCGCTTTCATCGCTTCCGCTGCGCTTGATTGGGCCTGCCTATCCCTCTGGCCGGATCTCTGACTTCGCGTTCTTTTCTGGCGGCCATCACCATTACATTGTTGCGACCGCTTCAGGCGGGCTATGGCTCACCGAGAATAACGGCGTGACGTGGAAGCCCATCTTTGACCGTGAAGGGTCTTATTCCATCGGCGTTGTTGAGATCGCCCCGTCTGATGAGAATACGATCTGGGTTGGCACAGGCGAAAACAACGCGCAGCGATCAGTCGCGTTTGGTGATGGTGTCTACAAGTCAACCGATGGCGGCAAATCCTGGACCAATATGGGCCTGAAGGATTCGGGTCATATCTCCCAGATCTGGATTCACCCCGAAGATGCCGACACCGTGCTTGTCGCTGCACAAGGGCCGCTTTGGTCTGAAGGCGGCGATCGCGGTCTCTACAAGACCACTGATGGTGGGGAGACCTGGGATATCATCCTTGAAGTTGATGAGCACACCGGCATCAACGAATTTGTGGTCCATCCCGACAATTTCGACCTGATAGTCGCCTCATCCTATCAGCGCCGCCGTCATGTCTGGGTGCTGATTAATGGCGGGCCCGGCTCTGGCATTCATCGCACAACCGATGGCGGCGAAAGCTGGGATGAGGTATCAGCCGGTCTGCCTGGCGATGACATGGGCAGGATCGGTCTGGCGATGGCGCCGTCCAATCCAAACATGATCTATGCGATCATCGAAGGTCAGCCTGATGAGCAGGGCGTGTTCCGTTCTGGTGACTTTGGTCAGAACTGGGAAAAACGTTCAGGCCACATGACCACCAGCCCGCAATATTACAACGAGATCGTGGTCGATCCCAAGGATGAGAATGTCCTGTATTCGCTTGATACATTCTCCAAGCGCTCAATGGATGGCGGCAAGACTTTCACCGACCTCAGCGCTGCCCAGCGTCACGTTGATGACCACGCGCTTTGGATTGATGAGGGCAACACCAATCACCTGATCATTGGCGGCGATGGCGGGATTTATGAAAGCTGGGACGGCGGCACGCTGTGGCGGCACATCGACAACCTCCCAATCGTCCAGTTCTACAGGGTGCAGCCTGATAATGCCGCGCCGTTCTATAATGTGTGCGGGGGTACGCAGGACAACAATTCGCTGTGCGGTCCCTCGCGCACAACGCTGGTCCACGGGATCACCAATTCCGACTGGCACATCGTGCTGGGCGGTGACGGCTACAAACCGCAGATCGATCCGCGCGACCCCAACATCGTCTACACCCAGTATCAGTATGGCGGACTGGCTCGTTATGACCGCCGCACGCAGGAACGCGTGTTCCTGACCCCGCAGCCTGAAGCTGCAGAATCCGCGTACAAATGGAACTGGAACACGCCGCTGTTGATCAGCCCGCACAATCCGGATCGGATTTACTATGCGGCGGAATATCTGTTTGCCTCCAACGACCGCGGCAATTCGTGGGAGAAGATCAGCCCTGATCTCACCCGTCAGATTGACCGCAATGCGTTGGAAGTCATGGGCCGGGTGTGGAGCGTTGATGCCATTGCCAAGAACGATTCCACCTCGATCTATGGCGCGGCGATTGCTCTGAGTGAAAGCCCGCTTGCCGAAGGTCTGATCTATGTCGGCAGCGATGATGGCGTGATCTCGGTTACAGAGAACAATGGCGCGGATTGGCGCAGGCTTGAGACCGTTCGCGGTGTGCCGGACATGACTTTGGTTGAGGACATTATCACCTCCAGCCATTCTGCCGATGTCGCTTATGCGGTGTTCGACAACCACAAGCGCGGTGATCACAAACCCTATGTCTACCGCACGAATGACCGCGGCATCACATGGACACCCATTGCAGGTGATCTGCCTGAATGGGGTGCGGTCCACACGATCGCGGAAGATCATGTCGATCCGAACCTGCTGTTCGTCGGTACTGAGTTCGGCCTGTTCTACTCGCAGAACGCCGGCGGCAACTGGCACCAGCTGAAGACCAACTTCCCGACCATTGATGTTCGCGACATCGAAATTCAGCGCCGCGAGAACGATCTGGTTGTTGGAACCTTTGGTCGCGGCATCTATGTCCTTGATGATTACACACCGCTGCGCACCAGCGCTGCAACCGTTGCGCAGAACGAAGCCACCTTGTTCGATGTGCGCGACCCGTGGCTGTATGTCGTGGGCGACCTTTGGGGCACGTGGGGCGGGGCGAAAGCGTCGAACGGTGACAATTTCTGGCATGCAGAAAATCCCGATTTTGGCGCTGTCTTCACATACACACTTCGCGATGGTCTTGAGACACGCGCTGAGGCGCGTCGTTCTGCCGAGCGCGAGATCGAAGCGGAAGGCGGCGATACGCCCTATCCATCCTGGGAGACGCTTCGCGCCGAAGACCGCGAGGATGCGCCCGCTATCGTGTTCACGATCACGGATGCGCAAGGCAATGTGGTCCGGCGCATGACTGGGCCGCATTCGGCGGGCCTGCACCGTGTCGCCTGGGATCTGCGGTATGAAGCCCCGGACCCCGCTCAAATCAGCAGACCCGATCCGGGTCTCTTCGGCAGCGCGCCGATGGGACCATTGGTTCTGCCCGGAACTTACACCGTTGCTATGGGCAAGCGGGTCAATGGGGTGGTGACGCCGATTGGCACACCAAAATCCTTCACCGTCAAGGCGCTCGAAAACAGTCCAGAGCTTGCGCGTGATCGCGCTGCGGTTTTGGCCTTCCAGCAGGACACCGCAGAGCTGTCTCGTGCAGTTTCGGGAGCGGGCGCTGCCTCGCGCGAATTGCGCAACCGCATCAACCACCTCAAGGTCTCGGTTGAAGCGCTAAGCCAGCCAAATGACACGCAGCGCACAACCATTCAGCAGATCGAACGCCTGCTGGATGACAGCGATGTCGCGATGTTTGGTGATCGTTCTGTCAGCAGCCGCAACGAGCCAGTGCCTTTCTCAATCGCGGCGCGCATTGGCCAGATCCGGGGTTGGGGCTGGTCACACCAGTCGCCTGTCACCGGGTCTGACAAGACCGCGCTCGAGATCGCGAAGAGCGACTTTGCAACCGTGTTGGCGCAGCTGCGCGATATCGAACTTCGGGTCGAGGCACTGGAAAGCGAACTCGCCGCGCTCGGTGCTCCCTACACTCCCGGAAGCGGGGTGCCGAACTACCCGCGCTAATCGGGCAATGCGCTCGCCCTCACCATTCGCACAATCTCGGCGAGTGGTGAGGGGCAGCGCTGCGATTGGGCCGTGCCGGTTAAATTCTGGCCCATGACCTTTTGACAATTTCGCCTCCACCGTTCAGCAATTGGTGAAGGAGCGAGCATTCCTCGCGCAAACTCACGACCAATCAGGAGCCGCAATGCTGCGCCTTGCCATTCTCTCTCTCGTTGCCGTTTGTCTGTCGCCTCTCAGCACGCCCGCATTTGCTAAACCTATCGAGTACTTTCAGGTCGAAGGGGTAAGCTATGACGAGGCAGTCCCCTCTTTCGAGGACGCGGTTGGCTATGAGATTGGAGAGCGGCCGGTTCGTTATGGCGACATGATCGCCTATCTGCGCGACCTTGCAGAGCGGTCAGATCGAATCACGGTCGAAACAATCGGCTATTCGCATGAACGCCGGCCCATCCTGACATTCAAGGTGACGAGCGCGGCGAACCACGCCAATCTTGAAAACATTCGCCAAACGCACCTTGCCAGGCTTGCAGGTGGTGCCGCGGCAGATGCAGCGCCCATGGTGCTGTGGATCAACTTTGGTGTTCATGGCGCAGAGACCTCCGGAATGGAGGCGGCTGTGCCCGTCTTGTACCACTTCGCCGCTGCGCAAGGCCCGCAGGTTGAGGCCCAGTTGGACAATGCTGTGATGCTGTTCACGGTGGCGTTCAATCCCGACGGTCACGCAAGACGGATCAACCACGTCGAGACCTTCTGGTCATACGGTGAGAACACCGACATCAACGATGCGGCTCACGATTTGTGGATCGAGGCGCGCACCAACCATTACTGGTTTGACCTCAACCGTCAGTGGCTGTTGCTGACGCAACCCGAAAGCCAGGCTTGGATCCGCAAATGGCATGAGTGGAAGCCCATGGTGTCAGCCGATTACCACGAGATGGGATCAAACTCGCCTTACTACTTCCACCCCGGTGAAGAATTGCGGCGCAATCCCCTGATCCCTGAACGCGCCCGCGATCTTGTGATGGGTATCGCTAGGCGGCATGCGGCGTTTCTCGACAGCGAAGCCCGGCTCTACACGACCGAGGAGCGCTTTGATAACTTCTATATCGGCAAGGGTTCGACCTATCCGCAAGTCAACGGGGCGCTTGGTATCTTGTTTGAAGCAGGCGCTGCGCGTGGTGGCGCGGTTGAAACAGAACGCGGCCTAGTCGAAACCGCTGACAATGTTCGCACCCAGTTCCGCACCGCATTGACGACCATCCAAGGCTCGCTCGACCTGCGCGATGAGATCACCGCCTACCAGCGCGATTTCTTTGCTGACAATGCCCGGCAGGCGCAAAGCAGCGGGCAAGCAGGTTGGGTGTTCACAGCCAAGGGTGATCCAGAGCGAGCAGCGCGTTTTGTCAGACTGCTCAACATGCATGATATCGAGGTTCGCAGGCTTGCGTCGCAAATGACCGTGGGCGCGCGGACCTATGAAGCAGGGGCGAGTTACTTTGTGCCAAATGATCAGGCCAATAACCGCCTTATCCGAGGTATCTTTGAACGTGTGACCGAGTTCAGAGAAAACATTTTCTACGACGTGTCAGGCTGGACTCTGCCGCTGACTTATGACCTTGAGTATGACGAAGTGCGGCGCGCTGCTCCGGCTAGCGAACCGGCTGACGGCGCCTTTCAAAGCGCCGCTGCACCCGATGTGGCGCCCTATGGATATGTGTTCAATTGGTCGCACACTTACGCTCCCCGCGCTCTCAACCGGATCCTTGCAGAGGGTTTGCTGGTCCGCGCGGCGATGGAGGAAACCGTCGTGACGACCACTGCGGGCGATGTCGAGCTCGGCCGCGGAGCGATCTTTGTCCCGCTCGCTCGTCAAAACGTGTCTCGCGAGAAGATCCACGCGATCATGGAAATGATTGCGGCCAAGGATGGGGTGCCGGTTTACGCGGCAAGGTCAGGTTTGACGCCGGTCACCGGCAAGGATCTTGGCGCGGCCAACGTCTTCCGCGCATTGCAGCAGCCGCGCATTGTTCTTGCCTTTGACGATGGGCTGTCGCGTTATGATGTGGGCGAAGTGTGGTGGACACTCGATTACGGCCACCGCGTGCCTGTGACGCTGGTCCGCAAGGATGATCTTGGCTCACTCGATTGGCCGCAATACACCCATCTCATTCTCGTTGGCGGCAATGCCGCTTTGGACGAGGAGCTGACCCAAGGCGCCAAGGACTGGATCAAGGATGGCGGCACGCTGATCGCAACGCGTGACGCTGCTTTATGGGCGCAGGGTGCGATCCTTGGACGGGAGGACAAAGACGAAAGCGAAGCGACTGACGCGGGACCGGAGCGGCTTAACTTTGCCGATATGAACCTTCGCGATGCAGAACACGTGATTGGCGGGGCGATCTTTGCGTCAGATCTCGACACCACGCATCCGCTGGGCTTTGGCTTTGCCAATCGCGACCTGCCGGTGCATCGCAATGTGAGCTTCACCCTGATGCGTCCGGAAGGCAATCCTTACGCCGTGCCGCTCCAATATACCGATGCGCCGCTGCTGTCGGGCTATACGTCCCAGCGCCGCTTGGACGAGATCGGCGGGACGCCATCGGTTGTGGCAGAGCGTCTGGGCGATGGTGCGGTCATTCTGATGGCTGATAACCCGGTTTTCCGCGGCACCTATCCGGGCTCGGAGAAATTGCTGATGAACGCGATATTCTTTGCGGACCTCATCGATGCGCCGCGCGGGGATTATCAAGCGAGCGAGTAGAGCCTGTCGAGCGCCTTACGCCTGCAGAGCACGCTGAGTCGCCAATTTGACGCAAATTGGTTACACGAGGCGCGTGATGGAAAGCGCAACGAAATCCGAGCTTAAAGCTGCGATAGAGCATTCCAAATCGGCGCTGATCACCGTCGGCTGGCTGAGCGCGATCATCAACATCCTGCTGCTGGGCGGCCCCATCTACATGCTGCTCATCTATGATTCCGTCATGCCGAGCGGCAGCACCGCGACACTGTTCGGCCTGCTGGGACTGATTGTGGTTGTGTACCTGTTTCAGGGCTTTTTCGACCTGTTGCGAACCCGGATATTGGCTGGCGTTGCCGCTGCGCTTGATGCCCGGATGACGGGGCGCGTGCACAGGGTCATATCAGCGCTGGCAATGGCGAACTCGCAAGGCCGCGATGATGGCCTCACCCCGATGCGAGACCTCGACAACATTCGCAGCTTCCTCAGTTCGCCCGGACCCGGCGCGATCATGGACCTGCCTTGGCTGCTCCTGTTTATCGGCCTGCTTACAACTCTTCACATCTGGCTCGGCGTTACCGCGCTTGTCGGTGCGCTTGTGCTGGTGGCTTTCACCTTTCTCAATGACCGGATGACAACCGCTCCCTCGCTCGAGGTGAGCAAAGTGCGCGCCTATCGTTCAAAGCTCGCGCATGACAATCAACGCCACGTCGAAACAATCCGCTCGCTCGGGATGGGAGAGCGGATGTATGATCGCTGGCACCGCGCCACGGGCGAGCTTAATGCGGCGCAGGACCGCGTCACGCATATGGGAAGCCTGATCAGCGGGACGAGCCGGATTTTCAGGCTGTTTCTGCAAAGTCTGGTGCTGACGGTTGGCGCGCTGTTGTATCTTGCCGGTGAAGCGAGCGGCGGGATTGTCTTTGCGGCATCGATCCTCGCAGCGCGTGCGCTTGCTCCGATTGATCAGGCGATCGCACACTGGCCAAGCTTCACACAGGCAAGGCAGGGGTGGGAACGGCTTGATCGTCTGTTCGAAGCGGTGCCAGAGGACCGTGCGCTTGCCACACAATTGCCGCGCCCGGCCTCACAATTGCGGGTGGAAGAGCTGGCGATTGTGCCTCCGGGAAGCGATGGAACGGTGCTCGAAGGCGTGCAGTTTGAGCTCGAAGCTGGCGAAGCGCTTGGCATTATCGGGCCGAGCGCTGCGGGGAAAACCAGTCTTGCCAAGGCTCTCGTCGGGCTATGGCCGCCTGCACATGGCGCTGTGCGCTTGGACGGCGCCAGCCTTGACCAATGGGACCCCGATGATCTGGGCGAACATCTTGGATATCTGCCTCAGCATGTCGAACTGTTCGATGGAACCATCGCGCAAAACATTGCACGCTTTGAACCCAATCCGCCTTCGGACAAGGTGATCGCAGCAGCCCAGGCGGCGAGCATGCACGATATGATCCTCGGCTTTGCGCAAGGGTACGACACCCTGCTTGGCCCGGGCGGTGTGCAATTGTCAGCCGGTCAACGCCAACGCATCGGTCTTGCCCGTGCGCTGTATCGCGATCCCTTTCTGATCGTGCTTGATGAACCCAATTCGAACCTTGATTCCGATGGAGAGGCCGCGCTCGACTTTGCGATTGGCGAAATCCGCAAGCGCGGGGCGATTGTCGCGCTGGTCGCGCATCGACCCTCTGCCTTGCGGCAGGTGAACAAGGTGCTGGTGCTTCAGCATGGTCGGATCGCTGCATTCGGCGAACGCGACGAAGTGCTCAGCCGGATGGTGAAGGCGTCGAATGCGACCCCGCTGCGCTCGAACAAGGATGATGAACGCGGTGACCGGATTGCGGAGCAGTCATCGTGAACACGCCGCTTGTCGCTGTCACTGACGGGCAGGTGCCGCAGGTCGCCGAAGACTATGACGCGCAAGCACGCGGCTACACCCGGATCGCCGCAGCGTCTGCCGCGCTGCTGGCCCTGCTGGTGTTGTTCGGAGCGGTGCTAATCCCGATTGGCGGTGCTGTGATTGCCAGCGCCGAGGTTGCCCCAGAAAGCCGGATCAAGCGCATAGCGCATCCCACAGGCGGTATAATCTCCGAAATCCTTGTTGCTGATGGTGACACTGTGGAAGAGGGCGATGTGCTGATGCGCTTTGACACCGGTGTTTCTGAGGTGAGCGCCGAGTTTGCGGATCGCTCGCTCACCCAGTTAATCGCCCGGCGGGCCCGCCTGGCTGCCGAAATAGAAAACCGCGCCGCAGTCCGTTTTCCTGCCGAGCTGGTCGATGATGAGGGCGACGAAAGCCGCGCAGCGATTGCGGCGGAAACCCGGCGCTTCACACTTGGACGGGCTGAACGGGCAAGCCTTGGCGCGCAGCTGCGCGAACGGGTCAACCAACTCAGCCGCCAGATCGATGGATACAGGGCGCAGATTGCAGCCTTAAGGGAGCAACAGGAGCTCATCACTCCAGAACTCACCATGGTCCGTGACATGTATGAGCAAGGTTATGTCACGATCCGCCGTCTTAACGAATTGGAACGCACCGCGATTGAGCTTGAAGGATCGATCGGCGCGCTTAACGCCAATATCGCTCAGGCCAATGCCGGGATCGCTCAGGCCAATGAACAGCGCATCCAGCTGGGCCAGACAGCCCGGACACAGGCAGGCGATGAGCTTGCGCAGGTTGAAGCGGCGATCAACCAACAGCGCGTCGCCAATGCCAGCGCAGGCGATCAGTTCGATCGTTCCGAAATCCGTGCATCCTATGCGGGTACAATCGACAAACTTGCCTTTGCTGCGATTGGCGAGGTTGTGCGTCCGGCCGAAACGATCCTGACGATTGTGCCGCGCGATGATCAACTCGTGCTCAACGGACTGGTTATGCCGAGCGATATCGATCGGGTGGAGGTCGGACAGCCGGCTCGCATCCGCCTGTCTGCCTTCAATCAGGCGACAACGCCTGAGCTCGAAGGCGAAGTGATCTTTGTGTCTGCCGATCCGATCACCCAGGAAACGTCAGGCGCGCGGCTGTTCCGGGTGCGCGTGGCGCTGAACGCTTCAGGTCAGGCGATCGGCGATGAGATCGGTCTAGTCTCGGGAATGCCAGCCGAACTGTTCATTGAAACGGGCAGCCGGTCGATGTTGTCCTATGTGACCAAGCCGCTGGTTGATCAGTTCGCAAGGGCGTTTCGCAACTAGGGTTAGCGAAACGGGCGGCGACCGCGATGGACCGCCGCCACTCAAGCAAGATGCGCGATCAGACCAGCGGTTCTGATCCGATCATGTGAACCCACGGATTGTCATCGAAGTCACGCGGGCTGCGCTCGCCCCCAAATTCGACGTTCTCGATGCCAAAGCGGCTGGAGCTGCTGATCGCCATGCGCACTTCGCCAAACTCCATTGCGCTCTGGCTGCTGAACGAGCCCGAGAAGCGGCCAAAGCCGGAGAAGTCGAACAGGTCATCGTTGAATTCGCGCAAGCGGGTGAGACGCCCGGGGCCATCAACATCGACAGAGGCCGGATCGCCTTCATAGGTGGTCTTGCGCGAGGCAAGCCGCGCGTTTGCGTCCATCAGCGTTGCGATCAGCGTGCCGTCGGCAAAGATCTCCGTATTCGCGCCATTCTGGACGAAATCGATATCCTTGCCCTCGGCATTTTCAATCGTGATCCGGTCGCGCAGCGTGAAGTCTGTGACAATATCGGCATCGGCCTCGGTCCCTGCCGCGTCGAGGACGAACCGGTCAGAGCCCCGCCCGCCTGTCAGGATATCAGCGCCTTCTCCGCCTGACAGAAGGTCCCGTCCGTTCCCGCCGTCAAGGATATCGTCGCCTTCTTCACCGAACAGATTGTCGCTGCTGTTGCCGCCAAACAGCATGTCGTCGCCTTCGCCGCCAAACAGCTGGTCGCGGCCATTGCCGCCGTCGAGGATATCGTTGCCGCCATTGCCGTTGAGCACATCCTTGCCATTGCCGCCATTGATGATGTCATCACCATCATTGCCATCGATTGTGTCGCGGCGATTGGTCCCATTGATCTCCTGTGTGCCGACGTTGAACAGCGCGAGGATCGGATCGTGGTCTGATGTTTCTGAGCCAAGGATCGTGTTGGTGTGCACCGCATCGATCTGCGCATTGGCAGCGAGGCTATCGCTTGCGAAGATATGGTCGAGCTGCTGCGCATTGCCTTGGAACAGGACGCTGAAACGGTCTTCTTCCTCAAGCTCATAGGTGAGGTTGTGCAGCACCGGATCACCGCCGGGCGTAACCTCTCCGCCGTCAAAATCGAGTTCGCCGCTGAGCACTTCGAGCGGTTCCTCAAACTGGAATTCGTTGAAGTCGCCAGCGACTGCAATCTTGGCGTCAGGATCAGCGGTCAGCAATTGATCGACGAAACCGTTTACGGCTGCTGCCTGTGCTGCACGGGCGAGCGCATTGGCGTTGGTTGGCGGCTGAATAGCGCTGAAGCTGCTGTCGGACCCGATCTTCGATGTGAAGTGGTTGCCGATGACCGTGACCGTTTCGCCGTTGAACTCAAAATTGGCCACCAGCGGCGCGCGCGAATTGGTGAAGGCCGCGTTGAGTTCACCATCATCCGGATCGGTGATCGTGAACACCGTTGCCTCATCAAGATCGACGCGATCTTCGCGGTAGAGGAAAGCGACGCGAATGTTGCCGCCCGGCTGTCCGCCGGTTTGACCATCGACGACGAATGGATTGTCGAGGACCGAATAGCGCACACCGGTCTGTTCAAAGATCGAGTCAGCCAGCGCCTCAAGTGTAAGCTGCGCTGAGACTGTGCCGTCATTGACCGAGCCGCTGTCATCCTGGACTTCCTGGAGCACCACCACGTCAGGCGCCTGCAGGTTCACGCCAATGTCGAACGCAACCGCATCAAAACGGCCGCTGGCCACATCATCGTCGCCATCGGCATCGTTGATGTCGAGGTTGAGGACGTTGTAGGTCGCTAAAGAGAACTGGTTGGTGGAGCCAACAAGCTGGGTGGTTTCAGCAAGATTTGTGCTTTCTTGCGCCACGGTCACTTCTTGCGTTGGGCGAACCTGGAAGTTCTCAAACGCATAATCGACCACGCCGGCTACATCGTTGAGCAATGTGCCCGGTGTCACATCGGGCACTTCGATATCGACACCATTGAGCGGACCGGCGCTGTCGATCTGGATGCGTTCTGGGTTGAAGTCTGACCCTGCGCCTGCGTCAAATTCGCCAAGCCCGCCGTCGCCTCCATCGATGACGACAAGGCCATCATCCGACACATTCGAGGCGTTGAGATTGCCTTCGCCATCGGATGACACGGTCCACAATTCGCCAAATCCATTGGTCGAATCCACCGCGACCGGGTTCTGCACCGTCACCAGCATGCCTTCGAGGCTCTCCCAGAAATCGATCCCGTCGCTTGCCGGATCGAAGCTGGTGAAATCGTCATCCTCGATCACTTCGGTAGGCGGAGTGATGCCATCCGGCCCGATCACAACGGCATCGGGCAGAGTATTGCCGCTGCTGTCGACTGTTATATCAGCATCGCTCAATTGCGTGATTGTGAGGTTCGCTGGATCGCCGCCCGGACGGAATTCGCTGACCGTGCCGGTTACTGTCAGGCCGTCACCCAAGGCAACCGAAGGGCTGCTTCCCGTGAACACGAAGATCGCATCCGACGTCGCGCTGTCGCCGTCACCGTCCGGGTCTTGCATGTAGAAACCATTGGACGCGATTGCAGTGACAACACCGGTGGTGGTCACTTCATTATCGATGAATGGTGAGGTGTGACCCGCGCCCTGAATCTCGCCAATCTGGAGGTTCAGAGGATCATCGTTGAGGATCGTGCCGGTCGCGTCGCCGGTGCCGATGGTTGCGCCGCCGGTCGGGTTGGAAAGAGCAATGCTGAAGAATTCATTGGGCTCGGGGATTTCGTCGCCTGCCACTTCCAGAGTGATCGTTGCAAAGCTCTCCCCGTCTGCAAAGCTGACTGTGCCTGAAGTCGCGCCCGCGAAATCCGAAGCATCGGCATCCTGAAGCCCGTCGCCAAACACGGCATTAAAGTCAGCCGTTACTGCGCCATCCGTGCCGCCCACTCGGAACACCGAGAAGGTGATCTCGCTTACGCCGCTGTCGCCTTCTGCAACGCTCGCATCGCCGATGAAGAGTGCGCCATTAGGGTTCGCAGCGACGAAGTCCTGGCCTTCATTGACCGCGCCAAAGCTGTCGTCGGTGGGGCTGCGCCAGACGAAATCGTCTGCAACCGTGCCGGTGCCCGTCAGCTGAACCGAGAAGCCAACCGGCGTGCCGCCATTTTCCGAGACGCCGATATCGGTGCTGACCATGCCTTGTGCCGGGCCGCTGGTCGCCTCGATCGTGCCTTCATAGGACAGGAACTGGATGACATTGCCAGCCGGGTCGACAAGCGCGAAGCCATCGGGCGATCCGTTCTGGATGCCGCTGATCGCGAAGGGCAAAGTGCCAAAGCCGTCGTCCTGATCAGGGATGATGCCTTCAAGCGCCACCGTGTTGTACGGTGCGCCGCCATTGCCGTTGTATAGCACCAATGACCAACCGGCGAGGTTCGTGCCAGCAGGTCCGGCGATTTCGATGCCTTCGCCGGTGTCGCCGCCGGCATTGTCATAGTGAACCTCGTTGACGAAGACCTGCGCCGGGCCAACCGGGGTGTCATCGTCGATGATGGTCCCGGTTGCCGTCGCATCATCCAGAGTGGCACCGCCTTGCGGGTTCGAAAGGGCCAGAGAGAACGTTTCGGATGGTTCAATATCGGTGTCGCCATTGACCGTGATGGCGATGCTTGCCTCGGTCTCGCCATCGGCAAAACTGACCGTGCCGGTCAGCGATCCGCCAAGATCAGCTCCATCAGCAGTGCCATCGAGCACAACTTCGAAATCCGCGCTGACCGCGCCGTCTGATCCGCCTTCGCGCGACACGGTGAAGATGATCTCACTGGTTCCGGCATCGCCTTCAACGATTTGTGCATCAGCAACGCTCAGCACACCGGGAACAGGGACAACAACGTCGCCAAAGCTCTGTCCGTCATTGAGCGAACCTGCGCTCGCCGCTAGTGGGCCAACCCAGGTGAAATCGTTTGCCTCATTGCCATTGCCGGTCAGCTGAAGCGAGCTGCCAATCGGAGTGCTGCTTGGTTCAGAAACGCCGACGTCCGTGCTTTCCAGCCCGGCTGCCGGGCCTTCATTCGCGGTGAAGGTGCCTTCGTAGGACAGGAACTGGAGCACATTGCCGTCTGGATCAACCAGAGCAAATCCATCGGGAGAGCCGTTTTGCAGGCCGTTGGAAGGCAACGCAAAGCTCACAGCACCGAACCCGCTGCCTTCGTCATCAATCGTGCCGGTCAGGTTGATCGTGTTGTAAACAGAGCCATTGCTGCCGTTGTAGAGAACGAATTGATAGCCGGTGAGGTCGAGGCCCGCGGTTCCTGCGATCTCGAAGAATTCGCCAACGTCCCCGCCAGTGTTGTCATAGTGAAATTCGTTGAGGAAGACCACCGGAGCAGCAGCTGCAATTGTCTGCCCGTTATTGGCAGCGCCGGGTGTTTCCGCGGCTGGAGCAGCCCAGGTGAAATCGCCTGCGACAGCGCCTGTGCCCTCAAGCTGAAGCGAGCTTCCAGCCGGGGTGCCGCTGGATTCTGAAACGCCGATATCCGTGCTTTCCATCCCGGACGCTGGACCGTTTGTGGCCGTGAAGGTTCCTTCGTAGGACAGGAATTGAACCACATTGCCATCCGCATCAACGAGCGCGATGCCGTCAGGCGAACCGTTCTGAATGCCGTTGGATGGCAGATTGAGCGTGATGAACTGGTCGGTGCCGGACAGGTTTATCGTGCGGTAAGAGGTGCCGTTCGACCCGTTATAGAGCACTACGGTCCAGCCGGTGAGATCAAGCCCCGCAATATTAGCGATTTCGATGAATTCGCCGACGTCGCTTCCGCTATTATCATAGTGGAACTCATTGATGAAAACGGATGACGAAGCCCCTGCAACCATAATACCCCTCCGGAAAATCAGTGAGCGTGAAACGCACGCTCGAATCAGCGCTCAGGGTTAACGGGGATCAGCGACTCTCATGTTACGTTGGCGAGTATTTCGCGAACAAAACATCGCCTTTTCTCGCCCGCTCGTCCCAATTGATCGATATTACTGCAATCCGGTCTGATTTTGTCGAGAAGTGGTCATGTAATTGTCGCAAAAGACACCTCTCGGGGCAGGTGAAATTGGTATGGCCATCGTTCTGATCGGTTTTACTTTAGATAAATACTATTGTTCCGGTTTCAGCGCGTCAAATGAGTTCTTCTCATAAGTAAAACCGGCGAAAAGCGGTTGGAAATGCAGCAATTGCAAGTTTGCCCTAACCCGGCATTAACCAATCTTGGTTAGCCACACTGTCGAAGCGCCGGGCACCTTTCCCGTGTGCAAACAGGGGTGGTCGCATGAAGCCTTGGAACAAGGTACCTTCGTCTGGGTCAGACAGATCGGCATTGATGGGCGGCTTTGTCGCGCAAGGTTTTGAGCCGGTTGCACAAGCATTTGAAGCATCGCTTGCATCGGGCGCAGCGTTAGGCGCGGCCTGCACCATCATCCGTCACGGTGAAACTCTGGTTGATCTTTACGGCGGCTGGCAAGACGTATCGCAATCGCGGCCCTGGTGTGCTGATGACATCACGCTTGTCTATTCACTGACCAAAGGTCTCACAGGGATGGCAGCCGCGGTTGCGGTCTCGCGCGGGCTGTTTGCCTATGATGAGCTGGTGGTTGATATCTGGCCCGAGTTTGCCGCTCACGGCAAAGCGGGCGTTACCGTTGGCGAAGCGCTGTCGGAACAGGCTGGCCTTGCCGCGATCGACTTCAAGCTGACGCTTGAGAATATCGGCGAAGAACCGCAAATCTGCGACGCGATAGCGCGCCAGAAACCCAACTGGGTGCCGGGCGATTATGCGGGTAACCATGCTTACACACTTGGATGGATTGCCAGCGAGCTGATTCACCGCCGTGATCCGCAAGGCCGCCGTCTCCCGCAATTCTTTGCCGAAGGGATTGCTGGCCCGCTTGGTCAGGATGTCTTTGTTGGCCTGCCTGATACCTTTGACCGCGCCCGGATCGCCCGGATCGAAGGGTTCGGGTTGCAGGACCTGTTTATTCATCACACCACCATGCCCTGGGCACTCACGTTCGAGATGTGCCTGCCGGGAACGCTGGCCTTCCGCACGCTCAACAACCCGCTCGTTCTGGCAGGGCCAGGCGCGCTTGATCAGGAGGAATTCTGGAAGGTGGGGCAGGGCGCTGCTGGCGGCATGGCGTCTGCGCGCGGACTTGCATCGCTTTATCATGCCTTTGCTGAAGGCGGCGAGAAACTTGGCCTGACACCTGAAGTCATGGCGACTTTGATTGAGGGGCACCCTTATCCGGCCAAGGGTATCAAGGATCAGGTCCTCACCGCCGACATGTATTATTCCTATGGCTTCGAAAAGCCGTTCCGCGAGTGGGACTATGCCCGCACATTAAGCGCTTTTGGCAGCTTTGCAGTGGGCGGCTCGCTCGCCTTTTGCGACCCCGAAGATGGCGTCGGCTACGCCTGGATCACCAACAAGCTCGGCACTGGCAAGTGGGACGATCCCCGCGAGAAAGCCGTGCGCGATGCCTTCTATTCCTGCCTGGAGACGAACTCATGAGTATTCGCCACGTAGTCCTTTCCGATTGCCACCTTGGCGCGCGTGACAGCCTTCTCACACATGTCCACGGCAGCGGTGAGATTGCAGATGGGCCCTCGCATGTGTTGACCGCCTTCGCCAATGGCATGCGCGAAACGCTTGCCGGGGCGCCGCGTCCACAGCTGGTGCTGCTTGGCGACGCGCTTGACCTTGGATTGTCGCCATTTGGCGATGTGTCGAAAAGCTTTCTGCAATTGCTCGACGCGTTCTTCCCGAAAGACGGCGAAGACCTGTTCGATCGCGAGATCATCTATGTCGCAGGCAATCATGACCATCACCTTTGGCGCATGGCGCAGGACAATGGCTTCCTCTCAGCGCTGGAAGGCGGTGAGATACCGGGCGATCTTCAATCGGTGTCGAACATCTTCGGCACTCCGTCACGCCGCTGCCGCTTGATGGAATCGCTGTTTGCTCACCGTCCGCATCTTGCCGATGCCTCGGTCAAGATCGCGTATCCGAACTGGGGTATCGCTGATAGCGCCAACAGCCGCGCCGTTGTCATGCACCACGGGCATTATCTCGACGGAATGTACCGCGCGCTTTCCAACATGCGCGGATTTCTCGAAGACGGTTCGCCGCTGCCAGCAACCATGCAGCAGCTTGAGCAGGAAAACGGACCCTGGATTGATTTTCTATGGTCAGACCTTGGCAGTGCGGGCGATATCGGCAACGAAGCGGGGTCGCTTTACGCCACGATGTTGAGCGCCGGGGCGAGCCACGATTTCGCTGAAAGCCTTGCGCGCCGGATCACAGGCGGACTGCATGCAAAGCTTGGCATCAATCCCAAGATGCCGCTCAAATACGGGGTCACTCTCGACAATCTTATCCGTGCTGCGATCGATCTGACCGCTGGACGCGGAGCGGAACGCCAGCGCGATGGCTATGGCCATGTTCTGGGCGAAGCCGAGATCGATGATCTGGGCTGGTATCTTGGCACACCGATGGCGCATCAGATGCGTCAGGAGCTCAGCGATATGCCGCGCGAGCTTTCCTTCATCTTCGGCCACACGCACAAGCCGTTTCAGGATGAACTGAAAGTCGATGGCTATCCTGTCCCTGTCGGCATCTTCAACACTGGCGGCTGGGTCCTTGATGAGCCGACGCTGATGCCGGTTCAGGGATGCGCGGCCATGCTGGTTTCCGATGATCTGGAGGTCGCATCTTTGCGCCTGTTCAACGATCCGACCGGCGGCACGATCGCTCCCGTTCGCGTCGAGGGCAGCGGCCGGGTAACCCGCCTCGTCGACGAATCGGCCGAAGCGGTGGAACGCGCCAGCGGCCACTGGGCCGATTTCTCAAAGATCGTTCACGCGCGGATCGTCGAAGAGGCGGACAAGCGCACACGCAAATTGCTCGAACAATCGAATGCCGAACTGCGGGAGGCAGCAGAATGACTATCCCAAATCCCTTTGGTCAAAAGCGTATCGCAAAAAGCCTGAGCGAAGCGAAATCGCACTACACGGTTCTGGTTGTCGGCTCTGGCTATGGTGCGGGCGTTGCTGCCTCGCGTCTGGCGCGCGCAGGACAGGATGTCTGCGTGCTCGAACGCGGCAAGGAAATGCTGCCGGGCGAATATCCAAACAAGCTGTCTGACGCGCAAGGCGCAATGCAGTTCAACGTAAAAGGTGGGCGGATCGGTTCGCCTGATGCGATGTTCGAAGTGCATGTAAACGATGACCAATACGCGCTTGTCGGCTGCGGCCTTGGCGGAACTTCGCTGATCAATGCGAACGTGTCGCTCGAACTCGACAAAAGGCTGCTTGATGCAGAGCATTGGCCTGCTGCATTTCGCGAAGATCCGCATGCGATCGACGCCTATTACGAACGCGCGCGCGAAATGCTTTCTCCCAACGCCTATCCCGACACGCATCCTGCGCTCGGCAAGCTTGAGGCGCTTGAGCATTCGGCAGACGCGATGGGCAAGCGCTTTTACAAGACCCCGATCAACGTCACTTTCGAGGACAAGACCAACAAGTTTGGCGTGCCTCAGCCCGCTTGCACCAATTGCGGAGACTGTGTTTCAGGCTGCAATGTCGGCGCGAAGAACACGACGCTGATGAATTACTTGCCCGATGCTTCCAATCACGGAGCGCAGATCTTCACGCAGGCCAAAGTGCTGTGGATCGAGCGCGATGAGGATAGCGGCAATTGGCGCGTCCATGTCGAACACAATGGCGAAGGCACGCCTGATACGCAGGTGACAATCACGGCGGATCACGTTGTGCTTGGCGCTGGCGCGATCGGGTCGACCGAAATCCTGCTGCGCTCGCGCGAAAAGGGGCTTGCCGTATCAGACCGCCTCGGCGCCAGTTTTTCGGGCAATGGAGATGCACTGGGCTTTGCGTATGACAGCTACTTCAAGTCCGAAAAGGACGGCGACACTGTCACCGCAGGACCGATTTACGCGATGGGCGTTGGCACTTCGGATGTCGCACAAGAGGTCTATCCCGGCCCTTGCATCACCGGTGTGATCGATATGCGCGATGCAGATGACCCCGCAGATGGATTGGTGATTGAAGAAGGAGTTGCACCGGGCATCCTTGCGGCTGGCCTTGGTCCTGCTTTCTTCTTTGGAGAGGCGATTGCTGACGGCTTCACCCGCTTCGGATTTGATCAGGTCAAACCGCGCCTGCTCGATGCAAAGGCTATGGGCGAGGCGGTGCAAACCGATCCGGGAAGCATTGCCGAATGGGCATATAAGGGCCCGATGGCGCGCACGCTTACCTATCTGGTGATGAGCGTCGATGATTCCGGCGGGCGTCTTGCGCTTGAAGATGACCGGATCACGATTCAATGGAAGAATGCCGGTGAACAGCGCACCTTCCGCCGCGATGATGACAAGATGCGCGAGGCGGCAGAAGCCATCGAGGCGCAGTATTTCTCTGACCCGCTTTGGTCCGAACCTATGGGCCAGAAACTGATCACGGTGCACCCCATCGGCGGGTGCGGGATGGGCGATGATGCCTCAACCGGCGTAGTCGATGACAGCTGCCGTGTCTTTGCCGGCACCACTGGCGCGGATGTTCATCCGGGTCTGTATGTCTGCGATGGTGCTGCGCTTCCAGGGGCGGTTGGCGTCAACCCGCTGCTGACGATCACCGCGGTTGCTGAACGCGCGGTTGAAAAGCTCGCGCAGCGCGAAGGCTGGCACATCGATTATTCGCTCGGTGAGGAAGGCGCGCTTCCCCCGCCTGCGCCTGAGGAAGAAGAGGTCCCCGGCGAGGAGAACAAGGTCCCGCATGGCGATCACCTGAAGCTCGGCATTGCGAAATGGGTTGGCGGTCACGCGATTGGACCAGTTGCCGATGCTGTCACGGCTGCGGCGAAGCATTTTGAGGATGGCGCGATCGACGAAGGCAAGACCGCGATCCGCAACCTGGTGAAGAACCATCCCGAAGCGATGAGCCCAGGCCTCGCATTCACCGAGACGATGGCTGGTCATATCAGCGCCACAGGTTGTCACCACCGCCCATGCGGCCATGTCGAACGCATTCGCGACGACTACACCAATGGCGCGGCATGGGGTCAGTCCGAGGGTAGCGAATGCCACTTCAAGCTGACTGTCACGACCGACAATCTCCACCGCATGATCGAAGACACGCAGCACCGCTCACGTATCACGGGCGAAGTGGTGGTGAGCGCAGTATCACCCGATCCGCTGCGTGTGCGCGAGGGCACATTCCGCCTTCTGGTGGCTGATCCCGACAAGGCCGAGAGCTGGAAGATGCTCTATGACATGGTTCTTGAAGGCCCTGATGGTCCGATCTATTTCCACGGCTTCAAGACGCTGGAGCAGCGCGGCAAGTCTGACCCCTGGACCGATCTCACCACTTTGTTCGTCACGCTTCGCCATGGTGATGATGAGACAGGCGAACTGATCGGGCGGGGCATTCTCAAGCTCGGCATTGATGAGTTCATGCGCCAGCTCACCACGATCACCGTCCACGATACGGACACTCTCGTGGGTCATGTGATCAACATGATCCCGCGCGCCCGCAAGGCGATCGAGACCTATTTCGTGGCCAAGTATGCTGGCTTTTTCGCGATGACCGTGTTCCGTGCCTATGGCGGAATGCTGGCAACGCTGAACGATTTTGTGTCGAAAGATGCAGCCGATCTGACCTTGCGCAATCTGCGTCTGCCGCCCGCAGAACAGCATATTGTGCCAACCGGCGATGGCGTGAATATCGGCCTCACCCGGTATCGCGGCGGAATGCGCGGACCGATTGTGCTTGCTCCGGGTTTCTCTGTGCGCGCGTCGAGCTTTGCGACACCAACGGTTGATGAGAACCTGGCTGAAAGCCTCGTCGCACAAGGGTATGACGTGTGGCTGTTCGATTATCGGGCGAGCGCGGATTCAGGCAATGACACCGAGCATCCGCCTGAATTCTGCATCGACGATATCGCCCGCTATGACTGGCCAGCCGCGATTGCCAAGATCCGTTCCGTCACTGGCGCAGACAGCGTTCAGGCGCTTGCTCACTGTGTTGGTTCGATGAGCCTGTTGATGGGCATTGGCGCTGGCTGGGTTTCTGGCGTTCGCTCGCTGATCAGTTCGCAGCTGACGCTCCACCCGGTGACCGATTGGCTCAACTACATGAAAGCGGACCTCGGTATTGCCGGTATGCTGGGCGAAATCTCGCTGCTTGACGGGCATATCGATTTCGTGAGCCAGGGCAGCGAGGAAGATTACGAGATCGACGCGATCGCGTATCAGATTCCGATGCCTGAAGGTCAGGAATGCAAGAGCCCGACCGTACGCCGCGTGTTTGGCGTGTTCGGCCCAAGCTGGGATATCCGCCAACTGGGACGCGATACTTACCTTGCGCTTGGCAGCATGTTCAGCCGTGTCTCACTTTCGCCGTTCAAGCAATTGCAGGACGTGATGCGCAATGGCTTTGCGGTCAACGCGGATGGTGATGCGGTTTACACCAATGAGGAAGCGGCCCGCCGGCTGGCTTTGCCGATCACGTTCCTGTCAGGTGCTACAAACCAGATATTCTATCCTGAAAGCGGACAGCGCACCCGCGTCTGGCTGTCAGAGCACAATGGCACCGATCTGTATCGTCAGCACATTGTTCCTGATTATGGTCATATGGACCTGTTCATTGGCCGCAATGCGCACCGCGATGTGACCCCGTGGATTCTTGAAGAGCTCGAACACCTTGATGGTGTCGCCGAGCATGACGAGGACGTACGCACCGCTTGATAAGCTTGGTCCTATCGATGGCACCTTGAGACAGGGCCTTCGATAGGACCAACCTTCGCACACCGATTGCTTGGCACTCCGCGCCCAGCGAAACGCGCGCGTTCCGGGAATGAATGCACTCAATTTTGCGCCTATCGCCAATCCACTAAACATCTGAAAAACCCGTCGGACCCCTAATTGAGGGGCTGCGCACATCATTGCCCCTGAAATCGTTTTCGGAGGGGTAGATGACGGCGATTTTCACTGGTTTGGGTTCGGGTGTCGAACGCAGTTCAGCGAACATCTTGGGAGGTGCAGGCCAGATCGGTGGCGGCACAGCTCTTGGGCGGGCAGGGGAGAACGTCTCTGTCAACGCAGCGACCGGCAACCTCGTCATCAACCGGCGCGATGAATTCCTCACCGGGCGCGGGCTCGATGTGGCGATCGCGCGGACCTATAACTCGATCGCCGAATTGCATGATGGCGACAATGGCGACCAATGGCAGCAGAACACCACGCGCAAGGTGTTTGGCCTTACCGGTTCTCAGAACGCTGCGGGAAGCACGATCAAACGTCAGGGTGCAGATGGCTCCTCCATCACCTACACCTGGGACTCCTCGATGGCTGCCTATCGCACGACCGATGGCAGCGGCGCATACGACACTCTGAAGAAGGTCGGCAGCCAGTGGGTGTGGACCGATGGCGCGACACAGGTCACTGAAACCTACAGCGCCTATGGCACAAACAGCTGGCGGATCGTCAACCAGAAGGACAGCGATAACAACACGCTGACCTTCACCTATTCGGGGGCAAAGCTCACCCGGGTGACGACGGCCAATGGCGAGTACACGCAGTACACCTGGTCGGGCAACAATATCACCAAGATCACGACCAGCGCCGGATCAACCCTGACCCGGACCTATTACGGCTATGACAGCTCGAACCGTCTGATCTCGGTTTCGACGGACCTCAGCGAAAAAGACAATGTGCTGGGCAGCGACAAATATGTCGTCAACTACACCTATCACGGCAGTTCGAAACGGATTGCGACAATCAGCCAAACCGACGGGTCGAGCCTTGCGCTTGCCTATGACGGTTCAGGCCGCATCACCACGCTGACCCAGACCGTTGCAAGCGGTGAAACGCGCGTGACGACGCTCGCCTATGGATCAGGTGTCACCACCGTCACGCATCCGGACGGAACGACCAACAATCTTTATTACGACAGCAAGAAGCAGCTGACGCAGATCAATTTTGTTGGAGCGCAGTCAGGTGATCCGGTCACCACCAATTATTTCACATATGATGCCAATGGCAATGTGACCTCGGTCCGCGATCAGAACCTTGAGACCACTTATTTCACTTTCGACAATCGCGGCAACACCACCTCCACCACCGATGCTGGCGGAAGGGTTATCGTCAGTCAGTACGATGCCAAGAACAACCTGATCCAGGTATCAGAGCTGTTTTCTGACCTGATCTCTCAGCCCAAGGAATTCCTGACCGGCTCATCGACCGGCTCGCCATCTGCTGTCGGAGCGGTCAATGGTGAGTGGAATTTCAGCGGCGGTGTGGCGACACAGGCCACCAACGGCAATGTCTGGGCAGGAATTGGGTCGCGCTCTGCGCTGACGGCGCAAACGGGCAAGACCTACACGATCTCCGCTGAAATCAAGATCGACAATGCGACCTATGATGCGGCGAAGGGCCCTCCTTTCGGGCTTGGCTTCCTGACGATGGACGATGCCTATGCGCGCGTTTCGCATGTCGCCAACTGGCCAAACAGCAGCTTTACCACCAGCCAGCTGCTCGACAATGGCTGGGTGCGGGTCGAATACAAATATACCGCAACCGCAGCGGACAAGTTCCTGCGTCCGCACTTCTACCGTCGCCCCTCGCTTGGTGGGAACGGCACAATTGCGATCCGCAACATGGCGGTTGGCACCAGCGGCGAAGTGGGGGCCGGGGCCGAGGTTGAGAACACGCGCTATGTCTATGATAGCGAAAACCATCTGCGCTACACGATCAGCGCTGAAGGCGATGTGACGGAATTCCGCTACAACAGCAATGGAACGCTGGCCTGGGAAATCCGCTATCCCGAGCATTCCTATCCGACAGGCTCCACGCAGCCTACGCTGTCGCAGATGAACAGCTGGCGCAATGGCCTGGGTGATCGTCAATCCACTCAGCTGGTCAATTACCGCTATGATGCGCGCGGCAATCTGAGCCAGAAGGTCGATTATGGCTATGCGACCACCGGGGGTGGCTCGTCGACTGCTCAAGGCTACGCGCACCACTATTATACTTATGATCAGGCGGGTCAGCTTCTCACCAGCCGCACGGCGGTGCTTGGCACCGAAACCTTTGTCTATGACGGAATGGGCAGGGTTACAGCGTCAACCGATCTGGATGGCGGGACGACCAATATCGTCTTCCAGGATTCAGCAACGAAGACGGTTATCACTTCTGCTTCAGGTGCGGTTACGACCAACACCTATAACAAGGCTGGCGAACTCATCAGCCAGACAACCAGCGGAACTTATGATCATACGGGCACCTCGTCGTACAAGTACGACAAGATGGGCCGGCTGCGGATGGAAACCGATGAGACCGGTTTCAAGACCTATTATCTTTACGACAAGCTTGGCCGCAAGATTGCAGACGTCAATCATTACGGTCACATCACCGAATACCGCTATGACGATGTTGGCCGTGTCGTTGCTACCGCGAACTATGCTCTGGGAGTGAGCTCGGCGAACCTCACGACGCTCGCCAATCCCAACAACACGCTGCAGATCGCCAACATCCGGCCCGGCAGTCACTCCTATGACGTGTGGAACTGGAGCGTGTATGACGCCAAGGGCCGGGTCATCCAGACGATTGATGGCGCGGGCGGGGTCAGCAAGTTTGAGTATGACAAGGCTGATCGTCTTGTCAAAACCACGAACTATTATAACAAGTTGTCATCGAGCCAGCTGAGCAGTTTCCGCACCACGGCGCCGACATCTTTGGTGCTGCCATCGGCGCATTCCAGGGACACCGTTTCGCGCGTCTTCTATGACCGCGCGGGCCGCATGGTCGGCGCGCTTGATGGCGAGGGCTATCTGACCGAGACGGTCTATGATGGCGCGGATCAGAAGATCCGGGAGATTGCCTACGCGAACAAGACGAACTCGTCCTATTGGGCGTCGGGTACGTTCAGTCAGCTGCGTTCATCAGCCGGTGTGAACAACTCTGCGAACCGCAACATGTACTATGCCTATGATGGCAAGGGTCAGTTGCGTTTCACGGTCGATAACGCGGGCAGTATCGTTGAGAATGTCTATTGGGAAGGCACAACCTGGCATTCGGTTGGGCTGGTTCGCAAGACGATTGCCTATGCCGCGAAAATCTCGACCACCGATTACACGTATGACAGCCTGAAAGCGAAAGCAGCGGCGGTAGCCAACGCTGCGAACGACCGGGTTACTTCGCAGACGTATAATCTCGCTGGTAAAGTCGCGACCAGCACTGATGCGAGCGGCCTTGTCACCACCTTTACATATGACAATCGCGGTCAGCTGACCAAGCGGGTGGAAGGAACGGGCAGTTCGGCTCGCACCACCCGGTTCTGGTATACCGGTCAAGGCGATGTGCGCTTCACCGTTGACGCTGAAGGTTTTGTGAAGCGCTATGACTATGACAATGAAAACCGCCTGACACGCGAAGTCTCGTGGGCCAACAAGGTCAGCCCGAGCGATTCAACCAGCATCTCGCAGATCAATTCCATGGCGAGTTCGGCTGGTACATGGGTTGATGTGCGATACACCTATGATGCAGCTGGTCGTCGCAACTCGATGTACGATGGTGAGGGCAACCGCACCGTTTGGGGTTGGCACCGCACGGGCCTCCTGGCTGATGAATATGTCGGCTACACCGATGCCTCTGGCGCGACCACCGACAGAACCCGCAAGCACCATGTCTATGACGGTGCGGGCCAGCTGACGCGCGTCATTCACGCCCATGGCACTTCAGAAGCGACCAACAGCTACAATTATTATGATGGTCTGGGGAATGTCACCTCGACCAAGGATCCCAACGGCAAGACCACCACTTACACCTATGACGAAGTGGGCCGGATCCTTACGTCCACCAACGCCGAAGGCGGTGTCACGCGCTATGAGTACAACGCCTTTGGCGACGTGGTGAAGACCACCGATCCGCGAGGCAATTCGACCTATACCTATTACGACAATCTCGGCCGAGTGACGAAGACCCGCGACGCGGAAAACTATGTCACCGAGACCACGTACACTGCCTTTGGCCAGATCAAGGACGTCACCCGCCGGTATAATCGCACATCGAGTGCGGTAAGCACGACAACGCCGCCCAGTGTGTCATCGCACAGTAAGGATGCGGTGACGCGCTTTGAATATGACAAGCGCGGGCTTGTTACCAAGACTACCGACGCTGAAGGGCACTTCGAGACCTATACCTACGATGCGTATGGCAATCGCATCACCGTGCGGGCGAAGTCTGCGACGACTTCAAGAGTTGCCGGCGGCACCACCACTTTCACCTATGACAAGCGTGGCCTGTTGATATCAGAGCGGCTGCCTGTGCCGTCCTATAACGCGTCCGGAGCGCAGGTCGCCTCAACAGTGACCAACCGTTACGAATACGACGCGCGCGGCAATCGCACGAAGATGATCGAGGCGTCCGGCCTCGCCGAGCAGCGCACAACCCAATATGTCTATGACAAGGCCAACCGCCTGAAAGAGACAATTGGCCAGACATTCCTTGGCAAGACACCGCGCGATTACATCTATTACGATGCGCGCGGTAATGTGACCGAAACGAAGGACGCAGGCGGTGGGCGTACCCTGTTCTTCTACGATGATCTCAATCGCAAAGTGGTCGAGATCAATGCTCTGGGTACCTACTCCAAGTACACTTACGACAAGAACGGCAATGTCACCGAAGCGCGTGTCTATGATACCGCAGTGGGCCTTCCGTCAAGCGGCGGCTCCCTGGCCGAGGCGCCCGGCGCACCGAGCGGCGGATCGCGCGTCACGACCTTCACCTATGACAATATCAACCGGCTGAAGACGACTTCAATCGGCGGCGGAGTGACGACGGGATACTGGAACGGATCTTCATGGGTCGCCTCGACCAGCGCGATCACCACGACCTATCAGTATGATGCCAATGGCAATGTTGTGAAACTGACCGATCCCAATGGGAACACGGTCTGGAATTATTACGACAAAGCCGGCCGTAAGACATCGATGGTCGATGGCGAACGCTATCGCACTGATTACACCTACGACACCAATGGCAATATCACGCGCGAACGGCGCTTTGTGAACAAGGCTGCGACACCGACCAGCACCACGACACCGCCTTCGGTTAGCTCAAACGGCAGCCTCGATCGGATCACCGACAGCACCTATGATCGCAATGGCAACCGCTTGACTGAAAGGCGTCTCAACGTCTTGCGTCACAGTGGCAGCGGCACGCATGTCAACAGCCACGCAACGGTTTCGTATCTCTATAACGGCCTTGGCCAGGTCACTCGCAGGACAGAGGCAACCGGCGACCAGACCAACTATCGTTACGATGCTGGTGGTCGACTGATCGAGGAAAAACGCGCAAGCTTCACCTCGCATAGCGGCACCGTGACGCCAGAGGTTGATTATTACTACAACGGCGTCGGAGATCTTTCCCGCACAGTTGCCGCCGGTCAAAGCGGCACTTCAGCCCGCGTGACGACCTATACCTATGATGGCGGCAAGCTGCGCACGATGACCGATGCGGAAGGCTTCCAGCGCATTTTCTGGTATCACCAGTCGGGTTTGCTCAGCCACGAATACTATAAGCGCGTGAAGTCTGACGGCACCTATGCTGCCAATTATGACGGCGTTTACACCAGCTACGATCTTCTGGGCCGCGTTTCGCAGAAATATCAGGTGACGCATAACGGCTCGACATGGATCGATTCCGGGCCGCGCGCGGTTACGACTTACAACACACATGGTGAGGTTGTTTCTGTCGCCGTTGGCGGCCGCACCCAGTCACAGAACAAGTACGACAATGCTGGCCGGATTTGGGCCACGACCGATGGCGACGGCATCTGGAAGTATATCGGTCACGACAAGAACGGCAATCAGACCATCGCGATTGCAAGCGCGGGCTATAACCTTGGCTATCGCTCGTTCAATTCTGCAAAGAGCCTGATCGGCCGCAGCGATGTCAACGCGACATACACGCAATATGACAAACGCAATCTGGGCACCAAGGTGGTTGAGGAAGGTCGCCAGTATAACGGCACGACCGGAACGCTGAACTCCACTCGCACATACAATGCCTTTGGAGAGATCGCGACCGAGACCAACGCCAAGGGCGCGAAGATCGAATACACCTACAACAATCTGGGCCGCGTCATCAAAAGCGTGAACCCGACTGTCCAGATCACCAATGAGAATGGCACGACCCAGTGGATCAAGCCGACTGAAGACTATTATTACGACGTGTCCGGACGCCTTGTCGCATCGCGCGATGCCAACGGCACATATTCCAGCGGGTCTTCCAGCAATGGCGGGGCGAAGACAGCCAATACCGGCAATCTGACCAAGCTGACATTGCTTGCCGGAACCGGATATGATGGCAGCGCGGCTTTGATGACGCAGGAAGTGGCTGCCGATGGCGGGGTCAAGCAGACCAAGTATGACATCCACGGCGATGCCCGCACAATCATCGATCAATTGGGCCGGACGACCACCCAGTCGTTTGACCGCATGGGCCGGGTCACTCAGGTCAACCACGCTCACGGTCTGGTTGAGAACTTCGCCTATGATGGCCTTGGTCAGCAGATCAAGAAGTGGAACAACCTGCTGGTCGTCGGGGCGTATTACGACCCTTACACCGGCACCAGCAGCTCTGGCACGCCTGAGATTGCAACCACCGATTATGACACTCAGGGACGGATCATCCGCCAAAAGGATTTTGGTGGCGATGTCACAACGCACACCTTCACCTGGGATGCGAACCTCTCAACCGCCAATGTCGGCACTCTGGGCGGTTGGACCGAGGTGACAACCTTTGCCAATGGCCGTTCGCTGACAGAGAAGAGCGACTTTTATGGCCGTGTCGTTTACAAGAACGATCTGGGCAGCAACACGACCAATTACACCTATGACAGGGCGGGCCGTGTGCGCACCAGCGCAATCGGCGGTCTGACCACCACGTTCAACTATTTCAACACCGGGCATCACTCCAGCATCGTCACCGGCTCTGCGACCGCCGGACAGACGAACACCAGCTGGACCCGTGAAACCGCCACCTACAAATATGATCAGCTCGGCCAGCGACTGACAGAGCACTACAAGACGGAAAAAGCGGTCTACACGCCCGAGCAGATCATCTACCTCGATGATCCGTATTTTGATCCCTACGACCCTTACGAGCCGTATTTCCCGTCAGAGCCGGAATACATCCCTGCATCCTATGTGGTGACCACCAAGGTCCACAAGAATGCCACCACTACCTATGATGGGCTTGGCCGGGTCACGAACTGGTCAGAGGCAGGCTCTGCCACCTCACCGGCCGCCAGCACTGCCTACAAGTTTGACGCTGTTGGCAATATTCGCCGCACAACCGCGACCTATCGCAACCTTGATGCGAACGGCAATGCGAGCACCACGATCAACAAGGATTACTGGTTCCGCTACGACAATATGAACCGCCTTGTGATTGATCGCGGCGTGCGCTCGGGCAGCACGATCGAGCGCGGTCACGCGGCTGGCGGCAAGGAAATTCTCTATAACAAAGCGGGTGAGCGCACAGCGGTGCTCACCACCAATTACATTGCAGGGACCTACAACCAATATACCGGCTTCTTGCCGGGTACGTTCACCGAAAACCGCGAGAGCTATACATATGATCTTGCCGGGCGCCTGACGCAGATCAACGTATCGACCGGAACCCCTGTGGCAGAGACTGCTGCAGGCAGCGGTGTTCCGTCAGGCACTATTCCATCAGCGCCGGTTGGCGGCACTCGCCGTTCGACCTTCACCTATGACCTGATGGGGCGCCAGACGACCCAGACCGACTATCAGACCGACGGGACGACGATCGCTTACAGCCGCCAGGCGAGCTATGACAGCGCCAATCGGGTGACGTCGGACACCACCAACACTAAGCGCGGCAATGATATTTTCCGCTCGACCACCACGTACAATTACGGTGCTGGATCGACCTATGCGCTTGGCAGCGTCGTCAGCCAGAGCAGCATCAACTACAAGAACAATTCGAGCAGTGGTGCGCCAAACACATCGACGACCAACACCTTCCTGTGGCGTGATGGTGCGGTTCAGCGCACGATCCAGCACAAGCCCAACACGTCGCAATCAACGACTTACACGACGACCTTCTACTACGATGGTCTGGGCCGTTTAGAGCGCGCCTATGTCGGTGATTACTATGCGCAGAACGTCACCTTCATCAATGATGAGAACGGTCAGATCATTCGCCGTGACGAAACCTCAACCGCGAACTCGACCGGAGCGCCGCATGAGGTCTGGTACCGCTTTGGCGGACGTCAGCTCGGCTATGTCGGCAACAATGGAACCGCAGATGTCACGACCTCAAAGTCGATCCAGGAGCGTCAGGCAACGCCACCGACAACGCCGGGCGTGTTCCGCAACGGCGCAACCGTTGGCAGTAGCTATGCAGACTTTGCCAACAGCTATGACCCGCTCAACAGCTATAGCCAGGGCGCAGGTGGCGGCAGCTACACGGTCAACAAGGGCGAAACGCTGCAATCGATCGCACAGTCGGTCTATGGCGATGCGAACCTGTGGTACAAGATTGCCCAGCTGAACGGCATCAGCGGCAATGTCCCGCTGTCCGAAGGCCAGCGCATCAACCTGCCAACAGGCGTGGTTCGCTCGGCTCACAATTCGGGCACGGTCTCACCCTACAATCCGGGAGAGGCAATCGGTGACCTGACGCCAACGACGACAGCTCCGCCTTCCAAGAAGGGCAAGAAATGCGGCGTCTTTGGCGCAATCCTGCTCGCCGTGGTTGCCATTGCGGTCACCGTGGTCACGGCAGGCGCTGCGCTTGCGGCCACAGGCCTTGCCGCCAATGTCGGCGCGGGCATCGGCACCGTCCTTGGCGGCGGACTTGTCGGTGCGGCTGGCGCAACAGGCGCGGTTGTTATTGGCGCCGGTTCAGCAGCGGTCGGCTCGATTGTCAGTCAGGGCCTTGGCGTTGCAACGGGTATACAGGACAAGTTTAGCTGGAAGGCTGTCGGCCTTGCCGCGATTGGCGGAGCTGTGTCCGCAGGCATTGGTCCGGGCGGCGTTGCCGGGGGTGAAAACGGCCTGTTCAGCGGCGTTGGCAGCAAAGTCCTTGCCGCCGGTTTGAGAGGGGCAACCACCAGCGCGCTTACTCAGGGCATTGGGCTCATCACTGGTCTTCAGGACAAGTTTAACTGGGCCGGTGTTGCAGCCGCTGGCGTGGGCGCAGCTGCCGGGCAAGCAGTTTCGGGCCTGGCAAGCGATGCGGGGCACGGATTTGCCGAAGGTCTTGGCCTTACAGACGGAGCCTATGAGCGAGTTGCCGCTGGCGTCGCAAATGCACTATCCGGTGCGGCAAGAGCCATCGCAAACGCTGCCACGCGATCAGCGATCGAAGGGACCAGTTTCAGAGACAACATAATCAAGGCCATTCCGGATGTGGTGGCAGGCACGCTTCAAGCCATGGTTGCGGCGTGTTTCACCGGCGACACCCTGATCCAAACGCCGCAAGGCCTGCGCCGGATCGATGAAATCAAGGTTGGTGATCTCGTCTATTCCCGCGATGAGCATTTCGGCGACAGCAGGGTTCAAACCCGGCGTGTGATCAAGCTCTTCCGTTTCGAAGAGCGCAGCACGCTTGATGTGACGGTTGCTTACGATTCCGATCGCGAAGAGACGTTGCGCACAACACCGGAACACCCTTTCGCGCTTCAACGTGACGCCGACCGTCTGGATGATGCCTTCAGGGCGGCACTGGAAAGCGTCAATCTCACAGACGCACAAACCGAACTTCTGACCAAGCAGAAGACCGAATATGAATGGCGTCCGGCTGGAAAACTGCAGCTGGGTGACCGGGTTATCGACATTAACGGTCGCACCGGGATGGTTGTCGCGATTGAGCCGGTTGGAATGCTCTCCACCGTTCACAACTTCGCGGTTGAAGACCATCACACATACTTTGTCGGCGAAACCGGCACATGGGTCCACAACAGCTATAAGAGCGCAGAAGAGATTGCCGAGGAGGTTCAACGCAATCTGGACGCAACCCAGGAGGAATGGCGCACAAACTATTCCGTGACGCGGCCAAACACCCGTGCAATCAAGCGCGCCGGCGCGGATTTAACGCTCCTGCGCCTGCGGGATCCTGACAAGTACGCAGAAGTCGCCGCTAGACTGGAGGCAAGCGGGTACACTGAAAAGGCTCAGGCGGCTGAAGGGATGTTCGAAGCATCCTTGATGGAGGCGATTGAGCGTGTCGTTGGCGATGGTGAGCTAACCGATGCTCTGTATCGAAGCGACCGATCTTACGATGCAATCAAGAACATCGTTGGGTCTGGAAGCAACCTCGACGCGTCCGAGTTCGGCCAGATTATCTTTGCGATGGGCCGCGGCGAGGATGGCTTTGCTGCCAACCCTGACCTTGCCATCGGGGTGCTGGGTCAAGCTCTGCTCGATCCAACCGTCAGCACAAGTCAGATTCAGGGTACGATCGACAGCATCAACCGATGGACGCTGAGCGAATGGGTCCATCTGGGTCTCGATATTGCAGGCATGATCCCTGTGGTGGGGATCGTGGCTGACGGTCTGAATGCTGGCCTGTATCTGCTTGAAGGCGATGCGACCAATGCCGCGCTCAGCGGCGCTGCGATGATCCCGTTTGCAGGTCTTGCCGCAGGGGGCGGCAAGCTCATCTCTCGCGGTGGCCGCGCATTCATGCGGGGGCTCGGCATTGCCGGATCGAAAGCATCCGATCTGATTGCAGGCATCGCCAAACGCGTTGCCATGTTGACCGCGCGCAATGCTGAACAGCTTGCGACCGCGCTTTCCAACAATGCCAAATCAGCGTCAGTTGTGCTGGGTAAATCGAATGCCGGAGGGCGCTACCCTGGGCCTGACTATCAGGATGTTGCTCGCCGGGAAGGCGCTTCATATTTTGGTACAGGCGACAAAACTTGGGATCTCCTGCGGAGAATTCATGGCGATGATATGCTCCAAGAAGCGAACGATATATTCTTGCAACGGCGCATAAGGTCAGGGCAGAATGAGTTCCTCTTCTCGCACAATCCGGCGAGGTTCAGAGGGGATGGTTCCGGCTTTGCAAGAGAGATCGAAATTCTGGATCGCACCAATTTGTATGATTTCTCAGCTGTGCCGAATTCAGACGGGTTGTGGACGGCCACGCGCAGGAGATAACTGAATGCCAGATGAGTTTGGCGATGATAACTTCGATGATATCTTTGATGATCTCAAAACAGGCCGAAAGCAGAACCATCAGTTTCGCGAGGTTCTGGGAGCAAAGCGACCATTCAGTGGACGAGAGATCTTTCGCGTAGATATCCGGCCATCCCGGCGGGACAAAGAAGTGATCATCGATCTGTTTTTGGAAGGGCCGGAATTCACTTTCGACGAAGACAATCCAAGCGAAGAACACTCAGCCTGGATCGAAGCGGCGAAAGCAAACTACCGGGCTATTCCAGACTTCTTTGATTTTCCGACCACGGTCAAGCTGAGGTCGCTGGCTGCTATCGAACGAGTCCATGGCAGCTTTGACAATTTCTATCGCTAGGAAAGGTCAGCGGCAGCGCTCGTTTTCCTACTTTGCCAGCGCTTGCTAGGCTCTGCGGTCGCGCGTCAATCATGGGCGCGTGAGCAGTCAGGAGATCAAGCGGATGGAATTTCGGTGAGGCATCAATCGGGTCAGGCGATCAAAACGCAGCTGTGTGATCGATGGAATTTTTACCTCAGGACCGTGTAACATGCGGTCCATGTGTTCTTCAGCTGCGATGAACTGAGCGCCTTTGTATCACGCCTCGACCCGTTCAACCTCGGCCTTCATGTAAGGGGTCGTGCGACCGCAGGCGCAGCGTTCCCAGCTGATTGTCACGCGGTCAGCTGAAATCAGCCCGCCCCAATAGGTTCTCGTAGTGAGGTCCATGAAGGCGGCGATGCCGGTTTGCGTCCCTTCTTGCGGTTTGGGTTCGCCGGTTTGTTCATCGAGGACGAAAGGAATGATCCACGGCGGAATATGATAATGTCCGCTCTCACACATGAGGAAAGCGGTGGTCAGTTCGCTCATCCCATAGACGAACTGGATATGTGGGACGCCGGTGAACCGTTTGATGACAGCCTCTTCGTCGCCAACCGGGGAGACGCCCTTGAACCCGCCGAAAGTGATGATCCGGCTACCCTCGGCAAGAACATTCTCCATGCCGCGAGCGATCCCCGCCTTGGACATGGAATAAAGCAGCACCGGACCGCCAGCATAGACGATCTTGCGCCCGCGCCATTCGCTGTCGATGTTGGTCAGCAGTTCATCCATCCGCTGCGCTTCGTTTGCGCGCCAGGCCAAGGATCGATCGATTGCGGCCTGCACATAATCGCTTGGCGCATCGATGAAGTCTTCTCCGGCAAGCCGGGCATTCTGGATCTGCATCAGGTAGAGCTGGTGATCCGCGCTCAGCCGGTCCGGGATAAGCGGGTGGTAGTCATCCTCGCTCGCGCAAAGGACATCGCGGAAGGTTTCGCCGAGCGACAGCACCCCCGACCAGCCGGAGGCATAGGCGGGCCAGATGACTTTGTAGTCCGGCGCGCCGCGATCAAATCGGCCGGGCTTGGCAATCTCGGCCAGCGACATTTGTGTGTGCCGGATAGAGAATTGATGTTCAAACTCGCCGCGCGGCACAAAGGACAGCTGACCTGTCGTGCCCGAACTGTGCAGGACATGCATCGCGGTGTCGTTGTTCAGCGAAGAAAGCCAGGCGTCGATGGAGCCAAATTCGATGTCACGAATCGAGCTGAGATCATTGGTGGTGAAGGCGCTCAGCCAATCGGTGAGGGTTGGGAAGTCCCCTTCAAACAGCGCTTCTTCGGGATAGGATTTGAAAATGGAGTGATGGTACAAAACGCTCGCCAAATCCTTGAACGATGCAATCTGCGAAACCCCGCGATGTTCGGCGAGTGCTGCAAGCGGTGGCAGTTGATCGACAAGGCTTGCAAACCGCGACCGCGCGGCTTCGAGCTGGAGCGGCTTCATCTCGCTTTGCGGTTGATGGTGCGCTGCGTGAAGGTCGAATTTGAAGTGTTCCGATGGATCGTCTGCGAAGCTCATCATCGTTGTCCCTGTCTTCGTGGAAAAGCGGTATCAGCCCTGTCGAAGAGTGCTGAGCAGCGCGCGCGTCTCCGCATCTGCCATGATGCTGGTAGAGGTGCGGTCGATCACGCTTTGAAATTCGGGCGAATTGGCCAGCTTCTCACCGAATTCCTCGGTCAAAAGCGCGCGCACAAAGCCGCGCGTGAAATCGTCCTCTGTCAGCCCTTCGATCGCGGCGAGTGCATCGACCATCTGCCGCGTATTCATCGATTTCGAACGGGTCTTGGCCGTGCGGGCAGTGGTATCGGCCTTGCCCTTCTTGGCCATGCGCTGAAGCTGCGCGCGAACCGCTGCGATTACCTGATCGGAGTTTGTGATCCGGGTCATGCGAAGGCTGGTCCGCTGCGCTGCTGGCAAGAAAGTGCGATCATCGGCATCTCAGATATCCGATCAATGGGTTGTCCGGTTGCTGCCGAACTGACCGAGCAGGAGCGAGGTCGCAGACGTCGCCTCAGAGCCGTCACCATCGTCGTCCGAACCGCCCTTGCCGGTGTCGTCCATCTTCTTCTTCAACTCGCGCATCAACAATTCGATATCGCCGTTCATCGGCGGGTTCTCATCATTGAGCTTGATCCCTCGTTCGAAGGTGGCGATCGCTTCGGGGAATTCATCGCGAATGACATGCACCATGCCTTCGACAAAGACGCGCAGGTAATTGTCCTTGGGTGCCTTCAGCAGCGGTCCCCAGGTCGACAAGGCACGATCCGCTTCGCCGCTGGTGAGCTCAAAAAAGCCGAGTTGATAGCGCGCAATCGCATATTCGGGCGCTATCTCGACCGCTCGCGAAAGTGCCGCGTGTGCCTTATTGTGTTCGGACATGCCCGCAAGCACCGATCCGCGCATGAAATGAAGACGCGGATCATCGGGGTATTGCGCGAGGATCTGGTCCAGCGCTTCCACGTCATTGGTGTCCGGGTTGCTGAGATTGGCAACGAGCTGTTGCATCTCAGCGTCTGGTGCGAGTTGATCTGCCATAAGCTTGTGATCCCCTATCGAAATTTGGCTAGCGATTTGCGCAATCGCGCAAGCGCCTTGGCATGTATTTGCGAAATACGACCGCGTGAAAGGCCTAGCAAGGAAGCGATATCGGCAAACTTGAGGCCTTGCTTGTAATGAAATTCAATGACGCTGCGCTCTTGATCGGGAAGGTCTGCAAGCTTGCCATCAAGCGCCTTGGCAAGCTGGTTCCATGCCGCGCCGTCAAAAGCAGAAGGGGTGTCGCTTGGAACCCTTTCGGCTTCCGCTTCGGCATTGTCTTCGAGCATGAAACCAAGCGCCATCCCGACCACGATTTCGCGCAGGACGTCCATCGTGTCTTCGTCCGCGGCGCCTCCGGTCTGCCGTTTGAGCGAAGCGATCCGGTCGCGTTCGGCGCGCTTGCGGGCGCTGTACGAGGAACGCGCCTCGGTTGCTTTGGTCAGAGCGTTGCGGATGGCGCCTTTAATGCGCGGCCTTGCATAGGCCGAAAACGGCACGCCGCGTTCAGGATCGAAACGCTCGATCGATTCCAGCAGCGCCTCATAAGCGACCTGAGAACAATCCGACAATTCCAGGCCCATACCGTCAATTCGGCGATGCTCTTTCAAGGCGGTCCGCCGCGCCACTTCGCGGTACCGGGTGAACAGAGCGGTTCTTGCATCCGCGCTGGGGCTCTCACGAAGGCGGCGCCATTCTGCTGCTTCGGCACGCTGCCCATCGACCAGCAACCGCATTCCTTCGCTCGACCCATGCCTCGTCACACAAAACTGCCCATTAAGCCTTGTAAGACGAGGCTCCACCCATCGATCAGGACGAACATCAGCACCTTGATCGGCAGGGAAATCGTCTGCGGCGGCACCATCATCATACCGAGCGAAAGCAGGATCGATGCGACCACCAGATCGATCAACAGAAACGGCAGCATGATGACAAAGCCGATCGTGAACGCGACCCTTAGTTCGTTCATGACAAAGGCCGGGATGAGCTTGAGGATCTCGATGTCTTCGGCGGTTTCGGGAAGCGGGGTGCGCGAGATTGAATACACCATCTCGATATCGCTTTCGCGTGTATGGCGCAGCATGAACTCCTTCATCGGGTCGGCTGCATTCTCAAGCGATTGCGTGGTAGTGGCAGAGCCATCCAGAAACGGCGTAAGCGCTTCGTCGTTTACCCGTTCAAAGGTCGGCCCCATCAAAAACGCGCTCATGAACAAGGCAAGACTGACCAGCACGATATTGGGCGGCGTCTGCGGCATGCCGAAGGCGTGGCGAACCATTGCCAGCACGATCACGATCCGAATAAAGCTCGTCGTGCTGACGATCAGGGCAGGGATGATCGCAAGGATACCAAGGAGGAGCGCGGTCCGCGTAACCTCGGTTTCGCCATTGGTGCTTGGCTGGATGACCGGGCCAAGTGCATCAGCAACCGGTACCGCTGCCCAAAGCGACTGCGGGATAACGAGCGCGACAAGCGCTGCCATTGCAAGGACAAGTGCGCGGGTCACGTCTCGCTCTCCTGCGCTGTCTCATCCTTGAATTGATCGATGAGCGCCGCACCCTTCTGCGAGACATAGATCAGGTATCGCTGTTCCCCGCGAGAGAGGATCACAAACTGGCTCGATGGCCCGGCAGGCAATCGCTCGATTATCGCGAGACGGTCTTTGCTCTCGCCCTCAGGCAGGGTCGCGCGAATGGGACTGACAAAACGTTCGGGCAAGAAGGGCATGCCGTACCGCAGCCGCAGGAAGCCTACCGCTGCGAAGGCGAGCACAATGCAAAGGACGAGGACCAAGCCGATCCTCAGCCATGGGATGTCAGGCGAACTTGCCTGGCCAAAACTGGCTGCGCCCAGAAACAAATCAAAAAGGGGTGTGAAGTTCACGAGTACTGGCTCACACCTCAGCCGATCTGGGTCAGCCGTATCGCGAAACGATCATCGACTGTGACAATCTCACCGCGAGCGATGGTCTTGCCATTGACCCTGATATCAACCGGGTCAGCCGGGCTGCGGTCTAGCGTGACCACATCGCCTTTGGTCAGCTTGCCAAGCTGGCCGATTGTAACCTTGCCGGTGCCGAGCAGCGCCTCGCATTCGACCTGAACGTGATCGACCAGATCAACCGGATCGGTTCCCTGCGTTGCAGGTGCCTGTTCCTCGGGCGTCTTTTTGGGAGACTGTGTCATCGTCTTTCCTGAAATTCCAAAGTGAATGAGTTTTTCGCCTCGCTGATCGCGAAGGCGAGCGAGGAGCGCTGCCCTTCAATCATCAGATCGGCGGGATCATCGGGACTGCTGTCGAGCAAAAGCAGGTCGCCTTTCTCAAGCCCGGCAAGATCCTTCAGCGAGATTGAGGCTGAGCCGAGCCTTGCCGAGACCGAAACCGAAAGGTCTTCAACCACGCGATCCGTGTTCGTTATGCCTTCATCGCTCGCAATGGCGCGATAGGTGCCGCGTGTCATCAACACCAGCTGTGCCATCGAACATTCCAGCGCGATTTGCGCCTCGCCAAGCGGGCCGATTAGCAGCGAGAAAACGCGAGGAAAGGCAGTGCTGAAACGATCAGTGGCAGCGTCATCTGTCTTGGGAAGAAAGTCTGCGATCCGGCTTTCCAGATCCTGGAGCGCGCGTTTGCCGAGCTTTCGCAGAAGGTCTTCGTCCTCGCTGGTCGAATAGTCTTCACCTTCCGCGCCAAGCATGGCGAGGGCAAGAGTGATCTCCGCCCCTTCCTTGCCGGTGATTTCAAACCCCTTTGCGCGCGTGAGGATCGAATATGCGTTGGCCGTCTGGGGAGAGGCTTCGTCCCAATTGCCCAGAACTTGCCATGGGGCGCGCTTGAACCATTCGCTAGTCCAAGCGTCCACAATAGCCGCCATCGGCTGCGCCGCGCTGCGCGTTGTGAGGCACGCATCAGGTAACCAAGGTTGTGCCATCGTCAGCCCTGGCCACGAATGCCGAACAATTGCTGGATCATGTCGTTTGAGACCGAGATGATTTGGCTGCTCGCCTGGAAGCCGCGCTGGATCAGGATCAGATCACCGAACTGATTGCCCAGATCGACGTTGGAGGCCTCAAGCCTTTGCGACAGGACACTGCCAACGCGGGTGTCTTCGGCAGACAGGAACTGGACCTGTCCGAACCCGCTGAACTCGAACAGGGCATTCCCGCGCTGTTCAAGCGATTGCGGGTCACGGAAGTCAGCAAGCGCAATCGCTCCCAATTCGAGCGTTTCTTCGTTGGTGTAGGTGATCTCCAGCTGGCCTTGCGCATTGACGGATAGCGTTGCCAGCGATCCGGTCGCATGCCCTTCGACATCGCTTGCTCTGAGCGAGGATACGGTGCCTGACGAGAACGAGGTGACGCCTTCGGAGAAATCGAAGGTCACGCTGAGCCCTGCGTCTTCATCTTCGAACACCAGCTCAGTCGTGTCTGCCGAAACCGCGCCTGCATTAAAGATAAGCGTCTCACTGCCAAGCTCATCGCCTGCCGCGTTGGTGACGGTGACATTCCAGGTATCGGTCGCGTCCTGATCGCGGGTGAAATCCACGGTCCAGACGTTCTCTTCGCCATTCGCGCCAAACACTCGGAGGTCGGGGATGGTAAAATCGGTTGCTGTCGATGACAGGTTGTCGGCAAATGTCACGCGGGTCGTTGCCTCGGGCGCATCGGTGCGGAACTGGTCGATGTTCAACGCGGTTGGGCGGCCTTCTTCATCGAGCACGCCAAGACGGAAATCGGTGTCCTGCAAGACGATGAAACCATCATCGTTCACAACGAAGCTTCCCGTGCGAGCGAACATCTGTTGATCGCCGTCAAGCAGCACGAAGAATCCGTTGCCGTCGATCGAAAGGTCAAGGTCGCGGCCGGTTTGACGCAGCTCACCCTGACTGAAGTTGACTGACAATTCGCCGATCGAAACACCGTATCCGCTGCCCGACTGCGCATTGCCAAATTCAAGCCCGCCCTGGCTACCCGCGCCAAAGACGTTCTTGAACGTCACATCGTTGGCCTTGTAGCCCACGGTGTTGAGGTTGCTGACATTGTTGCTGACCGCTTGTAGGCCGTCGGAATAGGACCCAAGCCCGGACAGCCCGATATAAATTGCTCCAAACATTATGGGGTCTCCCTGATTTGCGTGATGTTGGCGAGCGGCAGGCCGCTAATGGTTTGTCCGTTTGCGGTTTCGACTGTGATGCGCGGTGCGCCGTCATCAAAAGCGACGGCTGTCACCACTCCGCTGAGCGTGGTGGCCCCGGCGGACACGTCCACTGTCCGGCCAAGCAAGGTCGAAGCCTGGCTGGTGGTTTGGGCAGAAACGAGCAGTTCAAGATTGTCGTTGGTCGTCTGGCTCAGCTGGATCTGCGAGAACTGCGCGAGCTGCGAAACGAACTCAAAATTGTCCATCGGCTCCAGCGGATCCTGAAAGGTCAATTGGGTGAGCACGATCTGCAGCAGGCTCTCAAAGCTGAGACCGAACTGATCGGTCGCATCGCCCTGATTTACAGCAGGCGTTTCAGGCTGGATCGGTTGGGGAACGTTGGGGCCAACAGGTGTTACTTCCTGCATTCTAAGCCTCCCCGTCCTGATGCGTCATGTGCACCGGGTGGAAAGGCAGGCCGAGCTGCATCAGCGCGGAATTGATCTCCCGCATAAGATGCTCGCGCTCACTCTCGCTCAATTTCTGCCCGCGAATGATAAGGCGATATTCCGAAGGGCTGGCCAGCAATTGAGCGAAGGCCGGTGTTTGTGCGCTGGACGTTGGGACAAAGCGCGCGGTTGCTGCGGCGGTCACCTTTTGCGGTGATTGTATGGACTGTGCTTGGCCTGCCTGTTGATTTGATATTGGGACGACCATCGGTGCCGCTACGCTGCGTGGAGCAATTGGCCCTTGTGCTGCGGACAGTGCCTGCGCGGGCGTGGACACGATCGGAACCATGGTGCCGACCTGGCTGAATGTTCCAACACCGCGCTGCGATGGTGCCGCTGATTGTTCAAGCGTCTCAAGCTGGCTAGCCATCTTTGCTTGAAGATCAGCCAGTTCGGGAGCGCTGATTTCGGGATCAGCAAGCAGCGGTTCTTCTCGCGAATGCTGCGTTGAAGTGGGGCCAACGATTGGGCGCGCACCGAATGACACCGCACTGTCGCCGATGTCGGTATCGGCATTGTAGCTCGTCTCAGGTGCAGGTTCGCCAAGGGCTGTCGCATCAGCATTTTCAGACTGGGAGGTCGCTTGGCGAGCATCTGTCACCCTGGCCTGTCCTGCCATGGAGTTCTTACCAGATGCTGGCCTTGACAGATTGTGTTTGCCTTGACCTGCTGCCTGGGGCTCCTCGCCCTGAGGTTCTTCCAGCAGCTTCGCAAATCCGGTGTCCGGTTTGTCGCGTTTGACCTGAGGTTCGTTTTCAGCTGCGACCTTATCAGAGCCAAATGGAAACAGTCGCGCTGGCAGTGAGCCAATATCGTTCATTCTGCGGCTCCTGTTCTGGCTGCTCGGATCGATAGGAATTCACGCGCCTTGCGGTCCTCGGCCTTGCGGCGCTCTTTCCTGGTGGTTTGGTGGAGTTGGTCTGACAGATGATCGGTCAGCTTCTCTTCGCGCTGGCGCCGTGTCCGGGCGTTCGCTTCGCGCTCACAGACTTCGCTGTGATCAGCGCTCTTGGCGTGAACATCATCTTCAAATTGGTTCACGAGGCTCGCGAGGATCTGGAATTGGTGCAGCTCAAAATCCGGCTCGTCAGAGTACCGCGCAAGCGCCGCATCTCCCGCGACAAGGCGCGCTTGCGATTCCTCAAGTGCCTTGGATGCCGACTTTTTGGCCTTGATTGCGCCTGCGTGTTCGGCCTTGGCTCGCTCTTCAATAAGCCTTTGCAGATCGCGCAGAGTGCTGAGTTCTTGGGCGCTTGTCACAGAGCACCTCCCTGCGAAACGCACTGCCGCACTGCTGCATCGCTCTCTGCAAGAGAAGACGGTTTGTCGCCCTGCTGCACAAGGAAGCGCTGGATCTGCGGCCAGAGTGATATCGCATTGTCGATCTCGGAATTCGCGCCAGCTTGATAAAGCCCGCTTTCGATCATGGCGCGCGATTCCTCATAGACCGCAAGCGAAGCCTTGAGGGCGAGGGCGGTGGTCTGAGAGGTGTCACTGAGGACCTGATCGGCAACGCGGCTGATTGAAGCGCGAACGTCGATCGCCGGGAAGTGTCCGCGTTCGGCAAGCTTGCGCGAAAGCACGATATGTCCATCAAGAAGCGACCGCATGGTCTCGACGATTGGGTCATCGACATCGTCAGTCTCACTCAGGACGGTAAAGATTGCCGTGATCGCGCCCTTGCCAGCGATGGCCCCGCAGCGTTCGACGAATTCCGGCAAGGCGGTGAAGACGTTGGGGGTGAAGGAACGCAAAGCTGGCGGCTCACCTGCTGCAAGGCCAATATCGCGCAAGGCCATGGCAAGCCGCGTCACGGAATCAACGAAGAACACGACGTGCTCGCCGCGCTCCCGCCAATATTCGCATAGCGCAAGCGCCTGTTTCATCGCGCGGATACGGACACTGGGGCTTTCATCAGAGGTCGCAGCGACCAAAGTGATCGGCGCTGACCCTTGCGATTTTGTGTGAATACTCCAGAGCCGCTCTACTTCGCGCCCGCGCTCACCGATAAGGCAGACCACAACCTTGTCGCATGCAACCCTGCTGGACAGCTGTTCGACCAAAGTCGTCTTGCCAACACCGCTTGCCGCGAACACTCCGATGCGCTGTCCTTGTGCAAGGGGGAGTAGCGTGTCGATTGCGCGAACACCGGTTTCAACGCGTTTGGGGACGATTGTCTTCGCCATGCTGGTTTGAGCAGTGCGCGGCGCTTCGATCTCACCAAGCACAGGCGCGCCGCCATCGATTGGCTGGCCAAAGGCGTTGACGGCTCTGCCAGCAAACGCATCGCCAACGACGAAGCCGGATCGTTGATGGCTGAGCGTTATCCTCGCGCCCGGTTTGACCTCGTGCATCCCGCCAAGCGGGACGAGGTCAATCTGGCGTTCCCCTACGGCAACGACTTCTGCAAGGCTGGGATTGCTGCGGTCCCCGAACTCGCAAACTTCGCCGACACGGCAATGTGGACCGTTCGCAGTGAAGGACTTCTGCCCAATCGAGATGATCTCACCGGTAAAATCGGCAAGGCGCGCATTGGCGATAGATTGGAGCAGGGCGGAGGCTTGCATCAGGCGTCTCCGGCCTCGTCCAGCGGTTGATCGAGAAGCGCCTCGGCGTTGTCGAGCTGGCGCGAAATCGAGGCGTCAAGCGTACCGAGTTTAAGATCGAACAGGCACGAGCCGCGCGCAAGGTCTGCCTCAGTTAGAATTTCGGTCCCGGCAAAGCTCTTTGCGAGATCAGCGAGTTCATTGTCGTCCGGAAAATCCTGTGCGGACACACGCAGCCTGACAAGTGATGATCCGGCAATTTCGCTTTTCCAGCGCCTCGCGGTTTCGGCGACATGCCAAGGCAGTTCGGCCTCATCACCAAGGATGCGTCGCAGCAATGCGCGGGCGATCTCGACGCTCGTTTCAATCTGACCGTCGAGCTTTGCCTCCAGCGATTTGACACCTTGTTCAGCCGCTTGCTTGAGCAGCGCCAGCACTTCTTCAGATTTGCGCGAGGCCGCAGCTTCGCCCGCCTTTTGACCCTCATCAAACGCCTTTTTCTTGGCTTCTTCGAGTTCCTTGTTCTTCTCTTTGAGGGTCTCTTCGAGGTCGGCGATCCGGTCCAAGAAGTGGCTCTCCTTCGCGACCGCTTTGGGCGGAGATGAGCCAGCATTGATTGCCGGTTTCACTTCGACATTTTGTGCGCCCGTGCCTTTACTTTCGACCTCTTCGATCGCGGGTGCGTCTGCCTTCTCCAGAAACTGGAATGGTTGAACGACCTTTGCTGACGGGCTGATGGATTTGACCAGGCTCATGCGCTGCTCTTCCCGGTCTGCGCCAACCAATCGTTGACCCGATCGACAAAGCCGAGCCAGCCAGTCCGGGTGACACTCATGCCTGCGCCAACCTTGGCGGAATGGATTTCCCACAAGGCCTTGGCGCAGGTATCAGCCAACCGGTCGGGGGTTGAATTCTCCGATTGCTCAACCAGTTCTGCGAGCCACGGCGAATAGCCGAGGAACTGGCGATCAATGCGGCGCTGGCGTTCAGCTTCGAGGCGGAGTTCCTCTTCGTGATCGTGCAATGCGCTCTCGATCTGTTCGCGCTCTTCGGCTGAGACCTTGCGCAGCACCGCCTCACGGTCCTTGCTTCCGAACTGGGCCAGACGCTCAACGACTTTGGCCAGCTGATCTTCCTGTGGTTCCATCTCAGCTTGGCTCCCTGCCTAGGGCAGATGAGCGCAGCAGTTCTGCAAAACTCTCTGTTTCGGCTTCTGAAAGCTTGCGGCGCGGGCGGGCGGCGAACAGCGCGAGCGCTAATATGGCAAGCGGGATTGCGAGCCAGATCCAGGGCATCGCCAAGATTGATCCAGCACTGCCAGCGGAACCTGTCCAGTCCCCTTCCGAACTGCGCGAGGCCGGCGGCGATACGTTGGCGGAAGGGACGGCGCTTGCAGGGGGCGGGGAGGCAGCGGAAGCCAGCGCGCCGGTGGTGAAATCGAGCATATCGCCCCCAGCGCTGGACAGTCCGATTGCGTCCGCCAAAGTATCAGTGATGATGGAGCGTTCCTCCGGGCTGAGCTCTTGCGGCGTGCGGACCATCACTCGCAAAGCGCGCCCTTCGAGGCCGAAGATCTGGCGATCGGGTTGTTGGGCCTCGCTTGCAGCTTCTTCATTCCCGGACTCCGACGGTGATGCGGCGCTTTGCTCCTGATCGACCTTTTCATAGGCTGACACTTGCAGATCAAAGCTCTGCTGCGGCAGGACCTGAGCGACCGCTTCGCGCGCGCGGATCATCACGAGGTTTTCAAGCGCCTCGCGTTCGTTCTGTGCAGGCCCGGTTGCGGTGGGCGCGGCGAGCGAGGCACTGACAAGCCCGCCTCCCTCATCAAGCACTGCGACATCAGCGAGCGAAAGGCCCGGAACTGAGGAGGCAACAAGTTGACGGATGCCATCGACACGCGCTGAATTCAGTCGCTGAGACGGCTGCATTTCCACGGTGACAGCAGCTGTGGGCACTTCCTGTTCGGATCGGAACAGGGTGCGTTCGGGCAGCGCAAGGTGGACGCGGGCGAACTCTACCCCGTCCATCATCATGATCGTGCGGGCGAGCTCTCCTTGAATGGCGCGCTGGAGATTGATCTTCTGCGCAAACTCGGTGAGGCCGAGCTCGTTCTCGTTGAACAGCTCAAACCCGGTGGTGCCGCCCATCGCAATATTGGCCCCAGCAACCGCAACGCGGGCATCTGCCGCTTCCCCTTTCGGGACAAGAATATCGTGCCCGTCATTTTCGAGTTGATAAGCGATCCCGGCATTGTCGAGCTCGGCAACGATCTGCGAGGCGTCGCTTTCACGGATGTTCTCGTAGATCGGCACAAATTCCGTACGAAGGACGAAAAACCACAGGGCTGCCAAGAGGATGACAACCCCGGCAAGCAGCATGGCAAACAGTCGGATCTGGCGTGGTTCGGCTGGCATGGCTGTCCGATCAGAGCTGCATGTTCATGAGCTGGCGGTAGCCTTCGGTCAGGCGCTGACGGACCTGCGTTGCCAGCTCGACCGCCATGCGGGCTTCCTCAAGCGCGACCGTCACATGGTGGATCGGCGTTGTGTCATCGACCACGAACCGGGCGACCATGTCGTCTGCCTTGGCGACCTTGCCATCGAGGTTCGAAATCGCCTCGCTCAGCATTGAACCGAAATCGGACCCAGCAGGGTTGGCTGCATTGGCCACTTGCTGGGCGCCAGCATCGTTGCCGATATTGGCGACCGTCACCTGCATCTCAGCGCCGGTGGCTTTGATGGGAGAGATTGCAGCAATTTCGTTCATGACTGCCTCCCAACCTGAAGCGCGGAAGAGAACATGCGTTGAGCAGCGGAAAGCGCGACCAGATTGGCCTGATAGGCGCGCTGCGTCTTGACCAGCAGTGACATTTCCTCAGCCTGGCTGATCGCCGGATAGCTGACGAAGCCGTTTTCATCGGCATGCGGGTGTTCCGGGTTGAACACCTGACGTGTACCCGATGCTGTGTCCGTGATCTGGTAGACCATCACGCCGCGTTCGGGGTTGTCTGCGGCGTCTGCATCCCCGCGTAGCTCAGCGCCGAAATCGGCAACCGGTCCTGAGACTAATCTTTGCGCAGAGTATGTGCCGCCGTTCGCCGTGCGGGTGGTGTTGATGTTCGCGATATTGGTAGCGATGATCTGAAGGCGCTGCCATTCGACATCAAGGCCAGAGCGGCTGATTGCGATAGCTTCCATGGTTACTGTCCTCCGCGAACGGCTGCGCGGGCGATCTGCATCTGGCGGCCCAGCAGATCAGCAAGAGCGGAATAGCGCCCGGCGGTTGATGATGAACTTTGCATTTCAAGGTCGAGCCGGATCTCGCTGCCAGAGATCTGGCTCTCGTCCTTCTCGATGTTGAAGACGAGCGAGCGCACAGCCTCTGGCCCATCTGCGGCTGCTTCGCGCAGGGCATCCTCAAAGCTGACTGATCGGCGGGCAAATACGTCCGAGCCGGAATTGGCGATGTTTTCGGCAATGGCGGTCTGCCTCAGTGCGAGGCCATCCATTGCCTTGATCGCTAGTGCCTGTGAAATCTCTGACATGATCCTACCTCTGGGTGCCGGTTATTGAATGACGATTTCTGCATGCAGCGCGCCGGCTGCCTTCATCGCCTGAAGGATGGAAATGATGCGCCGCGTATCGACGCGGGCTTGCGCAAGGCCTTGAACGAGCGAACCAACATCGGTGTCTGGGAAGCTTGCGACCGTGTCGTTCTCGCCTTCCTCCACCATCAGATCGACGTTGGTGACGATCAGGCTCGACACGTCAGTCGCGAAGCCGCTGATGAAGCTCGGTTGACTGGCTTCATTGTCGCTCGTGACAGTGACCTTGATGTCGCCCTGGCTGATAACCACGCTGGAGATCCGCACGTCCGATCCGGCGACAATCGTGCCGGTACGTTCGTTGATCACGATCCTTGGGTTGCGATCAGGAATGATGCGGATCGCCTCTAGGCTGGCGACAAAGCGCGACAAGGATGCCAGGCTGCCGGGATATTGGATCACGACCTCATCAGCATTCTTGACTGAGGCGATCCTGACCCCTTGCGACCGATTGATCGCCTGAGCGATGCGTTCTGCCGTAGTGAAACTGGCCTCAGACAGAAGGAACGATATCTCGCCATTGTCCTTGAGGATGCTGGCCTCGACAGGGTATTCGATCATGGCGCCCGCTGGCAGAACGGCTGTCGTCGGGAAGTTGCGCTGCTGGCGTTCAAGCTCAGCCTCGAACGCATAACCACCAACCGTCAGTGAGCCTTGCGCGAGCGCATAGGCTTTCTGGTCAGGACCAAGCAGCGGCGTCATCAGCAACGTTCCGCCCGCAAGCGAGCGCGCATCACCAATCGAAGACACAATCGCATCCATACGGTCGCCGGGATTGGCTGATGGGGGGAGCGTCGCGGTCACGATCACAACCGCCACGTTGCGGCTGTTGATCTGGTCTTCGGACACCGTCGTGCCAAGGCGTTGGAGCACGTTGCGAAGCGCCTGGCGCGTAACTTCACTGCGGCGCGTATCGCCCGTTCCAGGCAGGCCCGTGACAAGCCCGTAGCCGATCAGCGAGTTTTCACGCCAACCGTCAAAGCGGCCAAGCCCGGTTAGCGACACGTCCTGCGCAAGCACCGGTGTCGTCGGCGTCGCCAGCATTGCGGCCAGCGCCGCGACTAGAACCAAAATTCTCTTCATCAACCGATCCCCAGAAAGCTGAAGATGCGGTTCAACAGGCCCGGCTTGGCGCCGCGCGTCGCAAACCCTTCACCGTCATAGTTGATCATCGCATTGGCAAGCCGGCTCGAGGCGACCGTGTTGTCAGACGAGATATCAATCGGGCGCACTTGCCCGCGCACTTGGATGTCGCGCTTTTCGCCGTTCACCAGCAGGTTTTGGGTCCCCACGATGATGAAATCGCCGTTCGGCAGGATTTCTTCGACATAGGCCGCCATGCTCGCAACAAAGCGGTCGGACCGCTCGGTTTCGCCGATACCGCGATAGCCGCTTCCAAGCCCGAAGCTTAGCGTCTCATTGATCCCGCCAGCGCTAAAATTGCCATCAAGTGACGTGTCCTTGCCTGACCGTGTGCCCACCCGATTGGTGGCGCTGGCCGATTCAAAGATCACAACCGTGACAATGTCGCCGACATCGTGAGCGCGATTGTCGCTCGCGAGATTTGCCCAATTGTCCCGGTCGTACAATTGCTCGGCCAGCAACGGCTGATGAGTAAGAGCAAGGGCACCGGTAAGAGCAAGCAGGCCGCGCTTCTTCATGGGGTCTTGTCCTGGGAAATGTTGGAGAAGGGGACGGCAAAAACATCGCCGTCAGTGGTGCGGATGAAGACATTGCTGCCCTCACGTCCGGCTTGAAGGGTTTCGGCAGACCGGGCGATCGTCACACCGTTCGATCCCGTCACAAACAGCACCTCTTCGTCTTTTGCCACTCGGTCTTCGCGTGCTGGTCGGATTGGCCCAAGATATGTGCCAGCCGGTATCTCGCTGATCGCAAAAGGCGCTGCCGCGCCTCGATCATAACCGACTGCCTTAGATGCGTGCGCGCTGTCACACTCCGCCAATTCAAGGTCCGCAGCGAACACATAGGCTCCTTCGGCAATGGTTGATCTTGTGGTGAAGCACTGGCCCATCGAGCGGACAGGCGTTGCGCTCGGCGCCAGCAGGATGACCCGGTCAGCAAAGTTCAAATCGATCTGGCCGAGCGGGAATTGATTGCGAACCAACTGGCGCGCGGTTTCCTCATCAAGTTCCACCCGGTCCACTCCACGCGGAATGCGGGCGATGATCGGGTTTGGCTCTGCACTTGCAGCAAGCTCCACACGCTCCGCGACATCCTGCAAGCGGATGTCGCGGTCATCGAGTTGCACTGCGCTAGGACCGGCCAAGGCCAGTGCCAAACCTGCAATGCTGATTGTTGAGCCCCCAACCACAGATCGACTACCTGCTCAAACTGTTGGTGATCGAGGCGACCTGATCTGCGGTCTGGATGACCTGCGCGCTGGCGGCATAGGCGCGCTGAAGGATCAGCATTTCTACCATCGCCTCTGTCATTTCGACATTGGACTGCTCGATCATTCCCTGACGCAGCAGGCCGGTTCCGTCTTCACCCGGGACGGCATCGGTGATGCGCGCGCCTTCGGTCAGACGGTATTGGCCTGCACCAATCGCAATCAGATCGTCGTCACTTTCATGCTGGACGAGATTGATCTGTCCGATCTCAAGCAGTTCACGGCCCTCGATTTCCGCCTGAACCCGGCCGTCGGACAAAATCCGCAGGGCGTCCGCGTCCTCAGGGACAGCGATCATTGCCCGCAGTGTTGGCAACCCCTGAGCTGCGAGATAGCCGTCCCGGTCAATCTCAAGTCTGCCGCCGCGCCACAGAATGCTCTCACCATTGGTGCCCAGAAGTTCGATGAACCCTTCACCATCGATAGCGAGATCGAGCGGTGAACCGGTTGATTGCAGCTCTCCGTGGTCAGACAGCATCATCCGCGTCACCATCCGCACACCGCCGTTCTGCGCGGTCGATTGGCGGGCAAGCCGCTGGTTCTCGGTCACTGGGTCCTGGCGGGTTGCGACAATCTCTGAGAATTGAACCTCGGACCGTTTGAAGCCGGGAGTGTTGATGTTGGCGACGTTGTTCGCATGTGTTTCAAGCGCGCGTTGCTGCGCACGCAGGGCAACCGCCCCGACTTCGTAGGCACCGTTCATTATGAATTCCGTCCAAAGGTGTTGATCGCTCGGTCGAGCAAAGTGTCGTAAGCGCGAATGAGCTGTGCGCCGCTTTCAACCTGTCGCTGGGCTTGCATCAGCTCTACCATCTCGTCGGACAAGGTGACGTTCGATCTTTCGAGCATCGCTTGCCTGATCTCGCTGTCCTGGGCTTCGTCCAAGGTGCTGAGATCGTCAGCTGACAGCGACCGGTTTGTGAAAGATGAGCCAGGCTCAAACAGGCCAATCGTTCCAACTACCGCGCTGCCATCGAGCATGGTTCCATCGGCCAGCACTTCGAGGCCGTAGGTCGAGGTCAGAGCATCGCCGCCTGATGCCAGTTGCAATACGCGTCCCTGCGCATCGACCAGTGCGCCTTGTGCGTCGATACCGAACTTGCCGCTGCGGGTGAGGTTGAAACGCTCGCCCTCTCGCACAAGAAAGTAACCAGTCCCGTCAACGGCAAAGTCAAGTGTCTCTCCGGTATCGAAGATCGCTCCCTGATTTGTTCGATGTTGAACTTGAGTTCGTGGTGCGTCGACTTGCAGGTCGGATGTGGCCGATTCTGTACTGATTTCATTGAAAGCGACTTGCGCTTTGTAGCCAGGTGTTTCCGTATTCACTGCATTTTGTGCAGCAATTTCTACTCTCCGCTCACCATTACGCATGGTAGCGGACGCTATTTCTAGCAGACCCACGGTGCGACCCCTCAATCTAAAATCAGCTTAAGAAAAGTCTTTCCAACGATTCGCGTCAAGCAATGCTCAGCGTTTTAGGAAGTATTACGCCGCGATTTCGGCAGCTGTCAGATCAAGTAAAATTTAGTCAATAGGACTCCATTCCTCTCGGGAAATGGAGAAATCCTTCGACTTATTTTCAACATCCGTTGCTGTGGATAAGTCTGTCTAAAAGTTTTGCTAAACTCCGCTTTCCGGAGCTGAGTTTGAAAAACTGTAACAATATTTCAAAAATATGAAATCAGACAAATCCGAATCACTTGAATCCATCTTCAAGTTGGTCTTTTTTGCTTGTCAGGCCATCGTTTTGGTTGTGGCTGCGACAATCTGTCCATTTTTTGACAATCCACGGGGTGATCTTGACGCTCAAAGCCTCGGAATACCGGGAATTGCGAATACTCTGTGATAGCGCTGAAATTCTTAATTTCACAGTTTGTCCACAGGCTTATCCAGTGATTTCTACGACCCTTTAGTTGCCCGAATTGTGAAAGTTCATTCTTTCATTTGGATCGGGACAATAGAGGGGTTGCAGATGTCTCCGGAGAGTGCGCTCGACCTGCTGACGAGCATGTTGTGGTCAGCAGCGTTGGTTGCTGGGCCAGTGATGCTGGCGACCTTGCTGGTCGGATTGACGATTTCGGTTTTCCAGGTCGCAACACAAATTCAGGAAATTACGCTTTCCTACGTGCCAAAGATCGTCACCGCAGGCGTGATGCTGATCATCCTGGGACCATGGATGGTGGCACAGCTGGTCGGTTTCGCGACGGATGCTTACCTGCTCATCCCTGAGCTTGGTCGATAGGTCGGCGCGTTCGGGTCCAATGGAAAATCTGACAGACACAGTTTTTGCCATCTTGCTGGTGACCCTAAGGCTTGGTCCAACCATGGCGTTTGCGCCGCCGTTCACACTTCTGCGAATACCAGTGACAATCCGCGTTCTCCTTGCAGTGAGCATGTCGATTTGGCTTGTCGCCGCCCGGCCTGAACTGGTCGCACAAATCGGCGAGGGATCTTCATTCCTTGTTCTCGCTCTTGGAGAATTGCTCGTCGGCGTTGCTCTGGCGCTTGGTCTGCAATTGACCTTTGCTGCGATCCTTTGGGCGGGCCGGGCGGTTGATATTCAAGCCGGGTTCGGCCTTGCCATGCTGGCCGATCCAACCACAAATGCGCAAATCCCGTTGGCCGGCACGATCCTGGCGTATGGCGCCGGAATGATCTTCTTTGCGATCGGCGCGCACTATGACGTCATCGCGTTGTGGGCGGCTTCCTTTGACGCGCTTCCCGTTGGCTATGACCTGTTAAGCCCCAATATCGCTGCGGTTGCCCAGTTCATGTCAGTCCTGTTCCTGCTGGCGGTTGGCCTTGTCGGAATCTCGATCCTATCGATCTTCCTAACGGACCTGGTGATCGCCTTTTTGAGCCGGACACTGCCGCAAATGAACGTCTTGCTGCTCGGCTTTCAGGTCAAGGCGATGGTCATGCTGATCACTCTGCCGATCTGTCTGACCTTCGCGCTTGGCTTATATCTGCGGTTGATAAGGATGGCGGTTACTGAGCCGACTGGCTTTTGGCAGGTGGCGTCATGAGCGAGCAGGGCGAAGAGCAAAACAAGACCGAGGAGCCGACGCCATTCAAGCTGAAGAAGGCGCGCGAGAAGGGGCAGGTCGCGCGCGGCATGGATCTCGGTTTTGCCGCTGGCCTCATCGCGCTGGCAGCAGCTGCAACCTTTGCAGGCCAGTTCTTTGTCGTTCAGGTGTCGGAGGTCATGCGGCACACATTCGCCGCTGGAATCGATGGACGCGGCGATGCGACGGAAGTCCTCGCGATCATAGCTTCGGTTTATTGGTTGCTGTTCCAGCCCTTGATCATCTTTGGTTGCATCGTCGCGATCATGTTGATCACTCTAGACCTGCTGCAATTGCGCGGGCTTATTTTCACCACGCATCCGCTGAAACCGGACTTCAAACGGCTCAATCCTGCCAAGGGATTGAAGCGGCTCTTCAGCCTCAGAATGCTGAAAGAGACGCTGAAAAACGTCGTCAAATTCGCCACCTACTGCACAATTGCCTGGATCGTGGGCAGCACAGCCGTTGCGCATTCAGGCATTCAGTTGACCAATGCAGGAACGCTCGCGCTGGCGATGGAGCAGGCTGGTCTTTGGCTGCTCTACGGCTTCATCGCCTTCGCTCTCGTCTTCGCTGCAGTTGACCAGATCATTGTCCGCGGGGAATTCCGCAAACAGATGCGGATGAGCCGCCGCGAGCTTACGCGCGAAACAAAGGATCGCGAGGGCGAACCGCGCATCAAGCAGAAGCGCAAGGAGTTGCATCAGCAAATGCGGCAGCAGTCCGAGAGCTTGGCCAGCGTGCCGGGCGCAGACATGCTGATCGTCAATCCCGAGCATTATGCAGTTGCCTTGTCGTACAAGCCCGATGTCGACAACGCTCCAAAAGTGAAAGCGATGGGCCGCAATCACGCAGCGCTTCTGATTAAGCGCAAGGCCGCGCTGCACGGCGTGCCGATCATTGCCAATCCGCCTCTTGCAAGAGCGCTTTATGCGGATTGCAAGACCGGGCAGGAGATTCCGGCCGATCACTATCGCAAGGTCGCCTTGCACTATCGCAGTCTTAAATCGCACCAAGCACAAGGCCGGCAGTCGCTGTCGGAAAGCACGGCATGATCAACAAATTGTTCGCCAATAACAAGGATCTGGTCCTTGTTTTCGGCACGCTTGCAATCCTGATTATCCTCTTTTCGCCGATCCCTCCGGCCTTGCTCGATTTCGCGATCATCGTGAACTTCGGGTTCGCTTTCACGATCCTGCTTTTGACCTTCTATGTCTCGAAACCGGTTGAATTCTCGACCTTTCCCTCGATCCTGCTGGTTGCCACACTGTTCCGATTGTCGCTGAATGTTGCGGCAACTCGGCTCATCCTGACAGGCGCTGATGCGGGTGAAGTGATCGATTCAATCGGGTCATATGCGGTCCAGGGCAATTTCGTGATCGGCCTTGTTGTGTTCGTGATCCTGGTGGTTGTCCAATATGTCGTGGTGACCAGCGGTGCGCAGCGTGTCTCAGAGGTCGCAGCGCGCTTCACGCTCGATTCCATGCCGGGCCAGCAGATGAGTATCGATGCTGACCTCAATCTTGGACTGATCAGTCAGGAAGAAGCCAAGGCGCGGCGTGAAGAGCTTGAGAAGCAGGCTAACTTTTACGGCGCGATGGATGGGGCAAGCAAGTTCGTTAAAGGCGATGCGATTGCCGGGGTGATCATCGTACTTGTCGACATTATCGCTGGCCTGATCGTCGGCGTTGCACAGATGGGGATGTCCTGGGGTGAGGCGATGCAGCGTTTCACCCTGCTGACCATTGGCGATGGTATCGCTACGCAGCTGCCCGCGCTGATCATCGCGGTGGCAACAGGCATCATTGTCACGCGTTCGGCAGCGGATCGCCAGCTAAGTACCGAGATATTCAAACAGCTCGCTTCGGTGCCTCGCATCCCGCTTATCGTTGCTACCATTCTTGTGTTCATGCTGCTTCTGCCCGGCATGCCGAAATGGCCGATATTCATAGTCGGCGCTGTCGCCTTCTTCGCATGGTTGCGCATCCGAAGATCCGGTCGCGACGCAAGCGCAAGTGAGGCTGCGGAGGAAGAGGCAGAAGATGGCGTAAGCGTCAAAGGACCCACATCGATTGAATTGCGGCTTGGTTCTGATCTGATGGAAGCGTGGCAGGACAAACAAGAAATCCTGCTCGACCGGATAAGCAAACAGCGCGAGTCAATCGAGCACAGTCTGGGTTTCTCACATCCCAAGGTCTCGATCCTTGCCAACAGCGATCTCGGCGCGCTCGACTATGAGATTGCCGTTTTCGGGGATTCTTATGGCAAGGGCATGGTCCACCATGACCGTGTCCTGGCGCTGAAGCAAAGCGAGCAGGCAAAGCCCATTGAAGGCATTCCCGGAAAAGACCCTGCCTATGGTCTCGAAGGGGTGTGGATCAAACCGCAGGAGGCCGCCTATGCCCGCCAGGCCGGGTACAGCGTGGTTGAGCCGGAAGTCGTGCTGACCGCGCACCTTAGCGAAGTGGTAAAGTCGGAAGTGTCCGCCTTGCTCACACGCGCAGCCACGGTTGAACTGCTTGACCAAGTCCGCGAACGCCAGCCGGGATTGATCGAGGAACTCGTACCCAACATCATGACCGCATCGGACGTACAACGGGTCCTTCAGAACCTACTCCAGGAACGCGTTTCGATTGCGAACATTGATATTATCCTTGAAACACTGGTTGATATCGGGCGTGCGACCAAAGACCCGGCGTTGTTGAGCGAGAAGCTGAGAGAGCATCTGGCGGTATCGATTTGCGCTTCCCTGCGTGGGCAGAACGCAGACCTATCCGTCCTCAGCCTCGATCCACGCGTCGAAAACCGCATACTTGCAAATCTGGGTGAGGGCGTTTCGGAGAATCTGATCTCCGCCGATCCCCGACTGGCCGAACAATTGCTGAAGGCGCTGGCGCCATTGGTGGACAATATGGTCCGTCAGGGACGCAACCCGGTTCTACTGTGTGCAAGCCCCATTCGCAGGGCTATGGTTCGGCTTGCTCAGCGCACCATGCCGCATTTGTCTGTGATATCCGTCGATGAAATACCCTTGCGCACATCCTTGAGCAGTTTCGGCATCGTGAAGGTGCCAGAGCTTGAAACCGCATAACGATCTGACGAACCGAGAAGAAACATGAACGATCAGCCTGCCGAACAGCTCAAGACTTTGACCGAGTTCCTGCAAAGCGATCCCGAGAACCCGGCGCTGCTCGCTGATGTCGCGCAGGCAGCGCTCGCCGCTGACGAATGCGCGTTGGCACTTGAAATGCTCAATCGGTTGGACGCGGTTGAACCGCTCACCGGTGAGATGGCGAACCTTGCCGGCATCGCAGCGATGCGCGGCGGAGATCAGGAAGCGGCGCAAGGTTGGTTTGCAACCGCTCAGAAGGATCAGCCCGATGATCAAGGCCTGATTTTTAACCAGGCGTGGAGCCACGCGCTATCGGGTGATTTCGAAGCCAGCGCCGAACTCCTGACCGAAAGCATGACCGATACGCTGCCGCAGGCGGCTATGCTCGATATGCAGATCGCTCACGAGTTGGGGCAGTTCGAAGATGCCGAGGAAAAGATGGATGCGTACATCGCCAAGCATCCTGACTATCCGCCGCTGCAAGCCGCCGCATCAGTTCTCGCAATGGATGTCGACCGCCCTGACCTTGCGCGAACAACCGCGCTCAAAGCGGGATCGCATCCCGATGCGCTGACAACGCTGGGAACGCTCGATCTGGGTGAACAGAAGATCGACGAGGCAGAGGCGCAGTTCGAGCAGGCTCTGGCAACCGGTCACAAGAACCCACGAGCGGAGATTGGCCGCGGTCTGGTTGCGCTTGCACGCCAGAATTACGCCGAGGCCGCCAAGGGGATCGACAAGGGCGCGGCCGAGTTTGGCGATCATTTGGGATCGTGGATCGGGGCTGGCTGGGCGCATCTTCTTGCAGGTGATGCAGAAAGCGCGAGAGACCGTTTCCAAAAGGCGCTCGACACGGATGACACCTTCTCTGAAGCCCACGGTTCAATGGCTGTCATGGATATTTTGGGCGGCGATCTTGAGGAAGGAAAACGCAAGGCAGAGGTCGCACTGCGGCTTGATCGCTCAAGCTTTTCGGCAGCTCTCGCCAGTATCCTGATCGCAAACTCAAACGACGATTCAGAATTGGCGGGGCGCATTCTTCAAAGGGCATTGTCGACCAGCGTACTGCCGGGCGGCGAAACGCTTGAGCAGGCGATCATCCAGTCGATGAGCGCTGGCAATTCTCAGGTGCTCAACTCCTGATCGGCCCTGTTAGCATCACACGCGATCACTGCGGTCGCTGGATCAGAACGCTGGCTCCTCAGCCGTGGCGGCTTCCGAAAGCGAAAGCCCGGCGCGGCACCACAAGGGGAAGCGTGCACCGCGCCGGGTCGCCTTGCGGCATCTGGTGGCTATGCGGCGAGGCTATGAGTGAGCGTGTATTGATCGGTGCCCGCAGGCCCGTCGAGATCAAAGCTCTGGACGGTGACCCGCAGGTTTTCAGCCTCACCGGTGAGCGAGGTGGCAGCAGCGGTACATTGTTCTGCCATGGCAGCGTTCTGCTGGGTCGAGGAATCGATATCTGAAACCACGCTGTTGATCTGGATCAGATTTTCGGCCTGAACCGTTGTGGAATCCGCGATCGACTGAATCGCTTCGGAAAGCTCGACAATTCCTTCGGTGATTGACTTGAACGCATCACCGCTGCGGCTGACCAGATCAACACCTGAGGTGACGTGCTGGCTACTTGCCGTGATCAATGCCTTGACCTCGTCCGCCGCTTCGGCACAGCGCTGTGCCAGCGCTCGCACTTCGCTGGCCACCACAGCGAAACCCTTGCCAGTCTCGCCCGCACGGGCGGCTTCGACACCGGCATTAAGCGCCAGAAGGTTGGTTTGGAACGCGATCGAATCGATCACTGAGATGATGTTGTTGATCTCTTCAGACGATTTCTGGATCTGGTCCATTGCGGTGACAGCCTCGGCAACGATCGCGGAACCATCGTCAGCCTTTTCATTGGCTGCCTTGATCGTCGCGCGCGCAGACTTGGTGGTTTCCGCCGTCTTTTGAACATTTTGGGTCGTTTGCGAGATCGCTGCTGCGGTCTCTTCAAGATTGGCAGCCTGCTCTTCGGTGCGGCGCGCCAGATCATCGGCTGCTGAGCGGATTTCACTCGCTCCGGTGGTGATCGATTCCACCCCGCCAATCACCATGCCTATGGTCGAGTTGAGTGAACCGATCGCCGAGTTGAAGTCGTGCTGGATCTGGGCATAGTCGCCCTTGAATCCATCAACCGATACCGTCAGCTTGCCTTCCGAAAGGCTTGAAAGCGCAGAACCCAATTGGGTGCTCACATGCCGCGCCTTGCTGGCAGAATCTTCAAAATAGCTCGACAGAGCAAAATCAATGTCCATCAGTGCCACCTTGGCGAGTGCGATCGCGCGCTCAGCCTTGGCGCGCCGCCAGGGCAGGATGCGCGTCCAACCCGGCGCCACAATCTCCATGATCAGCTCTTCAAGAACGATCGCGTAAGCGCCGATATACCACTTGGGCTCCAGACCGATCTCGGCATGAACGTCGCCAATGCGTGTTGAGCGTTTGCGGAACCTTTCATCAACGCCATCGCGAAAAACCGCCACCCAATGCTCCCGCTGGAGGCTCTTGCCCTTTTCCATGTGCTGGGGGCTGTCAAACATCTGGGCGAGATTCGCACGACCGGAGATCGACGCGTAAAAGGTCTCGAGCGCGTTATCGATCCGGCGATCAAGCACTGTGCTCACACCTTTGAAGGCACTGTTGCTGGTGCGATCGAGACCGTAGAAATTGATGCGATCGTTGAGAGAGTCTTTCGTCATCTTTCGAGATTCCAGTTCGTTGAGCGAAAATTTGCTAGGCGGTGAAGGCGAAGATTGAGGCGTCGCTTTCATCGCCGTGAGTTTGGTAGTCGGGCAGCAGTTTGGACTGGTAGTCCGCTGAAAGCGGCAGCTGGGCTAAGGGTTTTGGCTCTTCGCTGTTCCTGTTAGTGCCCCAGCCGAGCCGATGGCGAATGCTCGCAAGAAGCGCCGCCATCGCCATACCCAGCCCCGCGAGGCGTGATGCTTTGACGACTATTCGTGCTGCCTCACGCTTGGTCATTGTTCCAACTCTGCTCCGTTTCGACCGGCGTGTGCATTGCCGAGCCGGTTTTGATCGATGTTCCAAGGAGTACGGCTCGCTGTGCAAGCGATGTCCCAATAGCGCTCCTTACTGATCGGTAGGCCTAGTGCGCAGCGGACTTAGGCAGCATTAATTGGCTAAAGGTAGTGCACCGTAGGGAAGCCTTTAACTTTCTGTATAAAATAGAAAATCCATTCTTAAAGCGCGCTACGTTGCACCCTAGATGGAGGGCGGTCGATGCCTCAGCTCAGCAACGATTTCGCTACTGTCGAGAGGGCGATCTCGCGGCGATAAAATAGGAATCGCAGTCGAGCTGACAGAGCTTCGGGAGAGCGCGGCGGATTAGCCAGCTTGCTGGGTCGAGCAGACCGAACTGCGGAGCGTCAATTCGTCGCGCAACCTTTCCAATCGAACAGTCTCGAGCGCGATTGATGGTTCATCAGAGACCAGCAAGTCAGCCAATTGGCAAAGGGTCTGACCAAGAAGATCAATCTCCTGCAATCGCGTTTGGTGGCGTTCGACCACGGCCGTGTCTGAACTAAGCGCTGTGCCGAGTTCTTCCGCGCTTCCCGCCAACTCAAACAGTGATTGGGCAATGGCGTTGAGGAGAGCCGGTGAATGCCGCGGATCGCTCATGCGGCCAATTCCAACTGATCGGCACCCATCAAGCTTTCAAGGTCAATGACCATCACCATTTCCTCTCCCAGCGGAGCAACGCCTGCAAGGTAGGAGTTGATCTGATCTTCAGGCGCACCGTCCGGCTTTTGCAAGGTTGCGGCGTCGATTGAGACGATATCGTTGACATCATGCACGATCAGCCCGCGTGACTGACCCTGAAACTCGGTAACGATGATCGGGTTGCGCGGGGTGGCCTCGGTTGCTTGCCAGCCCAGTCGCATTGACAGGTCCACCACGGGAAGAACAGCTCCACGCAAGTTCACCACGCCCGCGACGTAATCGGGAACATGAGGGAGACGCGTGACAGGCGACCAGGCGCGAATTTCGCGGATGGCCATGATATCTAGCCCGAACAATTGTCCGGAAATACCAAAGGTGATGAGTTCGAGTTGCATTGCAATCCTTCTCCTTGCCGGCTCAGTGCGCGATCCGCCGGACGGCGGTGGCAAGTTTTTCGGCATCAAACGGTTTGACGATCCATCCGGTCGCACCGGCATTGCGTGCACGGCTCTTTTTCTCCTGAGAGCTCTCAGTGCTCAGGACCAGTATCGGACGATCAGCGTGACGGGCGCTGGCGCGCAATTGCTCGATCAGGCCAAATCCATCGAGGCGCGGCATGTTGATATCGGTAATGACGACATCAACATCGTTCTGCGCAAGCCATTCGAGGGCCTCCTGGCCATCTTCGGCTTGTTCGACAATAAACCCTTCCTTCTGCAGCGCTGCTAACAGCAGAGCGCGCATGCTTGGGCTGTCGTCGACGGTCAAAATGCTCGTGGCTTGTGTCATTGCGTTTCCCTTGATCTCTAGAATAGCTCGACATCACCAAGTGCGGCTTTCGGCCGCATCACGGGTTTCTGCGTAGAATTGTCTTCGCCAACTGCCTGGCGGCACCGCACAAGACCGCTTGCCGGCCGAAAATGCACTCGCCGGGCTTGTTGTCCCTCGAGGTCTTCGAAAGCCTTCTCGATCCCCTCACTTCGCAGGAAATCGCGCGCGAACTGGGCGTTAGCGGTGCCGATAGCGGATAGGGCAAGATTGATGTTCGCCCCGCCGTAGAGGCGTGCTTTCATTCGGCTCTTGACCGCACCGAGCTTGATCATCTCGTTGACGAGAAGTTCCATCAGGAACAATCCGTAATGCGAATCGAATTCGACCGCCTCATCCTGCTTGGGCGGTTCGGCAAGCAGAAAATGGTTCATGCCGCCCACCCGCGCGACAGGATCAAACAGGCATGTTGCAACACAGCTGCCAAGCACGGTCGTCAGTTCGACATGAGGGTCACTGCTGACCTCGACCTGGCCCTGCATGACTGTGACGCGTCGGATTCTCGCGGCAGAAAGGGGAGGTGGTTGGACAATGCTCACTATGCTGCCTCTTTGATGGGGAACAGGGTGGGGGCGATGCGGTGGAGTGGCAGCACTTTGCTTGCAGCGCCGAGCTCAATAGCCTTGCGCGGCATTCCAAAAACGACGCAGCTTGCTTCATCCTGAGCGATGGTGAAGGCGCCGGCCTTGGACATTTCGAGCAGCCCCTTGGCGCCATCCTGACCCATGCCGGTCAAAAGGACGCCTGTAGCCTTTGCGCCAAGCGCTGATGCGGCGGAGGTAAACAGGGCATCGACGCTTGGCCTGTGGCCGCTGATCGGATCGCCTTGCCGCAAGACGATCCGATTGCCCCGCGATCTACCTTTGGCGATCATCAGATGACGATCGCCGCCGGGCGCAAAATAGATCGTGCCGCGCTCAAGGATCATGTCGCTTTGCGCCATCTTCACTCTCGCGCGGCAAGTGCTGTCGAGAGAGCGCGCAATGGCCGGAGCAAAGCAAGCGTTGACATGCTGTACGATCACGGTTGGCGGGCAATCGCTGGTGAAGCCGGCAAGCAGGCTGTGCAAGGCTTCCACACCGCCCGTCGAAGACCCCACAGCAATCAGGTCACACGTCGTGCCTGAAGCCACGGTCGCTGGCCGTGCGGATGCAGGTTTGGTCCGTCGCACAGGCAGGTTTACAGCGGCGGCCTCACGCACAAGAGCAGCCAACCTTCCGCCATCCTGCTCGGGAAGATCACCGTGCCTGTCTGTCTTTGCATAGCAACTGACCGCGCCGAGTTGGAGCGCTCTTGCGGCTGTGTGAGTGCCTTCCTGGGTCGATCCGGACACAATGATGACAGGGGTTGGGCGCAGCTCCATGATCTTGCCGAGAAAGGTCAGGCCATCCATTCCGGGCATTTCAATATCAAGCGTCACGACATCAGGATCGAGAGCCTTCATCAGCGTTCTTGCTTCTTGTGCGTGCGAAGCGGTGCCGACGACCTCGATGTCACTTTCGCTCGACAGGCGCGACTGCAAAAGCGCGCGCATCAAAGCGCTGTCGTCAACGATCAGGACGCGAATGCTCACGAGGCTCTCCTTTGATAGATTGTCGGACCGCACGTTTCGAGCAAATCAAGAGCCGGACCCACCACTCGTTCCGAATGGCCGACATATAGAGTGCCACCGGGCTTCAGCTGTTGAGCCAGTCGATAGACCAGCTCATTCTTTGTCTTCTGGTCAAAATAGATCATCACGTTTCGGCAGAAGATTACGTCGAATTGGGTCGAGAATGGCCAAGCGCGCAGTAGGTTCAGTTGCCGAAAGCGGACCATTTTTCGCAAGGTTTCGTGGATCAGGAACATATCTCCTGCTGGCACTACCCAATTGGTTCTGATGGCATCGGGCAATGCCGAGATCGCCTCCTTTGAGTATTGGGCGTCCTTGGCTTGTGAGAGGATGTCACCCGAAAGATCGGTCGCGAGCGCTATGATATCCATGCCTGAAATCTTCCGGCCCATCGCCTTGTCTTGGCCAAGCAGGGCCATCATCAGGGTCCAGATTTCTTCCCCGCTTGAACATGCAGCGGACCAGATGCGGACCGGCGAGCCTTTTTCGGCGTGCTCAATCAGACTTGGGCGAACATGGTTTTCGAAATGCTCGAAATGATGCGCTTCGCGGTTGAAGTAAGTGTGGTTTGTGGTGAGCGCGCCGATCGTTTGAACCTTCATCTCAGAGTCTTTCTCAAGCGCGTCGAGAAAAGCGGAGAAGGTCGAATGCCGGCTTTTTCGCAGAAGCGGCGCAATGCGCGAATAGGCCAGCATCCTCTTTCCATCAGAAAGGACGATACCCGCCTCAGATCGGACCAACGCGGCGATCCGGCGAAAGTCCTTGTCCGAATAGACCTGCGGACTGACCCCGGGCACGGCGCCAGCAAGCGATTTCGTGTCCGATTCCAGAGGGACTTCAGCGATCATGCAGCAGCCCGCGCCCCGGATTGATCGGCTACGCTTTGAACGAGGCTGTCAACGTCAATGATGAGCGCAACGCGCCCATTGCCCAGGATCGTGGCTCCCGCGATCGTGTCGACTGAGCGGAAATGGGTGTCGAGGCTCTTGATCACGAACTGGCGTTGATCGGTGATCTCATCGACCAGCAAAGCGGCCTGACCGGCGGATTCAGTCTCAACGACGACCAGAACTCCGGATGCAGGATCATCTGTTGATTTCGTTGGACCTGCTATACCATCAAGACCCAGGATCGGCACGAACTGGCCGCGTACGTTCAGCATTCTACGAGATGTACCCATCTCCTTGATATCGCCTTGTTCCGGCCGCAGGCTTTCGACCACATGCGCCAGCGGGATAACAAAGGACTGTTCGCCAACCTGCACGATCATCCCGTCGGAAATGGCCAGAGTTAACGGCAGAGCGAGGATGAATGTGGTGCCTTTGCCGGGCGCGGATTCGATCGTGATCCTTCCGCCCAGATCTTTGACGTTCTGCCGCACAACATCCATGCCAACACCGCGTCCGGAAACGCTTGACACCTCCTTTGCGGTCGAGAGCCCCGGCGAGAACACGAGGTTGCAGATCTCTTCGTCGGTCAACTGCGCATCTGCGCTGATGATGCCGTTGTCCAACGCCTTCTGGCGCAGTTTGTCGCGATCAAGGCCTTTCCCATCATCGCCAATCTTGATCAGGATCCGGCCAGCTTTCTGTTCAGCAGACAAGGACAACGTGCCCTCGGCAGGTTTGCCTGCGGCGAGACGGGTTTCGACATCTTCCACACCGTGATCGACGGCGTTGCGGATCAGATGAGTCAGCGGATCGCTGAGGCGTTCGATCACCGTCTTGTCGAGCTCGGTTGTCTCACCTTGTATGTTGAGGTTCACGTGTTTGCCGGTCGTTCCGGCAAGGTCGCGCAGCAGGCGTGGAACACGGCTGAATACCGAGCTGATCGGCTGCGCCCGGAAAGCCATTGCGTGTTCCTGAATATCGCGCACCAGGTTGTCGAGCATGGCAAGCTCTTCAATATGAGCAAGGCTTTCATCTGCGAGTCGTTCGGCCAGCATCGCCTGTGCGATCACCAGTTCGCCGACGCAGTCGATCATCCTGTCGAGTTTGGCCAGATCAAGGCGAACCGACTGATTGCTCGCCGCGCGCTTGGCGCTGCTCGCAGACGGAACTGATTTGGCCGTTGGTGCAGCGGGTTTGCCCTTCTCCTTTGCTGCGCTCTTGGACGGCGCGGCACCTGCATTCTGAGCTGCATTGATGGGGACGACAGGCGCGGGCGCACTCTCAGAATTGGCCTCGGAAGCGCTGTGTGTTTCATCTGCTTCGGGCAATCGCGGGTGAGGCATTTCGGCTCCGTCGCCATAGGCAACGGAACAGTCATCGCCGACGAAATCGAAGATCTCCTCCACCTGATCCTGAGCGACATTGCTCGGCATAAGGAACGTCCAGCCGAGATATCCCTGGCCGCAATCGATCTCGGCAAGCGGAGGCAGGCTGTCCGTATCGCAGAGCTGGCAAACACCTCCGAGGCGAACAAGCTCGCGCAGCCACAGCAACGGCTCGCTCCCGTTCGTCATTGCGCCAGAGTGCGGGCGGATATGGACCTTCCATCCGCCAGTGCCTTCGTCGCTTTCCTTGTCGTCTTCTACCGGGTTCTGGTCTGGAACAGGGACGGGGCCAGCGAGTTCGGCCAGCAGATCATCGAGGTCAGCCGAGGCATCATCAGCGCTCTCTGCAGGGTCAGCAGGAGCCGCAGGTTTTGCCGCTTCGTCTTGGCTTGGCTCTGAACTGTCAGATTGGCCGCTAGCATTGGCCGCCTGGGCAGCGGTCAAGCGGTCGATCAGGCTTTTGTCATCGGGCGGAGAGGACTGAGACTGCGCGGCATCGACATGATCACGCAAGCAGTCGAGCGCGGCTAGCAGCAGGTCAACAAGCTCGTCACGCAGTTCAACCGTGCCATCGCGGATGTCAGCGAGCAGTGTCTCAAAGCAGTGCGTGTAGGTTTGCATGGCCGTGTGGCCAAACGCGCCTGCACCGCCTTTGATCGAGTGAACCGCGCGGAAAATCGCGTTGATCGTTTCGTCATCCTGCGTTTGCGCCTTGCAGGCATCGAGTCCTTGTTCGGCTGCTTCAAGCGCCTCTTCGCATTCGGCAAAGAAGATGTTCTGGATGTCTTCGCTGTTCATGCGGCATCCTCCAGATTGAGCAAATCGTCCAGCTTCGCGAGCTGGACAGCTTCACGAAATGCATCGGAAGCCTCGGTCACCTCGACGCCTTCACCAGCCTTTGCGGTGGAGGCGAGCAATTGGAGCATCGCCTGACCAATCTGCTCAACCTTGCTCGCATCAATCTTGATCGCGTCGTCGTTCTGCATTTCGAGCAGTTCGGGATAAACCAGGTTGGTTGACGCCCGATCACATCGGGGCGGTAGCTGTATCGCCTGCATAATTCTCTCCGGCTGGCGTAAGTGGACCTAGAATTCGCTCCAATCCTGGTCGTCTATCGCTTTGCGGTGATCGCGGTAGATGCCAAGCAAACGGGTAAGAGAGCGTGCGGTCCGGTCTTCATTACCTGCTTCGACCGCCGGTTTGAGGTTCTGCTCGATCTCGTCCCAGAATCTCAGCCCGTCATTGTTCGCGGTGGCTGCAAGGCCTGATTTGAGGCCTTGGTCAATGTCGGAAGCCTCCCAGAAATCGACATGCTCGCGCCAACGGGCTTTCTGCTCAATCAGCCGCCTCGCGTGATCGTCATATTCTTCGGGGTAGTGCGCCAACAGATTGGCTTCCATGAAGGAACCAAGCAGATAGGCGGAAGGCGGAACGATATCCGAATTGAACTCGTTCAGCTCTTCGTTGGTCAGGTGCATCTCCCCGCCGAAACGGATCTGGTTGATCCCCCAAGCCGCGACGAGCGCGGAGGCAGCAAGGATGGCTATGAGGCCGTATCCGCCTGTTTTGCAGAGCTGTTGGATGGTCATTCAAACTGTTTC
>CAYUCZ010000013.1:0-80869 GCA_964443505.1 uncultured Porphyrobacter sp. | reverse complement strand
GACAAACAGATCGGCAGGGCGCAGCGCGCTTCCTTTGGTGTAGACAAGGGTGCCCTTGGCTCCGGCATCGTATGCGCCGCTGACATAGGGGCGGCCGATGGTTGTGCCGCCAATTCCTTCAACGGCAGTGCTTCGCTTTGCGTCGAGGTTTACCAGCCCGATATTGTTCTCACCCCGGTTCTGGAACGTATATGTGATTTGTGAGCGGCCAAGCCACTGGACATTGCCTGCGCGCCGATCGAGCCCTTGGGTCAGATTGCGCGCACCGCTGCCATCGCGGTTCATGACAAAGACGTTGGTTGGCAAGAACGGCTCGCGCGCAGTGTCAGTGCCCAGATAGGCAATAGAGCGCCCGTCCGGGGATGCTTTCGGGCTGGTCTCTGTACCCGGCGCATCGGTCAACTGCACCAGTTCTCCATCCGAAACCGAAACGGCAAATACGTCCGCCTCGCGGCTCTGCAATTCCCAGCCTTCATTGCGGTTGGCTGAGAACAGGATCTGCTCTCCATCAGGCGTGAACGACAAGGCGCCGCCATGATTGAAATCGCCCGAAGTGAGTTGGCGCTGTGTTCCGCCCTCTGCAGGGATGACGAAGATGTGATCATAAGCGAGTTCCAGGAAACCGGCACCATTCGTACGGTAACGAGCACGGTCGATCACGATCGGGGCAGCGGCCCATCTGGCTCCATCAGGACGGGAAGGCGGGCTCAGCAGCTTGTCGCTCTTTTTCTCGACCGCCATGGTGAAGGCAAGCTTCGTCCCATCCGGTGACCAGATGAGGCTTCTGGGGCTGCGGGCGAATGAGCCAACCAGCGCGCTGCGTCCAGACGCCAGGTAATGGACATAAAGCGAAGTCTGGCCCGCTTCCGATGTCATGTAAGCAATGCGCGTGCCGTCTGGTGACCAACGTGCAGAGCGATACGAGCCACGATCAGCCAGCAAGGGTTCGTGGCCGCTGCCATCAAGATTGACGATCCAGACATGAGAGCGTGTCCGGTCAGCCATGATATCGTTGAAACGCCTGAGATAGATCGCCTGTTCTCCATCAGGAGAGACCTGTGGGTCGTCTGCCCATTCAAGTTCGAACACGTCTTCGGAGGAAAACAGCCTCAGCTCGCTGTCGGTTTCATTCGCCTGTGCTGATGTGGCGAGACCTGCGGCGAGAATAGCTGCGGCCAAAAACTTTTGCATTGCGCACCCTGTCATTCTGGATTGGGAGAATGCAGAGATTGAGAGAAGGGCGCTCGCTTGGCAATGGCAAAAAGGACGCTCGGCCAATCCGCAGTGGGGGATCGGAGCCCATTCGGAAGAGGCCGAAGCGTCGCCTTTTTTGTGGCCCGTCACGCAGGGCCGGAGCGGCAAGTGAGGAGCTCGGTCAAACCGTGAGATATGATCCTGCGATCAAATTCCCGGTCAAGTCCTTAGCGCCTCCAAGCACGATGTCATCTCTAGTGGACGCCAGTTTTGTAAGCAATAATAGACACTTACGTATGATCACTTAGGTTTGCGATTGGCGTTCTGCCAGGCTCCATGCCCGCTGCGCCAAAAGCGACAAGCCCACCACGCCCAAAGAAATGGCAAACAGCAATATGCTTGTCCCCATCCAGCCAGCAAAGTCATATACGGCCGTTCCCAGAACGCTCCCCAGGGCACCACCCAGGAACATGATCACAATGTAGGTTGTCGTAAGACGTGTGCGGATAGCCGGTTCAAGGGAAAGGAACGTCATGCGTCCTGTGACATCGATTGTCGGCCCAACGATATTCACGATCACGAGCGGCACGACCACAGCCCACGCGCTCCACCCAAAAGGATAGAGCAGCGATAGTCCGATCATTTGCACAATCGCGGCCGCAAGCCGCGCCCTTCGCGCGCCAATCTGGTCAGCAAGCCTACCCAATCTTGCGGTGGTGACTAGGCTGATCGCCGAAACCCCTGCAAGATATCCGACCGTGTCGACACCGTAGCCAAGCTCGTCGCTGGTAAGATGCAGGGCAAGTGCGAGCCAAGTTGCGGTGAAGGCTGCGAAATTGAGGCCCTGAATGGTTGCAGATACAAGCATGTCCCGGTTTGATCGCGCGAGCGTGTAGACCGAGGCGAGCAATGCGGCGTAACTCGTCTGGGCCTTCTTTGGCGCTGTGCCTTCACTGCGCAGTGTAATCGGCAGAAGAACGGTGATGCCAGCCATCAGGGCAAAGGCACACCAATACACAGCTCGCCAGCCAAATTCCTCCGCGACCACGCCGGCGCCCACACGGGCAACAAGAATGCCAAAGATCACTCCGACAGTCAGCAGCGCCGTCACCTGCCCGAGCCGTTCAGGAGCCACGCGTTTCGATGCAAAGGCTGGGATCAGATAGGGCGCAATCGTCACGAAACCGAGCAAAGTGGACGACAGCGTAAACAGCGCAAAGTCCTGTGCCAGCACCATGCCCAGCATAAACAGGCTCTGCGCGCTGACAAAGATCATGCACAAGGTTCGGTTCGAGTAGATATCGCCGAGCGGCAACAGCAGCAGAATGCCAATCGCGAGTGCCATCTGGTTAAGTGCTGGAACAATCCCGATGCGCGCCTCGCTCACGCCGAAATGCGCAGCAACTTCACCGATGATCGGGTGAATATAATAGGCATTGGCGATGACCACAGCCGCAGTCACCGCCAATGCAAATTCCTGGCCTCTCGTCAGATAGCGCGGGGCAATTTCGGCGGAATTCTCGCTCAGAGGACGCTCGCCTTTTGCGCGGCAAGGATCACGCCTTGTGCAAGCTCAACTGGACGGTCTTCCTGACAAAAGTGTCCGCAGGTCGAAAGGATATCATGCGGCATGTCTTGCGCACCCTTGATCTTCTCACTCAAGGTTGCGCCTAGACCGCCCGTGACTGGATCGTCTGCACCAAAAAGCGTGAGGAACGGCTTGTCATATGCTGCAAGGCCTTTCCATGCGGCCTTGTTCTGCTCGATCCCATCCATCCCGTCTTCAACAGGGACTAGTGCAGGGAAGGCCCGCGCTCCGGCTTTGGATGGCTCATCGGGGAAGGGCGCATCGTAAGCAGCGACTTCTTCAGCGCTCCGCTCCGTTGCAGTGGCGCGTTGAAGCAGTTCACCAATCTTGAAGTCTGGCGAGGATGCCGCAAATGCGCGCCATGCAAGGAAAGCAGGAGAAGGTGTGCCGCCAGTGGGAAGAAAAGTGTTCGAGGCGACCACACAGGTGAATTTCTCAGGCGCCTCTCCAACCAGCCGAAGGCCGAGCAATCCGCCCCAATCCTGACAGAACAACGCCGCTGGTTCGGGGACGACGGCTTCGCGCCACTGGGACAGCCAGGAGATGTGCCGATCGTACGTGTAGAACGCGATCTCATCGGGCTTGTCGCTCTTGCCAAAGCCAATGAGGTCAGGCGCAAGACACCGAAAGCCAGCCTCGACCAGAACCGGGATCATCTTGCGATAGAGAAAGCTCCAGCTTGGTTCTCCATGAAACAGCAAAACCGGGGGGGCGTCCTTGGGACCTTCGTCGATATAGTGCATCTGGCCCTTGTGACCTTCGCCAAGGTCAATCTCGACCCAGTTTTCGGCAAACGGATAATCAGGGATATCAGTGAAACGGGCGGGGTCAGCTTTCAGGATCTGCATGGGACTCGGGTCTCCTCTCTCTCACCCGTGATGAGTAGCACAGCAAAACCTATTTTCTAGCCTTTCGCATTTTCACCACTGCCGGATATCAAATGAGGGAGGTGGACTTGCGCTGACCATGCAGGCAATCACCGATGCAGGAATTGGTTCATAGAGAGAGCGATGCAGAACGAGTGTGAAGAACTGGCCGAAATCCGCCGTGCGGTGCGCAGCCTTTGCAATGATTTTCCAGGTGAGTACTGGCGCACAAAGGACGCGGCACGTGAATATCCCGGCGAGTTTGTTGATGCCTTGACCAAGACGGGGTTTCTCGCAGCGCTTATCCCGGAAGAGTTTGGCGGAAGCGGGCTCAGCCTTGATGCTGCGGCGGTGATTATGGAGGAAATCCAGGCCACCGGATGCAATGGCAGTTCGGCCCACGCCCAGATGTATATCATGAACACGCTGCTCAAATATGGTTCGGACGAGCAGAAGGCGCAGTACCTTCCAAAAATCGCGCGCGGTGAGCTTCGGCTTCAGGCCTTTGGTGTGTCCGAGCCGACGAGCGGTACGGATACGCTCAGCCTTAAGACCCGCGCGGTGCGCGATGGCGATGACTACGTGGTCTCTGGTCAGAAGATTTGGACGAGCCGGGCCGAACATTCCGATCTTATGCTGCTGCTTGCTCGTACAACGCCCCGCGAGGAAGTTCAGAAGAAGACGGAGGGGCTGTCGATCTTCCTGGTCGATATGCAGGATGCGCTCAAGAACGGGATGAGCATCAAGCCGATCCGCACCATGATGAACCATTCGTCGTGTGAGGTGTTCTTCGATGACTTGCGCATTCCCGCAAGCTCGCTTGTCGGGGAGGAAGGAAAGGGCTTCCGCTATATCCTTTCGGGCATGAATGCAGAGCGCATCCTCATCGCTGCAGAGTGCATTGGCGATGCCAAGTGGTTTATTGAGCAAGCGCGGACTTACGCCAGCGACAGGAATGTTTTTGCCCGGCCTATCGGTCAGAATCAGGGCGTGCAGTTTCCGATCGCGCGGTGTTATGCCCAGATGCGCGCGGCTGAGTTGATGGTCCATCACGCTGCGCAGGTTTACGATGAGGGCGGCAATCCCGGGGCAGAGGCAAACATGGCCAAACTGCTCGCATCGGAGGCAAGCTGGGCCGCTGCTGATATGTGCGTGCAGACCTTTGGCGGGTTCGGCTTTGCTGAAGAATACGATGTCGAACGCAAATTCCGCGAGACACGCCTTTACACCGTGGCGCCGATCTCGACCAATCTGATCCTGTCATATCTGGCGGAGCATGTTCTGGGACTGCCGCGCTCTTACTGATCAGGCGGATTTTTCGCGACTTCCACCGGTTTTCAGCGCTTTGAGCGCATTTCGCTTGCGGTATCGGGTTAACTATGATTCTGTATCCCCGGATCGAGGGAACAGCACCAATGCGCAGACTATCGCAGGAACACATGAAGCAGGGCTTTGCGCTCGTACTGCTTGTCGTCCTGACCGTGTCAGCGATTGCCGGGCCGACTGGCCTTCTGGCTTGGGCTGAAAATTCTGAAGTGCTTGAGCAACGCAATGCGCGTATCGTGGTTCTCGAAGAGAAGCGAGATGCGCTCAAAAATAGGGTCGAACTGCTCGATCCCGAAGGCGCCGATCCCGATTTGGTTAGCGAACTTGTGCGTGAAGACCTCGGGGTGATTCACCCCGATGAAATCGTCGTTACACTCGAAGACGACTAGGTAATTTTCGGCCCGCTCAGGTTTCGTGCGCGAGCAAATCTAACCTCACTGGTAATTTAGCAAGGCATTGGGGCAACTTCCGTTGCGTCAGGCGCCGAGTGCTGCCTATAGCGGCTATCGGATGAGGTTGCGCTGTGGTCGACACGCCGACACGCGCCAGATTTGCAGAAGGGATCAGCACTTGGCCAAGACACCTGCCAAAAAACCAGCCACCAAACGCGCGCCGCGTGCGAAGAAGGCTGCGGCTCCGGAAACACTGGCACCATCAGACGATCCTGACTTCATCCTCCATTCGCTGCAGGAAGAGTTTGAAGCATCGAAGAGCTTTGCCGCCAGCGATGAGCAGATGCTCGAATTCTATCGCCAGATGCTGCTGATCCGCCGGTTCGAAGAAAAAGCCGGCCAGCTTTACGGGCTCGGTCTGATCGGCGGCTTCTGTCACCTTTATATCGGGCAGGAAGCGGTCGCGATCGGACTTCAATCCGCACTCGATAATGATCGCGACAGCGTGATCACAGGCTACCGTGATCATGGTCACATGCTGGCTTACGGAATCGACCCCAAGGTCATCATGGCGGAGTTGACCGGGCGCGAGGCTGGCATTTCGAAGGGCAAAGGCGGGTCGATGCACATGTTCTCGACCGAGCATAAGTTCTATGGAGGCCACGGGATTGTTGGCGCTCAGGTTGCGCTTGGCGGCGGTCTCGCGCTTGCGCATCAATACAACGAAGATGGCGGTCTGTGCCTTGCATATTTCGGTGATGGTGCTGCCAACCAGGGCCAGGTTTATGAGACCTTCAACATGGCCGCGCTTTGGAATCTGCCAATCGTGTTCGTGGTGGAGGACAATCAATACGCGATGGGCACTTCCAGCTCGCGCAGTTCTGCTGAAACCCGTTTCCACCGCCGCGGCACTGCGTTCCGCATTCCCGGGATGGAAGTGAATGGCATGGACGTGCTCGAAGTACGCGCCGCTGCCGAGGTCGCGTTCAAGCATGTTCGCGAAGGCAAGGGACCGGTGCTGATGGAGTGCAACACTTATCGCTATCGCGGTCACTCCATGTCCGATCCTGCGAAGTACCGCACCCGCGAAGAGGTGCAGGAACAGCGCGAACACCATGATCCGATTGAGCGGCTGAAGAAGACCTTGATGGAAGCCGGGCATGATGAAGCCGCGCTCAAGGCGGTCGACAAGGATATCCGCAAGGTCGTCACTGAAGCGGCCGACTTCGCCGAAAGCTCACCGGAACCCGCGCCAAGCGAACTCTACACCGATGTTCTGGTCGAGGAGTATTGATCGATGCCAATCGAACTCAAGATGCCCGCGCTTTCCCCGACCATGGAAGAAGGCACGCTCGCCAAATGGCTCAAGGCTGAAGGTGACACGATTGAACCCGGTGACATCATCGCCGAGATCGAAACCGACAAGGCGACGATGGAATTTGAAGCCGTTGATGAAGGTGTACTGGCCAAGATCCTGGTGGCCGAAGGCAGCGAGAATGTCGCGGTTGGAACGGTGATCGCGCATATGGAAGGTGAGGGCGAAGAAGCCTCACCAGCGCCATCTGCCGCACCAGAACCGGCACCAGTGCCTGCCCCTGCCCCTGCCGCACCAGATCCGGTTGCGGAAAAGCCAGCGGCATCAGCGCCAGCCAATGATCCTGAAATCCCCGCGGGCACGGGCTTCACCGCGATCACGGTGCGCGAAGCCTTGCGTGATGCGATGGCGGAAGAGATGCGCGCTGACAAACGCGTGTTTGTAATGGGTGAGGAAGTCGCCGAATATCAGGGCGCTTACAAGGTCACCCAAGGCCTGCTCGATGAGTTTGGTCCCAAGCGGGTGATTGACACGCCGATCACCGAGTATGGCTTTGCCGGCATCGGGTCTGGCGCTGCGATGGGCGGGTTGAAGCCAATCGTTGAATTCATGACATTCAACTTCGCGATGCAGGCGATTGACCATATCGTGAACTCGGCTGCCAAGACGAACTACATGTCAGGCGGCCAAATGCGCTGCCCGGTTGTGTTTCGCGGACCCAATGGAGCAGCCAGCCGCGTCGCTGCGCAGCACTCCCAAAACTATGGCCCATGGTATGCAAGCGTCCCCGGCCTGATCGTGATCGCACCGTATGACAGCTCTGACGCGAAGGGCCTGATGAAGGCTGCAATCCGAACTGAAGATCCGGTCGTCTTCCTTGAGAACGAGCTTGTCTATGGTCGCAGCTTTGACGTTCCTGATCTCGATGACCACGTCCTGCCTATCGGCAAGGCGCGGATTGTGCGCGAGGGCAAGGATGCGACGATCGTGACCTATTCGATTGGCGTAGGGCTTGCGCTGGAGGCTGCTGAGGCGCTGGCAGAGCAGGGCATTGATACAGAGGTGATTGACCTTCGCACACTGCGCCCGCTTGACAAGCAGACGGTGCTTGAAAGCCTTGCAAAGACCAATCGACTGGTGGTTGCCGAAGAAGGTTGGCCAGTCTGCTCAATCGCGAGCGAAATCATTGCTGTCTGCATGGAAGAGGGCTTTGACGATCTTGATGCCCCGGTTCTGCGCGTATGCAATGAGGACGTGCCGCTGCCTTACGCGGCCAACCTTGAGAAGCTCGCGCTGATTGACGCGCCGCGCATTGTCGAGGCGGTCAAGAAAGTTTGCTACATTTGAAGTTAAGGGGAGGGCGCTCGGTTCGCGCCGCGCCCTCCTCAATATCACACGGGGCGATCAGCGGAATAGACGCTGCATGAGGCAACCGGATCACCGTCAGTGTTGTAGATCTGCGTGAGATCGCGGTTGTCGCGCACGTTGAACGCCGCTGTGTATTCAAGCTCACGGCCTTCGAACAATTCGAACGGGGTGAGCGAATTGTAAGTGTAGAATACCTCAACAAACATCACAGCTGTGCCCGATGTCGCCGTGATGGGTTTTGACGGATTGCCCATGCCCACAAATGAGTTGTTGTCGGCCCCAACACCCTCAACGCCGTATTTGGACGCCGCCTGTTTGGCGCCGCGGCAACGTTGCCATGCGATCATCTGGCCATCGTCGCCATTGTGCTGAAGGCTTGAGACGACGATCCGTCCGCGCTCATAGATCGAGTAGCGATCGCCCAGCTTTTCCGCGCCAACAAACGTTCCGTTGATGTCGCTCTCGTAGATTTTGCGCTCGGTCAGAACATCGGTTTCGCCAACGCGTGATGCGTTGTCAGCCACCTGCATGGCGATCTGGCTCATCTGCATATGAGTAATCGTGAAATAGGCAGTTTCAGTGCCCATCATGCCAAGGCCAAGAACAATTGGCGCGGTAAAAGCAAATTCGACCATCGCCACGGCAGAATTGTCGCGGACGATTGAGCGCAAGAGAGTGGCTTTGCTCCGCACAGCATCAGCTGGCTTCTTAATGAGATCCTTGATCGCCATCACACACAGTTTCCTGTTTCGATATCTTCGATGTCTTGTTCGTCGTAAGGCTGGTTGCGCAGCACCGTGGAGGAACGCAGCTCAACCTGCTGAGGAAGGCCCGCGAGCCCGTACATCGGGAACACCCGGTCATAGGTCACGATTGCGGTATAAAGCACCGCGTCGCGCGCGCCGCCGATGCCCACTTCACCGCGGTTCGAATCCCACTGGCCATTGCCGTTATAGTCCGCATAAGGTTCGCCGAAATTGCACAGACCATCATCGTTCGTGTCTGTGAATTCTTCGGCTTCACCGATGTCTTCAAACTCATAGTGAGACAGCTTTTCAAGCGTCACCGTCGCGCTGTCCGGCACGACATTTTGAATTTGCGCGATCACGCGGGCGTCGATGTTGGTCTGCTGGCTTCCAGCATCTTCGAGCGTTAGGTCGCGGCCCGCCTTTTGCATTGCGCCGTTCATCAAAGCCGTTGTGTACTGCGAATGCGCCATGTCGAAGATGCCCATGATCATCATGATCAGGATCGGTGCGACAAGACCAAATTCGGTCAGTGTCGCGCCTTTCTTGTCACGGCCAAGTTCGCGCAGCGCACGGCGATTGCGAAAGGGGAAAAGCATGTTTCGCATCAGTCCGTCAGCCTCAGTTCTGCAATCCGTTCAGCAATCTCGCGGAACTTTTCATCGAGCTCGGTACCGTTGCTGGCGCTGAACGCACGGCCCGGAGTGGCGCAATCGATCAGGTTCTGCGTCAGAGTGGTTCCAAATGCGACCACCCAGACAGAGATGTTCTTGTTGCGCGCCGCGCGGCAGGCAGCCTGGAAACGTTCAGCGTGGTTGTTGGAAAGTGTCGTCGAACTGCCATCCCCGCTGACCCGGCGATCCCACCATTCAATGCCATAGACATTGTACGTGGTGCGGCTAGTTGATTGCGTACCATCCGTCATGAAGACGATGTGGCGCGAGATTGCATCGCCGCCGGCAGTCGTCGCGTTATCAGCGGCGAAGATACCGTCTGGTGAGATGAAGCGGCCACCCCAGATCATGCCAATGTCATGATAGGTTGAACCCCAGGCGATCATGCCTTCGGTTTCGCTTGAACCCGATGGGGGCACCTCAGCGAGGTAATCCTCAAGGTCCGAACGAGCGGTGATTTCCTGAAGCCTCATCGCTGCCTTCGGGCAGGTCAGGCGAGGATTGTCATAATCGCGCGTGGTGTAATATTCCGACGTGGTCCAATACCAGTTGTAGTCATACCGGTAGTGCACCAAATCAGGGAGCGCTGGTTTCCATTTCTCGTCGTCCAGGCTCGGCACCAGATCGATATCGAGATCATAGGCTCCTGACGGGACTGGATCGAAGGTTGAATTCGAAACAGTGTTCGCCTCTTCGATGCATCCGTTCCACTGATGGATTTCGTCCGCGCCCTCGGTGCCGGTATCAAAAGTGATCCGATTGTCATCATACAGCGAGGTCAGGTCGAAGGTGCGGTTGTAATACCGATACTCGTCAAATTCCTGTGTCTGCTCTTCGACGTGAACATAGTCGCGTTCTACATCCATCGTGTACCAGTTGTACCCAAGGTGGCATTGGTCATCGCCTGCACCCGGCGTGAAGATATAGGTCTTCTCACGGCGTTCGAGGGTGGTCTCGTGATAGCCGGTAGTGGTGCGAATATCGCCGTTCTGTGTCTGGTTTGTAACCGTGCCGCTGCTCGCGCTTGGCGTCCCGCTTGACGTTGGGCGCCAGTCAAAGCTGTCGGTCAGGAGCACGTCCATATAGTATTCGCACCAGTACTCGCTCACTTCACCATAGTGAGTCCACTGGAACTCATCGAATTCTTCGACCCCGGTGCTCGAATCCGGATCATCCACATCGTAGCTGAGAGTGGTCCAGGTGGTGTCCCAGACCGGTTCACGTGATTGATAAGTGTGGCTGGTTGCCATCCAAGTATCGTTCAGCGATGCGCCCACATTGACCTGGCTGTTGTAAGGTACAACGCCATAGCGAACCTGAGCCTTATCAGACGTCGCACTTTCCACGGTGTCATAGAAGGTCATCACGGATGTGCGCAGGTTGTCGATCTTCGAACCGCTGGCCTCGACTTCGCCATTGTTTGTGCAGCTGGTATCGCTCGTTGTGCAGTTCATCGAGCCGGTCACGTCGAGAACGAACATGATATCGGTGTTCGACACGTTCACATCAGCAGAGCATTCGACATTGATCTGAAACTCGTCATAGCCAAACGCGCCCATCAATGCTGTGGGCAGGGTGCCTGAAGCGGTTCCCGTCACTTCGCCATCTGAATCGGCGACATAGGCGCGGTTCAGTTGTTCAAGGCCGAACGTGCCATCAGGATAGTTCTCGTCGAAGAAGTTGTTGCCGATCGTCTTGCTCTCGTCGTCGAGAACTTTTGCTGGCATCGAGCGGCGCGCTGCGAGAGCACCCGCGTCGCATGCGGCCTGAAGCCGTGTTTCAGCCATGTAATAGCGGCTTGCATCAACCCCGCCGCCGACCATCGCCATAAGCGGCACCAGCGAGGCTGCTGAGATGACAATCGTGTTCGCGGTAATATCTTGCGCCAAGCGGCGGAAGAATGAGGGTCGGGTATCGGTTTGATGGCCCATCGGTTGCGCGTCCTTCAGGTCAGATCAGCACAGATTAGTGCTAGATTTCTGATATCTTCCGAGGGGTTTAGCGCATCGCTGGTAAGCGGATTCCAAAGCGGCGTGGTTAACGAGTTATTGCTTTGCTCCTAGAAGTTTAACCGCTCTGAGTGACGCTGACACGCAGCGCATGATTGCTTGACAAATACCAGTTAACAAGGGCTACCAGCGCTCTGGATGGCCGAGCAAACATCACAAAACCTCTCACCCGAAGCGCATCTTGCACTGGCTCATACCGCCGCAAGTATGCGTGGGCCGTTAAGGATATTCCTTGAACTCGATGCGCGTTTGGCTCGCATCGTCGCGGCAACAAATGAACCGATGCTGGGCCAGATGCGGCTCGCCTGGTGGCGCGATGTGCTGAACCAGGCTCCTGACCGGCGCCCCAAAGGTGATGCGGTGCTTGATGGGATTGGCGAATACTGGGCCGGGCATGAACAGGCGCTGGTTGCTTTGGTGGATGCGTGGGAATTGCTGTTGGGAGAAGAGCTGGAGCACAAGACTGCATTGGAATTCGCGGCGAGCCGTTGCACTCCCATCGCAGCGCTTGTCGTGATGGCAGGCGGTCAACCCGAAGCGGGTAAAGGCGCAATGCGTTGGGCGCTTGCTGATGCAGCGGCAAAGGTCAGCAGTGAAGAAGAGCGGTCGGTCTTTATTTCCTTTGGTGAGAAGGAACTGGTCCAACCGGCACGCTTTCCAAGAGCCCTTCGTGGGATTGCAGTGCTATGCGCGTTAGCGGAGCGATCAATCAGGCGCGGAGGGCGTCCATTGATGGAAGGGCGCGGCGCAGCGCTTACCGCAGCAAGAGCCGCTATCTTCGGACGATGAAATTGTGTTATCCTGCACGCACTTAGGATCGTGGAGGATGACATGCGTCAGACTGTCCTTGGAGTGTTTGTCGGGCTGATCCTTGCAGGTGTCGGCGTGTTCTGGTGGCAGGGCCGAGCTCAGGTCGAAGAAAATGCACCGCCTCCGCCAGAGCCAGAGGACGTCGTCGAGATTGACCCCAATGCTCTGCCTGAAAGCGATCCGGGTGACATGGTGGGACCCGCTCCACCCGAAGCGAGCGAGCTGACCCGAGAGGAACGCCGCTTTTTTCGATATGATCGCAACCGGGACCGCGTGATCACCCGGCAAGAGATGCTTTCAAGCCGAACCGATGCCTTCCGCAAGCTCGACGTTGACGGCAATAACCTGCTGACCTTTGAGGAATGGGCAGTCACCACAGCCAAGCGCTTTGACACTATGGATGCCGACAAGAACCTCGAGTTGACGCAGGCTGAATTCGCCACATCTGCCCCGCGGCGCAGGCCGCAGCGCCCATCTTGCAATTGTTAAGCGGGCACGGCCTGTTCGTTCTCGTCTAGCCATTGTTTGAGATCGGCTTTCGCACGCGAAGTGTACGCTTCCTTGCGTTGTTTCTTCTTGACCTCGTGGAGCGGCGGAAAAAGCCCGAAATTGACGTTCATCGGCTGAAATGTTTCAGCATCAGCATCGCCCGTAATATGGCTTAGCAGGGCGCCCAAGGCGGTTGAGGCAGGCATCGGTTGCCAATCGCGACCAGCAAGCTCGCACGCTGTCATCATACCAGCGACAAGTCCAATAGCCGCGCTTTCGACATAGCCTTCGCAGCCGGTCACTTGCCCTGCGAACCGAACATGAGGGGCAGCGCGCAATCTCAGCTGCCGGTCAAGCACGCGCGGTGAATTGAGGAACGTGTTGCGGTGGAGCCCGCCAAGCCGAGCAAACTCTGCATTCTCCAACCCGGGAATTGTGCGGAACAGTTCAATCTGCGCGCCGTATTTTAGCTTCGTCTGAAATCCAACCATGTTCCACAAGGTCCCAAGCTTGTTGTCCTGGCGCAGCTGAACCACGGCATAGGGCCATTTGCCCTGTGGATGCTCGTCACTCGTGTCATAGGGATTGTCGAGGCCCACGCCCTTCATCGGTCCATAGCGAAGCGTCTCGACCCCGCGCGCCGCCATCACCTCAATCGGCATGCACCCGTCGAAATAGGGTGTATCCTTCTCCCATTCCCGGAACTCTGTTTTCTCGCCTTCGATCAGGCCTGCATGGAAAGCGAGATATTGTTCCTTTGTCATGGGGCAATTGATGTAATCGCCATCTTCGTTCGAAGCTTCGGTGGTCTTGTTCCAGCGCGACTGGATCCAGCATTTCGACATGTCGATGCTGTCGCGGTGAACGATAGGGGCAATGGCGTCGAAGAAGGCCAACCGCTCTTCTCCGGTCGCGCCAACGATGCTTTCTGCGAGCGATTGGGCGGTTAAGGGACCTGTTGCGACAATCGTGAGGCCGGAATCAGGCAGGGCGTCAATCTTCTCCCGAACAGTCTCGACATTGGGATGGTGCGACAAGGTCTTTTCAACCTCCGCGCTGAAAACGTCGCGATCGACGGCCATCGCGCTGCCAGCGGGCACGCGGGCAACCTCACCAGCGCGCATGACTATTGAATCCAGCTCGCGCATTTCGTGATGAAGCAGGCCAACCGCATTTTTTGTGTCATCGTCTGAGCGAAAGGAATTGGAGCACACAAGTTCCGCTAGACCATCGGTTTGGTGCGCGGGGGTCATCTCGCCAGAGCCGCGCATTTCCGAAAGACGCACTTTCACACCGCGTCTGGCAAGCTGCCATGCTGCTTCTGAACCGGCGAGGCCGCCGCCAATAATGTGGACATCGTAAGGAGTGCTGGTCTTGGTCATGGTGGGCGAGGTAGCCCTGTGCTAGCCCGCCTTCAAGGTTCGAAGAGGGAGAGGCCGACAATGCCCAAGCGCGCATTGCTTGAACATCGTCCGTGGTTGCTCGCCGGCGTGATCGCTTCGCTCGCCTATTACTTCCTCTGGAACAATCCGATTGGCGGCGTTTGGCTGATCCTCTTGAAAGGAGCAGGCGTTGGGTTTTTGGCGGTCTATGCCTGGCGCCGCGCTCCCGGATTGGACGGTGCAATCCTGACACTCGCGCTTGCTCTTTCGGCGGCGGCGGACATGGCGCTTGAGCTTTGGTTTGAGGTGGGCGGGGCATTGTTTGCCGCCTCTCATCTCGCAGCGATCGTGCTCTACCTTCGCAATCGTCGCGAACACACGGTCTGGAGCCAGCGCCTGGCAGCGGTCGCTCTCTTGGTGGGAGTGCCGGTCATCTCCTATCTGTTGAGCGGCCGTGCCGACATCGCAATCTACTCGATCTTTCTTGGACTGATGGCTGCTGCTGCATGGATGAGCCTGTTTCCCCGCTACAGGGTGGGGATTGGCGCTGTTCTTTTCGTCATCAGTGACTGGCTGATCTTCAGCAGGGAAGGGCTCTATGATCTTTCACCCTTGCCGGACACGCTTGTTTGGCCGCTCTATTTTGCTGGCCAGCTTATGATCGCGACAGGGGTGGTCCAGACTTTGCGCGGGGAACGCCCGGTCAAGTAATGGGCCCTATGCCGCAATAGTGGTGCGATGCAGTTCGCGGCGGTGTCCCTCATAGCCGCCGGTCGCCTTGTGATTTAGGCATCGATTGTCCCACATCACCAGCATGTCTGGTTCCCATTTGTGCCGGTACACAAACTGATCCTGTTCGCACCATTGATGAAGCTCCATCATCAGCGCCATGGCCTGCGCGTCATCAAAGCCCTCAAACCCGATGGTGTAGCTTATGGAGAAGAAGAGCACATCCTCGCCTGTCTCAGGATGGGGTTTGACCAGAGGATGCGCCTGCGTTGCCATGGCCGCCTCACCCGGACGAATGGCCATGCTGCGCCCTTCATCATTGTCTCCATACAGGCCGTCAGGGGCATAGCCGCGCCGTGCGGAATGGATCGCGGTGATCTGTCGCAGTTCCTGTTTTCTTGCATCGGGGAGGGCGGCAAAAGCTGCGGCCTGATTGCTGAACAAGGTATCCCCACCCACAGGCGGTATCTCGACGGCCATCAGACAGGTCGCGGATGGAGGATTTGGCAGAAAGCTCCAGTCAGAATGCCAATTCTCAGCAAACAGCGGTGAGGTTTCGTCTGCTTCCCTAAGGATTGCGGCGATATTCTTGCGGCCCTCGATCGGATCAAAGAACGGGTCTTCGCCAAATTCGCCCATCGCAAGAGTAAAGCGTTCAAGCGCGTCATCGTCCATCGACTGATCCGCGAAAGCCAGCACCTTGTGCTCTAGCCATGCCGAGCGGATTTTGGCGATGTCGCCGGGACTCAAGTCGTGCGACAAGTCCATACCGCGCACGGTTGCGCCGCATGCGGCACCCGATGGTTCGACAATCATGACCGAGCCTCTCCCTCTCCAAGTCGATAGTCAGGGGTAGTGAGGAGAAGGAGCCTTGGCAATCAGCGTGTTAAGTGAGGCCTATTCGGGTGGGGCTTCACCGATGTCCTTGTCCGATTGCGGCGGGGTGTCCGGCGAAGTCTCATCGCCTCCGCCGCGCCGTTCGACCATCTCTTCAATGATCGCTTCTTCAGATTCGTTCTCTGGTTCTTCGGTTTCGTCAATCTTGACGGCGCTGACGACTTGTTCATCCTTGCCAACCGTGAACAGACGAACACCTGCCGTGTTGCGGCCCATCACGCGAAGGCTTTCCAGCCCGATCCGGATGAGCTTTGCCTGATCGGTGACAAGCATCAATTGTTCGCCTGATTGGACCACAAAGCTTGCAACAACAGCGCCATTGCGAGCGATATTGTCGATATTGACGACACCCTGACCGCCGCGGCCGGTTTTGCGATATTCGTAAGAGCTTGAGACCTTGCCATAGCCATTGGCGCATACGGTAAGGATAAATTGCTCATGATCGCGAAGCGTATCAAAGCGGTCGGTCGTGAGGTCGGGATTGCCTTCCCTGTCTCCCTTCCACGGCGCGAATTTCAGGTATTGTTCGCGCTCCTCTGGCGTGGTCCCGGTCGCGCCCAAAGTCGAGAGCGAGACGACCTCATCCCCTTCGGCCAGTTTCATGCCGCGCACACCGGTTGACGTGCGAGAGGTGAATTCGCGCACGTCTTCGGCTGCAAACCTTATCGCCTTGCCTGATCTCGACGCGAGCATGACATCATCGCTCGGCGCGACGAGCCGCACGCCAATCAGGCAGTCTTCGCTCTCATCATCGAACTTCATCGCATACTTGCCGTTCGATGGAATATTGGTGAAGGCATCCATCGAGTTGCGGCGGACATTGCCCTTGGCGGTTGCGAAGACCACTGACAAGGCGCCCCATTCATCCTCGTCCTCAGGGAGCGGCAGTACGGTCTGGATGGTCTCACCCGCTTCAAGCGCGGGCAGCAGGTTGACGATTGGTCGTCCTCGCGTTGCTGGCCCGCCCTCCGGCAGCTTCCACACTTTGAGGCGATAGACTTTGCCTGCGGTCGAGAAAAACAGCACCGGATTGTGCGTCGAGGTGACGAACATTTCGGCAATGGCATCTTCGTCTTTGGTGGACATGCCCGCACGGCCTTTGCCGCCACGATTTTGCGCGCGGAAGGTCGAAAGCGGGGTCCGCTTGATATATCCGTCGAGCGTTACGGTGACGACCATGTCATCGCGTTCGATCAGGTCTTCATCATCAAGACCATCCCATGCGGGCGCAATCTCGGAAACGCGAGGCGTCGCATAAGTCGCCCGGATCTCTTCCAGCTCTTCGCGCATGACCTCGTAGAGTTTCACGCGGTCAGCGAGGATGGCGAGGTACTCCTCGATTCTTTCAGCCAGTTCCTTAAGCTCATCCCCGATCTCGTCCCGGCCAAGCGCGGTCAAGCGGTGGAGACGAAGGTCGAGGATTGCTTTTACCTGTCGGGTCGAGAGACGGTAGGTGCCGCCTTCCTGATCCGCGCTTGGTTCGATCGCTTCAACCAGGCGAATATATTGCGCGATATCGCCGATCGGCCATTCTTTGGCGAGCAGGCGTTCACGCGCGGTTGCGGGATTGGGAGCACCACGAATGATCGCGACAACTTCATCGAGGTTGGAAACCGCAACGACGAGGCCGAGCAAGATGTGCGCGCGTTCCCGAGCCTTGTTGAGCTCAAATTTGGTGCGCCTTGTGATGACCTCTTCGCGGAAGGAGATGAAAGCCTGAATGAAGTCGCGCAGGCATAAGGTTTCAGGCCGACCACCACGAATGGCAAGCATGTTGGCGGGGAACCCGGATTGCGCAGGGGTGTGCCGCCAGATCTGGTTGAGTACGACCTCCGCAGTCGCATCCCGCTTTAGATCGATGACAACCCGCACACCTTCACGGGAACTTTCGTCCCGAATGTCCGAGATGCCTTCGATGCGCTTATCCTTTGCGGCTTCTGCGATCTTCTCGACCAGACCGGCCTTGCCGACCTGATAGGGGATCGAGGTGAAGACGATGCTTTCGCGGTCGCCGCGTCCGGTCTCAATCTCGTGGCGGCAGCGCATCAGTATCGAACCGCGCCCGGTCGTATAGGCTGCTTTCGCGCCGCTTGTGCCAAGGATCAACGGTGCAGTAGGAAAATCAGGGCCTGGAATATACTCGATCAGCTCTTCTGATGTGATCGCGGGATTTTCCATGAATGCCAGGCATCCGTCGATAACCTCGCCCAGATTGTGCGGCGGGACATTGGTCGCCATCCCCACCGCAATCCCGCCCGCTCCATTGACGAGCAGATTGGGGAAGCGGGCAGGGAGAACCGATGGTTCTTGCTTGCGACCATCGTAATTGTCGACGAAATCGATCGTGTCCTTGTCGAGATCGTCAAGCAGCGTGTCAGCCACTCTGGCAAGCCGCGCCTCTGTATAGCGCATCGATGCGGGCGGGTCTGGGTCCATTGACCCGAAATTGCCCTGACCATCGATCAGCGGAACGCGCATTGACCAAGGCTGGGTCAAACGCGCGAGCGCATCGTAGATCGCGCCGTCGCCGTGAGGGTGAAAATCACCCATAACATCGCCCACGATCTTGGCGCTTTTCACGTAGGGCCGCCCGGCAACAAAGTTGCCGAGTTTGGATGAATACAGAATGCGGCGGTGAACCGGCTTCAACCCATCGCGCACATCAGGAAGCGCGCGGCTGACGATCACGCTCATTGCGTAATCAAGGTATGAGGTCTTCATCTCATCGACGATGTCGATGCGGTCATAGCCACCCGAATGTGGTGGGGAAGCAGGGTCGATTGTGTCGGTGTCGTCGCTCAAAGCGAAAGCCGTTTCTTTGTTGTTGTTATAGCAGGTTTGTCAGGCATCAGATGTAGGAGTTGAGGGCTGTTTTCGCCACTCAAGATGCAGAACATACGGTGCACAACCTATGCTTTTTCCACAAGTCGGGGGCCTGACTGCGCAGGGGGAGCGGTACGCACCTCAACGTGAACGAAAATTACGCGGGCGCGAAGCAATCATACAAGCCATTCAATCCTCGTTCAGCCCACCATGTCTAGATAGAATTGCAAATGTGGATGCTGCCGCTAAAGCGTCCTGACGGAATTACGAAAGCTGCGAGGACTGAAAGCCGCGCGGCAAGAACAACTCGCTGGAGGATACCCCCAATGCTTACCCTTACATCGCGCAAGCGTGCTTCCTCGCTCGCCCTGGCAATCTCTTTGGCAACTGGAACTGCGATTGTCGCAACCGCTGTGTTCCCCACTGAAGCGAGCGCCCAGCGCCGCGACCGAGATCGCAATAGCGATGAAACCAGTGGAGGTGGTTACGGCGATGCTTTCCGCGCTGCCTATGCGCCGCTGGATGAAGCGATCAAAACCGAAGGCGCTGACCTCACAAGCTTGCGCGGTCAGTTTGCATCGCTTGGCGGTTTGCTCAGCACCAATGATGAAAAGATTGCCGGCGGCGGTCTGATCTTCAACGCTGGCATTCGTCTTCGTGATCCTGAGCTGCAATTGCTCGGCATGGAAAACATGATTGCTAGCGGCAAGGTTCCGATTGAATCGGTGGGTCGCTACAACTTCATTGCTTATCAGCTTTCTAGCCAGGCAGGCCAGCACGCCAAGTCGCGTACCTATCTTCAGGGTGCAATTGACTACAACTTCACCACAGACACGATCAACGGATCGGCTCTGCAGATCGCAATGGCAGAGAGCTTCTTTGCCGACAATGATCTCAATGCAGGCTTCAATTACCTCAACCAGGCAATCTCGAGCCGCAAGGCACAAGGTCTGGGTGTGGAGGAACAATGGTATCGTCGCGGCGTCACCGTTGCTTACGAGAATGAGGTGGTTCCGACCGTCTATGACTTCGTGACGATGTGGATCAACGACTATCCGTCAACCGACAACTGGCGCGATGCAGTGAATGTTGCTCGTAACATCAACACGTTCAACAATCAGGAAATCCTCGACCTGTTCCGTCTCAGTCGCCGTGTGGGTGCGCTTCAGGACGCATCGGACTATGACTACTACGTCGAGGCTGCCGATGCCCGCCGTCTCCCGCGCGAAGTGAAAGACGTGATTGACGAAGGCATGGCCGCAGGCGTTGTAAGCTCAGGCAACCTGTTCATCACCGAGGCACTCGAAGTTGCCAATGGCCGGATTGAAAGCGACCTTGCCGATCTGCCAGCGCTTGAAAGCGATGCGATGGCTGCGGATGCTGCTTTGCGCACCGTAACTGCCGCTGGGAGCGCTTTCTTGAGCTATGATGAGTTTGCCAAGGCAGAGACGTTTTACACCCGCGCTCTTGGTATGGAAGGCGTGGATCGAGACGAAGCTCTGACACGCCTCGGCATCGCGCAAGTTGGACTTGAGAAGTACGACGAGGCCCGCAGTTCATTCGGTCAGGTAAGCGGCAATCGCCTGCCTATCGCGCGGCTTTGGACTGCTTACGCGAACGAGCTTGAACAGGAAAACGCGCCTGAACAGCCGTCGCTTTCGGATTTGATGGGAGCCTAGTCGTTTAGGCCCTATCGATTGGTGAATTTTGGGGCGCTGGGTGATGAACCTGGCGCCCTTTTTCATGGGTTAGCTGACCCTTCAGCGAAGCCGCTTGACCCACGCCTGATTGTTGTCGCGGCGCTCCACCTTGAAGGTATCGATTGCTTCAAACAGCGACGTGAGGCTTTTGAACCCGTAATTGCGCACGTCGAAGCTGGAACGGTTGCCTGCAATCTGACCAACTTGCTGGAGCGAGGCAAAGCCAGCGTCATCGCGCTTTGCTTCGCCATAGGCGGCGTTGAGAAGTTCGCGCAGTTCATCGTCAATCTTCGTAGGCCCTTTCTTCTCGTCAGCATCTACCGGAGCCTTGGCCTTGGCGATGAGATCCTTGATCGAAAGAAAGCGTGTGCAGACCGATTTGAATGCTTCAGGCGTTTTTTCCTCGCCAAAGCCATAGACCAGAATACCGTCTTGCCTCAGCCGCGTGACGAGCGGTGTAAAATCGCTGTCCGATGTCATAATGCCAAAGCCGTCGACCTTGCCCTGATAGAGCAGGTCAATGGCATCAATCGTCATCGCCATATCGGTGGCATTCTTGCCTTTTGACACGTCGAACTGCTGCTGAGGACGGATGCCATAGCGGTTGCTGAGCTGGCCCCATTGCTTGAGATTGCCCTTGGCGAAATTGCCGTAGGCACGGCGTATGTTCACCTGACCAAGCTCGGCCATAACGGTCAGCACCGGATCGATGCCATCGGGCGTCGTGTTATCCGCGTCGATGAGCAGGGCGATGTTTTTCAGTTCACTGGCAGACATAGTTGTCTAAATGATCGCGACAGCACGGCGGGGCAAGCCCTGTTTGCCGGTGGTCACATTCCGCGGCTCAATCTTCAGGCAGAAACTCGCCTGTTTCTTCGTCAAGTGAATACAGCACGCCCTCTTTAATCGAAAAATGAGCGCCGCGCAGTTTAACAAGACCAGCGGCTTCCTTCTGTGCCACCCAAGGAAATGTGCGCAGATTGGCGAGGCTCTGGCGAATAGCAGCAAACTCCATTGCTAACTCGGCCTTGCGTCCGCTCGTCCCGTGTTTGCGCGCAACAGGTTCGCGGGCTTCACTCAAAAGCTCAATCCAGTTGGCGATGAAGGCGCCTTCGCCTTTGGGTGCCGTGCTGAAGGATTGCGTAAGCGCAGCCTGACAACCACCGCACCTGCCGTGACCCATTACCAGGATTTGCCTGACCTCGAGCATCTGAACGGCGAATTCTACCGCAGCTGAAACGCCGTGCAGACCGGGAGATGTTTCGTATGGTGGGACAAGTGCGGCAACATTGCGGACGACGAAGATCTCACCCGGATCAACGTCAAAAATCTGGGCAGGGTCCACCCGGCTGTCCGAACAGCCGATGATCATCAGCTTGGGATGCTGTCCTTCGGCGATGGTCTCATCAAAGCGCGCCTTCTGGCGTGGATAGGTATCTTCGCGAAAGCGGCGATAACCTTTGAGCAGTTCAGCAAATTCAGGCACTCATCCCTCCCTTTGGGAGCGCCATATGCCCTAGAAGCGCTCACCCCGGATAACCTGCACATCCCACATGTTCAGGATAAATCCAAAATTTGTAAGCATGGGAGCGAGCTCTTCTGCAAGCGTCATGGCCTTGTCTTCCGCAGCAATTGTGAGGACAAACACTTTGTCGGTGCCCATCACGCTTTCCTCACGCCACAAGCCTTCGCGCCCTTTCCCGCTGGTCACAGGCACAATCGTCCATCCAGTGATGCCGGCATTGTCGATCGCATCGGTAACGCGCTTTTGTAGCGCCTTGTCGGCAAGGATTTCGATCCTCTTGCGAGTGACAGTCTCGATCATGGCATCCCTCTACTATGCGCCGGTCAGATAAGCGGCATATGCGCTTATAAGACCAATATTGATAAGAACGTTGAAGGGGAAGGTGATCGAAAGCGACATCGTCAGATAGATGCCAGGGTCAGCTTCGGGGAGGGCAAGGCGCATGGCGGCGGGGACCGCGATATAGCTCGCGCTCGCACACAGCACGCCAAGCGCGGCCGCCGATCCAGCGTCAAGTCCCACGACAATCCCGAGTGACGTGCCGGCTATCCCGTTCACAATGGGCAGGAAGATCGCGATTGCCGTCAACCGCCATGTAATCGCGCGCGCTTCCATCATGCGGCGTGCTGCAATCAAACCCATATCGAGAAGGAAGATGCACAAGACGCCTTTGAAACCAGCCTCGAAGAACGGGCTGACTTCACCAAAGCCAGCTTCACCGCCAATCATTCCGACCACGAACGCACCTAAAAGCAGCATGATCGATGAGTTGGTGAAGACTTCATGCAGCATCTCACCGGTTGATTGAGCGCCGGCCTTGCTGCCCATGCCGCGCGCAAGCATCAGGCCGCTCAGGATCGCAGGCGCTTCCATCGCTGCCATAACTGCGACCATGTAACCACCCGGCTCGCGTGATTGACCTGTCAGTATCTCAACCGCGGTCACGAATGTCACGACACTGATCGATCCGTAATGCGCCGCGACTGCGCCAGAATTGATCCGATCCAACCTCCCGAATGTCTTGAGCACCGCAAAAGCAAAGAAGGGCAAAACAAAGCCTGCAGCAATCCCCACGCCGAGGGCGGAAAGCACGGTTGCATCAATCCCGGACTGAGACACTGCAACCCCGCCTTTCAAGCCAATGGCGGCCATGAGGTAGAGCGACATGGCTTTTGCGATGGGTTCCGGAATAGCCAAATCTGACCGGACAAATGCGGCGAAAAGGCCAAGGACAAAGAACAAAACGACCGGGGAGGAGAAGGTCTGAACAGCGGTTTCGAACATCGTGTGCCCGTTAACGGGTTTTCAGTTTTCTGCAAGCTAGCCACGACTTGCAGCAAACGCGTCTGAAGCCTAGATGGGCTGTCATGAACGACCTCTCAAACGCACCCGAAAGCGAGTGTCCGCAGCGGCAACGCAAGCCCGATTGGATTCGTGTCCGCGCCCCAGTTAGCCAAGGGTACAATGAGACGCGCAAACTCATGCGCGAGCTCAATCTCAATACGGTGTGCGAAGAGGCTGCTTGTCCCAATATCGGCGAATGCTGGACCAAGAAGCACGCCACAGTCATGATCCTTGGCGATGTTTGCACACGCGCGTGTGCGTTTTGCAACGTCAAGACGGGTATGCCTCGTGCGGTTGATCCGATGGAGCCGGAAAACACAGCGATTGCTGCGGCGAAGCTGGGCCTTGAACATATCGTCGTGACCTCGGTTGATCGCGATGATTTGCCTGATGGCGGGGCAGGGCAGTTCGTTGAGGTGATTGAGGCCTTGCGGCGCAATACGCCGGACACCACGATCGAGATCCTGACGCCGGATTTCCGCGGCAAGATGCGCGCTGCGGTCGAAGCCATCTGCGAGGCTGGCCCGGATGTCTACAACCACAATCTGGAGACCGTTCCGCGCCTTTACCCGACGATCCGGCCGGGTGCCCGCTACTATGCATCGCTTCGCCTTCTTGAAGAAGTGAAAGCCCACAACCCGATGATCTTTACGAAATCGGGCATCATGCTGGGGCTGGGTGAACAGCGTCTCGAAGTTCATCAGGTCATGGACGACATGCGCAGCGCTGATGTCGATTTCATCACTATGGGCCAATATCTTCAGCCCACTCCGAAACACGCAAAGGTCGAAGAGTTCGTAAGGCCCAAGGCTTTCGCCGCTTACGGCTCGATCGCAAGGGCGAAAGGCTTCCTTCAGGTGGCATCAAGCCCCCTCACGCGCTCAAGTTATCACGCAGGCGATGATTTTGCCGAGATGCGCTCGGCCCGTGAGGCGAAACTGCGTAAACGGGATCGTCTCGACACCTGATGGTCGGTATCCGCGAAACCCGAAGACTGCCATACAGCGCCGAACAGATGTTCGACCTGGTTGCCGATGTGAAACGTTATGGTGAATTTCTGCCATGGGTTATTGCAACGCGTGTGCGATCAGACAACGAGACGGAAATGGTCGCTGACATGGTGGTCGGTTTCAAAAGCTTGAGGGAAAGCTTCACATCGCGGGTCGCCAAAGATCGCCCACGGGAGATCGCGGTTCACTATATCGACGGCCCACTGAGCGATCTCGACAATGTCTGGACCTTCCGAGAGATCGACGCGTCGACATGCGAGATCGATTTTGCGGTGGACTTCCAATTCCGCAACAAGATGTTTCAAAGGCTTGCCGGCCAATATTTTGACCGCGCTTTCCGCAAAATGGTGGAAGCGTTCGAAGCGCGGGCTAAGGAGCTTTATGGCAGCAACAATTCCAGCGCGCAGATCGTTGCTTGATGCCGGATTGATGCGCGCCCAGCCGGGCCATCGCCACCTTCAAACAATTTGAGTTCGCCCTCAGGCTCGCCTTCCTGATTGCGATACGCTCGGGCGAAAACGACTGTGCCAACGGGCTTAAGCTGAGTGCCTCCACCTGGGCCAGCAACCCCGCTGATCGCCACAGCAACATCGGCGTTTGAACGATCAAGCGCGCCTTGTGCCATAGCCCAGACACAGGCGATCGAAACAGCGCCGAAGGTTTCGATTATGTCCTGAGCGACACCTAGCGATTCCATCTTCGCTTCGTTGGAATAGGTGACGAATGCCCGGTCTAGCACGGCAGAAGAGCCGGCTATCTCGGTCAAAGCGCCAGTAACAAGCCCGCCCGTGCAGCTTTCTGCTGTCACCACTTTGCGGCCTGCCTCAGCATTCTCGGCAATGACGCGAGCCGCTAGATCGGTGATATCTTCAGGAAGGAGATAAATGCTCACTCGAACGCATCCTCATCCTCTGCTTCGTCTTCATCTCCGAAATCTTCTTCGGACTCGTCCTCGTCCTCGCTTTCGTCATCCTCGCGGGCGCCGAGCTCAAAGAAAAGGCCTACCATCTCGGCAAAATTGTCCGCCGGGAGCGGGTCCAAAACTTCGAGTGCCCTTTCGATAAATTCGCAATCGTCTGGTTTGATTTCCTGACTGATCAAGCTTCCAGCAAGGGCGTCTACAAAAGGTCGCAGTTCCTCATCGCCCATCATGTCAAAAATCGCAGCCATCTCTTCGGCATCTTCTCCTTCGCTTGCCATGGCGATGATAGCTTGCTTGGCGACCGGCCATGCTTCGTCTGTCCCATCGGAGAACTTTGCCATAAGATTGTCGGCATTGGTCACTGCATATCCTGCGGGATCAAGTTCGGCAGAACACGAGGTCAGGAAACTATCAAAGGCAACGGGCAGTGCGTAGCGAGCAGCGGCGGTGACGACAGCGGGATCAAGGTCACTAGGTTGCGCGTGAGCCGGAGTGTTGCCGATCAAGGCTGCGGTTGCGAGGATTGCGGCGGTGCTTGCCTTTGTGGCCGTAATGAACCGTTTCATGACTGACTCCGTTTCTTGAATTGTTTTCACTGGATCGCCTGAAGCGCGACGATTGCCTGCGCGGCGATACCTTCGCCCCTGCCAGTAAAGCCGAGTTTCTCTGTCGTAGTTGCCTTGATGCTAACAGCGTTTTCACTCAGACCCGTCAACCTGGCTACCTCGGCGCGCATCGCTGGTCTATGCGGACCAATCTTGGGCGCTTCGCAGATGATCGTGAGATCAATATTGCCTAGTGAATAACCAGCCTCGCCCGCGAGTTTCACGGCATGCTCCAAGAATTGCCCTGAACGCGCGCCTTTCCATTTCAGGTCGCTTGGTGGGAAGTGAGTGCCGATATCGCCATCGCTGATGGCGCCCAGCACCGCATCGGTGATCGCGTGAAGAGCAACATCGGCATCGGAATGACCGGCAAGTCCGTGTGTGTGATCGAGCTTTATCCCGCACAGCCATAGCTCCTCGCCTTCAACGAGACGGTGAACATCAAATCCTTGCCCAATGCGGAATGGAGTCGTCGTTACTTGTTCCATCAAATCTTCTGCAAAAGTGATCTTCTTCAGGCGTTCATCCCCCTGAACGAGCGCAACTGAACCCTGTATGGCTGCAAGAACCTGCGCATCGTCACCGGCGTCAGCGGCGCCTTGCCAGGCTCGGTGGGCTTTGAGGATCGCATCAAACTGGAATGCTTGCGGGGTTTGAACACGGCGCAAGATCTCGCGCTCCGCCTTGCCAGACATCGTGCCTTGCGCAGATGCAACCGCGAGGCTGTCGACCACGGGGAGCGTGGGGATGGCCCCGGGGTGATCGGCAAGAGCGCTAAGCAGTCTCTCAATCACTTCAAGCGGCAGGTCAGGTCGCGCAGCATCGTGTATCAGCACGTTGTCGGGCGTGGTTTCGCTCAAGCTTTCTAGGCCCGCTCGAACCGATTCCTGCCGTGTCGCACCACCGGTTGTGAAGGAAAGCCCGGCAATACCCGACAATGCCTCGGTGGCATGAGGCTCTGCATCCCTTGCAATAACGACAACAATCGGATTCGCGCCAGCATCAGCAAGGCGATCAATCGAGTGGCGTATCAAGGGTTTGCCGCGCCAGGTCCGGAATTGTTTTGGGACATCTCCGCCGACCCTTAATCCCTTGCCTGCCGCAACAACTATCGCTGCAAATGGGGGGAGGGTGACGGTGCGTGTCATAGGTTGGAGCGCTTAAGGTCTGGACGCTTGTTTCGCAATCCACTATGCGCCGTGCCCAATATTTAGGCAATCTCCCTCTAAGCATGACAACCCAAGCATCTCATCCGGCGCTAAAGCCCATTGCCATCGGTCCGGTCCCGATCGCAGAGCCTGTGCTGCTTGCGCCGATGACCGGGGTCACTGACATGCCGTTTCGGACTCTGGTGCGGCGCTATGGTTCGGGTCTCAACGTGACGGAGATGATCGCGAGCGAGGCGGCAATCCGCGAAACGCGTCAATCGGTTCAAAAAGCCGAGTGGGACAAGACCGAAGAGCCGGTGTCGATGCAATTGGTTGGGTGCGATCCTGAGAGTATGGCGGAAGCTGCCAAGCTTCAGGAAGGCAATGGCGCGGCGATTATCGACATCAACTTTGGTTGCCCGGTTCGCAAGGTTGTTGGCCAGTTTGCAGGCAGCGCCTTGATGCGCGAAGTCCCGCTGGCAACCAGACTAATGGAAGCCACGGTCAATGCTGTCGATGTTCCCGTCACGGTCAAGATGCGCATGGGCTGGGACCATCAGAGCCTGAACGCGCCCGATATGGCGCGGATTGCGGAGGATCTCGGTGTCAAGATGATCACCGTGCACGGTCGCACACGCAATCAGATGTACAAGGGTTCAGCCGATTGGTCCTTCATTCAGAAGGTAAAGGACGCGGTTAGCATTCCGGTTATCGTCAATGGTGATATTTGCACGATCGCGGATGCCGCAAAAGCGCTTGAGCAATCCGGCGCAGACGGTCTGATGATCGGGCGAGGTGCTTACGGCAAGCCGTGGCTCCTTGGGCAGGTTATGCACTGGCTGCGGACTGGTGAGAGCGTTCCCACACCCAGTTTCGACGAGCAATACGCAGTGTTGGTCGAGCATTATCATCGCATGCTTGACCACTATGGCCGCAATGTCGGAACCAAGATCGCTCGCAAACATCTTGGCTGGTACACAAAGGGAATGCACGGGTCCGCTGAGTTTCGCAATCGCGCCAACTTCATAGATGATCCTGATGAAGTACTGGGTGAGATTGAACGCTTTTACGAACCGTTCCTCGGTCGCACCGCCAAAGCCGCCTGAGCGTGGGTGTGCGACATTCATCTGGTGGGAGCGACTTGTCCAGCTTTGACCCTTCGCGCCCAGATGCCATTTCGCAGATTGCTGGCCTGCTGTTCGCTTTGCTTCTGGTGGATGAAAACACGGTCATCTCGGAAGCGAACCACGCCGCAGAAAACATGCTTGGTCGAAGTGCCAAACGGTTAGTGGGCAAGCAATTGCTTGATGTGATTGGGCCGATCGATCCGCGCGTTGAAAATCGATTGAGCCGCAGCGACGAAGCGCTGGTTGCTCGCGATATCCGTATCAGCACTTTGGATGCGGAAAAACGCGTCAATCTGACTGTTTCACCCTTGGGCGGATATCCCGGATGGCGGGTCATCACGTTTTCCGAGATCGGTCATGAGGAAACAGGCAACGACGACGAATTGGGCTCTTCGCTCGGTGCACCTTCGATACTGGCGCATGAAATCAAGAATCCGCTCGCAGCCATCCGCGGTGCCGGTCAGCTTGCCGCTCGCAAACTGCCATTGAAAGACAAAAAGCTTGCTCGGATGATCACCGATGAAGTGGATCGGATTGCGCGCCTGATTGACCGAATGCAGCAATTGGGCGCACGCAGCACTGAGACCGCAGCGCCGTGCAATCCGCATGAAGCCATTCGTTCCGCGATAGCGACCGTCCGCGCAGCGAGCGAAGGAAGCGGCAACAAGAGTGTAGAGATTAAGGAAGAGTTTGATCCATCGATTCCCCCTGTCCTGGTCAACCGCGATGCACTTGAGCAGGTTCTGATTAATCTGATTTCCAATGCGCGTGATGCCGCGTGCTGCGGCGCTAGGGGCGAGATTACGGTGCAAACTCGGTTCGTTTCAGGCCTCGCGTTCAGTGCGATCAGGCTCGGCCGGGCAGTGCGCCTGCCAATAGAGATCTCAGTAAGCGACAATGGCCCCGGCGTTGATCCGGCAATGCGCGACCATGTTTTTGAGCCTTTTGTTTCGTCCAAACAATCGGGGCAGGGGCTGGGGCTCGCGCTTGTACGCAAGCTTGTGCGCGACATGAACGGTTCAATCAGCCACGAACGCGACACCAAACGTGGCCTCACGCATTTCCGACTGCACTTGCCTCAGGCTAAGTCGTCGCAGGACTAGGACAGAAGAAGGAGCAATTCTCAGGCTATGTCCGGAAACTTGATCCTGGTCGAAGACGACAGCGCAATCGCAACTGTGATCATTGCGGCGCTGGAGGACGAAGGTTTTGAAGTCTCGCGATGCTCGAGCATTCGCGAACGCGATGCGCTGCTTGACGATAAAGACTTTGACCTGATGCTGACAGACGTGATGCTGGAGGACGGAGACGGCCTTGCAAGTCTTGCGCCTGTCCGAGAATTTGCGCCCGACATGCCGGTCATCGTCCTGTCTGCGCAAAACACTCTTGATACTGCCGTTCGCGCGAGTGACAGTGAAGCGTTCGAATACTTTCCCAAGCCTTTTGACCTAGATGAGCTGGTGCGGGCAGTGCGCCAAGCGGTGGGCAATCGCGCAGATGCCGAACCCATGGTCCCGGATCCGGACGGTGACGGTATGCCGCTCGTGGGCAGAAGCCCTGCCATGCAGGGCGTTTATCGGATGATTACCCGTGTCCTGCGCAATGATCTGACCGTTCTTGTTACGGGTGAAAGCGGAACCGGCAAAGAATTGGTGGCCGAAGCCATTCACCAATTGGGCAGTCGCCGCACGGGTCCGTTTGTTGCCGTCAACACAGCCGCCATCCCGCATGACCTTGTTGAAAGCGAACTGTTCGGTCACGAGAAAGGGGCATTCACTGGCGCGGTGGCACAGGCCATCGGCAAGTTCGAACAGGCCAATGGCGGAACCTTGTTCCTCGATGAAATCGGCGACATGCCGGCCGAGGCGCAAACACGTTTGTTGCGGGCACTCCAATCAGGACGCATTCGCAGGGTTGGCGGTCGTCAGGAGATAGCGGTGAACGTTCGTATCATCGCGGCGACCAATCGTGATCTTGCCCCCATGATCGCTGCGGGCAAGTTCCGCGAAGACCTGTTCTATCGGCTCAACGTAGTGCCCATCGAACTTCCGCCGCTGAGAGATCGACGCGAGGATATCGAAGTACTCTCACAACATTTTCTTGCGCAGGCGGCTGAAGATGGTCTGCCTCGCCGGAGCCTCACCAGCGATGCTGTAGAACATCTCGAACAGCGAGGTTGGCGTGGCAATGTGCGTGAACTGCGCAATGTCATCTACAGGCTCGCCTTGATGAGCAGAGACGACGCGATTGATAGCGCCAGTCTGCTTGATATTCTGGGCAAGGAAGATCCGTTTACCCCTGATGGCGCGGGCGAGAAAGGCGGGCTGGGAGCTGCAATCGATATCTGGCTGGAGAAGGAAGAGCCTGCACCCGGCACTGTCTATGCCAGCGCGCTCGCGGCGTTCGAAAAGCCGCTGATCGAACACGCACTAGGCCGAACAAGTGGCAACCAATTACGCGCAGCCAAGCTTCTTGGGATCAATCGAAACACGCTGCGCAAGCGGATCAGCGAATTGCAGATTGAGCCTGATCGCTTCGCTAGACCGCTTTAGCGCAGTTCTGCGACCAAAATGTCACTTTGATCTTGCCAATTTACAACACTGACGTTGTAACTGAGCAACTATGCAAGGCACGATCGCCAAACCATCTAATGAGGCAGCGTCTGCAACCGATGCGCCGATGCGTGGTCAATCGCGCAGTCTGCCACGCTGGTGGCGTCAGTTTGTCGTAAGCTCGCGGCGTGCAAACCTGTTTCGTTGGTTCGAAGCGCTTGCCGCAGTGTCCTTGATCATCGCGATGGCGGCCAACTACTTTGCTTATATGAGCCTTCCTGTGGATTCAGGTGGTCTGCCAAGCCTTCAGGTATCCATGTTGTTGGTCGCTGTGCTGGTTCCGGCGATGGCACTTCTGGTTCTTATCGGACGCCGCATGGCGCTCAGCCGAGCCGCAGGCAGCACGGCGCGGCTCCATGTGCGTCTTGTATTTTTCTTCTCGATGGTCGCTGCGGTTCCGACGCTGCTGGTCGCTGGCTTTGCTGCCTTTCTGTTTCAGACAGGCGTGACCTTCTGGTTTTCTGATGAATCGCGTGGACTGCTCGAGAACGCAAACGAGCTTGCGCAAAGCTATTACGATTCCAATCAGCGCGATGTTGAGCAGCACACGATCACCATGGCTACCGACATGCGCGATATCCTACTGCGAGTGCCGCTGGCCGATCCTGATTTTCCCGACTTCTACCTGTTTCAGGCGCAAGCTCGCAATCTGTCAGAGAGTGTCATTCTTCAAAGAATGGACGATGGCTCCTTGCGTACCGCCGCTGCTCTCAACGTGGTTGAGGGCAATGACCCGATCCCCTTCAGCAATGCTGCATTACTCAGGCTCGATGAAGGTGAACTGGTTGTGGTCGAAGGAAGTGCCGAGCGAATTGCTGCTGTCGCTCCGATTGATCGGGAGGCAGGAGTCTACCTCTACACCGCTCGAACCAGTGAAGAAACGATGTTCAATGCCTGGTCGAGTGCACAGGCCATTTCTACCGCCTACGAGACGTTGACCAAGGACGCGCGCACACTGCAATTGCGCTTCAACATTGCGCTTGTTGCAATGAGCTTGTTGCTTGTCGGCCTTGCCGTGTGGTTCGCTCTGAGATTTGCAGATCGGCAGGTCGAACCTTTGACGGACCTTGTCGGAGCCGCACGCAAGGTGGGGCAGGGCAACTTTGCCTTGCGGGTCGAAGGACGAACCGGAGCGGATGAAATCGGCCTGCTTAACCGTGCGTTCAATCGCATGACCGCTCAGCTGGAGAAGCAGACTGATGCGCTTGTTAGCGCCAATCGTCAGATCGATGATCGCCGCGCCTTTATGGAAGCGGTGCTGGAATCCGTGACCGCCGGTGTGATTTCGGTCGATGATAAGAGCCGCGTTTTGTTGATGAACGAATCCGCGCAAACGCTGCTTTCGCACAGCACCAGTGAAAAGGCCGAGCCTGGCGAGCATCCGCTTGTGGGCAGGGCGCTCGATGAACTCTCCCCTGAAATTTGCAACATGGTTCGGGAGGGGACCGAAAGAGCAATCGTCAGCCATCCGCGCGGGACCGAATTGCTTACCCTAGCGGTCAAGGTCGCACCTGGCACCAGCGGGCACGTCATCACATTCGAAGATATCACCCGCCAATTGCTCGATCAGCGTCAGGCAGCATGGTCCGATGTCGCCCGGCGTATCGCTCACGAGATCAAGAACCCGCTGACCCCAATCCAGCTCGCGACGGAACGGCTAAAGCGCCGTTATCGCAAGCAGGTTGAAGGCGACGATGCGGAGCTGTTTGACGAGCTGACCAGCACGATCGTGCGCCAGGTTGGTGACCTGCGAAAGATGGTGGATGAGTTCTCCTCATTCGCCCGCTTGCCTAAACCTGTTTTCCGATCTGAGGACGCGCTTGATCTGGTCCGGCAGGCGGTCTTCCTCCAGGAAGTTGCCCATTCCGACATTGCCTTTGGGGTTTCGGCAGATGACCTCAGTGAACGCGAGGTCCAATGCGACCGGCACCAATTGGGCCAGGCGATGACCAATGTGCTCAAAAATGCCGTGGAAGCGGTAGAGGCCCGCGCGATGGAAGCGGATGAAGGATATTCCGGAAAAGTCAGTGTGACGATGGCGGACCAAGGCGATTGGGTTGCCATAACCGTTGAGGATAATGGCATCGGCCTTCCTACCGATCGCGAAAGGATCGTCGAACCCTATGTCACCACCCGCGAGAAAGGCACTGGCCTTGGCCTCGCGATCGTCAACAAGATTGTCGATGAGCATGGCGGCGACATGAGCTTTGCAACCGCGCAGAGCGGCGGGACATGCGTGACATTGCGCTTCGCCCGCCACCCTGAAGCCGAAGCGGGCGAGGTCAACTGATGCCGCTACCCGCCGTTTTGCAAGCCCCCTTCAAAAAGACCTCGATAAGGAGATGCGCATGGCGCTCGATATCCTGATAGTCGATGACGAACGCGATATTCGTGACCTCGTTGCCGGTGTGCTCGGCGATGAGGGATATGAATGTCGTACTGCTGCAGATTCGACCAGCGCACTAGCGGCGATTGACGAGCGAAGGCCAAGTCTGGTGCTGCTCGATGTGTGGTTGCATGGTAGCGAGATGGATGGTCTCGAAACGCTCGATGCAATCAAACTGCGTGAACCGGATCTGCCGGTTATCATTTTCTCAGGCCACGGGAACATCGACACCGCAGTTTCCGCGGTTGGCCGCGGGGCAATGGACTTCATCGAAAAGCCGTTCGAGGCTGAACGGCTGCTGCTTTTGGTTGAAAGGGCAACCGAAACTGAGCGGCTGCGGCGCGAGAACACCAATCTGCGCGATTCAAACTGGGGAAGCGCGGATTTCACCGGAAACTCCAGCGCTATCAACACGGTGCGCGCCACTCTTAAGCGCGTGGCCAACACTGGAAGCCGGGTTCTGATCACTGGCCCTGCTGGTGCTGGCAAGGAAGTCGCAGCACGGATGCTGCACTCATGGAGCAACCGCTCGGACAACGCCTTTGTCCTCGTCAATTCTGCACGGATCACGCCTGAACGTTTCGAGCAGGAATTGTTCGGCGAAGAGGTGGATGGTCAGCAGGTCAGGCCTGGCCTCCTCGAACTGGCCGACGGAGGCACATTGTATCTCGATGAGGTGGCCGACATGCCTCTGTCCACGCAGGCTCGGATCCTTCGTGTGCTGACCGAACAGAGCTTCGTTCGTGTCGGAGGAACTAGGCAAATCGGCGTTGATGTGAGGGTCGTGTCGTCGACCACGCGCGATCTTGCGGTCGAAATGGAAGAAAAGCGCTTTCGTGAAGACTTGTTCTATCGTCTTAATGTCGTGCCTGTTTCGATACCTTCGCTTGCTGATCGGCGCGATGACATTCCTGCGCTAGCGGAGCACTTCTTTACTCGATATTCGACGGATCAAGGCATTCCTCCGCCTGAAATAAGCGAAGAGGCGATGGCTGCACTTCAGGCATACGATTGGCCCGGCAATGTGCGCCAGCTGCGCAATGTGGTGGAGCGGACGATCATAATGACGCCGCGTGAACGACTTACAGTCGTGGAGACCGATATGTTGCCAAGCGAAATTACGGGCGGACGTCTCGCTGGATCAGGCCCGGGCCTTTCTACGATGATGGGCGTTCCTTTGCGCGAAGCAAGAGAGAGTTTTGAGCGCGAATACCTCGCGATCCAGATTCGCCGATTCTCTGGAAATATCTCAAAGACCGCGACTTTCATTGGAATGGAAAGGTCTGCGCTGCACCGAAAGCTCAAACTGCTTGGGATGGCGGATCGGCGCGATTCTGAGCGCAAGGGGTAGGGGAATTCAAACGCCTGCCTGCCCGCTTGTTATGTGATTGACACAATTTCCCCCATTGCAGCCTTGCCATGCAAGCGCCATTATGGGGGCGAGCCTTGATCTATCCCTATTGATTGAGGCGACACTGCAGACCGTAAAGACGGCTGCCAACAATAGGAGCATCAATATGTCCACCGGGCGAACTCTCTCTCCGCGCCCTACGGCCCGAACAACTTCTGGGGCAACTGGCGAACCGGCGAAACGCGCAGCGGGTGGCAGCGCGGCAAAGCAGGGCAACCTGCAAGACGCGTTTCTCAATCTGCTGCGCAAGAACAAGACGCCCGTGACCATGTTCCTTGTAAAAGGCGTTAAACTTCAAGGGATTGTCACGTGGTTTGATAACTTTTCGATCCTCTTGCGTCGTGATGGTCAGTCACAGCTGGTCTATAAACATGCGATCTCGACGATCATGCCGGCCGGTCCCGTTGACGCGGAACAATTCAGCAGCAGCTCGGGGAATGCAAAGCAACGCCTGCTTCAGGATGTCTTCCTGAGCCGTGTAAGCGATGCGAATGTCCAGGTGACGATGTTCCTTGTGAACGGCGTTATGTTGCAAGGAAGAATTGCGGCGTATGATCTGTTCTGCATGCTGCTTGAGCGGGAAGGCGCTGTCCAGCTTGCATACAAGCATGCTGTTTCGACCATACAACCTGCGAGCCCGGTTAACCTCTCTGACGATGAGGATGACGATTTCGGGGGCGACTACTGAGTTTCGACGATGATCTGATGGACGAGGTAACCCGCGGTGCGCGGGCCCTTGTCCTATGCCCGGATATCAGAAGCTTCACATATGACCTTGATGCTGCCGATCGATTAGCAGAAGCTGAAGGACTGGCGCTGGCGATTGGAGTGGTTATTGAGCACTCCGAAATTCTTCCTGTACGCCAGATGCAGCCGAACACTCTGTTTGGCTCTGGTCAGGTCGAGAACATCGCGATCCTGTGTGAACAACATGAATGCGAACTTGTCATCGTCGATGGCGCGCTTTCGCCAATCCAGCAGCGCAACCTTGAAGACCGGCTCAAGCGCAAGGTCATCGACCGAACAGGTCTGATCCTTGAGATTTTTGGGGAACGCGCCGCGACAGCGGAAGGCCGGCTTCAGGTCGAACTTGCGCATCTTGACTATCAGCAAAGCCGATTGGTGCGCAGCTGGACTCACCTTGAACGTCAACGCGGCGGCTTCGGCTTTCTTGGCGGCCCAGGTGAAACACAGATTGAGGCCGACCGCCGAATGATCCGTCAGCGGATGGGTCGACTTCGGCGCGAGCTAGAGCAAGTGCGCAAGACACGCGCGCTGCATCGCGAGCGCAGGGGCAGGGCGCCTTGGCCTGTGATTGCTTTGGTAGGGTATACAAACGCCGGTAAATCGACGCTTTTCAACCGTTTAACCGGAGCAGAGGTAATGGCAGAGGATCTGCTGTTTGCCACGCTCGACCCAACAATGCGTGCGATCAGCCTGCCTGGTGTTGAAAAAGCGATCCTTTCGGACACTGTTGGCTTTATCTCGGATTTGCCGACACAGCTTGTCGCTGCATTCAGGGCGACGCTCGAAGAGGTGACCGGCGCTGACATCATCTGCCATGTGCGAGATATGGCCAATCCGGCCCATGCTGCGCAGAAGAAGCAGGTCATGGACGTGCTTGGTGATTTGGGCGTGGTCGATCCGGAAAGCGGGGTTAGCGACATCCCGATATTAGAGGTCTGGAACAAGGCTGATCTGCTTTCCGATGATGCCTTGAGTGAACTGAGTGAGGCTGCCGAAGGACAAGAGGCGGTGCTACTCTCTGCGGCAAACGGTGACGGTGTCGATGATTTTGCCCACCAGATCGCGGAAATGCTGACCCAGTCCGCAAGTGAATTGACGGTGACTCTGCCTGTTTCAGACGGCAGGCGGCTTGCTTGGCTCCATGCTCATGGAGAAGTGTTGACCGATGAAGATGCCGGGGAAGGGGAACTTGGTCCTCTGCGCCGGTTGACCGTGCGGCTCAACCCCAAGGAGCTTGGCCAATATTCGAGCCTATAGATTTGAAGATTCGAGGCTTTTGACCTTCTGCCAGTAGGTTTCCTGCTCATTGAGGGACAATGCCGCAAAGTCCAAACCGTCTGCTTGGGCGAGTTTTTCCATGCTTCTGAACCTTCGCTCAAATTTGCCATTTGAGGCTTTGAGCGCTTCTTCTGCATCGACGCCATATCGGCGAATGATATTGACCGCGACAAACAGCACGTCACCGGCTTCCATCAGGCGCTCTTCGTCGGTTGCTTCCTCAAGCTCCTGCAACTCCTCTTCGAGCTTCTCCTTAGGGCCTTTGACGTCGTGCCATTCAAACCCGACTCGAGCTGCACGTTTCTGAAGTTTCTCCGACCGCATCAGGGATGGCAGCGCTTTGGCAACTCCATCCATAGCGCTCTGCATACCGCTGTCTTCGCGTTCCGCGGCTTTCAGATCTTCCCACCGCTTTTTGTCCATGACCCCGGTTTCATTGCCAAAGATGTGCGGATGGCGGGCTTCCATCTTGTCCGAGATAGCCTGTGCAACGTCTTCGAAGGTGAAATGTCCGGCTTCTTCGGCCATGCGCGAATGGAAGACGACCTGGAGCAGTAGATCACCGAGTTCGCTTTTTAACTCGCTCATGTCGTCGCGTTCGATCGCGTCGGCGACTTCGTATGCTTCTTCGATTGTGTAAGGAGCGATTGTCGAGAAGTTTTGCGCGAGATCCCATTCGCAACCAGCGTCTGGATCTCGCAGCCGCGCCATGATTTTCAACAACCGGTCAGTTTGAGGGGGTTGGGCAGTTTCGGGCATCAGAGGGATTGACCTCACTCAGACAAATCGGAATGATAATATATATTATGTAAAATACAGATCGGCCATTCTCAGGTAGGCAACCTCGCCCCCAACAAATCGGCCACCACAAACAGCCCAGCAAAAATCGCAAGCCAAACCAGCGCCAACTGCGCCAGCTTGCCCCAGCCAAGTCGAAAACTCGCAATCGCGCTGCCTGCAAGGATCAACCAGCCAAGCATAGCCACAAGCGAAATAACAGCGCCTTCATTCATGCGATCATCTCCAACCCATCATATCCGACCACAGCGAACTCTGGGACTTCATCAACCAATGTCCGGTAATCCATACTCTTGTCGAGATGGCTTAGCACAAGTTTGCCGGCCCCGGTTCGTTCACCAAGTTCAAGTGCCATCGCGAGATGCGCGTGTGTCGGATGTGGCTCGCGCCGCAAACAATCGCTCACAAGAATGTCTACGCCGGCAAAGAGATTGATCATCTCATCAGAAATTGCACTGAAATCAGTTGCATAAGCGATAGACTTACCATCCGCATCGAAGCGATATCCGGTGGTCTCACCGCTACCGTGCTCCATCTGGCACCATTCGACCCCGAAACCTGCTACTATGCGCAAGCGGTCAAGCGTATCGAGCGTGCAAATCGTCGGATACCCCTCCTGTCCTGCAAAAACATAGCCGAAACGCTGGCGCAATCTTCTTACGGTCTCCGTGCCTGCATAGCCAGGGATTGGGCCACCGCGTCCATAGCGCATGACCCTTAGGTCATCGATGCCATGACAATGGTCGGCATGGTCGTGCGTCCAGAAAACGGCATCAACGCGGTTGATCTTGTTTGCAAGCAACTGCGCGCGGCAATCGGACGATGTGTCGATCAGAAGCCGCGATCCTTCATCGCTTTCTACAAGGATGGAAACACGGGTTCTGCGGTTGCGCGGTTCATTGGGGTCGCAGTCGCCCCAGTCGCCGGTTCCATCTTCACCGCCAATGCGCGGAACGCCCGTCGACGTTCCCGAACCAAGCATGATCAGTTTCACAGGCCAGCCTTGGTGAAGAGCGAAGCAAAATTGTCGGTGGTCTGCTCCGCAAGTCGCTCAGGATCAGTCGCGCGCAGTTCGGCCACAAACCGCGCAGTGTCCGCAACAAAGGCCGGTTCGCAGGTCTTTCCGCGATTGGGAACAGGTGCGAGGAATGGACTGTCGGTTTCAACAAGCAGCCGGTCTTCAGGAACCTGACGCGCGGTTTCTTGCAGTTCCTTGGCATTCTTGAATGTCACAATTCCTGAAAGACTGATTGTCAGGCCCAGTTCCAGAACCTTGCGGCCAAAATCCGGCGATGCTGTGAAGCAATGGATGAGGGCGGGAAACGCACCCTTTCCCAGTTCGTCCTCCAGAATTTCGAGCGTGTCTGCCTCGGCATCGCGCGTGTGAATAATGACAGGCAATCCAGTTTCGCGCGCAACATTAATATGCATGCGGAAGAGCTTCGCCTGCGTCACCCGGTCCGAGTGTTCGTAGTAATAGTCGAGACCCGTCTCGCCGATCGCGATGACGCGCGAATTCTCTGTCGCCTGGAGCAATATGTCGCGGCCAAGATCCTCGTGACTATCGGCTTCATGGGGATGTATCCCGACGCTTGCAAAGACATCGGGCTCACGGTGGGCAGTCGCCACCACCTGCTCCCATTCGGCCTTCTTGGTCGATATATTGAGGAACGCCCCCACACCAGCATCGCGGGCGCGGGTAAGGACGCCGGCCTGATCCTCGACCAGACCTTTGTATTCAAGGTGGCAATGGCTATCGACCAGCATCAGGCGCCCTCCTCTGCCGCTTCGGGAAGTTCAAGCCGCGGAAAGATCGGTGTGGGTTTGGCGACGGTATATCCGCTATCGATCAGGTTCGCATACCAGAATGGATCGTGCAGATTTTCATAGGCACGCTCATCGTCCGGGATTCCGAGTTGATCGAGCAAGGCTCCCGCTCGCTCGGGAATCACGGGTTGAATGGCGATGGCCAGATTACGCAAACACATGAACAAGCAGGACAGCACCACTTCCATGCGCTCAGGATCGGTTTTCTTCAGCGCCCATGGGGCTTGCTCATCGACATACTGATTGCAGGCATAAACCGCCTTGATCCACTCTTCGATGCCTTGTGAGAAATTGAGCGCTTCAAACTCAGTGGGCAGTTTATCGCGGCAGGCAGAATAGACCGCGCTGAGCAGAAGTTTGTCTGCCTCCTCATCCTCGCTAAACTTGGCAAGTTTACCGCCCATGTTCTTGGCAATCATGGATAAAGTGCGCTGCGCGAGGTTTCCGAAGCTGTTTGCAAGCTCCGCGTTGGAGCGCGTCACGATCGCTTCGGGCGAATATGAACCGTCTTGGCCAAATGCGACTTCGCGCATCAGGAAATACCTCAGAGTATCGACGCCAAACTTGCCAGCAAGTTCGAGCGGATCTGTCACATTGCCGAGCGACTTCGATTCCTTCTGGCCGCGATTGAGCAGGAAGCCGTGACCGAAGACTTTCTTTGGCAAAGGCAGGCTCGCACTCATCAGGAATGCAGGCCAATAGATCGTGTGAAAGCGAACGATATCCTTGCCAATCAGGTGCAGGTCAGCTGGCCAGTATTTCTCCATTTCCTCCGTTTCATCAGGAAAGCCGAGACCTGTGAGATAGTTGGTGAGCGCATCGACCCAGACATACATGACATGGGTTTCTGATCCGGGAACCTTGACCCCCCAATCAAAACTCGTCCGACTTACAGAAAGATCGCGCAGGCCTTGCTCGACAAAGGCAATCATCTCGTTGCTGCGGCTCGCAGGCTCGAGAAATCCCGGCGTTTTCAACAACTCGAGCACGGGTTCCTGATACTTGGAAAGCCTGAAAAACCAGCTCTCCTCAACGGTCCATTCAACTGGCGTATCTTGCGGGGAAAGCTTTTGCCCGCCCTCGCCGTCTTTCAGTTCGCTTTCGTCATAATACGCTTCGTCACGAACAGAATACCAACCCTCATAGCGGTCAAGGTACAGATCGCCCGCAGCTTCCATCCGTTTCCAGATCGCTTGACTGGCGGTGTGGTGCTCATCTTCGACAGTGCGAATGAACCGATCAAAGCTGATGTTCAGTCGTTCATCCATCTCGCGAAAATATCCGGCCATTTCATCGGCAAGATCGCGCGGCGTCCGGCCCTGCTCTTCAGCTTTCCGCGCCATTTTGAGACCATGTTCGTCCGTGCCTGTCTGAAATCGCACATCGCGTCCGCGCAGCCGCTGAAAGCGAGCGATGACATCTGCAGCGATCCCCTCATAGGCATGGCCGATATGCGGCCGGCCATTGGGATAATTGATCGCGGTGGTGATGTAGAAGGGAGTTTTTTTACTGTCGGACATGGGCGTGCTCGCTAGCCGGGGCGGCGCGCATGAGCAAGCTGCCGATTTCAACGCTGAGCAATCCCGTGTCAAAATTGTAAGTAGGAGCCTGCGATGCCAACCTGACGAGCTCGCCGTGGGCTTCCACCAAAGCTGTTCTTTGTTCAGCATCTTCTGTCGCGCGAGCGCTTTCGGCGACCAAGGCTTGAGCCAATTCAAACACCGCATCGAGCCGTTTCCGATCAGCGCGCGGGCCAATCAGGCGCGATAACTCACTTCGGCCTGCCATGGTTGGATCGCCTTGGCCGAGCAGCGCCTTGATCGCGCGTGCTACCGGGCCAAGGTCCTGTTCAGCAAATCGCACGGCAGCGCCAAACGATCCTTCGGCAGCCTTGATCGCGGCAAGGCGTGCCTCGCCGGTATCACCAGCACCGGTGGCCTCCAGCATCTGCTCAAGCTGAATGTCACTAAGGGTTGGAAAGCGCAGCATGCGGCAACGGGATCGGATCGTTGGCAGGAGCCGCGATGGACGGTGAGTGATCAGTAGAAAGAAAGTTCCCTCGGGCGGTTCCTCAAGGCTTTTGAGAAGCGCGTTTGCAGCGCTCACTTCCATGTCGTCGGCGGGATCGATGATGACCGCTCTGCGGCTTCCCAGTGTCGGGCGCGTGGTCAGGCGGCGCTGCATGGTGCGAATCTGATCGACCCTGATCGATCTAGCCCGCTCGTATTCCTTGCCTTCGGCGGCTGCGCGCGCTTCCTTGTCGTTCTTGGGGCCGTAAGTCAGGAAGATAATATCGGGATGATTGCCGGGCGGCTGAGGAATGCCCTCTTCGCTTACCAGTTCGCGGGCCGCAGCCATGGCAAAATCATGTTTGCCAAGACCGCTTTTGCCAGCAAGCAGCCACCCGTGATGCATCCGCGCGCTTTCCATCGCCTCGCGCCATTCGCGCCGCGCAGCCTGATGATTGAGCCACTCAGTCATGCTCTTTCGCTTTCGACCAGGTGAGCTATCGCTGTCATCACGCGCTGATGGACCTGTTCCGGCCTGCCGGTTCCATCGACAATGCGAAATCCTTCACGATCTGCCTCGGCCAAAATACGGAACCGCTCCGCAACGGCCTGATGATACTCAGCGCTTCTGCCGCCAATTGCATCGCTGGTTTCGCCGTCGCGCTCGCTCAGACGCTTTAGAAGACGGGCTTCGTCTACTTCGAGCAGGATCGTGCAATGAGGGCGAAGGCCCTTGCTGCCGAATTCATGAAGGGCGGTGATGGCTTCATCGCCAAGGCCCCCTGCCCCACCCTGATATGCGCGGCTAGAGTCAACGAACCGATCGGTGATGACCCATGTACCTGCTTCGATGACAGGGGTAATAAGCTGAGCGACATGGTCTGCGCGCGCTGCCGCGAACAGCAAGGCTTCTGCTTGAGCGCCCCAGCCGTTGCCAGGAGGGTGGAGAAGCAGGCTGCGTATTGCTTCGGCACCTGGCGTGCCGCCGGGTTCGCGGGTTGTTAGGACCTTAAGGCCCATGCTGTTGAGCGCTTCGGCTAGCAGCCTGGTTTGGGTCGATTTCCCCGTCCCTTCCCCTCCTTCAAAAGCAATGAACTTTCCAGGTGTCGCGCCAGTCAAGAAAACCACCCTGCAATTCCATTGATCAGACGGGCAAAAAAACCGGCTTTGGGCACATTGCGCGAAACGATAAGTGGCAGACGCGCCGGTTCCATGCCGGGGACTTCAACAACAAGTGTAGCAACGCTATCGCCCGCATTCAAAGGTGCTCGCAGGGGCCCGTTATACTCGATCCTCATGGACATCTCGTTGGTGCGTCCTCTTGGAACATTTACGAAGACGTCACGCTCGGTCACCAGATCGACACTGCGCGCGCTGCCCCCTTGGACACGCGCCTGTCCAACGATAGTACCCTCACTGAATAAGCTTTCCCGCACAAACTCATCAAAGCCCCATTCCATTAGGGCCCGCGCCGAATTGTCTCTTACAGAGCCTCGCCGCGTCCCGGCTATGACCAGCACAAGTCGCTGATCGCCCCGCCGTGCTGTCCCAAGATAACCGAACCCCGATTCATTGGTGTAACCGGTTTTAAGACCGTCAGCGCCCTCAACGCGGCCAATCATCGGATCCCGGTTGCGCTGCTCGATGCCGTTGTAGCGAAAACCTGGCTTACCCATGTAGCGCGCAACGAGGTCGGGGTGGCGGGTGACGATGGCCTTGGCAAGTTTCACCAAATCGTTCGCAGTCGTAAAGGTTGCCCCTTCGTCTGGCCAACCATTGGGTGTACCGAACCGGCTGTTTGCCATGTCCAGCGTACGCGCCTGCGCGTTCATGGCATCGAGCCAGGCGGCGACAGAACCGGCCTGCCCTTCAGCCAGCATGATTGACGCGTCGTTGGCCGAAACATTTGCAATACCAGTGAGAAGGTCACTGACGCTAACGCGGTCGCCTGCGTTGATCCACATTGTGGAGCCTTCCCCATGCCATTGTTCCCAGGCCTCATCGCTCATCACAAGCGATTGGCGGGGGGCGATCTTGCCGTCCTTTATCAGCTCGAATGCATGATAGAGCGTCATCACCTTGGTTATCGATGCCGGTACAAAGCGCCTGTGGGCATTGCGCGAGAACAGAACCTGCCCGCTGCTGATATCTACCAGCAGGGCGATGGGAATGTCGGTTTCGGCAGGGATTGGAGGCGAGGTATCTGCGTTCGCGTGCGAAGGCATCAACAAGGCGCAGGCCAGCACAAAGCTGAAAGCGGATTGCCTCACCACACTAAGTTGAAGTCCTGAAAACACGCCGCTTTCATAGCCCCGCAAACCTTGAATGGCGAGGCCACCAGAACGCCTAGTTCACGATTTCGTCTGCCAGCAGGCCGACACTCATCGCATAGTAGTTTGAGCAATTGTACTCGAGTATCACCCGGTAATTGCTTGTCAAAAGCCATGCAGGCTGCCCGGGGCCGTCAGGTTGAAACAAGGATACAATCGTGTCTTCATCAAGGGGCCGCTGGGGCTGCACGCCGAGCGCGCGCCATTCGCCGACGGTTTTCCACTGGCTGTGCCGCTCATGCACGCGCGGACAAACAGGCGCTACGAGTTCGGTCTTGTAGGCATCAACATCAAAGCCGCGAGGAACCGCAGCGCGCACGCCCCAAGGTTGGCCCTGCCGCCAACCGGCATCTCGAAAATAGTTAGCGATTGAGGCGAAAGTATCTGCGCGGTTGTTGAAGATATTGGCCCGCCCATCTCCATCGCCATCGGTTGCAAGGCGCAGGTACACAGATGGAAGGAACTGAGGATTGCCAAACGCACCAGCGTAGCTGCCAACAAGCTGGCTGCGCGAGTAACCGCGATCCGCGACTTTCATGAGAGCGACCCACTCGCCCTCGAACAAGTCACGCCGACGCCCTTCCCAAGCGAGCGTCGCAAGGCTGCGCGACAGGTCAAAATTGCCCTTGATCTGTCCATAGGCAGTCTCATGGCCGAAAATCGCGACTATGATCTCACCGGGAACGCCGTATTCGGCCTCGACCGCACGCAGCAGGCCGCTATTGGCGCGATACACACGCTGGCCGCCCCCAATCCGCGTCGGGTTCACATGCGTGCGAATATACGGAGCCATAGCGGGATATCCGCGCCGGGTCGGCCTTCCGGGTTGGCCTTGATCGAGCCGGATTACCCTCGGATTGGGTGTGAGGCCCTGTGTCATCCGATCAATGGTCGACTGGCTTACACCTTCACCGCGCGCTCTCGCCTTGATCCGTTCAAGATAGGCGTCAAAGGCAATGCCATCTCGCGCGGCAACTTGCGCCTTCGAAACGTGAGGCACGGCAAGACTGCCCAAAGTTATGCAAACAGCGGCTAGAAGTGCGATCGATGGAAGGTGTCTGAGATGCATTGGGCAGCTGTCTCACAATCAAGCTGAATCAGGGGTTATCCGCGAACCGCGAAGATCCACGATATTCGCTATTCAATCGCATATTGACGCATGAACTCATAGTCATCGCGGCACGCTTCGGCGGTTTTTCGGTACTCTCCATCGAGTTCCGGAAGGTCGCCTCTTGGCTGGCCAAAACCGGTTGAGGCGTTGACCTTATCGTACCAATGCGCGCCCCAAATGCCATCCTGAGGATGGGGCCCCGCCTCCCAAGCGAGCATCGCTGGGTCCCAATCGATCCCCAATGCCGCACACAATGCTTCGAGCACGCCTGCAGGGTTGGCGAGGATTGCGTCTGAATCCACGACAGGAGGCGCCTTGCCGGTCCGATCAGCTTCGCGCTCAAAATAGGAGCGCACCTGCGCAAACCCGAGCATTTCAGGCTCTCGTAGCTCATTCTTGTTGCGATAGCTCGCGACTACCCTTTGAGGGGCCCGGATCAGGAAAGCGTGAGTGTGGTTTGGCATGTCGCCAATGTCGACGCGGCCAACCATGTGGTGCGGCATATGCTTTTGATACCAGATAGGCGCATTGCCCGGCACATCGCCTGATTGAGCAGCAAGGACGCTATCCCAATTGCAGTCCATGTCTGCGATGGTTTCCGCCGCCATCGGGTGCGGTTCGCCGCTGTCCTTCAGGAATGCGCCGTAAAAGGGTTCATCGCTGACCGCGCAGTCCGATCGCGAACCGAAACTGCGCATCATCGCGGTCGATATGTTGCGAGGACCGCTCCACATCGCAATGCGTTTGATCATGATGTTGCGTCCCGGTCCATCAGATCGCGGTAAAGTGACTGGAGCCGCTCGACCATTGGTCCTCTCGCAGGGGTCAAAGCGCGTCCGTCCACCTCGGTCACTGGCACGACGCCTGCAAAGGTTCCGGTTACAAACGCCTCGTCAGCACCATAGACGTCTGTCAGTGAGAAATTCTTCTCAAACACCGGGATGTCCGCTTCCCGGCAAACCTGGATAACATTCGAGCGGGTAATCCCGCCAAGGCAATAATCACCGCTTGATGTCCAAACTTCTTCCCCGCGCACGATGAAGAAGTGGGTCGAATTGCAGGTTGCGACAAACCCGTGTGGATCGAGCATCAGAGCCTCGTCCGCCCCGGCCTGGGTTGCCTGAATACAGGCTGTTATGCAATTTAGCTTGCTGTGCGAGTTCAGTTTCTGATCCTGCACAGCTGGGTCCCCTCGCCTCACATGGACGGTGAATAGGCGAATACCCGTTTCAATGGTCGATGGGAGCGGTGCCTTGTATTCGGGGATAATCACAATAGTCGCAGGCGAGATAACGACGCGCGGGTCTTGATAAGGGGTTGAACGTATACCCCGGGTGACCATCAGACGGATATGGACCCCCTCGGCATCGCGCATGCCATTGCCATCAATCGTCTCATCAATCCGTGCGGTCAGCTCTTCCCGGCTAAGGCCGATGTCCATCGCGATCGCCTTTGCCCCTTCGTAAAGGCGATCAAGGTGCGCTTTGAGAAAGGCGATCTTTCCCCGATGCAGGCGCAGACCTTCCCACACTCCGTCACCCAGCATGAAACCGCTGTCGAACACTGAAACACTCGCTTGAGCTCGGGGTTTTAAAACCCCATTCACGCTGATCAGAATTGCTTCATTGCGCGGGTCGGGCGCAAAATCATGTGTGCCTTTTGCCATAATTGCGCTTCTAGATGCTTGCTAGGGCGTGACAATAGCTTCGAGCGGCGCTAGCGAGCTTTTCCACGCGGACAGGTGGCAGAGCGGTTGAATGCACCGGTCTTGAAAACCGGCAAGGGTGCAAGCCCTTCGTGGGTTCGAATCCCACCCTGTCCGCCACCACTCCTTTCCCAGACAATCCGCGCTGTTTGCGCCCGTTACGGCGCAAACAAAGTTCTGCGACGGTAGAAAAGTGACGTCATTCCCTCATTGGTGATGGCGTGCCAAATGGTTTGATTGACCCGATTCGTTTTGGTGCATGAGAGCGCTTTGAACCGGCGCTTGTTTGGCGCGAGGAAGTTAACTCGTAATCGTTGCAATTCATGGCGCGAAGTTCGCTGCGTCGCCCGTTTACCCAAGCTTAACGATCGCAAGCCGCTCGCAAGCGAGATCTTTCCGAAAAATGCACTGGTTCTGAGCGAGTCGAAACCGCCGGCGAGCTCTTAAAATCTTAACCATGTGCATGAACTCGAACCCCACTTGCTCCCTCTAGAACGCATGCAGTGATCGGCGAGTTAGGGTCGTCGATGGGGACTAAAGGTAACGCTTATGAAAACGGTACTGGCACGCGGAACGGCAGGCATTGCGCTTATCGCATCGCTTATGGGCACGGCTCATGCGAGTGAAGGCAGCGCGAACGCAACTGAAGCCGACAAAGTCGAAAGCCATGCTCCGGCAAACGACAAGGATGACGATGGGGACGAAAGTGAGGCTTCTGTCCCTAACGCCCTTCTCGATGCATTCGAAGCGATTGACGGCACGACGTCACTTAGGTTCCCTGCGGAAGGTGCAAAAGAATATGCTGCCGATGGAGTGGTGACCCTCCGCAGCATCGACCCTTTCTATGGCGACATCAACCCGTTCTATGGCGACATCAACCCGTTCTACGGCGACATTGACGCGTTCTGGGGGCACATCAATCCGTTCTATGGCGACATCGACGCATTCTGGGGCGACATCAATCCGTTCTATGGCGACATTGATGCGTTCTGGGGTGACATCGATGCATTCTACGGCGACATTGTAGCTTTTGACGCTAGCAAGTTGAATGAATTGGGAGATTTCTGGAATGCGCACAATTCGCAAATCCAGGAAGTGGAGCGTCTCTTCAATGAAATCTCCTACTCCGCGACTGGTGATATCGTTCGCGACGGTACGCCCGATCGTGTCATGGGAGCTTTGGCGACCTTGATCTCCCAAGGTGAAGCACAGTTTGGCGCAGCCTACACAGCCAAAACCGGAAACAGCTTTGACGCTCTAGTGGATGAGGTCTTTGCCCGTCACGGAGTTGATCCCAACAACAAAGCGACGGTTGAAATCCTTACGGCGCGCCAACGTGCTGCGCTTTATCTGGATTGGCACGATACCTTGAATCTCTATTCTGGCGTTGATGCCGTTGACCACTGGATGTCAGCGATCAACTGGACGCCTTCAATCACCCAGATTCAGGGCAATGGCCGCGACACGATCATCGGCATTATCGATGGCAGTTTCAGCGCCGATACCGATCTTACCAACAATATCATTTGGGCAGGTGGATACGACAACCGTGTCGGTGGCCACGGTGCTGGCGTCGCGAGCCTGATTGCGGGCGCTCATGATGGTTCAGGTGTCATGGGCATTGCCCCTGATGTGAAGATTGCGACCTATAACCCCTTCAATCCCAACGGTGCATCTGGGTGGAGCGGGGTTGCCGATGGTATTCTGGCAATGCAGCCGAGCGGGATGCAAGGTGCCAACCAGTTCGGTGTCACCAGCATCATCAATATGTCGCTGGGTGAAAAAGGCTGGGTCGTAACCCAAGGCCTAGCCGATATCTTCGCTCGCGGTGACATTCAGAAAGTGAGCCGCGATACCATTTACGTCATCGCATCGGGTAATGAAGGCATCACGCAGACCACCGATGTTGAGTGGTATTATGGCAAGGATCAGGCCACCACGATCTTCGTGGGTTCGGTCAATCCGATTGCCGAAATCTCATCCTTCTCAAACCGCCCCGGCGATACTTGCCTGCTCAACAATGGAGTGTGCGACGCAGGCAATGAACTCTACATGCGCACGGTCGTTGCGCCGGGTGAATTGCTGCTGATGTCAGACGGTCTTGGCGGCGTGATGCGCCATTCGGGCACTTCGTTCGCTGCACCTCTGGTGTCGGGCGCAATTGCGCTTCTCCATGACCGTTGGCCTTGGCTTGCGAAGGAACCGGAAGCATCAGCACAGATCATTTTCCGTTCTGCGCGTGACCTCGGTGCGCCCGGGCCCGATCAGATTTATGGTTGGGGTCTGCTTGACGTGGAGGCATCGCAGTCACCGCTCGACTTTAATGCGATGTCATTCAACATGTATCTCGGCGGCGCAGACAATGCTGCATCGAGCAATTCATACTCATACAGCGCGTCGCAGCTTTTGACCCTGGGTATCCCATCCTATTGGGAGACGTTTGGTGCTTTCTTCACCGGTTTTGAGGATATCGACGATACCTATCGCGATTTCAGCATCCCGGTGTCGAGCGCAACTACAGGTCGTTCGACCAATGCTCTGGGCAGAGGGCAGGAACGGTTCCAGGACTATGTGACGCAGCGTTTTGTCAACTGGATCAATTCCGGCGGCACCGATTCTGATGGAAATGGCACAGCGGGCTTTACCGAACTGCGTTCCAATGCGGGTCAGATCAGTGGTGAATGGACCCTGCGCTATGACGGTATGGCACCGCGATACACCCAGCGCGGCGAACTGCGCATGGTGCATGGTGCGGCTACGCTGACTGATCCAAAGGGTCAGATGTCTTTCACCTTTGGCCATGGTCAGGGCGCAATGGCCCTGTCGGGTTATCGCTTTGGGATCCTTAGTGACCACGATCCGCTGACAGGAGGGGTAAACCCGGTACTTGGCTTTGCATCTGGTCAGAGCTTTGCTCAGGCAGGGTATCAGCTTGGCAGCAACACGACGATCAAGCTTGGCTATTCTGAGAACCGCGCGCAATGGGATGACATTGCGTCAAACGACCCTCAGGAAATCCTGCGCCAGCGCGAGTTTGGCGACCGCCCTGCCCGTGCCATGACGCTCGATATCGAACAGCGCGTTGGCAATGATGTATCGGTTGCGGTCCAGTACACCGTGCTTGACGAAGACAACGCGCTTCTCGGGACGCAGACTGCGGTCGATGGGTTCCTGGACAGCGGTGCGCAGACCGAAGCTGTCACTGTTTCAGCCTCGCTCAACATCGGCAGCGGCTTTAGCTTCGATGTCTCAGCTACTGGCGCGCGCACACAGACCGCACGTGATCAGTTGTTTACCAGCGCGAGCCCGGTGATCAGCACGGCCGGCCAGTTCTCGGCAACCAAGCGCGGTATCTTCTCCGACAAGGACACGCTTCGTGTGACGGTCGCTCAACCACTCCAGATTGAGCGCGGTGAGATTGAGTTCACCAGCGAGCAGGTCATCGATCGTCTAACCGGTGAACGCGGTCCAGTGACCCAAACGTTTGAGATCCAGACCGAACGTCGCATCAGCACAGAGGCAGTTTATGCCACGCCGTTAACCAGATCTTCTGAGTTTGGAGTGTTTGGTCGTTACGTGAGTTCAGGTGACTTTGCTGACGAAGCGGGACTGGTTGTGGGAGGTAACTTCAGCATCCGCTTCTGATGCAAGGTCAATAGGCTGCACGAAAGTGCGATGCCAACGCCGCGCAACGGGTTAGGGGATCTGACATGCGAGACAGATTGATCAGGCGGCTTGGCCTGCTAGCGGTGCCTGCGCTTGTCGCATCAGCTGCTCCCCTCTCTGCTGCTCCGACAAGCGACCAGGCCGCGTTCGACGCCGCAATCGGCCAGGCCAAGCAAAACATGATGGCGGATTCAGCAGCCGCGCTCGAATATGCGCGCGAAGCAGCTGGACTGGTCCAAGGGGAATCCCAAGACGCTGAGATCGCCCGCCTGACTGCGCAATGGCTTGAAGCCGAAGCTTTGATGCGCCTGAACCGCGCTGATGAGGCGGAAAAGATCATCGACAATGCGATTGCCGAGATCACACTTCAATTCAACGGTTCGAAACTGCACGCCGATTTGCTGCGCTCAGAGGCAAGCCTGAATGTAAGCAAGGGTGCGTATGGCGATGCGCTGGGCTCATTCCTGCAAGCTCACGAGCTTTATGAAGCGCTTGGCGAAGATCGCAGCAGAGCAATTGTTCTTCAGAACATCGGTTCGCTCTATTCTGATGCGCGAGATTACGAGCGCGTTCTAAGCTATTACAAGCAGGCGAATGAGGCCTATCCAGAGGACAAGGCCTTGGCCTTATCGGCGCACAACAACACCGGCAATGCGCTCAAAGAGCTTGAACGCTACGTCGCCGCCGAAGCAGAATTTCGCGCCGCACTGGGTGTGGCTGTCCAGATGGGCAGCCCGCTTCTCGAAGCACGCATTCTTACGAATATTGCATCGACCCAGTATCTTGCCGGAGAGCTTGAAGCGGCTGAGCGCACGGTGCTGCGCGGTCTTTCGATCGCAAACAGCAGTGCGCCTGAATGGCGCCCATTCCTTTACGGTGTGCGTGCCCAGATCGCGGTGAAGAAAGGCAATCTCGGCAATGCGCGGATGTACCTGGCCAGCACATTCGAACGTGAAGATCTGAGCTCCACCTCGCCGTATTTCCGGGACTTTCATGATACCGCGTATTCGGTCTATTCGAACACCGGAAACTACAAGCTAGCGAGCGAACATCTCCAGGCGTTTCACCGCATCGATGGCCAGGCCCGTGATCTGTCTTCGACCGCAAACAATGCCCTTCTGGCCGCGCGCTTTGATGCTGCCAATCGCGAGCTGGAGATCTCGAAGCTATCGCTTGAAAAAGCAGCCAATGAAGCGCGGTTGAGCAGCGCGCAGGATCAGGTCATCTTTCTCAGCGTCGTGATCACGCTTGGTATTTTTGCGTTCATTGGCGTGCTGATGCTTTTGCGCATGGTGAACCGCAGCCGCAAGGGCATCAAGGCTGCCAATGCCAAGCTGACGCATGTGATTCAGCACGACGCACTCACCCAATTGTATGCGCGCGATCACTTCCGCAGTCTGCTCGAAGAGGCGATAACCAAGCGGGTCGATACGCCTAACCCGCCGATCCTTGCCTTTATTGACCTTGATCGGTTCAAGCAGGTGAACGACGTTTTCGGTCACGGTATCGGAGACAAGCTCCTCCACGAAGTGGCGGAACGTTTCCGCGATACTGCCGGCGATGAAACGGTCATTGGCCGTTTGGGCGGCGATGAGTTTGCGATGGTTATGCCCGCAAGCATGACGATTGATGATGCAGTCGCACTGGCCGACGAGATCATCGACCGAATTGGCGACCCCTTCACCATCGAAGGCTTTGAAATCTCCATCGGCACGTCGATTGGCATCACTCAGATCAACGAACTTGCTAACGCAAGTGTGCACATGACCAATGCGGATCTTGCCCTCTATGCAGCGAAGGATCGCGGCCGCGGCAACTGCGTGGTTTATGAGCCGCTGATGAGGGCTAAGCTTGAAGATCGCTCGAGCCTGGAAAAGGATCTCGAAGCTGCGCTTGAGAATGGCCAGCTTTCGGTGGTTTACCAGCCCATTGTAAAGGGGCCTGAAAACACCGTTCTTGCCTACGAAGCATTACTGCGCTGGACACATCCAGAGCGCGGCATCGTTCCCCCAAACGTTTTCATTCCCGTGGCAGAGGAATGTCGCCTTATTGAACGGCTTGGCGCGTGGGTCCTGCGCAGCGCTTGCAGTGAAGCGGCGCAATGGCCCAAAGATGTGAAGCTGACAGTCAATGTGTCAACGCTTCAGATGAACGATCCCTCGTTCCTCAATATCGTAGCGCAGTCGCTAGCCACAAGCGAGCTCGCTCCCGAGCGGTTGATCCTGGAACTCACGGAAAGCCTCGTGCTGGAGATGGATCCGCAGCTTGAGCAGCTTCTGAAAAGCTTGCGCAATATCGGTGTGTCCTTTGCGCTTGATGATTTTGGTCGCGGCTACTCCTCGCTGAACTACATCGACAAGATGGACTTCTCGATGATCAAGATTGATCGCGAGTTTGTGCAGTCTGCAGCCGCAGGCTCTTCACGCAGTCAGGCCGTGGTCGCAGCAATCGTTGCACTTGCGCAGTCGCTCGATATCGATGTGACGGCCGAAGGGATCGAATCCGAGGACCAGGTGGCAGCGATGGTCAAACTGGGCTGCACATGCTTCCAAGGCTATCATTTCGGTCGGCCAAAACCTTCCGTACAAGAAAATTCTTCCGAAGACGGCGCGGCCCGGCAAGCGGCGGCCTGAGCTTCGCCCACCCCTGCACGCCTCCGACAATGTCAGCGAAGAACAGCTTGCTTGGCGCTATCGCCAGCTTCGAAAATCAGCGTCTTGGGCTCAGTGCTGGCTCCAATGTTCACCCGGTTTACCTGACGTGTCCAGATGTCGGTGAGTATCTGTGAATTTATGACCAGAAGCGCCCCTGCACCCGGTGATGGACCTTCGAGGTAGATCACAAGATGTCCGCCGTCGATTTCAGAGCCCAGCAATTCGAGTTCAAGCAATTGCTCATCGTGCGAGATAACGAAACGCTCTGCAGTATAACGTGCGAATTCGCGCCGGCTTGGAGTGTCAGCAATGATGTCCGCAGCGCTCTTGCCCTGAACTCGCAAGGCATGCTCTGCATCGTGAAGCGGTACCCGGTGTATGACCTCGAGCATGCCTGTTCGTGGGTTATGCTCAACCGTACTGATGACGATCTTCTGCTGATGCGCGCTCGCTGGTGGCGCCACGATCAAGGCCGCGATCAAAACAAAAAGCTGTCTCGCGATCTTGTTCACTCTGGCGCAGTCTCTTCTGCCTTGGCTTCCTCTGAAACCAGCACTTCGGCCATCAGATCGCGTCCGGTTCGCGAAGTCGGGGCAGAACGTTTGAACGCCTCGACCCGGCTTTCGATGATCCGGCGCGGGTAGTGGTTGTTGTTGACGTCGGCATCTGCGGTTTCCCAATCAGGGTCGACGACAACTTCTGCCAGTTCCTTGTCCCGCGGAAACACCAAGAGCTTGCTGACATTGCGCGAATTGCGTCGCCAGATTTCCGCCGGGATCATCATCCGTTCGCTCGTTCCATCTGTGAAACGCAGATCAAGGATTATCGGCATGACCAGCCCGCCGATGTTGGAGAAGTTGAGGACATAGTAATTGTTGTCCTCTGCCACCGCGCGGTCAAACACCCGGCGTTCCCAATCGTCGAGTCCTTCCAGAAAACTCTCATAGGATTTGGTGTCACGAGGGGTCACGACGAAACGATCATTCTCATCGTAGAAGTCGGTCACACCTGGATTTTCGAGTACCCATATTGGCAGGCCTTGTTCGCGATTGAGGCGCACACCAACCTTCTCGGGTTCATTGGCCAGTTCCTGACGGCGGCGCGATAGATCGATATCCGGATTTTCCGTGTCGAGACGCAGACGGTGAATTGTATCGAGCGAGATATCGACGTGGTCTGTGGTGTAGAACCATCCACGCCAGAACCAGTCGAGATCTGTGCCAGACGCTTCTTCCATGGTGCGGAAGAAATCGGCAGGTGTCGGGCGCTTGAACCGCCAGCGCCGCGCATATTCACGCAGCGCAAAGTCAAAGCGCTCACGTCCGATCACTGTATCCCGCAAGATGTGGTAGGCTGCCGATGGTTTGCCATAGGCATTCGGGCCAATGTTCAGAACGCTGTCCGAATGCGTCATGATCGGAACTTGCTGGTCAGAGGTCATGTAGGGGATAAGATCGCGCGGCAGGCTGCGGGTCCAGGGCATGTCCGGGTCCCATTCATATCCTGCGACACTGTCGAGAAAGGAATTTATCCCTTCATCCATCCAGGTCCACTGCCGTTCATCCGAGTTCACCACCATCGGAAAATAGATGTGTCCGATTTCGTGGATGATCACTCCTACCAGATAGACTTTCTCCGATAGTGAATAGGTCCGGCTGCCATCGTCGTTGAGCGTCGTGCGCGGGCCGTTGAAGGTGATCATAGGATATTCCATCCCGCCGACCGGCCCGTTGACTGATTGCGCGGTTGGATAGGGATAGTCGAAGGCGTAGCGCGAATAGACTTCCATGGTATGCACGACTGCAGCGGTTGAATATTTGCGCCAAAGTTCACCGCCTTCCTTCGGCCAGAACGACATGGCCATGACGGTTTCCTGCTCAGCGCCCGGCTGCTTATGGCCCTGCGCATCCCAGATGAACTTGCGGCTTGTTGCCCATGCGAAATCCCGCACATTTTGAGCGGTAAAGCGCCAGGATTTCTCGCTAGTTGGAGTGGAGGATTCGTTCTGCGCCGCTTCCTCTGGTGTGACGATGAATACCGGTGCGTCGGCGCTGCGAGCGGTGGCAAGGCGTTGGCGCTGAGCGGCAGTCAAGACGCTTGATGGATTGGACAAGACCCCAGTTGATGAAACGATGTGATCGTTGGGTACGGTCATCGTCACATCGTAATCGCCGAATTCCAGCGTGAACTCCCCTCGCCCAAGGAACTCCTTGTTATGCCAGCCTTCATAGTCTGAATAGGCGACCAACCGTGGGAACCACTGGGCAAACATGAAAATGTCATTGCCGCCTTCGCGTGGATCGTCTGGAAAATGCTCATACCCCCCGCGGGCGTAGATCACGTTTTCTTCCACGATGTTGAAGGCCCACTCGATATTGAAGCTGACGCTCTGTCCCGGTCTAAGGGTGTTCGGCAGATCAATCCGCATCAATGTGCCAACAATAGTGTGATCAAGAGCCCGACCGTTCGAAAGCGTGATCGCGCCGAATTCATAGCCATAGGTGTTATCCGCCATGGCCTGCTGGCGGCGGAGCTCTTCGAGGGACAGTCTTGCGGGGGTATTGCCACTGGGAGCAGACCAGGCAGGCCCGCGTCGCCCAGGTCCGGCAAAGACATCTGTCAGCTCCGACATCGAATCCTTGCGAAACCTGTTCTGGTCAAGCTGCAACCAGATCCACGGGAGCGCATCAGGTGAGTTGTTCTTGTAGGTTATGGTGGCCCGCGCGGTCAGACGGCGGGCGTCTTCATCAAGGTCAGCGACAATGCGATAGTCAGCCTGTTGCTGCCAATATTGATGGCCTGGCGCCCCCGAGGCGTTGCGATAGACGTTGGCATCGGGCAATACCTCGTCGAGCTGTCTGAACTTGTCCTCAAAATCGCCTTTGGTTTGTTGAATGCCCTGCGCAATTGCTGGGGATGCAAGGAAGAATACGAAGAGAGCAGCGATCAAACGCAAGGCGATTTCCTTTGATGACAGCGTCGCGAGATAATGTAACAAGGCGGTTCCCTCGTCTGTAGTCTCGGGCAAGGTAAACCCTCAACGGCCACCGGACACTTCCGGTTCCTTGATAGGGCGATGACATTCGGAACCAAATGACGAATGTCGAGTTAAATATGTCGTTCGTCGGTCACAATTTGCGGCACGGTCTATGTAACCGAAACGTGACGGCGAAATATATGAAGCAGGGGAAATCTATGACGCTCTCACGGTTCCTGGTCAGTCTTTTGGCCGCGTTCGGCCTGTGCACAATGGCCCTCGCCCAATCCGATGAGAGCGATGAAAAGCCAGCGCTTTCCAGCGGCACGTTCGATGCCTTCAAGCTGCGCGGCATCGGACCGGCTTTCATGTCTGGCCGAATTGCGGACATTGCTATCGTCGAAGATGATCCTGCCACTTGGTATGTCGCAGTAGGCTCTGGCGGTGTCTGGAAAACCGAAAACGCGGGCACGACCTGGAAATCACTGTTTGACGGTCAAGGGTCGTACTCGATCGGCTCCCTTGGCCTCGACCCCTCCGATCCCAGCCGCATCTGGGTGGGCACGGGTGAAAACCATGGTGGCCGCCACCTGGGCTATGGCGACGGTATTTACCTGTCGGAAGATGGCGGCCAAACTTGGACCAAAAAGGGCCTCGAAGCGTCTGAACGGATCGGCAAGATCATCGTTCACCCCGAAGATTCGAACACTGTCTGGGTCGCAGCACAGGGCCCTGTTTGGAGCGAAGGTGGCGAGCGCGGCGTTTACAAGACCACCGATGGCGGAGAGACTTGGGACCTGATCCTGTCTTCTGACAATGGCTATACGGGCGCAGGCGACATGATGATCGACCCGCGCAATCCCGATCGTCTCTATGTCGCGATGTGGCAACGCCACCGCACTGTTGCGGCTTACGTTGGCGGCGGCCCGAACAGCGGGCTGTGGCGCACCGAAGATGGCGGCGAGACCTGGACCGAACTTAAGACCGGCCTTCCCAGCGGCAATAAGGGCAAGATCGGTATAGCGATTTCCCCTATGCAGCCCGACGTTGTGTATGCAGCGATTGAGCTTGATCGGCGCGAAGGCGGCGTGTGGCGCTCAACCGATCGCGGTTCGAGCTGGACCAAGATGTCTGACGAGGTGAGCGGCGGAACCGGACCGCACTATTACCAAGAGCTCTATGCAAGCCCGCACCATTTCGACCGGATTTATCTGGTCTCGAATACTAGCCAAATTTCTTATGACGGCGGCAAGACGTTCAACGATCTCAACAACTCGCTGAAGCACGTCGATGACCACGCAATTGCCTTCCATCCAACCGATCCTGATTACATCATGTTCGGTTCTGACGGGGGCCTCTATGAAAGCTGGGATCACACCGAAACCTGGCGCTTTATCGACAACCTGCCGATCACGCAGTTCTACAAGGTTGCGGTCGATGATTCTGAGCCGTTTTACTTTGTCTATGGCGGCACGCAGGACAACAACTCACAAGGCGGTCCGTCGCGCACCGATAATCGTCAGGGAATCCGCAATGACGACTGGTTCGTGACGCTTGGCGGCGACGGACACCAATCCGCGACAGAGCCGGGCAATCCCGACATCATGTATGCCCAATCGCAGCAGGGTAACATCGCGCGGATCGACCGGATCACCGGCGAAGTTGTCCGTATCAAGCCTCAACCGGCACCGGGCGATGATATTCAGCGCTGGAACTGGGATACACCGATCTGGGTGAGCCAGCATGAACCCACCCGCCTCTATTTTGCTTCGCAGCGTTTGTGGCGCTCGGACGATCGCGGCGACAGCTGGACGCCTGTTTCGGGTGACCTTACCCGCAATGAAAACCGCTTGCACCTGCCTGTGCAGGGCCGCCAGTGGAGCTGGGAAGCAGGCTGGGACCTGCTCGCCATGTCGCAATACAACACGATCACGTCGATCGGGGAATCGCCCTTTGACGAGAACGTGCTCTATGTTGGCACCGATGATGGCCTGATCCAGGTTACTGAAGATGGCGGCGCAAACTGGCGCCGGGTCGAAGTCAGCTCGCTCCCGGGCGTTCCTGAACGCGCTTTCGTCAACGATATTCGCGCTGACTTGCACGACCCGAACACGGTCTACGTCGCGCTCGACAATCACAAATATGGCGACTTTGCGCCCTATCTGTTGAAGAGCACCGACCGTGGCCGCAGCTGGCAGAGCATTACGGGCGATATTCCTGAACGCCATCTGGTGTGGCGCATCGTTCAGGATCATGTGAACCCGAACCTGCTCTTCACCGCGACCGAGTTTGCGCTCTTCTTCACGCTTGATGGGGGTGAGAAGTGGGTCAAGCTCTCGGGCGATGCACCGACCATTTCGTTCCGCGATGTCACCATCCAACGGCGCGAAGACGACCTTGTGGCAGCAAGCTTTGGCCGCGGCTTCTTCATCCTCGACGACATCTCTCCATTGCGCACCCTCAACGAGGCGAGCCTTGAGCAAGAAGCGATGCTGTTCCCGGGCCGCGATGCACTGTGGTATATTGAAAAGCCGGAACTGGCCTTCGGTCGCGGTGGTTCGCAGGGCAATGGCTATTACATCGCGCCGAACCCTGAATTTGGTGCCAACTTCACCTACTATCTGGCCGACGACATCCAGTCGCTGGCAGAGCAACGGCGCGAGCGTGAGAAGCCGCTGATCGCAGATGGGGATGATACTCCGCTGCCCAGCTTCTCCTCGCTTACTGCCGAATTGCAGGAGGATAAGCCGGTGATCTGGCTGACAGTGCGCGACGGCGACGGCAATGTCGTGCGGCGCATCAGCGGCCCAGCCAAGAAAGGCTTCCACCGCGTGAATTGGGATCTGCGTTTCCCGGATACGAGCTTTGCGCGTCTGGCCCGCAGCGGGGATGAACCTTCGGGCTTCCTCGTCCCTCCTGGTGAGTACACGGTTGATCTGTCGAAGCGTGTTCGTGGGACCACAACGCAGTTGGTCGGACCACAGCAATTCACCGTTCGTCCGCTTCGTGCACAGGGCGCACTGCCTGCTCAGGCCGATGCGCACGAATTCTGGGCTGCTGTGATGACGCTGAGCCGCAGTGTCAATGCGACCGCCCAGACGCTCAGCGATGCAGAAGAGAAGGTTGGACAACTCGAAATCGCGGTTATGCGGACGCCGGGCGGTGATCCCACCGTGCTCGACAACCGTCTGGCTTCGATCAAGGCTGAAGTGAATGCGCTCGATGAATTGCTCAACGGCAATCCAGCCCGCAATGAACTGGCCGAGCGCACGCGGCCAACCGTGCGCAGCCGGTTGAGCCGGGTCGCTTTCGGGAACTTTGGTTCGACCTACGGTCCGACCCAAACACACCGCGAGCAATTCGGGTATGCCGAGGCAGAATATGGTGCAATCAAGGCCCGCGTCGAAGCGTTGGTTGAAAGCACAATTCCTGCCTTCGAAGCTGAACTGATCGCAGCTGGGGCCCCTTGGGTACCTGGTGGCCGCATTCCCTAAGGGCTAAGAACGCTGCCCTATCTCTATTAGGTGCCGACCTCGCCATTTTTTGGCAGGGTCGGCAACAGGACATTTGTGATGAACCCCAAGCGCCTGTTCCGCCAGATACATTACTGGCTCTCGCTTGCTGTCTTCGTTCCTGCTGCGATCATGTTCGTCGCCGGTGGGTTCCTGATGCTCAAGAAGGAAGTCGAGTGGATCCAGCCGGGCACAGAGCGCGGAGTGGTCGAAGCTCAACTGCCAGAGGCATCGTTTGAGCAGATGCTCGAGGCTGCCCGCCAACATCCCGAAGCAGAAATCGAAAACTGGTCTGACATTGACCGCATCGATCTGCGCGTTGACCGAGGGATCGCGAAACTGCGCGCGAACTCGGGATGGGAAGTCCAGGTTGACACGAAAACGGCAGAGGTTCTGAAGGTTGCCTACCGGCGGTCAGACCTGATTGAGAGCATTCATGATGGCTCTTTCTTTGCTGATTGGGTGAAGCTTTATGTCTTCTTGCCCAGTGGCATTCTTCTGATCATCATGTGGGGCACGGGAGGCTATCTGTTCCTTCTCCCGCGCATGGCCAAAGCCAAGAAGAAACGCAAAGCCAATTCGGCAGGCGCGTGAAGATCCAGATGGAGAGTATTATGCGGGTTAGCATTGCAGCGACGGTTTCAGCATTGGCATTGGCGGCATTGCCGACCGCGGCACAAGACGCGCGGCCCGTTGAAGAGCAGATCGGTGCTGGTGGCAGGCCAGTGGGAGCCAATTGGTCCCGTAGTCCCGTTTATGCCGAACATGGCATGGCGGCGACCGCTCATCCTATCGCAACGCAGATAGCGCTTGAGATTCTGCGAGACGGTGGAACCGCCGTTGACGCCGCAATCGCTGCCAATGCCGCACTGGGCCTGATGGAGCCAACTGGCAACGGTATTGGCGGCGATCTGTTTGCAATCATCTATGACCCAAAGACCGATCAGCTTTATGGGCTCAATGGATCTGGCCGCTCGCCGCGCGGGCAGACGCTTGAGCAATTGCGTGAGAAACTGGGCGACAGGGACACGCTGCCACCTGTTGGCCCTTTGCCTGTCACCATCCCGGGAACGGTCGATGGCTGGTTCGAAATGCACGAGCGCTTTGGCAAGCTGCCGATGAGCGATATTCTTGCCCCCACGGTAACGTATGCACGCGAGGGGCATCCTGTCGCCCCCATCATAGCCATGTACCTAGCTCGATCGCTCCGGGCCTATTCCTGGCGGCTTGAGAATTACGAGTTTGAGTTCGACAATGCACGGGCGACCTATTTCGCTGATGGCACTGCACCCCAGGCAGGTGAGATCTTCCGCAATCCTGATCTTGCAAACACGCTGGAGACAATCGGGCGCGAAGGTCGAGATGCATTCTACAAAGGCGACCTCGCGCAAACGATGGTCGACTATCTCCAGCGCCAGGGCTCTGCCTACACGCTCGAAGACTTTGCAACGCATCAGAGTGAGTGGGTTGATCCGGCCTGTGCTGAGTATCGAGACGGCTACGAGCTGTGCGAGCTCCCCCCCAACACGCAAGGGTTCGCCGCGCTTCAAATGGTCAATATCCTGCGCAATGTTGACCTCAGGCAATGGGAACGCGGAAGCCCAGAGGTCATCCACTACATCACCGAAGCAAAGCGCCTTGCCTATGCCGATGTCGCGCGCTTCTATGCGGACCCAAGTTTTTCTGCCCTTCCCGCTGAGCTTCTAACTCAGGAATACGGCGAGCAGCGGTTCGCACTGATCGACCCGGCGCGGGCGACCCCTGAGTTCGGACCGGGCGAGCCTAAACTGGAGGGCGAAGGCGATACAACCTACCTCACCGTTACCGACAAGGACGGTATGATGGTGAGCCTGATCCAGTCCAATTATCGCGGCATGGGCGGCGGTCTTGTGCCCGATGGGCTTGGCTTCATGTTTCAGGATCGCGGCGAGCTCTTCAGCCTCGATCCAGCGCATCCCAACGCCTATGAGCCCGGCAAACGTCCGTTCCACACGATCATTCCCGCCTTCGTAAAGAAGGATGGCGAGCCTTTCATGACTCTTGGTTTGATGGGAGGGGGGATGCAGCCTCAGGGGCATGTCCAGGTTCTGATTAACATGGTCGACTTCGGCATGAACGTTCAGGAAGCAGGCGATGCCGCCCGCATCAACCACGATGGCGGGCGCCAACCGACCGAGCCTTTGACAGGCGATGCGCGTGATCCGCTTGGCACGTTGAACGTTGAGCCTGGTATCCCGTCGGAGACGGTCGAGCGCCTGCGCGAAATGGGACACAATGTCCGGGTGGTTTCAAACGGCATCATGTTCGGCGGCTATCAGGCCATCGTGCGCGATCCGGAAACCGGCGTCTATGCTGGTGCAACCGAGATGCGCAAAGACGGCCAGGCGAGCGGGTATTGAGATGTCTAAAATGGACAAGCCCAGCACCGAAATCGCAATCATCGCTGTCTCTAATCTTTAGCTGGGCAAGCCTGAAGCGTTCATAGTGAGCGCTGATGACCTAATGCCTCCTCTTCAGAGCGCAGTAGAAAGGCGCGCTCAGCAATCGTCGGTTCGCCGCATTCGCCAAAGAGACAGTCACCGTTCGTCGATTTCGGTCGTCATCTGTGCCGCATCGCGTTCCGCCTCAGATATGCAGCGCTTTCCCGTAAGCGCTCAGGACGCTTTCATGCATCATCTCTGACAGTGTGGGATGCGGGAAGACTGTTTGCATCAGCTCTTCTTCGGTTGTCTCCAATGTCATGCCGACCGTATAGCCCTGGATCAGCTCGGTAACCTCAGCCCCGATCATATGAGCGCCTAGCAACTCCCCGGTCTTCGCATCAAAGACGGTCTTGATGAAGCCTTCCGCTTCGCCAAGCGCTATTGCCTTGCCGTTGCCGATAAAAGGGAAGTTGCCGACGCGCAGTTCATATCCAGCCTCCTTGGCTTTCGCCTCGGTCAAGCCGACGCTGGCAATCTGCGGGTGGCAATAAGTGCAGCCCGGTATCGCGTCGCGATTAAGCGGATGCGGATGAACATCTTTATTGCCTAGCTCCTGCGCAATCGCCTCTGCTGCGGTGACGCCTTCATGACTAGCCTTGTGCGCGAGCCATGGGCCCGGCGTGCAATCGCCAATCGCCCACAGTCCTGCTGACTTGGTGCGGCCATAGGGATCAATCTGGATGAAGCCGCGATCCATATCCGCAAGGGCTTCAAGGCCGATATCCTCGGTGTTGGGGACGATCCCGATCGCTGTGATGCAATGGCTGAACTCGCTCGTTTCAACCTTGCCTGCCTTGTCCTTGATCTTGGCAGTGACGCCGCTGGCGCTGACCTTGATATCTTCGACACCGGCGCTGGTCATCACAGTGATACCCTGCTTTTTTAGGCTCTTTTCAAGGAAAGCCGAGACTTCGACATCCTCAACCGGAACGATCCGGTCGAGCATTTCGACCACGGTCACATCGACGCCAATATCGTTGTAGAAACTGGCAAACTCGATCCCGATTGCGCCTGATCCGATCACCAACAGTTTCGTCGGTTGTTCTGGCGGGGTCATGGCGTGGCGATAGGTCCAAACGCGCTTGCCATCGGCAGGCGCAAACGGAAGGTCACGGGCGCGCGCGCCGGTGGCAACGATGACATGCTTCGCGCTGAGCTTCTCTTCGCCCTTGTCGCTTTTCACTGTCATCGATGTGGGGCCGGTCAGCACGCCCTCGCCCATATGCACGGTGATCTTGTTCTTCTTCATCAGATGCGTGACGCCCTGATTAAGCTGTTTTGCGACCCCGCGGCTGCGTTTCACAATTGCAGCAAGATCAGCCTCAATCGCCTGCGCCTTCAGGCCATAGTCGCCTGCATGCTGCATGTAGTGGAAGATTTCTGCCGACCGCAGCATCGCCTTGGTCGGGATACAGCCCCCGTTGAGGCAGATGCCGCCGAGCAATTCACGCTCTACAATTGCGGTTTTCAGGCCAAGCTGCGCTGCCCGGATTGCGGCAACATAGCCGCCCGGTCCTGAGCCGAGCACGATCACGTCATATTGAGGTTCAGCCATGGTTGATCCCTGTAACAAAGCGGAGACATGGACCGCATGTTACACGGTCCTGGGGAAGAAAAACGGGTTCGCCAAATCGCGCAATTCTACGGGTTTGGCTAGTCTTGGTAAGGGCAGTGGCCATCGGGGCACAATATCGCAGCAGCGCCTGTGTAGGACAGCGGTGATTCATGCGATGATCTCAAGCGCGCGCGGGCGATCATTGTCATCGAGCAGCACGAATTTGAAGGTCCCGGCGCTCACCTGAGTGATACCCTCGCCATTGCGCTCACGACCTTCGCCTGTCGCATGGATCGTGAGCGAAGTCCTGCCTGTGGCGATCACCTCGCAATAGACGGAGAGCTCATCACCGACCTGCATCGCGCCGGGAAAAGTGAAATCGGTTGCGTGGACCACAACCGCCTTGCCTTTGCCAACGCGGCTTGCAAGCGCGCCTGCTCCCAATGCCATCTGCGCTATCAGCCAGCCGCCGAACACTCCGCCATAGGGGTTAAGATCGGTTGGCATTGCAGTCGCACGGATCATGAGCTGGCGATCAGCCATGGACGCCCTCCCCGCGCATAGGCCTGACAATCCAGAACCATCCAAGCAGGCCAAACGTGCAGGCTGACACAAACGCCGGAATGCCAAGGACAATGACGCCGTTTCTATCCCCGATTACAAAGCTAGCGAGCACCATCATAATCCCTGCAAGCACCGCGATCATCGCCAAGGTTGTGGGCGACTTCACCAGATGGCGGCGTGACATCCAGAAGGTCAAAAGTGCGATAGGCAATCCGATCACAAGGCTTCCCAGAGCGGTGTAGAAAAAGGTTCCTCCCAGCGCCTCACCATCCATTTCCCATGTGGGATAGAATGATGCGAGGAGGATCAGATAGAACCAGGAGGCCATCCCGGCGCACAGCGCGATAAGGATTGACTTGCCTAGAAAACTGAGCAGGCCGACGTTCAAACCACCAGTCCCATCGGGTTTTCGACAAGCTGTTTCAGAGCTTCCATCAATTGGGCACCTTCGGCGCCGTCAATCGCGCGGTGATCAAAGCTGCCCGATGCGTGCAGCACAGTTGCAGGTTTGATCTCACCATCGATGACATACGGAACCTGTTGTCCGGCACCCACGGCAAGGATCATGCCCTGCGGCGGGTTGATGACTGCGTCAAACTGCTTGATCCCGAACATGCCAAGGTTGGACAGGCTCGCCGTGCCGCCCTGATATTCGTGCGGTTGCAGCTTGCCGTCACGCGCCTTGCCAGCAAGTTCCTTCATCTCTTTGGAAATCTGCGCGAGACCTTTTGTATCGGCTTCGGTGATCACTGGTGTGATCAACCCTGAAGGCGCTGCCACTGCGACCGAGATATCGGCCCGGCTGTATTTGCGCATCGTATCGCCGTGATAGCTGACATTGCACTGAGGCACCCGGATCAGCGCCCTTGCGAGCGCCTTGATCAGCAAGTCGTTGACCGAAAGCTTGACACCATCAGGTTCAAGCGATGCGTTAAGCTCCTTGCGCAGCGCGAGCAGCGGGTCGAGCACGATATCCATGGTGAGATAATAGTGCGGGACGGTTTGCTTGCTCTCGGTCAGGCGGCGCGCGATGACCTTGCGCACGTTGGAGAGTTTCTCTTCCTCGAAAGGTGCACCAAATTCGGGAGCAGCTGCGGGAGCGCTTGCGGCCGGGGCCGGTGCGCTCGCCGCAGGAGCAGGCGTTGCAGCAGGGGTGAAGTTCTCAACGTCAGACTTCACGATCCTGCCCTTGGGGCCAGAGCCGGTCACGCTGGCAAGGTCGATACCCTTTGCCTCGGCGATACGCTTTGCCAGCGGTGATGCGATTACCCTTGCGCCGCTTGGTGCCGGAGCTGACGCAGGGGCAGCCGCCGGAGCCGGGGCAGGAGCAGGTGCGGGCGCTGGTGCGGCAGTCCCGCCGCCAGCTTCAATCGCCGCTTCGACATCGCCCTTGGTGATCTTGCCCTTGGGGCCTGTGCCAGCAATCGCTGCAAGATCAATGCCGTTCTGCTCAGCCAGTTTGCGTGCCGTTGGGCTGGCTGAGGGAGCATCGGCAGCGGGGGGCGCTGAAGCCGCAGGCGCAGGTGCCGGAGCGGGTGCAGCGGGCGCTGCATCTGCGCTTGGAGCGCTCACATCGCCAACATCTTCGCCATCCTCTGCAAGCATGGCGATGACTGTTCCAACCGCGACGTTCTCCGTACCGTCTCCAACCACAATCGTTGCCAGAGTGCCCTCATCGACAGCTTCAAATTCCATCGTCGCCTTATCTGTTTCGATCTCGGCCATGATGTCGCCCGAGGAAATTGTATCGCCAACCTTTACCAGCCAGCGAGCAAGAGTGCCCTCTTCCATAGTGGGTGAGAGAGCGGGCATTTTCAGTTCAATAGCCATGGTGTGCGTTGAGACTCCGGTGCGCCTGATGCAATGTTTTGTCCGGTTTAGAGCTTCGTGATCTCGGGGCAAGCCCCGGCTTGCATCCGGGCGTGACTTGCAAACTTGACGGTTTGCCCGGATACCGTGCGAGTTGGTGGAATAGGTATGAAACGGCAATGCGCACTTTCCTTGTGATCATGGACGAAAGCGATGAAGCGCGCGCGGCGATGAACTTTGCAGCAAGGCGTGCAGTGCAAGTCGACGGCGCGGTCCATATCCTCGCGCTTGTTGCCCAACAGAGCTTCAGCGCATTCGGCGGGGTTCAGGCGACCATTGAACAGGAAGCGCGCGACCGGGCTGAAGTGCTTGCGCACGGTGTTGCGGGCAATCTGCTGGCGGAAAGCGGGATTATGCCGACAATTTCCGTAGCGATTGGCAAGGGTCAGGCGATCGTCAGCGAGTTTCTCGACAGCCACCGCGAAGTCGCAGCTTTGGTGCTTGGTGCAGCGGCCAGCGGCGGGCCGGGCCCGCTGGTCACTCACTTTGCTGCCCATGCTGGCTCGCTGCCCTGCCCGCTTTACGTGATCCCGGCCGATTACGATGAGACCAAGGCCGATCACGAAGCCTAGCGCAAAGCGCTATTTCCGGCGCCTTCCCTGATGCCGGATATTGCCCGGGCGCCCTCTTTTGCCGACCGAATATTTGCCTGCCTTTTTTGGCCCGGCGCCACCCGGCCTTTTGTAACGCGGCGCAGGACGAGCCCCGCGCGGCTCGATCGCATTGCCATCAGCATCAACAGGCACAAATTTGAGCGCGCCGGTGAGCGGATTCGCCTCTGCCAGCTTCAGCTTCAAGCGATCACCTGCCGAGTACGTCGTTCCCGTGTCTTCACCAATCAGGGCTTGGGCCGCTTCGTCATGGCGGAAGTGCTCTGCGCCAAGCGTCGAGATCGGCACAAGTCCATCGCCGCCAAGTCCCACGATTGTCGCGAAGAAGCCAAAGCCCTGAACACCTGTGATCCGGGTGTCGAACGTCTCACCCACCCGGCCAGATAGCCAGGCGGCGACATAGCGGTCTATCGTGTCGCGCTCGGCTTCCATGGCGCGGCGTTCGGTCTGGCTGATCGCGTCGGAAACTTCCTGAAGGCTCGCCCGGTCTTTGTCTGACAAGCCAGTCGTATCGGGAAGTGATCCCGGAGGCTTTGGCTGCTCAAGCCTGAACGCATCGACCAGAGCGCGATGGACCAACAGATCAGCATAGCGCCGAATGGGCGATGTAAAGTGCACATAAGAGTCAAGCGAAAGACCGAAGTGCCCCGCATTTGCAGGCCCGTAATAGGCCTGTGTCTGGCTGCGCAGCACCGCTTCCATGACTTGCGCCTTTTCCGCCTCGTCTGTCACATCCTTGAGCATGCGGTTGAACAGACCCGGCGTGATCACCTGACCCAGCGCCAGCTTTTTGCCCATCGTCGCCATATAATCCCTGAGCGCGATGAGCTTCTCCCGGCTCGGCGGTTCATGCACGCGGTAAACAACCGGCGAAGTCTTTGTCTCCAGTGCTTTTGCCGTTGCGACATTCGCTGCGATCATGAAGTCTTCAACGACGAGGTGCGCATCAAGCCGTTCTCGAACCGCAATTTCGGCGATCTGCCCCTCGTCATTGAGGACCACCCGCCTTTCAGGAATTTCCAGTTCAAGCGGGTCACGCGCCTCGCGCGCCTTTGCGAGCAATTCCCACGCGCCCCACAAATTCTTCAGAAAATCTGGCGGACTGCCGCCATCAACCGATGCCTGCGCTTCTTCGTATGGGATGACATGCGCAATCTGGACAAGCGCCCTTGAAAAACGAACCGATCCAACTTTCCCATCGCCATCAATGTGGAAATGACAAACCATAGCTGCACGGTCTTCCCCTTCGCGCAAGGAGCACACGTCTGCAGACAGGATTTCGGGCAGCATCGGCACAACGCGGTCGGGGAAATAGACCGAATTGCCGCGTTTTCGCGCCTCCTTGTCGAGAGCCGAACCCGGACGCACGTAAAAGCTCACGTCAGCGATTGCGACAACCGCGTTGAAGCCGCCCTTGCCATCTGGCTCTGCCCAGATCGCGTCATCATGGTCACGCGCATCAGCCGGGTCGATTGCAACGATGGGAAGGTGCCTTAAGTCTTCGCGCTTGTCCTGCGACAAATGAAGATTGGCCGCACGCTGTGCCTCCTCATGAACGCCTTCCTGAAAGACATGCGGAATGCCGTGCTTGGCGATAGCGATGAGGCTGAAGCTCTTGGGGGCGAGCGGATCTCCGATCACTTCGACAACACGCAAGCCTGATCGTTCGGAGCGCCCGGCCCTTTCCGCAAGCACCAATTGGCCTTCATCAGCGCCGCCCAGATCGCTGATCGGGGATGAGCGGCGAATGCGTTTGTCTATCGGGGCTAGCCAAGGCTTTCCTGTCCCCTCGAGTTCTACAACGCCCATCAGGCCTTCTGTTCGCGCAGGCAGTTTCTTGATCGGGTAAGCGACCCAGCCCCTTTCAGTCTCTTCGGTTCGCGAGAGGACGCGGTCGCCGCGTTTGAGCGCAGCGGCCCGCTTCCCGCCTCTGCCTTTCATCTCGCGGACCGTAAGGCGCGGCGGTTTGTCAGGCGCATCAGGCGACCAATTGTCTGGGACAGCGATCGCTTCGCCATCTTCGATCTCAATCACGCGCAGGACCGTAACCTTGGGTACACCGCCCATACGGTGATAAGCGGTTTTTTTGCCGTCGATCAGCCCTTCTTCTGCCATGTCCTTAAGCAGTTTCTTGAGCGCGATCTTCTCCTGCCCCTTCAACCCGAAAGCGCGCGCGATTTCGCGTTTGCCAGCGGGCGTGTCAGACGTCTGGATGAATTCAAGGACCTGCTTTTTGCTAGGCATGCCCTGAGGGCGTTTGGGATTGCGATTGGCCATTGCCCGCCCCTTAGGCGCAATGGCGCAGCTTGGCTATCTAGTAAGCCCGAGCGACCAGAATACGTTCAACCGCTGGCGCACCAGTGAAGACGCATATGCCATCAGCAGGCTCCCCATCGCGTGGCACATTGCGGAAGGTGAGCTTTTCAGCCTTCAGCTTTTCAACCACAGCTTCAAGTTCGGCACCGCTCGGCCGTGCCCATTGGACCTCGACCCAACCAGGGTACTTGCCGCCCTTGCGGAAGAAATTCACAACGTCATGCCAACCGGCAAGACCGCGCGTGATGTTGGCATCGCGGCGCTCGCGCGCTTCGTTGAACAGGTTCGACTGGATCTCTTCAAGCAAGGAGGCAGCGTTTGCGGCGAATTCATCGCGCGGTGTGAAAGCCATTGCAGGCTTGCCGTTATCCATGTTCCAAAGCGCATCGCGGCGCAGGACAGCGACCTTGCCGCCCTCCATGTCGCGCGGGCCAACCTCGACAATAACAGGCGCACCTTTGCGTACCCATGCCCAACGCTTGGCTGCAGCCTTGCCGGGAGTCTTGTCGAGCAGCACGCGGATCGGTTCACCCATAGCGACGTGGCCGGCGAGGGAAGTGCGGACCTCTTCGCAATAAGCGAGCACGGCCTCATCCTCTGGCTTGTCGCGCAGCATCGGCAGGATGATGATCTGATGCGGCGCAATCCGTGGCGGCACGCGCAGCCCGTCATCATCACCATGCGTCATCACCACGCCGCCGATCATCCGGGTTGATGTGCCCCAGCTGGTGGTGTGGCAGTATTGCTGAACGCCCTCGGCATCCTGATACTGAATGCCAGCAGCGCTTGCAAAACTGGTGCCTAGATAGTGCGATGTTCCAGCCTGAAGCGCCTTGCCATCCTGCATCATTGCTTCGATTGACCAGGTTTCGTCCGCGCCCGGGAAGCGTTCGTTTTCAGGCTTTTCGCCAGCAATCACCGGCATGGCCAGATCTTCTTCGACACAGGCACGATACATTTCCAGCGCGCGGTGCGTTTCCTCGAGCGCCTCTTCGCGCGTGGCATGCGCGGTGTGTCCTTCCTGCCAAAGGAACTCGCTGGTGCGCAGGAACATGCGCGTGCGCATTTCCCAGCGCACCACATTGGCCCATTGGTTGAGCTTTAGCGGAAGATCACGCCATGACTGAATCCAGCGTGCCATTGCATCGCCGATGATCGTTTCTGACGTAGGACGAACCACGAGCGGCTCTTCAAGCTTGGCTTCAGGATCAGGTATCAACCCGCCTTGTTTATCACTGATCAAACGGTGGTGCGTGACGACAGCCATTTCCTTTGCAAAGCCTTCGACATGGTCGGCTTCGCGTTCAAAATTGGCGAGCGGAATGAACAGCGGAAAATAGGCATTGTCGATGCCAGCGGCCTTGATGCGGTCATCCATGAGGCGCTGCACGCGTTCCCATATGCCAAAACCCCATGGCTTGATCACCATGCACCCGCGCACACCTGATTCCTCAGCGAGATCAGCGGCGCTGATGACTTCCTGATACCATTTGGCAAAGTCGTCTTCGCGCTTCACGTTGAGCGCGTGGCGGATGTTGGACACTGTTTTTCCTGCTCGAACTGATTGTGCGGTGCGGCCTTTTGCGGGCTTTTCGCCTGCGAATTGGCCTTATTTCCCGAGCTCGTCCAGCTTCTTTTGCATGGCAGCCATCTGCTCTCGCAGTGCGGCGAGTTCTTCCGAGGAACCATCACCTGCTTGCCTGTCAGACTTCGCCGCCCTGCCCTTGCCTGCCGTGCCCGGAATAAAAGTCTGTGCGGCTGCGCGCATCATGGCCATGTTGGTTTCGTGAATGGCAGTCAGCGGGTTGTTCGCCATGCCTTTCTCAAATGCGTCACGGATCTTGGTTTGATTCTCGCGGAAATTCTGCATGCTCGCCTCAAGGTATGACGGCATGAGGTTCTGCATCGAATTGCCGTACATGCCGATCAATTGGCGCAGAAAGCTAACCGGCAGCATCTGCCCGCCATTCGATTCCTCTTCCATTATGATCTGCGTCAGGATCGAGCGGGTGATGTCCTCGCCGCTCTTCGCATCGAACACAGCAAAGTCGATGTTTTCGCGCACCATCTTCGCGAGGTCATCAAGCGTGATGTAGCTCGACGAAGCGGTGTTGTAGAGACGCCGATTGGCGTATTTCTTGATTACAATTGCTTCGCCCGCACCAGCGGTCGTGTCTTCGCCTGATTTACGTGCCATTTCTCTCGATCCCAATGCGCCCTGTTTTTGATCCCGCCTCTTAGCATCTGCACAATGTGCAGCGCAATATCGGCGGAGGAATTGTTCGCATCTGCGAACCGGGCGCAATTCATGGTCGCAATCGGCGCCCTATCGTTGTCAGCAATTCATATTGAGAAACAGCGCTTTGCCGCGCAGCATCAGGCAGGTCGAATGGCACGCTCAACCAATCACCCTCAACGATTTCTGGGGCGGTCGAGAGGTCGACGACAACCATGTCCATCGATACCTTGCCGAGCAGCGGCAGCCGTTTGTCTCCAGTGTAGAGAGCGCCTCCCGGACCTCGTGCCCTCAGGAAACCATCGGCATAGCCAAGTGAGACTGTGCCAACACGCATGGCCTCGCGGGCGATAAATTCACCATTGTAACCGACCCCATCGCCTTTGCTGAGAGAGCGGGTCTGGATCACGGCTGCTTCGATATGAGCCACCTGCTCTAGGCAAGCGGCAAGCTCATCGCGCGGCACGCCGCCATATAGCGCGAGCCCCGGGCGGGTCAGATCAAATTGATAATCATCACCAAGGGCAATGCCCGCACTGTTGGCAAGGCTCGCACGTTTGTGAGCGATTTGACCCAGGCAAGATTTGAATGCCATCAATTGTTCCGCATTGCTGGGGACATTCTCATCCGCGCTTGCCAGATGGCTCATCAGGATATCGATATCAAGCGACCGGATCGCAGGATCCGCCAGCTCACCTGTCGCAACGCCCAATCTGTTGATGCCCGTATCGATCATCAAGTGGCAAGTGCCGCCACCGCTCGCCTGCCAGCGCCTCGCCTGCTCGATCGAGTTGATTACAGGGATTGCGCCTAGAGCCTTCGCATAGGCGCAGTCTTCATCCCGCACCGGGCCGTGCAGAACCGCGATCTGGCCGGGACTTACATGCCGGGCAATAGCTGCCACCTCGCTCCAATGCGCAACGAAAAAATCGCGCGCGCCCGCATCGCGCAAGATCGGGACACAAGGATCAACCCCAAGCCCATAACATTCTGCTTTCACCGCCGCCCCTGCGGTTGCAGAGCCCGACCGCACATCAAGCGACCGCCAGTTTGAAGCCAGCGCCTCGCTGTCGATGCGGAGCCTGAGTGTCGGCTCAGGTGGGCTGGACATCATCTTCAAAGTCTCGCGGTGGTCCGCCCTTGAGGCCAAACCACGCGACAATCACACCAAATGCGGTCACGCCCCATGCATACCAAAGGCCTGAATAGACGTTGCCCGTGCTGGCAACGATGATGCCCGAGATAAGTGGAAGGAAACCGCCGAGATAGCCTGCGCCAATGTGGTAAGGGATCGACATAGAGGAATAGCGGATCCTTGGCGGGAACATCTCTGACAAGAGCGCCGCGACAGAGCCATAAGTAAGCGCAGAAAGCACGCCCATTCCGCACAAGAGAGCAATTATACCCACCAGGTTGATGAACGGCGGTGTTTGTCGCGAAAAGTCAAAACCCTGTTCGGTCAAGGCGGCCTGCAAACCGGCAGTACGTGCTGCCCCATCGTCAAGCCAATCATCGCCAAAAGCAACTGGCTGACCGCCGACCGTCACGCCAAGCGTGTCACCCGGCTCAACGGTGTACGAGACGCCGCTGGCGATCAGTGTCGCGAGGACCTTGCCGCAATCGGTCTGTTCGCGGTCAAACATCTCTGCAAACGGATCCGTCACGCATTGCTCGCCCGAGACAACCACAGGGTTGCGCTCTGCCGCTTCTGCAAGACCGGGATTGGCAAGCGCGCCCATGCCCCAGAACAAGGGGAAGAGCAGCACAAGCGACGCGAGCGCCCCAATAATGATCGGCTTCTTGCGTCCAATGCGGTCTGACCACTTGCCCACCACAATGTAGAACGACATCGAGATAAGCCCGGCTATCAACATCAGGATTTCGACCGTTAGTTCATCAAGCCGCATGTCGCCTTTGAGGAATGACAGACTTGCAAAAAACGATGTGTACCAGATCACAGTCAGGATGCCTGCAACACCAAACAGCGCGACAAAGATACGGCGCTTGTTTCCGGGATATGTGAAGCTTTCGATGAAGGGATTGCCCGATGTCTCACCGGCTTCCTTCATTGCCTTGAACACTGGGCTTTCGGACAGTTTGAAGCGCATCCACAGCGAAATTGCGAGCAACAGGATCGACAGCAGGAATGGAACGCGCCAGCCCCAGTCATTGAACGCGTCTTCTGGAATGATCAGGCGGCAAAGCAGCACCACGATGATCGAAAGGACAAAGCCGCCAACAACGCTTGCCTGAATAAAGCTGGTGTAAAATCCGCGTTTATCTGGCGGTGCGTGTTCCGCGACATAGATCGCAGCCCCGCCATATTCTCCGCCAAGCGCCAACCCTTGAAGCACGCGCAGGAAGATCACAACCAGCGGCGCAATGACGACGTATGCCGGACCATAATTCTCTTCAAGATAGGTAACGGTCGGAATGAAGCCGACGCCAGCGGTCGCAATCCCCATCAAGGTTACGGTTACAAGGAAAGTGTACTTCCGCCCCAAGCGGTCGCCCAGAAACCCGAACAGGATGGCGCCGATCGGGCGGAAGGCGAAACCGACGGCGAAGGTTGACCAGACAAGCAACAGCCCAAGGGTGGGATCATCCACGTCGTAGAACGCGTCCTTGAGAATATAGGCAAGCGTTCCGTAGATGAAAAAATCATACCATTCGAAAATCGTCCCAGCGCTTGAAGCGCCTACGACGAGACGAATTTCCCCTGCTGTCGGCTCGCGATCGGCAAGCGCGCCGGCTTCGCTGGTGGCTTGTGTGGCTGACATACTTCCCCGTTTTCTTATGTCGTTTCGCAGTTCTTATACCGGTCCCCTCAGACCGGCAGAATAACCGCCTTAGCCCGAGGATCGGCGAGAGGAAAGCGCGTCTATCGCAGCCTTCCACGGGAGCAGGATCGCACCATGGCGCCCTTTGTGCGGCAAAGCCGGTTCGAGCGCGTCAAAACCCGGCCAATCGGGCAATGCTCCTGATTCCGCCAACCAGCTCTCAATCGCGGTGACCATTGCTTCAAAACTCTTAGCCGACCTGCCGCGAGCAGCCTGCGCCATGATCGCTGCCGAACTTTGGCCAACTGCGCACGCACTGACTTGCATACCCACGCGCGAGATGCCGCCAACCTTGTCACAATCAAGGCCGATCGAGATAGTGCTGCCACAGGTCTTCGATCGCCCGTCAGCCGTCACATCGAATGGACCAGTCATAGGGTAATCAGCCAGACTTGCCGACAAAGCAAGCAGGCGCGGCGTATACAGTTTCGATGTTGAAGAAGCTTCGGGGCCTGAAGCCATTACTGCCCGTCGATCTCAACTTCGCCCGCTTCTTCTTCACCCAGAAGACGCGCGCGGCGAGCAGCGATCATCTGTACAAGTTCGCGTGAGAATGCATCGGTGACAGGGTAGGTGCGCGACTGCGTTATCCAATCCGGTCGGCCCTTGAAGCCCCAGACAGTATCGAAACCGAGCACCAAGACCGAGAACGCGAAAACAACGATCAGGGCGCCCTTCACCGCTCCAAATCCAAATCCAAGCACACGGTCAATCGGTCCAAGGATCGAACCGCGGGAGGCTTCGCCGACATTGCTCGCGATAACCTTCATCGCGGCATAGGGAATGAGCAAAAGGAGCACGAAAGCAAGGATCGGTGTGGCCGGCTCTGCATTGTAATAACCGCGCAAAAACTCAGTCAGGTCGCCATGGAGGTAATAGACCGAGAAAGCCGCAAGGATCCATGCGGCAAGGCTCAGCACCTCTTGGACGAGGCCCCGCATGAAACCGCCGATTGCCGCGACTGCGACGATGATCAGAACAATGATATCAAATATCGTCATGGCTTGACGCGAGTTATTATTTGCTCATCACCTGGTCAACGAGGTTCGCGAGTTGTCCCAGCCCTTGATATTGGACTGTCGATGAACCGGTCTTTGCATCAGATGGGCCGTATCCTCGCGTAAATCCAAGCTTGCCAGCTTCGCGCAAACGCAGGTCCGAATGCGAAACGGGGCGAATCTCTCCTGCAAGCGACACCTCGCCAAACCATGCGCTTTTGTCCGGGAGTGGCTTGTCGGCAAGAGCAGAGACAAGAGCAGCAGCGACCGCCAGATCAGCCGCCGGATCAGACAGGCGGTATCCGCCTGCAATATTGAGATAGACTTCGGCTGATGAAAAATTGAGCCCGCAGCGCGATTCCAGCACCGCAAGCAGCATTGCCATTCGCCCGTTGTCCCAACCAACCACTGCGCGCCGCGGCGTGGCACCAGATTGCAGTCGAACGATCAGAGCCTGGATCTCAACCAGAACCGGCCGTGTCCCTTCAAGCGCGGGAAACACGGCGCTGCCCGCAAGTGGTGCATCCCGGCCCGAAAGAAACAGCATCGAGGGATTTGCGACCTCTTCCAGGCCTTCGCTCGCCATGGAAAAGACGCCGATTTCGTCCACCGCTCCAAACCGGTTCTTGAGCGAGCGCAGAATGCGGTATTGGTGGCTCCGTTCACCCTCAAAACTCATGACAACGTCGACCATGTGCTCCAGCACGCGGGGGCCTGCAATATTGCCGTCTTTGGTCACGTGACCGACCAGAACCAAAGCGGTACCTGTCGCCTTTGCATAGCGGATCAATTCCAGCGCGCAGCCGCGCACCTGACTGACCGTGCCGGGCGCCCCCTCGATTGTGTCTGAATGCATGGTCTGGATCGAATCGATCACAAGCAGCGCAGGCGGGGCACCCTGTCCCAACGTCGTTAGGATATCGCGCACAGAGGTTTCTGAGGCGAGCCGGATCGGTGCATCCGCCACTCCCAGTCTTTGTGCGCGCAAGCGAACCTGCCCTGCGGCCTCCTCGCCGCTCACATAGACGACATCATTCCCCCCCCGCGCGATGGTGGCAGCAGTTTGCAGGAGCAAGGTTGATTTTCCGATCCCCGGATCACCGCCCATCAGGACAGCCGATCCCGGCACGATCCCTCCGCCCAGGGCGCGGTCAAACTCGGCAAGACCGGTTGATTTGCGGACAGGCAATTCAGCGGGGCGGTTGAGCGGAACAAATTCGATCCCCCTGCCCCCGCTCGACAAGTCATGCTTTTGCGAAAACACTGTGGCAGGCACATCTTCGGTCAGCGTATTCCATTCACCGCATTCACCGCATTGACCCTGCCAGCGCGGGCTCACCGCGCCGCAATTTGCGCAAACATACCGCTTTTTTGCCTTCGCCATGCGCGAAGATGTAACCAGAACAGAAGTTGAACGCAATTGCATAGAAACCGACTTCCACTCTAGAGAGCCGATCATGCGTCAAAAGGAATTGCGTCTTGCTCTGGTGTGCTACGGCGGCGTTAGCCTTGCTGTCTATATGCACGGTGTCACCAAGGAAATCTGGCACCTTGCAAGGGCAAGCAGAGCGCACAACGCAAAGGAAATCGAAGTCGAACCTGTTGGCGTTGCCGCAGTCTATCAGGATTTCCTCAAACAGATCGAGACGACACACCAGCTGCGTTTGAGAGTCCTGCCCGATATTCTGACAGGGGCAAGTGCAGGCGGGATCAACGCGGTGTTTCTCGCCCAGGCGATCCACACTGGATTATCACTCGAGCCGCTTACTGATCTCTGGCTCGAAAATGCCGATGTGTGTGAATTGACGGATCCCGAAGCGCAGCCTGTCTGGCGCTATGCCAAGTTTTGGGCACAGCCCATCGCCAACTGGTTCTTGAGCCGGCCCGGCAGCGCGGTGAGCGAAAGCGTCTCGCCTGAAACGCGTGACGAAGTGCGCTCGAAAGTCTCACGTCTTGTGCGCGGACGATGGTTCAGCCCTCCATTTTCAGGCGAACGCTTCTCTGCCATGCTGTTTGAGGCGTTGGAGAGCATGGAAGCAGAGGCGGCAGGTCCAAACTTGCTTCCGCCGGGTCACCCGATTGACCTGTTTGTCACCGCCACGGACTTTCGCGGCCATGCAGAAAAGCTGCGGCTAAATTCGCCGCCCGTGGTCGAGGAAACCGAACACCGCATGCCAATCGCGTTCCGCACGCTGGCACATGAAGGCAATGGTGAGGCGCTGGCTGATCCGCTTGAACTGGTTTTGGCTGCGAGAGCAACCGCCAGTTTTCCGGGCGCCTTTCCTCCGCTTGTGCTGTCAGAGATCGATCGCCTCGCCAAGAACAATGGACGCGTCTGGCGTTCTCGCGGACAGTTTCTCTCCCGCATCATGCCGGTCCATATGCGCGAAGGCAGCATCGATAACGTTGCTCTGATTGATGGATCAGTGCTTGTGAACGCACCCTTTGGCGCTGCGCTTGATGCCTTGGGTTCGCGCACGTCACAGAGGGAAGTCGACCGCCGGATCGTGTATATTGAACCGCGTCCCGACCGGCGCGAATTCGATCCAGAAGAGGAGGTTCAGCCAGTTGGCTGGTTCGGTGCGATCTTCGGTTCGCTATCGACCATTCCGCGCGAACAACCCATTCGCGATGATCTTGAACGGATCGAGCTCCAGTCAAAGGACGCACAGCGACTGCGCCGGATCGTAATGGGGCTTCGGCCGGAGATTGATCGAGCGGTTGAACGCTTGTTCGGCATGACCTTCTTTATGGACAACCCCACTCCAAAACGGTTGTCGAACTGGAGGGCGAAAGCGCAGCAGGCAGCAGCAGAAGGAGCTGGCTACGCATTTGGCGCCTATGCCCAAACCAAGTTCAGCGCAATTGTCGATCGCCTTGCGCACCTGACATTCTCGGCCAATTCCGCGCTATCTTCAAAGCGCGGCATTGCCGATTGCGGGCCAATCGCGCAGGCGTTGCGAGACGAATTGTCTGCGAGAGGGCTGGAAACCCTGACCCTCGAAAATGGCGGAGCGCAGCCCGCTGCCATTCGTTTCTTCCGTGCACACGACATTGGATTTCGCATTCGGCGGCTGCAATTGCTTGCCCGGCGCTTGTCACGCGATTGGGAAGTGGACCCTGAAATCCCGGACGACGCGCTCGATCTGGCGCGTGAGCGGATTTACGACATTCTCGCATTGTACCGCACCGCTGATGAGGGTGTGATGGAAAGCGAGGTATTTCCCAGTCTAGCGCTCGAAGTGCTGGAAAAGCCGGGAGCAGTGCTCGATTTTCTTGAGACCGAGCGGCTTCTGCCCGAAACCGATCTGGCAGCTGAGAAGATGTTTGCAGACGCGCTTGCTGAAATGCCGAAGAACCTCAAGCGGCGCATGCTGCTGACCTATCTGGGCTTCCCGTTCTATGACGTTGCCACCCTGCCCCTGCTGCAGAGCGAAGGATTGGACGAATACAACCCGGTAAAAATCGACCGGATCTCGCCTGATGATGCACGCTCCATTCGCGAGGGCGGCACACGCGCCACTCTGCGTGGGATTGAGTTTTACAATTTTGGTGCGTTCTTCAGCCGCGCCTACCGCGAGAACGACTATCTGTGGGGTCGTTTGCACGGTGCAGAGCGGATGATTGACCTTGTCGCTTCCACAGTTGAGGGCGGATTGTCACCTGCGATGATACAAGATGCTAAGCGCGAGGCATTTCTGGCAATTCTGGACGAAGAAGAAGCGGCCGGGCGGTGCGCCAAGAATCTCACCGGCCGAATTCGCGAAGAGGTTGAAGGAAAAATGCGGCCTGACGCTTAGCCTCGCAAAAGATCGATTTAGCCGCCAAAGGCTTCCTTGATCTTGCTGAAGAAACTGCGGCTTTCAGGGCATTCATCACCGGTTTCTGTTTCGCGGAATTCTTCGAGAATTTCGCGCTGTTTGCGGCTGAGCTTGGTCGGGGTTTCGACCATTACTTCGACTACCAGATCGCCCCGTCCGCGCCCTTGCAAGACGGGCATACCGCCACCGCGCACGCGCAAATGACGCCCGGACTGGATACCAACCGGAATGTCGATTGTGTTGGTTGATCCATCAAGATCAGGGATTTCAACGCTTCCGCCAAGGGCAGCGGTGGTAAAGCTCACCGGAACACGCGTTGCGAGCGTCGTGCCTTCGCGTTCGAACAGAGGGTGCTGTTTGACGTGAACAAAAATGTAGAGATCGCCAGCAGGTGCGCCGCGCTGCCCTGCCTCGCCCTTGCCCGCCAGACGAATCCGCGTGCCTGTGTCCACACCCGGTGGAATCTCAACCTCAAGCGTCTGAACCTTGTCGACCCGCCCTTCACCCTGACAGGCCTTGCATGGGTCTTCGAGAAGCGTGCCGCGTCCGCCGCATGTGGGGCAAGGACGCTCGACAACAAACAGACCTTGTTGGGCGCGCACGGTCCCGCGTCCATGACAGAAATTGCAGGTGCGCTCTCCTGTTCCAGGCGTAGCTCCTGAACCGTCACACGTGTCGCAAACCTGCGAAACCTCGATCTCGATTTGCGTCGTCTTGCCGTGGAACGCTTCGTCAAGAGTGATCTGCATGTCATAGCGAAGATCAGCGCCGCGACGTTGCCGCTGCTGTGCTTCGCCCCGCGCACCGCCTCCAAAGGCGCTGCCAAAGATCGTCTCGAAGATATCGCCGATATCGCCAAAACCTTCGGGCCCGCGCGCACCACCACCTGCGCCATTCATCCCCTGGGTAAAGGCTTCGTGGCCAAAGCGGTCATAGGCTGCCCGCTTCTGCGGGTCCTTGAGGCATTCATATGCCTCGTTACAGGCTTTGAACTTGGCTTCTGCCTGCGCGTCACCCGGATTGCGATCCGGATGCCACTTCATCGCAAGTTTGCGATAGGCAGATTTGAGTGTCGCACCATCAGCATCGCGCGACACTTCGAGTGTTTGATAATAGTCAGTCTGAGTGGCCATTATCGGACCTTTCAATCGCCCCATAGGCCGGCTCCGCCCTTCCCGCTATTCGCGGAAAGCACGGAGGGGAATGGAGGCTTAATCGCTTAGCCCTTCTTGTCTTCGTCGACTTCGGAGAACTCGGCATCGACGACATCTTCGTCAGCTTCATCCTCTGCCGCCGGCTCATCCGCACCAGCGTCGCCGCCCTCAGGTGCAGCGTTCTCCTGCTCCTGCTTGTAGATCTGCTCACCCATCTTCATTGCGGCTTGAGTGAGTTCCTGAGCCTTGGCGTTGATCTCTTCGGCGTCATCGCCTTCAAGAGCGGTCTTGGTCGCGGCAATCGCTTCCTCAACAGCAGCCTTGGTGTCAGCGTCGATCTTGTCGCCATTCTCTTCGAGCTGCTTTTCGGTCGCGTGGACGAGGCTGTCAGCCTGATTTCGAGCCTCGGCTCCTTCGCGGCGCTTCTTGTCCTCTTCAGCAAACTTCTCAGCGTCCTGAACCATCTGGTCGATATCAGCATCGCTGAGCCCGCCTGAGGCCTGAATCTTGATCGTCTGCTCCTTACCGGTGCCCTTATCCTTGGCAGACACGGAAACGATGCCGTTCGCGTCAATGTCAAAGGTCACTTCGATCTGCGGCACGCCGCGCGGTGCAGGCGGAATGCCGACAAGGTCAAAGTTGCCAAGCAGCTTGTTATCGCTCGCCATCTCGCGCTCGCCCTGGAAGACCTTGATCGTCACGGCGTTCTGGTTGTCTTCAGCAGTCGAGTAAGTCTGGGTCTTCTTGGTAGGGATCGTCGTGTTGCGATCGATCATGCGGGTGAAGACACCGCCAAGCGTTTCGATACCGAGCGAAAGCGGAGTGACGTCGAGCAGCAGCACGTCTTTCACGTCGCCCTGCAGAACGCCGGCCTGGATCGCTGCGCCCATGGCGACAACTTCATCAGGGTTCACGCCAGTGTGAGGTTTCGCTTCAAAGAACTTCTCAACCACTTCGCGAACCTTAGGCATGCGGGTCATACCGCCGACCAGGATCACTTCGTCGATCTCATCCTTGGTAACGCCAGCATCTGCGAGCGCTTTCTTGCACGGATCAAGCGTGCGATCGATCAGGCCGCCAACCAGCTTTTCAAGGTCGGCACGGCTGATCGTTTCAACCAGGTGCAGCGGGGTCGATGCGCCGCCTTCCATGCGAGCGGTGATGAAGGGCAGGTTGACTTCGGTTGTGGCTGAGCTCGAAAGCTCAATCTTGGCCTTTTCAGCGGCTTCCTTGAGACGTTGAAGCGCGAGCTTGTCCGCTTTCAGGTCCATGTTTTCCTTTTTCTGGAAGGCATCGGCGAGATGCTCGACAATCGCGTTGTCGAAATCTTCACCGCCAAGGAAGGTGTCACCATTGGTCGACTTCACTTCAAAGACGCCGTCGCCGATCTCAAGGATTGAGACGTCAAAC
>CAYUCZ010000012.1:0-80875 GCA_964443505.1 uncultured Porphyrobacter sp. | reverse complement strand
GCAGGATCTGATGCACGCCGCCTGGGTCCCAACCTTCCTGAATAGCGGTGAGGATAGGGTAATGGGCAAAGCGGAACCCATATTCGCCGCGGGCGGAATTTTGCTGCGCTTCCATCGCTGCGGCATTGACCCTTTGCTGGCCTTGCTGGGTCTGCACTTCCTCCATCCGGAAACTTTGCCGATTGGCATCGCCTGCGCCTGTCGCCATTCCCCAGGGCGTGCCCTTGGTCAGAACGTGAAGCACTTCGCGGGCGGTTTCTTGGGTCAACACATCGCGCACTTGCACGCGGCCGGTTTCGGCAAACCTCTTGGCCAGTGCTGCACGGTCAATTGCCGGGCTGATCTCGAATAGCTTCTTCATCACGGATGTATTAGCGCCCCCCCGGTCGAATTGGCCAGTTGATTTGCGCGGCAGTGTCTCATAGGTCGGTTTCAAATTGCGACGTTTACGTAAACGAGAGGATCCCCAAATGACCACAGCCTATATCGTAGAAGCCGTCCGCACCGCCGGTGGCCGCCGCGGTGGCCGCCTTGCCGGCGTGCACCCGGTTGACCTGCTCGCCAAATCGCTCGACGCGATTGTCGATCGTTCGGGCCTTGATCCGGCAGCTGTTGAAGATGTGATCACTGGCTGTGTCAGCCAGGCCGGTGAACAGGCGATGCAGGTGGGCCGCATGGGGGTGCTTTCTTCCAAGCTCCCCGACTCTGTTCCCGCCGTGACGATTGACCGTCAGTGCGGTTCTTCGCAGCAGGCGATCCAGTTTGCCGCACAAGCCGTGATGAGCGGCACGCAGGATATTGTCATTGCGAGCGGTGTCGAAAGCATGACCCGTGTGCCTATGGGCTCAAATGCGACGCTCCACATGAAAGAGGGGCTGGGGCACTACAAATCGCCTGGCCTTGAGGAGAAGTTTCCCAAGATCCAGTTCAGCCAGTTCATGGGCGCGGAGATGATCGCCAAGAAGCACGGCATGAACAAGGAAGAGCTCGACATGTTCTCCTTGAACAGCCACCAGAAGGCTGTCGCGGCGACTGAAGCTGGGGCGTTCGAGAACGAGATCGTGCCGGTGGAAATCGAAACGCCGGAAGGCGATGCGATGCATACGGTTGACGAAGGCATCCGCTTTGATGCGACGCTGGAAGGCATTGCTGGGGTCAAACTGATTGATCCCAACGGTATGGTAACGGCAGCTTCGGCCAGCCAGATCTGCGATGGCTCCTCAGCAGTCCTGGTTGTCAGCGAGGAAGCGCTCAAGGCTCACAATCTCACGCCTATGGCGCGCATCCACAATCTGACCGTGACCGCAGGTGACCCGGTTATCATGCTGGAAGAGCCGCTGTTTGCCACCGACCGTGCGCTTGAGCGGGCAGGCATGAAGATCGACGACATCGACATGTACGAAGTAAACGAAGCTTTTGCTCCCGTTCCGCTCGCATGGCTGAAGCACACCGGCGCTGATCCTGAAAAGCTGAATGTGCATGGCGGTGCGATCGCGCTTGGCCACCCTCTGGGCGCATCGGGCACCAAGCTGATGGCAACGCTCGTCCACGGTCTTAAGCGCCACGGCAAGAAATACGGACTTCAAACGATGTGCGAAGGCGGCGGTGTCGCTAACGTCACGATCGTTGAAAGTGTCTGAGAGCATTGACGCGCTCGCGCGCTATAATGATTTGATCTGAACCCCTCGAGAGGAAAACTATAATGGAAGTATCTGCGAACACTCCTGCTGTTGTCACTGGCGGTGCATCGGGCCTTGGTGCAGCCACGGCTCGCGCTCTGGCAGCCAAGGGCGCCAAGGTCGCCATCTTCGACATGAACGAGGAAAAGGGTGAAGCAATGGCTGCCGAAATCGGCGGCATTTTCTGCAAGGTCAATGTGACCAGCGACGAAGACGTCGATGCTGGCTTTGCCAAGGCCCGCGAAGCGCACGGACAGGAGCGTATCCTCGTCAACTGCGCTGGTATCGGCAATGCGATCAAGACCGCCAGCCGTTCAAAGGAAGACGGTTCGATCAAGCACTTCCCGCTGTCAGCCTTCGACTTTGTGATCCAGGTGAACCTGATCGGCACGTTCCGCTGCATCGCCAAGTCGGCAGCCGGTATGCTGACGCTTGATCCGCTCAGCGAAGAGGGCGATCGCGGCGCTATCGTCAACACTGCCAGCGTTGCAGCAGAAGACGGTCAGATCGGCCAGGCAGCTTACTCCGCATCGAAAGGCGGCGTTGTTGGCATGACCTTGCCAATCGCGCGCGACCTGATGAAGGAAGGCATCCGCGTCAACACCATCCTGCCGGGGATCTTTGACACCCCGCTGCTCGCAGCAGCGCCGCAGAATGTGCGCGATGCGCTGGCCGCCAGCGTACCGTTCCCCAAGCGTCTCGGCCTGCCTGACGAATACGCCAAGCTCGCCATGACCATGATCGAGACGGGCTATTTCAACGGCGAAGACGTCCGTCTCGACGGCGGCATCCGCATGGCTCCGCGTTAAGCCGCCCTTTCTTTCGAGAGTGCTGGTTCTCGAAACAAGAAAACCCCCGCCGGCTGGCGGGGGTTTTTGCGTCGCGGGTCGGGGATGGGCGACGCGTTGGGGATCTTGATTGAAGCTTTGAGAGAAGGGGGAGGGGCTTCGTTGAAGGGGTCAGGCGATCAGGGTCGGGCTTGCCGGGATGATGGCATAAGCAAACAGGATCGCTGACACGCTGACCGAGATGGCGGCGGCGAAAACATTCTGGGCAGAGTTGGCAGCGAACATGAGAGGTCTCCTTGGGGGCAGTTGGATTGCTTGGGGTTATGCAACGAGGTTGGGGCTTGCCGGGATGATGGCGTAGGCGAAGAGAATAGCCGAGACGCTAACCGAGAAAGCGGCGGCGAAGAGGTTTTGCGAAGCGTTGGCAGCGAACATTGTGAGTCTCCTTGGGGTGTTTGGTGAGTAGGTTATGCGATGAGAGCGGGGCTTGCTGGGATGATGGCGTAAGCGAACAGAACAGCTGAGATGCTGACCGAGATGACGGCGGCGAAGAGGTTCGAGTTGGTGTTTGCAGCGTACATTTGAGTGTCTCCTAAGTGTCTTTCTAGCGTTGTGCGGTGGTGTTCCGCTTGATGCCCAGTACATTGCAGGCACCGTGCCAAACTTGAAAAATGGCGGAATTCCGGGGTTTTTGCGCGACGGCTCACTTTGCCTGTTGACCGCTGATCCGCATGGTTGGGAAATTTTCCCAAGTGTTGGGATCAGTTCTGCGCAATAACAGATGCGATATTGTCAGATTGCGAGCAGAGGGCTTTTCTTTTGCCTCGCGCATGGCATTTTGCAGCCAAAGGAGAGCGCCCAACATGGCACAGTACACTCAGATCATCGTCGACAAAGCTGATGGCATTGCGACCATCACACTCAACCGTCCGGAAAAGATGAACGCCTTCACCCGCACAATGCAGGATGAGATCAGAGCGGCGATGGACGATATCGATGCCGATGATGCGGTTCGCGCGGTGATCTTTACCGGCGCAGGCGACCGGGCCTTTTGTGCTGGCGCCGATCTTACGCCGGAAGGCGGCGGCCAGATCTTCTCCAGCGGCGACGAGGTCGAAAGCCTGTCAGACCCGCGTGTGCGCGATGGCGGCGGTTTGCTGACGCTGCGGCTGTTTGAATCGAAAAAGCCGCTGATCAGCGCCTGCAACGGTGTTGCCGTCGGTGTGGGCGCGACGATGCAACTGGCTATGGACATCAGGCTGGCAAGCTCAACCGCGCGATATGGATTTGTGTTTGCGCGCCGCGGGATTGTGCCAGAGGCCGCATCAAGCTGGTTCCTGCCGCGCATTGTCGGGATCAGCCAAGCGCTTGAGTGGTGCTATTCCGGGCGCGTGTTTGAAGCTCAGGAAGCGCTTGATGGCGGGCTTGTGCGTTCGATCCATGCGCCGGACGACCTCATGCCCACAGCAATGGGCCTCGCGCGCGAGATCGCTGACAACACCAGCGCTGTTTCTGTTGCGATGACGCGGGCGATGATGTGGCGCAATATGACGGCAGATCACCCGATGGAAGCCCACAAAGTGGACTCGCGCGCGATCTATACCCTTTCGCGCGGAAAGGATGCTGCAGAAGGGATCGCGAGTTTCCTTGAAAAACGCGCGCCCGCCTATCCTGGAAAGGTCAGCGAAGACATGCCTGACTTCTACCCCTGGTGGGATGATCGCGAGTACGAATAGGGCGCTGACTTGCCTGAAGAGTGGTTTCATGAGAAACCAGTTGGATGGACAACATCACGAGCGCGCCCGCAAACGGCGAGAATACCTCAGAATATCAGCTCTCCGGCTTTCTGCCGTACCAGCTCTCGATCACGTCGAATGCGATCAGCGGGCTGATTTCCGAACGATATCGCAAGCGCTTCGCGCTCAAGGTCACCGAATGGCGGGTGATGGCCGTGCTGGGCGATGCGGCGCTTAAAGGCGAATGGCTGACCCAGCGCGACCTGACCGAGGTAACGCTGATGGACAAGGTCGCGGTCAACCGTGCCTGCAAGGTCCTTGAAGAGCGCGGCCTTGTTGCGAGAGTTGAAAACAAGAGCGATGGGCGCTCGCATCTGCTCGAACTCACCGAGGAAGGGCGCTCCATCCACCGCGAGGTTATGCCACTGGCGAAAGCGACCGAACGCGAATTGCTTGATGGGTTTGGACCCGAGGAAGAAAGCGCGCTTCGCACCATGCTGGAACGGGTTCGCACTCGCGCCGCAGAGCTTTCCGATGACGGTTCACTCTAAATTCAACTCGACGCAAAAACGGGGCCGGTCCGCGCCTATATGGACCGACCCCGCTTAGGGTTGGAGCATTCCCTATCGGGAGTGCCCGTTGCTCTTAGTTGCGACTACTCGCGATTGACCAGCGTGTCGGTGATCGCACAGGCCGCTGGGCCAAGGATCACGATGAACAGCACCGGCAGAATGAACAGGATCAGCGGAACCGTCATGATTGCTGGGAGACGCGCGGCCTTTTCTTCGGCGCGCATCATGCGTTCATTGCGGAATTCCGCCGAAAGAACACGCAGAGCCGACGCAAGCGGCGTACCATAGCGTTCAGTCTGAACCATTGTGGTCACAACGCCTTTCACCGCCTCAAGATCAACGCGGTAAGCAAGGTTTTCAAACGCCATCTTGCGCTCGTTGAGGAAGGACAGCTCAATCGCGGTCAGAGCGAATTCATCGCCGAGTTCGGGATAGGCACGGCCCAGTTCCTTGGCGACGCGGTTGAAGGCTGCATCAACGGTCAGACCGGCTTCAGCGCAAATCACCAGAAGATCGAGCGCGTCAGGAAGGCCTTTCTGGATTTCCTTGGTGCGCTTCGACGCCTGGTTTGAGAGGTAAATCTCAGGCCCTTTGTAGCTCAGGAACAGGATCGCGCTGACAGCGCCAAGGCGCGTCATTGGACCCCAGTCCGGGAAGTATTCGACGACATAGATCATCAGGAAGCCAAGGCCGCCCAATACGATCGGCAGGATCATGCGCAGGCCAATGATGATGACCGCAAGTTCCTTGTTGCGATAACCTGCATGGGCGAGCTTTTGCTGCACGACGTTGATCTGGCCTTGCTCAAGCACGTTGAGCTTGCCGAGGCTATCCTTGACCTTGTCGGTCGTCTCGGACTTGCGCACAAGGCTGGCGCGTTTCTTGGTGCCGCCGGTGACGATACCGGCTTTGAGCTCGTCACGCCGCGCTTCGAGCGATTTGACGCGCTTGGCCATCGGGTCCTTGATCGTAACCGCGGCATAGATCGCCATGATGACGGCAAAGGCAGCCAGGCCAGCCAGGATCGTGCCCACAAGGACAACGTCAAAGCCGAGCAGCGTAGGTCCGGATTCTTGGTTCAACATGGTTCCTGGCTCTCCGGATCAGATCTCGAAACTGACCATCTTGGCCATGATGAAAATGCCGATGCTCATCCAAACAAGGCCGCCAAGCCCTGCGACAATCAGCCGCTCTTCCACGAAGAAGCCGCCGATATAATCAGGATTCACCGTGTAGATGAGGCCGAAGACGATGAAGGGCAGCGAGCCAACGATATAAGCAGATGCTTTCGATTCCGAGCTCATGGCCTTGATCTTGAGCTTCATCTGTGTGCGCTTGCGCAGCACGTCGGCAAGGTTCGACAGCGTCTCTGCAAGGTTACCACCGGTCTCGCGCTGGATCGCGAGAGTAATGCAGAAGAAGTTGAACTCCGGGATGCCGAGCCGGTCAGCGGTTTCCTGGAGTGAATCCTCCATGGTCTTGCCGATCTTGATACGCTCGACGATGCCCTTGAATTCGATACCGACAGGGCCGGGGACTTCTTCGGCCACAACGGCAAGTGTTTCTGTCACGGGAAGGCCAGAACGAAGGCCGCGAACCAGCAGTTCGATCCCGTCAGCAAATTTGGCGTTGAAATCGTTGGTCCGTTTCCCGATGAAATACCCGACCACAAGGTGCGGCAGGCCAAGACCCACGAACGCTCCTATGCCCAAGGAGAGCAGCAGAGCGCCAGTCTGGATATACAGAACAACCCCGATAGTAAGGATGATGCCGATTGTCGCGTAGATATATTGCGACACGGTCCAGCCTTTGCCGGTGCGGTCAAGCCGCACTTCGAGCGCTTCGGTGCGTGAACCCGCACCAGCGACCTTCTGGGCCTTTGGCTTGCGGGCTGCGATCGCTTTCTTGAACTGCGATTCAACCTTGGCATCGGTGCTTTCCGAGTGACGATAGCGCAGCGATTCAAGGCGGCGCTTCTGCGCCTTACCTGCGCCCGAACCAGTCACAACCAGATAGCCGGCCACCAGCACGGAGAAGATCACCAGAGTGATCAGCAGGGTCTGAAAGATATCCATTTTGGTCGCTTCCTGCCTGTTCGTTACGTCACGTCATTCTTGCCGTCGGAGGTGCAGGCGGGTGCCTGCGCAGAGCGGGTGGGTCAGGGCGCCCGATCAAGGCGCCCCGCCAGCCCCAAGCTCGCTTATTCAGCGGGCTCAGCCTCTTCCGACTTGTCCTTCTTCGCCAACAGCGATTTGAGATCGAAGCCGCCAAGCAGCGATTTCTTCTCTTCGGTGACGGAAGAGAGATCCTCCTCGCTTGCACCCATCACGCGTTCGGCAATGCGCTTGACCGCGTTCGTCGCTTTCGAAGACTTGTTGGCTTCGACAAACACCTGACCAAGCTTGGCGGCGTTCGAAGCGGCTTTCACGTCGTAAGGCACGACAAAGTCGACCTTGCGTTCGATCGAGGCTTCAAAGTCAGCCTTGCTGATCTCTGCAACCGCCGGCTGGACCTTGTTCGCAACGATCATCGGATGAGCGTGCGCTGCATTGGTCTTGAGCCACGAAAGGATGCGGATCGTGTCGCGGGCCGATGCGAGCGTCAGTTCGCAGGTCAGCAGCACGAGGTTCACATCTGCAAGCAGGTGCGGGAAGTTGATCAGCATGTTGCGCGGCAGATCGATCACCGTCATTTCGAACGCCTGGCGGAATTCCTCCTCAAGCTGAACGAAGGCGGAGCCATCAGTCATCAATGGCTGGCTGATCGGGGCCTCTGCCGACAGGATCGACAGATTGTCGCTCGCGCGGATCATGGCACGTTCGATGAACAGGCCATCGATACGGCTCGGATTGTCGATCGCGTCAGTCAGACCGCGGCCTGGCTCAAGATCAAGCGCAAGCGCGCCTGTGCCAAAATGCACATCAAGGTCGAGCAGAGCGGTCGGAGCATTGTGCTCTTCGCTGAACAGCCATGAAAGCGAGGTCGCGAGCGTCGATGCGCCAACGCCTCCACGTGTGCCGACCACGGCTGTCGAGATGTGGCGCTTTACCGCTTCGCCGTCTGCGCCCTTGGGCGAGGTGAACACTGCGAGCGCTGCGTTAAGAGCATCGTGCACAGCCTGAGCGTTAAGCGGCTTGAGCAGATAGTCATGGATGCCGCTTGCCAGCAGATCGCGGTAAAGGCGCACATCGTTGACCTGACCGATCGCAATCACGACCGTGCCGGGTTCGCAAACCTCGGCCAGCGCGTTGATGTCGTTGAGCGGATCGCCGCTTTCCGAAAGGTCGACAATCAGGATCGCGGGCGAAGCGCTAACCGAAAGCGACTGGATTGCGTTGCGCAGGCCGCCCTTGTTGCACTTCTCCGGGGGCCAGCCCATCTCGATAACGACCGGGCGCAGCACGTCGAGTGCGGCGTCGTCGCAGATATAGGCGGCGAACGGATCGCGGTTGCCAGGAAGACCAGATTTCCAGGGAGCGTTCATCGATCAGTTACCTCCGCCCGTAGCATTTGCAAGACCGCCAGAACCGGTTGGCGTGGCGTCACGATAAGTCTGGATCGCGCGGTTGCTGGTTGTGACGACAGTTTCGCCCGTGCCGCTTTGGCCTTCCAGCAGATCTTCAGGATTGGCGATCATCGCAGCGAGGTTCGAATTGACGGCGCAACCGTAACCCGGGCTCGATGCGTTGAGATAGTTTGCGTCTGACTGGGCCGACCAGTCGGGGCAGCCGGGAACCGATGCCGAACTGCGCGTGATCACAACGCGGGCCTGACCCGGTGCAAGCACGCCCGACGTGGTCGGAGCGACTTCGCTGACGATGAGACCATAGCGGCCAGCCAGTTCGTTGACAGCTTCGCTGACAGCCGGGTTGCTTGACGGGTCTTCGATTGCGACACGGTCGCCATAACGAAGGTCCATGGTCTCAAACCAGCCATTGAGACGCTGCTGTTCGGAGATCGAAAGACCCGAACGGCTTGTGTTCACATCCATCGTGAAGTTGTCGCGCTCGACCACCGGCTGTTTCAGGCTGTAGAGCGAGGTGTTGGTCGGCACGCCTGCGCAACCGGCGACTGCCAGCCCAAGCGAGAGGGCAACTGCGCTCAACAGTTTGCTGTTCTTTGCAAGTTTCATGGTTTGAACCTTTCGCATTGGACTTAAAGTGAGAAACCAGGAGCGGCAGCGTCAGCCTGACGGTCACGGCCGCGGGTAGAGCGGTCGTCGGCGCGGCGTTGCTGCGGCTGCGGTGAAGACGGAACAATCGCTGCCGGATCGGCCTCGCTGATGTCCGGGTTGGGTGCTTCGGGCTCTGCAGCCGTTGGCATTGGACGTTGTTCGCCACTGACACCGGAATTGTCCTTGAAGCCGAGCAATTGCTCGAATTCGTTGGCCGAGTGGTATCCATCGGTCGGCAGCGCGATGTCGCGAGCGTTGACAGGTTTCACCAGATACGGCGTCACGATGATCACCAGCTCTGTTTCGCCGCGGCGGAAATCGCGGCTGCGGAACAGGTTGCCAAGGATCGGAACATCGCCAAGGCCCGGCGCCTTGTCGAGCGCGTGCTGTGCGTTGTTGCTGAGCAGGCCAGCGATCATGAAGCTCTGACCCGAACCAAGCTCAACCGTCGTTTCCGTGCGGCGGATCGTCAGCGAAGGAACCTGGAAGCCATTAAGCGTCACTGCGCCTTGCGATGAAAGCTCGGAAACTTCCGGGCGAACGCGGATCGAGATCCGGCCATTGGCAAGGACCGTCGGCGTATAGGCGAGGCTGACACCGAAGTTGCGGTATTCAATCGCTACGTTGCCCAGACCTTGGGAGATCGGGATCGGGAACTCACCGCCTGCGAGGAAAGTCGCGGTCTCACCCGAAAGAGCGGTGAGGTTTGGCTGTGAGATGGTGGTGATCAAACCCAGACGCTCTGAAAGGTCGAGCGCGCCGAGCGCGTCGAGGCCAAACAGACGGCCAAGACCTGCAATCGTGGTGCCTGGGGTCGAATCGACGCCTGGACCCTGAATGATTTCGGTTGCGATCGAACCGTCTTCGTTAAGGACAAGCGCGCCGCTTGCATCGAAGCGCGGAACAATCAGGCCGGGCTGCTGAACGCCGGCACCGGCTGCAAGCGGACCGTCGAGCCTGTACTCGGCGCCGCCAAGTGGACGACCGGTACCGATCGCGCCGCGGAAACCATCGCGCGAAAAGTCATAGGTCGACAGGCTGCCGCCGATCTCACGCACGAGGCTGCGGCTGACTTCTGCGAACTTGACCTGCAGGTTGACCTGCAGCGGGGTCGCGGTCTTGAGGCGGGTGATGACATTTGCGCCTTCACCAAGGAAAGCAGCCACGAGGCGTTCGGCCTCTGCGGCGTCTTCAGGTGCCGCGACAGTGCCGGTCAGCAGCACGGTGTTCGTGCCCATCGTCGCAACGTTAACCTGTGCTTCGGGCATAGCAAGAGCCAGCATCTGATCGATGCTGCCAATGTTCGAACCAACCCGGACATTGGCCGAGAAGATCACGTCACCGCGAGCGTTGCTGGCGTAGATCGTGGTCTCACCACCAGCGCGGCCAAAGACATACAGCTGGCGCTGCGACTTGATCTGAACGTCAGCGACATTCTCATTTGCGACGAAAACGTCGGTCATCGTGCCTGGAATGGAGATCAGCTCGCCGCGACCGATCGAAAGGACGATCTCATCGCTTGGGCTGACGACCTGCTGTGCGGTTGCGACGCTGCTCGGCGCGGCTACCATCGGCAGCGCGGCGATGCCTGCAAGCAACGCTTTTGCAAAGGAATTGGCTTTCATTGTGCGAGCCCCCGTGAATTTCCCTGAATTGCTGTCGGCCATGGTGGCCGAGCCAGTCATTGTTTTGATTGCGCCGTGCATGATCATTCCCCTCAGCGGATCGTCGACAGCGTGGCCGGCACGGTCTGGCCGGCCTGGCCAACACCATTTGCGACCGGTCTACCGACGCCGCGTGCAGCGCCGCCCACTGGAACCTCGGTGGTGGCCTTGCCGCGGGTCACACGAACCGACGGACCGCGATAGACAGGCGCGCCGTTAACCGTTGCCGATACACCGGGTGCAGGCGGGGTAGGACGCGGACGGGCGCTTTCTTGCGAAGGCGGGTTCTTGCGCTGGAAGCGCGATACGTCGCCGCCGGTTGAGAAGGTTGAGCCCTTGTCGATCGGACGGCCCATGGCAGTGCGAAGGATGCGCTCTTCCTCTTCAGGAGTGGCGTTGTCAGGGATCTGCAAGTCGCCTGATGCAATCGCGCGCTCAAGCTCTGCCTGATTGTCGGCAATAGAGCGAAGGACCAGCGTAAGCTGACCGATAGTCTGGGCAACAGCAACCTTCTCCGCGATTTGCGGGGTCACTTCGAGCGTCACCGTGCGGAATGCGCGAACAACCGTTTTGCCTTCATCATCGGTAACCTGTTCGGTCGTCTGGTCGGTTGCAAGAACGCGCAGGTTGCGCAGGACGGTTTCAGCAGCCTTCAGCGGGCGACCTTCACCTTCAACGGTCTGGGTGAGGACAACATCAACGCGGTCACCCGGGAAGACGAAGCCAGCCACACCTGTCTTTGCAGACACGGGAACCGTTACGGCTCGCATGCCCGGGCCAAGCGCTGCAGCAAGGAAGCCGCGGTCGCCAGGGCTGACGAGCGAACCTTGCGTTACCGGTTCACCAGCGGTGACAGGGAAGCGAACAACAGTGCCGAGCAATTGGCTCATGTCAGATTCGCCTTCGATGAAGTAAGCGTCCTGAACGAGCTCTTCGGGCCACTTCTGGTAACCCATTGCATCAGCGGTAATGATTGTGCCTGCCGGCAGAGCGCGGTTAGCAACCAGCACCTTGGGACCTTCTGGCTCCGGTGCGGCTTCGGCAGTCGGTGCGGGATCGCCTGCGAACATGCTCCGTGCGAGGAATGCGCTACCGATCGCAACGACCAGCGCACCAAGCAACAGAACCAGTTTCTTCCTATCCATGGCTAATAAGCCCCCTCGTGTCGGCCCAGAGAAATTGCGGGCAGGTATAGTTGCGGTCGTTAAATCCTAATTGGTTAAGATCGGGTTCACGGCGCTTCTCAGGCAAAGGCAGGAACTTCGATCAGTTTGGGGTAGAGAACCCACAGCGCACCAACCGCGATGGCGACCCCATATGGAATGGCGAGCCGATCCTTCTGGCGCCGCATCACGTGCCAGGCACCCATCACGATCGTGAGAACACCGCCGGCGAGCGCCATGATCATCAGCAATTGCAGGAAGGCCATCGGCTCGATCCAAAGCGCGAGCGCGGTCAGCAATTTAACATCGCCGCCACCCATTGTGTTGAGCGCAAAGAGCACTGCAAAAAAAGCAAAGGCGAGAAGCGTGCAGCCCAGCTGGATCGCCACGTCAGGCCACAAGGCCATTCCGCTCGCCCACCAGAATACCGGTGCGCCTGCTGCGATCGAAAGGTTCAGCCAATTGTGGATGGTACGGCTGCGAATATCCGTGAAGGCTGCAAACAGCAGCGCAATTGCCAAGGCAATCAGCAGTCCGTAGTGAATAAACGTCATCAGCATGTGGCCCCCGGAAGAGGTGGTTCGCATGGCGGGAAATCCGCTTGCGGGTCCTCTTGGAAATCAGGTGCTACAGGCGAGTGCTTACCAAATAGTAACCACGATCAGAGGCAAGCGATTAGCACATGAGTGAGGCAGTCATCAGCGAGAGTGGCACAATCGATCGGCGCTCGATCCCTCCCGCCGCAAGCGAGAGCACCTGGAGTGCCGAAGATGGCCATGTTCTTCGCCGGATCGATTGGCCCGGCAGCGCGCCGTCTCCTCGTGGATCAATCCTTTTCATGCCCGGTCGTGGTGACACCTATGAAAAGTATCTTGAAAGCCTTGAGGAATGGCATCGGGACGGCTGGCGGGTTACGGCAAGTGACTGGCGCGGGCAGGCTGGATCAGGGCGATTGGGCAAGGATGACCTTACCGGCCACATAGACGATTTCACGACATGGACGGCTGATCTCGCGCATCTCTGGAAACAATGGATTGCTCAAACCCCTGGGCCGCATGTGCTCGCTGGCCATTCAATGGGCGGCCATCTGATTATGCGCGCACTGGTTGATGGGGATGTCGCGCCTGATAGCGTGTTCCTGTCTGCCCCTATGCTTGGCATGAACGGTCCGCCACTGCCATTGCCAGCCTTACATGCTGTTGCAAAGCTCATGATCACGATCGGTGATCCGATGAGGCCTGCGTGGAAGAACAGCGAAAAGCCCGGTGAGAAACCATCAATGCGAGCAAACCTGCTCACCCATGATCCAGATCGATATGAGGACGAGGCGTATTGGCGCGAGGCGCGGCCAGAAATCCTGATGGGTCCTGCAAGCTGGGGCTGGGTAGAACGGGCCTATGCCTCATGGCGCAGGCTTGAGGAGCCGGGCGCGATGGAATCGGTCGTGGTGCCTGTGCTGATCGTATCAACTTCGAATGACAAGCTTGTCAGCCACGATGCCAATGTCCGCGCCGCCGAACGTTTGCCCAAGGGTGAGCTGGTCACTTTTGGCAAGGAAGCGCATCATGAGATCCTGCGGGAGGTAGACGAGGTGCGCGGGCGGATGATGCGCGAGATCGCCGGTTTTCTTGACAGGACTGCTCCGCCCCGATGACCGACAAGCTCTATGACTTTGCGGTTATCGGCGCGGGAATGGCAGGTGCGAGCATTGCCGCTGAATTGGCGCCCTATGCCAAAGTGCTTGTGCTCGAAGCGGAAGATGCACCGGGCTATCATTCGACCGGGCGTTCAGCGGCGTTCTGGGAAGAATGCTATGGCGGACCGGGAATTGTCCCGCTTACGCTCGCCTCGGGCGGGTATCTGCGCGATCACGGTTTCCTCAATCGCCGCGGAGCGCTTTACATCGGCCGGGCCGAAGATCGCACGGCAATGGACGATTTCCTGCGCACCTTCGATGGGACCGGCGTCGGTATTGAGCGGTTGAGCGGTGAGGGCGCGCGGGCACGTGTACCGCAGCTGCGCGAAGAATGGTGTGATGCCATCTACGAAGAAATGTGCGCAGACATCGATGTCGCCGGTCTTCATCAACATTATCTCAAATCTCTCAAGACGGGCGGCGCGGACCTGGTTTGCCGCGCCCGGATCGATCATTTTGAGCGCGAGGCTGGCGGCTGGCGGATTGGCAGTGAAAGCGGCGAGAGCTGGCGCGCTGCGCAAATCGTCAACGCAGCCGGCGCATGGGCAGATGTGATTGCCGAGCGCGCTGGCGCAAGGCCTATCGGGATCGAACCCAAGCGCCGCACCGTTGCGCAATTGCGGGTGGCGCCAGAAGCGCTTGATAGCCAGCCTCTCGTGCTCGACATTTCCGGCGGGTTTTATTTCAAGCCCGACAATGGCCGCCTGTGGCTTAGCCCACATGACGAGATTCCGAGCGAGCCTTGCGACGCTGCGCCAGAAGAGCTTGATGTCGCCAAGGCGATCGACCGATTTGAGCGCGCGACGCACTGGCAAATCGAAGCGGTTGAGCGGCGGTGGGCAGGTTTAAGAAGCTTCGCGCCTGACCGAATGCCTGTCTATGGCGCAGACCCGCAATGCGACGGCTTTGCCTGGTTTGCGGGGCAGGGCGGCTTCGGCATTCAAACCTCGCCTGCTGCCGCGCGGCTTGGCGCGCAGGTCATGCTGGGGCTTGAGGCTGATGCGCTTACGAAAGACATTGATCGCGCGCGATATTCGCCCGATCGGTTTTCTGACACAAAAGCGCGCCTCGCGGGCTAGCCAGCGCGCAGATGATCTGTAAGAAGGAAAGCGAGTTTCAAAGGCTACTTACTAGAGGGGAAACCAAAGATGGCTCACAAGTTTGAAATCTACAAAGACAAGGCCGACGAGTTCCGCGTACGCTTCAGCTACAACAGCGAAGTGATGTTCTCGACCCAGGGCTATTCGAGCAAGGCTTCGGCTCAGAACGCTATCGATTCGATCAAGAAAAACGGCCCAGACGCTCCTGTCGAAGACAACAGCTAAGCGAAAGCCAATCTGACAGAAGCGGGCGTGTCATCGATGGATGGCACGCCCGTTTTCTTTGCTTGGCGTGCGCGGCCTATTGCCCTGCCGCGATCCGATCTGCCTCATCGCTTGCAAGTTGGTCGACGCGCTCATTCTCAGCGTGGCCAGCATGGCCCTTTACCCAATGCCATGACACGTCGTGCCGTGATGACACATCGATCAGTTCGCGCCACAGATCATCGTTCGCCACAGGCTTTTTCGCAGCATTCTTCCAGCCGCGTTTCTGCCAGCCGTGGACCCATTTGGTAATCCCATCGATTACATATTTGCTGTCTGAGTAGAGATCGACCTTGCATGGCTCGGTTAGCGCTTCGAGCCCGCGGATCGCACCGGTCAACTCCATGCGGTTGTTGGTCGTGTCTTCCTCGCCGCCAGAAAGCTCTTTTTCGTGATTGCCCATACGCAGCAGGGCTCCCCAGCCGCCGGGACCCGGATTGCCCTTGCACGCGCCATCGGTGAAGATCGCGACCTGTTTCATCGGGCGCACCTTGCCGATCATTCGGGGCTGCCAAACAGGCTGGCGCCGTGTTGCTCATAATGTTCAAGGCGCCGGACAAAGTCGAGCGGGTCCTTGCGGGTGACGAGCGCATCAGGAGGGGTGGAAATCCAGTCCTCAGCGCGGCTTGTGATAAAGCGCACGGCGGCCCCGCGGGCAAGGACCGGAAGGCAATCCCGCTCTCGGTCATCAAGCTTTCGCGCGCTTTCATACCCTGCCATCAGAGCTTCAGCGATATCGGCGCGGTATTGGCGGCCATCGCCACTGAAGCACCAGGCGGCGTGAGTGACAGCAAGGTCATAGGCAAAGGCATCGCTGGCCGAGAAGTAGAAATCGATCAGACCGCTGACAGTGTCGCCCAGCATCAGAACATTGTCAGGGAACAGGTCGCAATGGACCACGCCTTGCAGAAGATCGGATGGCCAGATGTCAGACAGCTCGCTCAATTGCCTGGTAAGCACGCCCGGCAATTCGGTATCGATTGCGGCGAGATCGGCCTCGCCGCATTTGGTGACAATCGATTCCCAACCTGAAAGCCCCATGTCGTTGAAGCGGGTTTGCTGGAAATCAGCCACTGCAAGGTGGTTTTGCGCAAGCGCTTTGCCAACCGAACGCGCCTGTCCGGGAGTCGGGTGGTCGACCGATACGCCCGGAAGATATTCAATCAGCGCCACCGCCTTGCCATCAACATGGCGATAGCTTGCACCTTCGCGGTCATGGATCGTGCGCGGCACAGGGCACCCCTTGGCTGCCAGATGATCCATCAAATCGAGGAAGAACGGCAGGTCCGATAGCTCGATCCGGCGTTCATACATGGTGAGGATGAAGCGCGCGCCTGCGCCTTCGCTGCCGGTTGTCTCGATCAGCCAGTTGGAATTGGAAACGCCTTCTGCGATCCCCTTGGCAGAAACCAGCTCGCCCACGTCATAATGAGCAATCAGCTCTGCGAGATCTTCTGCGCCCAGATGGGTGTACACTGCCATGAATGGGCTCTTGCGGGTCTATTCGGTCAGCTGGCGCGGCAGCTTGAACACCATCTTCTCTTCCGCCGTGGTGATCGTGCGCTCTGTCACACGACGCATTTTGGCGAGCGCGTCGACAACTTCGCGGACAAGAATTTCAGGGGCCGATGCGCCAGCTGTAAGCCCGATCGTTTTCACTGTTTCGAGCCAGGTAGGATCGATCTCCTCTGCGCGCTGGATCAACCTGCCCGGCGTGCCAAGCCGTTCAGCCACCTCGACAAGCCGAAGCGAGTTTGACGAATTGGGCGCGCCCACAACCAGAACCAGATCGCAATCCTTGGCCAGTTCCTTGACCGCAGCCTGCCGGTTGGAGGTGGCATAGCAAATGTCTTCGGCCTTGGGCCCACGGATATTGGGGTAACGCCATTCAAGCGCGTCGATCACTTCGCGCGTATCATCAACCGACAAGGTCGTCTGTGTGAGATAGGCAAGCGGTTCATCTGAATCGAACGGCAGCTTGTCGACGTCCTCGATGTTTTCAACCAGGGTCATCTGGCCCGGTTCGACCTGGCCCATCGTGCCGATCACTTCGGGGTGGCCTTCGTGACCGATAAAGATGATGTGGCGACCCTTTTCAAGCTGTCGCTCGGCCTGACGGTGAACCTTGGAGACTAGCGGGCATGTCGCATCGACATAGATCATGTTGCGCCGCTCTGCTTCAGCCGGAACCGACTTTGGCACGCCATGCGCGCTGAAAACGACAGGCGCATCGGTTGGCACTTCGTCGAGTTCCTTGACGAAGATCGCGCCTTTCGATTTCAGCCCTTCAACGACATATTTGTTGTGGACGATTTCGTGGCGAACATAGACCGGCGCTCCATAGCGCTCGAGCGCCTTTTCGACGATCTCGATCGCGCGGTCGACCCCGGCGCAAAAGCCGCGCGGGGCAGCAATCAGCAATGTAAGGGGCCGTGCCGAGGCAGCTGCTGCGTCCGGCGCGGTGTCTGACGTGGTGTTTGGCAAGGGCGCGTTCATGGAACTGCCACTAGCGCTTTGCGGCGCGGCTCGCTAGGGCATCGTGACATTGCGCGGCCAAAACCGCCGTGTCAGACCATATTTTTAAGATCACTTGTCTTGGGGATCAGCTTACAATGACGTTTCGCAACCGTGTTCTGCCTGCCATCGCACTTGCTGCCGCGCTTGCCGGCTGCGCGCGCGAGGGTGAGCTGGTGGTCGACCAGGGCGTCGGAATCACCGCGGTCCTGACTACGTGCCCTGCTGTCGGGATTCCCGATTTCACCGGAGATGTGACGACATTCCGCGCAGCCGATCCGACGCTTGCCAATCTCGATGTTGCGGCTTCGATCACGAACCTGCGTTCAACCTGCGATGACACGAGCGAGCGCGTCTACACCGAGGCAACCTTTGACGTGCGAGCGCGCCGCAGCGATGTGCGCGGTGCGCGCAGTGTCACTCTGCCGTACTTTGTTACCGTGCTTCAGGGCGGCAGCGCGGTTGTGACCAAACGTGTGGGCGAAGTTACCTTGAACTTTGCAGATGGACAGGATCGCGCGCAGGCGAGCGCCAGGGCCGGTTCCTTCGTTGATCGCGCTGCTGCTTCGCTGCCAGAGGATATCCGTGAGCGCATCACCCGCAAGCGACGAGCAGGTGATCCGGAAGCCGCGCTCGATCCGCTTGCAGCTCCCGAAGTGCGCGCAGCGATCGCTCGTTCACGTTTTGAGATGCTGATCGGGTTTCAGCTGACCGAAGAGCAACTCGCGTATAACGCGACGCGCTGAGTTTGCGCACGCGGCGTGGGGCTGAATGCCCTCGTTCAATACCCTTTCACGGCGCGATGGCGCGGAGAGCCTTTTGGCCATATGGCCTTGAGCGCTGATTGTCGCTGGCAATTGCCCTTTTTCCAGATAGCTTAATGAGCTAGTCGGCCACTCGAAATGACAGACAAGACGACTCTTTACGCCGCTTATGCAGGCACCATCGAAACCGCGCTCGAAGCGCTTGTTGCGGACGGCACGCTGCCTGCTGGCACCAGCTTCGCCAACGTCACGCTGGAGCCGCCGCGAGACGCATCGCATGGCGACCTTGCAACCAACGCTGCAATGGTGCTGGCAAAGCAGGCCAAGACCAATCCGCGCGCGCTTGCCGAAGCGATCGTTGCCAAGCTGCGTGATGAGGCGTCGATTGCCCTTGCTGAGATTGCAGGGCCCGGCTTCATCAATATGCGGCTCGACCCGGCGGCTTGGATTGACGAGCTCAAGACGATCACTGTGCTTGGTGATGATTATGGCCGTTCGGCAATGGGTGAAGGCACCACGGTCAATGTCGAATATGTGAGCGCCAACCCCACAGGTCCGATGCATATGGGCCATTGCCGGGGCGCGGTTGTAGGAGACGCGCTTTCCAGTCTGCTCGAATTTGCCGGGCACAAGGTCACTCGCGAATACTACATCAACGATGCGGGCGGTCAGGTCGATACACTCGCCCGGTCAGCGCATCTCAGATATCGCGAAGCGCTGGGTGATGAGATCACGATCCCCGAAGGACTTTACCCCGGTGATTACCTAATCCCGGTGGGTGAAGCGCTCGCGAGTGAATTCGGAGACAGGTTCCAGACCGCGTCCGAGGATGAATGGCTGCCCGTGTTCCGCGCCGAAGCGGTCACTCGGATGATGGAACTCATTAAATCGGACCTCGCGCTGCTCGGTATCCATCACGATATCTTTGCTTCCGAAGCTGCCCTGCATGCCGCTGGAAAACCTGATAAAGCCGAAGCCTGGCTGCGCGAGCATGACCTTGTTTATGACGGCGTGCTCGAAGCGCCCAAGGGCAAGGCACCGCCAGAGGATTGGGAGCCGGTTGAACTGCCGCTGTTCCGCTCGACCAGATTTGGCGATGATCAGGACCGTCCGATCAAGAAATCGAACGGAGCGTGGACCTATTTCGGCGCCGACCTTGCCTACCACATGCAAAAGGCGGCCGACGCGGATGAACTGATCGATATCTGGGGCGCGGACCATGCGGGAACGGTCAAGCGGATCAAGGCAGCGGTTGCGGCGCTTTCCGAAGGGCAGGGCAAGCCCAAGCCGTTCGATGTGAAGCTTGTCCAGATGGTTCATCTGATGCGCGGCGGTGAACCGGTGAAGATGTCCAAGCGTTCGGGCAATTTCGTCACCATTGCCGACATGGTTGAGGAAGTGGGCAAGGACGTGGTGCGCTTCACCATGCTGACCCGCAAGCCAGAAGCGCAGATGGAGTTCGACTTCCAGAAGGTGAAGGAAGCATCGAAGGATAACCCTGTATGGTATGTGCAATACGCTCATGCCCGGATCCAGTCGAGCTTACGCAAGGCATCAGAAGAAGAGGGTGTTGCGCCTTCTTCAGAGGCGCTTGATCAGTTGGGGGATGAGGAAATCGCTCTCATCCGGCGCGCTGCGCAATTCCCGCGCGAAGTTGAAGCCGCCGCAAAGGCGCGCGAGGCGCACCGGATCGCTTTCTACCTTTATGACCTCGCAACAGACCTTAATGCCTTTTACAGCCTTGGTAACACTGACCCGGAAAAACGGTTCATCCTGAAACACGACCACGGTTTGACCGCTGCGCGGCTTTTCCTTGGTCAGGCAATCGGGCAAGTGCTGCGCAATGGGCTCCGCGTGCTAGGCGTGGAAGCCGTCGACAGGATGTGAGGGGCTAGGGCCTGTGGTGATCGAAGCCGAATATGAAGAGATCGAGGACGCTGGCGATCAGCTGAACCTTGCTGATGATGACAGCCTCCCCTGGCTTGAAGCCGAGGAAGAGGATGAAAGTGCTGGCACGGTCGACACGATGCAGGTTGTCGGTTTTGCCCTGATCCTGCTTCTGGTCCTTGCCGGTGTGGTTGGCGCGCTGTGGTATTTCGGCAATCGTGCAGACGGCCCCGCTCAGGTCGCAGATGGCAGCACGATCGAGGCGCCTGAAGGCCCGGTCAAAGAACGCCCTGATGACCCGGGCGGCAAGGAGTTTGACGGAACCGGCAATGTTGCACCTGTTGTTGGCGAAGGCGGAACCCGCGATGGCGTGATGGCGACCGGCGACACGGCGGCAGACGGCGACTCGGCTGCTGATGACGGCGCGGCTGCTGGCGGCGGCGAAGACGCTGGCCCCACGACATCGACAAGCGGTGTTGGCGTTCAGCTCGCCGCATATTCTTCACGCGCGCGCGCCGAGCAAGGTTGGAACGATATCAGCCGCCGCACCAACGCGCTGCAAGGGCTGCGGTATCGGATCGAAGAAGGCACCGTGGACATCGGTACGGTCTACCGGCTGCAGGCTGTGGCCAGCGACCGCGCGGCTGCAGATCAGTTGTGCGCTGCGCTGAAAGGCGACGGGATCGATTGCCAGGTCAAACCCTGATCCGGAGCAATTGGGGACAGATTTCGGTGCATAGACGCCAGATTTCCCCGCATAATCTCCAAAGCGGATGGTTAGGGCGCTTGCCTGATCGCATGCTCGCTGCAAGTCTTTACCCATGATTCCGGCGATTTTTGGATGTTCTGGGACTAAGCTGACCGGGGAAGAACGCGCTTTCTTCCGCGAAGCTGATCCTGCGGGCTACATCCTGTTCGGTCGCAATTGTGAGACGCCCGATCAACTTCGGCGGCTGACAGACGAGCTGCGCTCACTGCATGGGCGCGATCAACTCCTCATCTCGATTGATCAGGAAGGCGGGCGCGTTGCGCGTCTGCGTCCCCCGCATTGGGCGGCTTATCCCTCCGGTGAAGCTTTTGACAGGCTCTATGCTCTTGCTCCCGCAAGCGCGATCGAAGCGGCGCGTGCCGGTGCAAAGGCGATGGCGCTCGAACTGTCTGCCATGGGTATCACGGTCGACTATCACCCACCGCTCGACCTCAGGCAATCTGGCGCGCATGACGTAATCGGTGACCGTTCGCTTGGCGCTGACCCGATGCAGGTGGCAGCGATTGGCCGTGCGATCCTTGATGGGCTTGCCGCTGGCGGGGTGACGGGCTGCATGAAGCACATGCCGGGCCATGGACGGGCAATGGTCGATTCGCACAAGGAAATGCCGACCGTTCACGCAAGCGCCGAAGAACTGCAACGCGATCTTACCCCGTTCAAATCGCTCAAAGGCGCGCTGATTGGGATGACTGGTCATCTCAAATTTCCGGTCTGGGATGCGGACAATCCCGCGACGCTTTCCGGCAGCATCATTCGCGACATCATCCGCGGTGAGATCGGCTTTGATGGCCTCCTGCTTACCGATGATATCGATATGGAAGCGCTTGAGGGAACAATCCCGGAGCGATCGGCCAAGGCTCACGCAGCTGGCTGCGATCTTGTTCTTAATTGCTGGGCCAAGATTGATGACATGGAAGGGATCTGCAAGGCGCTTCCCACCATGTCTGAAACGACCGCAACACGGCTGGACCGCGCGCTTGAACCCACCCGTGTGGCTGACAATCTGGCTGATGAGGCTGGCGAATTGCTGGCCAAGCGCGATGCGCTTTTGGCGCTGACGGGGGAGGCGGCATGAGCGTTGAGAGCGAAGATGGCTTCATGCTCACAGGCGATGCAGCCGGGGCCGCCGAACCGACCGCGGAAATGCCTGAAGGCTGGGTCGATGAAACCGGCAAACAGGGCGCGAGGCAGGGTGATGAAGCGCTCTACCTTGAGCTTGACGGATGGGAAGGTCCACTAGACCTCCTGCTTGACCTTGCCCGCCGACAAAAGGTTGATCTGAGGCAGATTTCGATCCTCGCTCTGGTCGATCAATATCTCGGCTATATTGAGCGCGCGCAGGATCTGCGGCTTGAACTTGCGGCTGACTATCTCGTCATGGCGGCTTGGCTTGCCTATCTCAAATCCGCGCTGCTTTTGCCCAAGGACGAACAGGAAGACCCATCGCCTGAAGAACTGGCGTTGCGTTTGCAATTGCGGCTCCAGCGGCTTGGCGCGATGCGCGAGGCGGCGGCCCGGCTGATGGGCCGCGACCGCATTGGTCGCGATATCTTCCTGCGCGGTGCGCCTGAAGGGTTGCGGACCGATCGCAAGATCGTGTGGAGGTCAGATGCCTATTCTCTGATCCAGGCCTATGGACAGGTCAAGGCGCGCACCGCGCCGCGCATCTATCATGTGTCAGATCGCCCGGTGATGACTCTCGACAGCGCGCTTGACCGGGTTTCGGCCATGCTTGGCGTGACGCTCGAGTGGATGGATATCCGCGAGTTTTTGCCAAAGCATGCCGAACCTGCGCTGCGCAAATCGGCGCTTGCTTCAAGTTTTGTTGCAGCGCTTGAACTTGCCCGGCTGGGCCGCGCGGAGATTGCCCAGGAAGAAGCGTTTTCTCCGCTGCGCATTCGCCGTCTCAAACAGGCTGCAAAGGAGGCTGTCAGCGCGTGAGCGAAGATACCGAAAACGCGCCGGACGAGATCGAACGCGGCATTGAGGCAACCTTGTTTGCTGCGGAAGAACCGCTCAGCGTTGATGAGTTGGCGGCTCATCTGGGCGACCTTGAAAAGTCTGCCGTGCGCGATGGATTGAAGGCGCTGCAAGCGCATTATGCCAATCGCGGCGTGCATCTGGTTGAACGCGGCAAGCGTTGGCATTTCGAGACTGCTGCTGACATGGCCCATTTGCTCAGGCGCGAGAAAGAGCAGGTGCGCCGCCTGTCGCGCGCTGCAACCGAAGTGCTTGCGATCATCGCCTATCATGAACCTGTGAGCAGGGCCGAAATCGAATCGATCCGCGGCGTGCAGACCAGCGCGGGCACTCTCGACGTGCTGATGGAAGCGGGCTGGATCAAGCTTGCCGGGCGCCGCGAAGTGCCGGGCCGTCCTGTAATCTATGCAACGACGCCTGAATTTCTTGACCATTTCGGGTTGCAATCGCGCCGAGATCTACCGGGCATTGACGAGCTCAAGGCTGCTGGCCTGCTTGATCCTGTCGACGAAGCTTTTGAAGAAGCAATGGGCGCTGGCAGCGAGGAAAACGATGGAGAAGTGGCTGACTCCGCCGTTAAAAACCCCTCAAACGCGTCAGAGGATCAAGGCGCGACCAGCTGAGACACGTTCGCGACTGGCATCGCGCGCGCTTCATCCCTATATTGGCGCGGCAACTTTCCCATCACCGGGACAATTAAGAGAGAATTCGCATGGGCGGTATCGGTATCTGGCAAATCCTCATCGTGGCGGTGGTCGTCCTCGTCCTGTTCGGGCGTGGCCGCATTTCAGAGATGATGGGTGATTTCGGCAAAGGCATCTCAAGCTTCAAGAAAGGCATGAGCGAGGACGATACAACCTCGAACGCGCAGATCGAAGCACCAGCCAAGGATGCGACCCCGGCTGAGGCAAAGACCAGCGAGAAGAGCGACTGAGCCTGCTGCTTCCTGTTCCCGCGCTCTGACTGTGTGAGGGGCGCTCCAAAAGGCAATCCATGTTCGACATCGGCGCCGCTGAACTTCTGGTGATCATCATCGTCGCGGTCCTTGTGATCGGACCGAAAGACATGCCGCATGCCATGCGCACGGCTGGCCGCTGGATCGGCAAGGTGCGCAAGGTCTCTTCGCATTTCCGCACCGGTATCGACGCCATGGTTCGCGAGGCCGAGCTGGAAGACATGGAGAAGAAGTGGAAGGCGCAGAATGAGGAGATCATGCGCCGGTCAGCGACCGACACCAATGCATCAACAGGCGATGCGGTGATGACAGGGCCGCCAGCTCAACCCGAATTGCCCAAGGCTCCGCCGACAAGCGAAACCCCGCCAGCCGCCTCGGCTGAAAGCGCTGAAACGTCTGCTGATCCAGCAGCGGCCAAGCCAAGCGAATAGGCGGCGTTCATGGCATTCGAAGTCAAGGATATCGACGACACCCGCGCACCGCTGCTTGATCATTTGATGGAGCTGCGCACGAGATTGGTGAGATCCGTGTTCGCTTTGCTGATCGGGTTTGGCGTCTGTTTTTATTTCGCCGATCCGATCCTTGGCTATCTGGTCCAACCGCTCAAGGCGGCCTTCCCCGAAGGTGAGGGGCAACTGATCTTTACCAAACTGCCTGAGATCTTTTTTGTCGAATTGAAGGTCGGCCTGTTCGCAGGCTTTATGGTCAGCTTCCCGATCATTGCGAACCAGCTTTGGGCCTTTGTGGCCCCGGGCCTTTATGCAAACGAGAAGAAGGCTTTCCTGCCATTTCTGCTCGCGACCCCGGTGCTGTTCCTTGGTGGAGCGGCGCTCGCCTATTATGTCGTGATGCCGACTGCTTTCCGTTTCTTCCTGGGGTTTGGCGGGGAGGCTGGCGGGCTTGAGGTGCAGGCGCTGCCAACCGCTGGCGATTATCTTAGCCTCGTGATGCAGTTCATCCTCGCTTTTGGTCTGACCTTCTTGTTGCCCGTGCTCCTGATGCTGCTGCACCGCGCAGGGATCGTCACGCGCGAGCAATTGGCTGGCGCGCGTCGCTATGTGATCGTTGGTGTCGTCGCGCTGGCAGCCATTGTCACGCCGCCTGATCCCGGAAGCCAGGTCATCCTTGCTGTGCCGCTTCTGGTCTTGTTCGAAGGGTCGCTCCTGCTCATGCGCTTGCAGGAACGCACAATGCGCAAAGCCAAGGCCGTTGAGGAGGCGGAAGCAGATGCGGAGCAAGAGCCGAGCGAAGAAACCAGTCTTCCCGCAGACTGACTTTGCCTAGCGGGCGAAAACCCGCTCACCTGCAAGATAAACCTCGCGAATTTCGGTCTCTCGAATTTCTGTGGGCGAGGCGAGCAGCGGATCGCGGTCAACAAACAGAAAATCGGCACGCTCTCCTACGACGAGTCGTCCAAATCGACCTTCGGCAAATCCGGCATAGGCGGCATCAGATGTGAAACCAGCCAGCGCCTGTTCGCGGCTAACCGCCTCATGTGCGCGCCATCCGCCAAACGGTCTGCCATTTTCATCAGTGCGGCTGATGGCAACGGCAATACCGGCAAAAGCATCAGCCGGTTCAACCGGTGCATCAGAGCCAAAGGCGAGCCTCCCGCCTGCCTCAAGAATGGTGCGCCACGCATAAGCGCCGCCCAGCCGGTCCTCGCCCAATCGCGCTTCGGCCATATGCATGTCGCTGGTCTGGTGGAGCGGCTGCATCGAGGCGATGACGCCGTGATTGCCGAACCGTTCGATATCAACTGGATCAACGATCTGCGCATGTTCAATCCGCCAGCGCCGATCGCCGGTGTAGCTGGAGGAAAGCTCTTCGATCGCCAGCAGGACGTCTTCGTTCGCTGCATCGCCAATGGCGTGAACAGCGGTCTGGAAGTTGTCGAGTGCGGCGCGGCTCATCCGATTACGCAATTGCGCAGGAGACGTGATCGCGATGCCGCGCGTTGTGGGCTCATCATGATAGGGCTCTTTGAGCGTTGCCCCCCGCGATCCCAGCGCGCCGTCGATATAAAGTTTGATCCCGTTAAGACGCAGCTTGTCTTCATACAGCCAAGGCGTCGGACCGGGGCCACCGATCAGTTCCATCGCTTCCGGGGAATCGGCATAGACCATGATCCTGATCCGCAGATCGCCCCGGTCGGCTGCGCGGCGGAAGGTCATCCAGTCAACCACCGGTGTGCCCATGTCAGCCACGGCGGTGATGCCATTGGCGAGCAGGCGCTGCTGAGCCATGGCAAAGGCCGCGTCGCGATCTTCCGGGCGCGGCGGTGGCACGCTGTTGCCGACCAAGGGAATCGCATTGTCGACAAAGACACCGGTTGGATTGCCTTCTTCGTCGCGGATAATCCGCCCGCCATCAGGATCTGCAATATCGGGAGTGATCCCGGCGCGCTCCATCGCAAGGCTGTTTGCCCAATTGGCATGGTTGTCTGCGCGTTCGAGCCACACGGGGCGATCGGACACGATTGCATCAAGCTCTGCCGCAGTCGGGAACCGGCCCAGCCCCCATTTCTCCTGATTCCAACCGCGTCCAAGGATCCACGGGCGTCCCGGGTTGTCTTCTGCAAACTGGGCGATCTTCTCGAGCGCTTCTTCGAGGCTGGTCGTGTCCGACAGGTCGAGAGTCAGCGCGGCAAAACCGATATCCATCACATGGACATGCGCATCGATCATGCCGGGCAGCATCACCTGCCCGTTGCCATCCATCGCGAATTCGATGCCTTCGGGGCGATCATCACCGCGCTCAAGCACATGCGTGATCACACCGTCATCGTCGAACACCAATTGGGTGAAGCGCTTGACCTTACCCTCTTCATCAATGGTGACCCCATCGACATTGTAGACAAGCGTGTCGGCAAGGGCAGGGGACGCGATGAAGGCTGCGCTAGCGGCGAGGATCGAACGGATCATGGGAAGTCTCATGCTTTGGGATTGGCCTTAGGCAGCCGCGAAATCAATGCGCTGGTGTCGTGGCGCTTGCCGCCGGCTGCCTGCACATCGCCATAGAATTGGTCGATAAGGGCCGTGATGGGCGATGACAGACCCAAGCGCTTGGCTTCATCAAGAGCATAACCCAGATCCTTGCGCATCCAGTCTATCGCAAAACCGAACTCAAATTCGTCTTTCACCATGGTCGCCCAGCGATTGTCCATCTGCCAGCTTTGGGCAGCACCACCGGAAATCGCTTCATAGGTCTTGTCGAGGTCCAGCCCCGCGCCCTGCGCCAGCCGGACCGCTTCGGACAGACCGCCGAGCACGCCTGCAATGCACATTTGGTTGGCCATCTTGGCGGTCTGGCCTGCACCGGTCGGCCCGACATGGACAATCGCTTTGGCATAGGCCTGCATAACCGGCTGGGCGCGGTCCATTTCTTCGTTACTGCCGCCACACATGATCGCTAGCTGGCCGTTTTCAGCGCCCGCCTGTCCGCCGCTGACAGGGGCGTCGACAAAGCCGATATCGCGCTCGTTGCATGCCGCGCCAAGTGCGCGCGCCATATCGGCAGACGTGGTGGTGTGATCGACCAGAAGGCTGCCCTTATGCATCGAAGAAAGCACGCCGTTCGCGAGCGTCGTAACGCCTGCGACATCCTCATCATTTCCGACACAGGTGAACACGATATCAGCGTCACGAGCCGCATCTGCCGGAGTCGCGGCGATGGCGACTTCCAGACCATCCTTGGCCCAAATATCGTGCCATTTCTGAGCGCGTTCGGGCGTGCGATTATAGGCGGTCACTTTGTGCCCAGCGCGCGCTAGATGGCCTGTCATGGGCCCTCCCATCACGCCGAGCCCAACAAAGGCGATGCTGATCGGTGTAGTCATGACACGCGGCCCTAATGCCTTATGCCATCAATGCCAATGCGGCGCGGCAGGGCGCGCGGTGCAAAGGTGCGCTCTCGCCATGGTCAAGAAATTCTTGGACGCCGAACCTCCTTTGGATTTGCCCTTACGGCAATGTAGGCCTAACGCCGCGCGCACTATGAACGCTCAGGACACGAACCTTAAGACCGCGGCCACCCCGGCCGACCTCACCATCGACGATGTGCGCGCTGCTGCTGCGCGCATCAAAGGCGCTGTGGTCAAAACTCCGATGATGCACTCAATCACACTGTCGGAGATTACGGGCGCGGACATTTGGCTCAAGTTCGAGAATTTGCAGTTCACTGCCGCATACAAGGAACGCGGCGCCTTGAACGCGTTGCTGCAACTGACTGACGAGCAAAAGCAGCGCGGCGTGATCGCGGCTTCGGCTGGCAATCACTCACAGGGCCTGTCCTATCACGGTACCCGGCTGGGCGTGCCGGTCACGATCGTGATGCCCAAGACTACCCCGACGGTGAAGGTCATGCAGACCGAGAGTGTGGGCGGCAATGTGGTGCTCGAAGGCGAAACCTTCGATGATGCCAGCGCCCATGCGCGCGAGCTTGAGGTGGAGCGCGGGCTGACTTTCGTACACCCCTTTGATGATCCGCACATCGCTGCGGGGCAGGGTACGGTCGCGCTAGAGATGCTGGAGAACAAGACAGATTTTGACTGTCTCGTAACCCCGATCGGCGGCGGCGGCCTGATTTCTGGCATGGCAACCGTAGCCAAGGCGACCAATCCCGATATCGAAGTGGTCGGCGTTCAGGCGGGCCTGTTCCCTAGCATGTTCGACCGCATCAAGGGTGAAAGCCATGATTGCGGCGGTGACACTCTGGCTGAAGGCATCGCGGTCAAGAATCCCGGCGAGTTCACGTCCAAGGTGATCGCGGAACGGGTGGACGACATTCTGCTGGTCGATGAACCGTCGCTTGAAAAGGCGGTGTCCTTGTTGCTGCAGATTGAAAAGACCGTGGTCGAAGGCGCGGGCGCAGCAGGACTGGCTGCCGTGCTTGAGAACCCAGAACGCTTTGCCGGAAAGACAGTGGGCCTTGTGCTGTGCGGCGGCAATATCGACACCCGCCTGCTTGCTAATGTGCTGCTGCGTGACCTTGCCCGGCAGGGCCGGCTCGCGCGCCTCAGGGTTACCTTGCAGGATCGCCCCGGCGCGCTTTTCAAGGTCATGCGACTGTTCGATGCGCACAATGTCAACATCATCGAGATCTATCACCAGCGCATCTTCACAACGCTTCCCGCCAAGGGCCTTATCACCGACATTGAATGCGAGGCGCGCGATGCCGAGCAAGTTGAGCGACTGGTCAAGGCACTGCGTGATGCGCGCTACAAGGTTGAAGTGGTGGAGCTGAACTCTGCTCCCGGTGGTTCAGCGATTCGCTCTTGATCCCTGTCAGTTTCCCCTAGGGTTTAGCCTTGTGGGGCTGACTGTCCCACAAAGCGACGCTGGCTTGCGCGGCTGTGAAACATTGCTCCGATCCTGAGCAAATCTGTGCGCCGGCTTGTGCAAAGTAACCCAATTTTCACTCTGTTTTGTGGTTAAGGGTCTTTTACCGACGGGACCTGCAAGGCATAAGAATGTCTTAACAACGACATCGCCGATTCTCCGTTTGCGAGGGTTAACTCTCGCAGACGTTCAAACGCAGAGGACCAAGCCAGACTCGTGACGGCACCCATTCGCTTTCCCCGTTTCTTCGTGACCAGCCCTGCGCCGTGTCCGTACCTTCCCGGGCGGAGCGAGCGGAAGGTGTTCACAGAGCTCAAGGGTGCGCATGCGGATCAGCTGAACGAGGCGCTTGGCCGGATCGGGTTCCGCCGCAGCCAGACTGTCGCTTATCGCCCCAGCTGTCTTGACTGTCAGGCCTGCGTTTCGGTGCGAGTGGTTGCGGATGAGTTCAAACCGTCGAGCACGCAGAAGCGCGATATCAAGCGCAACAGCGATCTCGTGGTGACGGAATGCCGACCTTGGGCGACCGATGAGCAGTTTGAACTGCTGACCAAATATCTTTCGGTTCGTCACCCGGATGGCGGGATGTCGACCATGGACGAACTCGACTATGCCGACATGGTCGAGCACACGCCTGTTACCAGCACTCTGGTCGAGTATCGCGAGCCGACCGTTGACGGAGAGCCGGGCCGATTGGTTGGAGCCTGCCTGACCGATCGCCAGGGCGATGGCCTTTCGATGATCTATTCGTTCTACGATCCCGATCATGGAAGCCGTGCAGGCCTCGGCAACTACATCATCCTTGATCATATCCAGCGCGCAGCGAAGAGCGGCCTGCCCTTTGTCTACCTTGGATATTGGGTCGATGGCTCACCGCGCATGCAATACAAGGTTCGTTATCGTCCGCTTGAACGCCTGACACGAGAAGGGTGGCAGCGGATGGACGATGAAGAGCAAAGCCGGTTGATCGCAGCGGCCACCGCTCCGCGAGACAAGACAGCTGACAGTGTCAGCGGAGCAAGAGGCAAGGACGGTCAGCCCGTCAAATTTCCCGCCAGCTGACCGCTTTTGAGCAAAACCCTCACCTTCAAGACCTGTAAAGTTTGGCCTCTTCAGCGCGGCGCCTGACAAGCCCTTTCAGCACGCGTCCGCCGCCGTGTCTCCAGCGTGCGAACTCCGCCGCGGCACCTTCATAGTCACCGGCCTTGTGCTTTTTGGTGAGCGTTGCGCGGTGGATTGCGCCGGTGTTGTAATGGAAGCTGACCATGGCATCGAACTGCGCCTGTGTGGTTGGCGCATCGCCGATCGCTCGGGCAACATCATCGGCATAATGCGCAAGGTCACTGGCGAGCCGCGCATCACATTGCGCCTGTGTCCACACGGTCGATGGGCCGATTCTGTCTCCCGGCGTGTCCGGGGTCTGATCATCCAGCCCCGTCGCACCCCAGCCAATGGTCCATGGCTCTGCGCCTGTGCCGGGATCCGGATAGGCCGCGATCAAGCCATCGCGCCTTAGCCTCGCACAACCTTCAAACCGCTTGATGATTGCAACACCAGCGTCTCCAATCCTTCGTTTGCCAAACCGCCTTTTGCGCTTGATCCGCGGGACACTTGGACCGGGTGTTGCACGGTCCAGAGGAAGATTGTTCGCGCTGATCTCGCTTCGGGTCTCGAGCCCGGTTTCCGCATGTTCGAGGAGCGCGTCATCGAGCACATCGTCCAGCATGGTGACTTCGGATTGGCGAAACTTGCGTCCAAGCAGCCGGCGGACGGCATCAAAGATCGGCTTGCGGTTCAGCCGCTGCCGGGCATCAGTAAGAGACTTGATAGGCATAGGGTTCGACCTCGGTTGCGGGTGGGGCGAAAGCGAGGCCGATCTATTAGGCACATTCTTGCCGAGTAGGAAAATGGTTTGGCAGCGTCAGGGGCGCCTGAACGTCCTCTGTCGAAGTGCCTGTAAAGAACTCTTGACTGACAAGAAGTCTTTACAGTAAAGAGCTCTTTACAGGGTCGAATCACCTGATCGAGGGATCGCAAGTTGGAAAACCGCTTGAAGCAGCATCGCGAAGCGCAAGGCTGGAGTCAGGGCGAACTGGCCCGCCGGCTTGGCGTGTCGCGGCAAACGATCAATGCGGTGGAAACCGACAAGTACGACCCTTCGCTGCCGCTAGCCTTGCGCATGGCAAAGCTATTCAAGGTGAGCGTGCCCGACTTGTTTATTGATGATTGGGAGCCAGAAGAGTGATGAGTGTCGCAGAAGAAAACAAACCCCATTTCTTAATCCGCGTCGTAAAAGGCCTGGCGCTGCCAGCGGCAATTGGCTTTGTTGTCGGGCTCTCCTTCTCGCTCGCCAACAATGCTTTCGATTGGGAACTGGGCAGCCTCTTGAACGGCGTGGCAATCGAGGCCGTGCCCAGTGTTTCCAGCGTGGTTGCAGCGGTGATTGGCGGCTTGCTGGTCTTGATCAGTCTTGTGATCGCAGTTGGCTGTTTCTTTCCCGGCTATGGCATCAAGTCCAATATTTTCGCCGATCGACAGGATTGGGAAGATCAACGCGGCTTGCATCTGATGAGTTCACTGGGTTGCCTTGGCTGGGGTGCCTTGATGGTGACATTGGCCCTAGTTGAACCGCTTGAGCTTTCGGTCGGCCCAGCATTGATCAGCGTGCTTGCGGTGTCTGCTGCGATGCTAGCCTACTCTTGCTGGCGCCTGCTGCGCGAGTTTGATGAGCTTTGGCATGATCTGAATCAGGCGATGTGCACCTGGGCATTTTATGGGGCTTTGGTGATCGGCGGAGGCTGGTCAGCGCTTGCTCACTTGAGCTTGGTGCCCGCATTGGCGCCGCTCGACTGGGTCTCTTTGTTGACGCTCCTATCGCTGACTGGATCAATCATTGCCAACGGCCAGCGCGGAATTTTTGAAGAGCATTTCTAATCTCTAACCATCCTTAGGGGATACAAAGGAAAAGGCCGCCCGGATCGCTCCGGACGGCCTTTGTCGTATCCAAGGGTATGGATTTACGAGCTGTAATACATGTCGTACTCAACCGGAGCAGGGGTGGTTTCAAGGCGAAGCACCTCTTCCCACTTGAGCTCTGCATAAGCGTCGATCTGGTCTTTCGAGAAGACGTCGCCTTTAAGCAGGAACTCGTGATCAGCTTCGAGCGCTTCGAGAGCTTCGCGAAGCGAGCCGCAAACGGTTGGAACCTGTGAAAGCTCAGCAGGCGGCAGATCATACAGGTTCTTGTCCATCGCATCGCCCGGGTGGATCTTGTTTTCGATCCCGTCGAGGCCAGCCATAAGCAATGCCGAGAAAGCGAGGTATGGATTGGCCAGAGCATCCGGGAAACGGAACTCAACGCGCTTGGCTTTCTCACCGGCGCCGTAAGGAATACGGCACGATGCTGAACGGTTGCGCGCCGAGTATGCGAGCAGCACGGGCGCTTCAAAACCTGGAACCAGACGCTTGTAGCTGTTGGTGGTCGGGTTGGTGAAAGCGTTCAGCGCTTTCGCGTGCTTGATCACGCCGCCGATGTAGTAGAGGCAGTTTTCCGACAGGCCCGCATATTCATTGCCAGCAAAAGTCGGCGCGCCGTCCTTCCAGATCGACATGTGGGTGTGCATACCCGAACCGTTATCGTCCTTGATCGGCTTCGGCATGAAGGTTGCGGTTTTGCCATAGGCATGCGCGACCTGCTGCACGACATACTTGTAAACCTGCACCTGGTCAGCGGTTTTGGTGAGCGTCGAGAAGGTGATCCCCAGCTCGTGCTGCGCCGCTGCCACTTCGTGGTGGTGCTTGTCCATGTTGAGGCCGACTTGCTGCATGGTCGAAACCATTTCAGCGCGGATATCCATGGCGCTGTCGACCGGAGCGACAGGGAAATAGCCGCCGGTTGCACGCGGGCGGTGGCCCATATTGCCCATCTCGTATTCCTTGCCGGTGTTGGTCGGCAGTTCAACGTCGTCAATGGCAAAGCCTGAACCGGCATAGCCATCTTCAAAGCGGACATCGTCGAACATGAAGAATTCGGGCTCTGGACCGACAAACACGGTGTCGCCAATACCAGTCGATGCGAGATAGGCTTCGGCACGCGTTGCGGTGGAACGAGGATCGCGGCCGTAAAGCTGGCCGTCGGAAGGCTCGATAATGTTGCAGAAGATGCTGATCATCGGGGTTTCGCTGAACGGATCAGCGTAAACCGCATCGAGATCGGGCTTCAGGATCATGTCGGATTCGTTGATGTCCTTCCAACCTGCGATTGAGGACCCATCGAACATCAGACCGTCTTCAAGCGCATCTTCGTCCATGACGGCAGCCGACATGGACAGGTGCTGCCACTTACCCTTGGGATCGGTGAAGCGCAGATCGACCCATTCGATGCCCTCCTCCTTGATCTTTGAAACGATGTCTTTCGCACTAGCCATGTTGTATTCTCCAGCTTTGGTGTTCGTGTTGTGAGAGGAGCGCCTGCTTCTTGTGTCAGGCGCTTCAGAAATCAGATCGCATCATCATCGGTTTCGCCCGTGCGGATGCGAAGAGCGCTTTCAATCGGAGAGACGAAGATCTTGCCATCGCCGATCCGCCCGGTCTGGGCCGCGGCTGCGACCGCTTCGACAACGCGGTCGGCCTGATCATCGGGAACCACGACCTCAAGTTTTACCTTGGGCAGAAAGTCGACGACATATTCCGCGCCGCGATAAAGCTCTGTGTGACCCTTCTGGCGGCCAAAGCCGCGCGCTTCTGTGACGGTAATGCCCGAGACGCCGATTTCGTGCAGGGCCTCCTTCACCTCGTCGAGTTTGAAGGGTTTGATGATCGCTTCGATCTTTTTCACGTGATCGTTTTCCCCGGTCTGCGCGCCAGCCATGGAAGCGTGCGCGCGTGAGCTTTGCATTATTAGATCAAGAATCGTGCCAACGCGTGATATTCTTGCGTAGCTGATCCGCACGCAGGCGCAAGGATCAATCCGCAAGGCGATATGCGCGGCCTTGGCCGCGGGGCTAGGGATATGTGCCTAAGGGGGCGGCGTAGATTGCTTAATTTTTAGGCAGAGAACACCAGCGGGCGCGCCCTGATCAGAGGCGTAGGCCGGTCGTTTCGGGCAGTCCGCACATGATGTTGAGGTTCTGGATCGCCGCCCCGGACGCGCCTTTGCCAAGGTTGTCGAGCCGGGCGATAAGGCGGACTTGATAGTCACCTTCGAAGACAAACAGCTCCATCCCGTCCCAAGGTTGCGCGCCCTCGCGCAGCAGCAATTCGGAGGTGTCGCTTGTGCCAGACTTGATGGTCACGATCTTGTTGTCGGCATAGTGATTCTTCAGCGCGTCCAGCAGCACGCCCAGGGCTGGCTCTTCGAAATGTTCGTCGCTCATCACGTCGAGCGAAATGGGCACATCGACAATCATGCCGCGATGCGCGGGAATGACGGCTGGCGAAAACACCGGCGCAAGGCCTAGCCCTGCGTGCTGTTGCATCTCCGGCAGATGCTTGTGCCCAAGGCCAAGCCCATAGGCTCGAAACGCGATTGTCGGATCGTTTTCGAACCGCTCGATAAGCGCGTTTCCGCCACCTGAATAACCACTCACTGCGTTGACTGTATATGGCCAGTCAGGCTCAAGAATTCCTACCCTGACCAAAGGTGCGACCAGAGCCAGAAAGCCGGTGGGATAGCAGCCTGGATTGCTGACAAATTGCGCCTGGGCGATCCGATCATGGCCGATCAGCTCGGGGAACCCATAGGTCCAGCCATCCGCCACACGGTGCGCGCTAGACGCATCAATGATCCGCGTGTTTGACCCTTCCGCCAGCTTGACCGCCTCACGCGCCGCATCATCGGGCAGGCACAGGATCGCCACGTCCGCTTCATTCAGCGCTTCCTTGCGCGCAGCGACATCCTTGCGCTGTGCATCGTTGAGCACCACTAGCTCGAATTCACTCCGCCCGGAGAGCCTGTCGCGGATTTCAAGGCCGGTGGTTCCGGCAGCGCCATCGATGAATATGCGGGTCGTCATGCGCACCGCTCTAGCGCGATCAATCGCTAAGGCAATGCGCCTTCATGTATCCGCTTGGTCCTTTCGGGCCCAGGCATCCCCAGATCCAATCGCCTGCGACATCAAGGACTTCAATTTCAGTGCCTGGCGCAAAGTGCGTGATAATCGGCGAATCGTCGCGGGTATTTTCCATCACATCAACGCCATCTGCGCCGACGGTGCGAACATGCGGAATGACGTAGTGTGCGGCGAGATGCACGCCTGCCAGAGCAATGTGTGCAAGATCTCCGCGCAAGGGGAGCGTACCGGGCGCAGGTTTATGCACCGGACCTGTCAGGCCCAGCACACCATCTGGAACAGCGTAGTCATGATTGTCGCTTGATGCCCCAGTCATATTGGCAGTCATCTTGGCCCGGTCATTCTTGTTCTTGTCCTCGCGTCCCCGTCGCTTAGACCCCGTGTGCGGGGCCGCTTAGACGAGGCTTACCGATTGGGCAAGTTAGCGAAAAGGACCAAGCGCCCAGTTACCCGCCATATCGGTGCTGCAACATATGCCATGCTGCGCGCAATCCGTACGCGGTGCCGCCCTTCGAACGGCCGGGTTTGGGGAAAGGGCGCCAGGCGAACGTGTCAAAATGCACCCAATCGATGCCTTCTCCGACAAACCGGTCGAGGAACAGGCCTGCAACGCTCGCACCGGCATAAGGATTGGTGTGCGCGTTGGAGATATCGGCAATGTCGGATTTCAGATATTCACGATACGCATCAGGCAAGGGCAGGCGCCATGGCTCATCATCGTGGGCTTTGCCCGCTTCGATCAGGGCGTTCGCCGTCTCGTCCTCACGCGCCATCATGGCCGCATAATCGGGGCCAAGCGCGATACGCGCCGCCCCTGTCAGCGTGGCGAAGTCGATCACGAGATCAGGGTCTTCCTCAGATGCGCGGGTCAGCGCATCGCCAAGGATAAGGCGGCCTTCAGCATCGGTGTTGTGGATCTCAACCGACAGGCCCTTGCGGCTCGCGAGCACATCACCCGGACGAAATGCAGGGCCAGAGATCGCATTCTCAACCGCTGGCACAAGCAGATGAAGCCGGACATTGAGGCCTGCTGACATAATCAATTGGCCAAGCGCAATTGCGTGAGCAGCGCCGCCCATATCCTTTTTCATCAACCGCATGCCGGATGGCGGCTTGATGTCGAGCCCACCTGAATCGAAACACACCCCCTTGCCGATAATCGCCAGCACCGGGTCGCCTTCCTTGCCCCATTGCAGATGCATGATGCGCGGGGCGTGCTTGCGGTCTGCGGCACGGCCAACCGCATGGACCATGGGATAGCCTTGTTCGAGAGCATCGCCCTTGGTCGTCTTGAGTTCGCCGCCATATTCCTTGGCAATCCGTTCAAACTCTGCCTCGAGCGCAGCCGGGCCCATGTCTTCAGCTGGCGTGTTGACGAGATCGCGCACCAGCATTTCGGCGGTAGCCTCTGCGATATAGCCCGGCAGGCGTCCGACCTGATTGGTCAGCAATATGCGCGGGCCGGTTGCAGTCTCGTCATCCTTGTAGCGGGTGAAGCGGTAATGCGCTGTCAGCCAGCCAAACGCGGCAGCGCCGGGCTCAGCATCTTCGAGCCGGTACGTGCCTTCAGGCAGGCGCTCTGCCAGAGGGGCAAGGCAATAGCTCGACAGGTCCTCACGATCTGAAACCCCGCCCACGGCAACAAATCCATCACCATCGGCTACGATCCCGACACTGCCCGCTGCGCCTTCAAACTTCTGCGCGGCAAGACTTGCTCGCTGACCAGCTGAAAGGGTCTTGGCGAAGTCTTCAAAACCGGCCTTGGTGACAAGGTGGATCGCGACGGCGTCTTGCCCACGATCAGGGACGATAAGGTCTTGGATTTGGGTCATGTGCTCGTCCATAATAACCGCCGCACGCTTGTCACGTGCGAATTGGCATGAGGGGACGAAATGATGCGAAGCTGGGGCCTGATTGCAGGAAGTGCGATGGCTCTTGCGGCGTGCTCTTCAGCCGAGGAGATGGGCGATGAGATTGCGCTTGCCTCTACCGAAGAGCAGGGCGAGACGGCGCGTGAAGAGCTTGAGCGCCGGATCGGAGCGGGCGCGCAAGATGCTCTGATTTCAATCTCAACCGATGAGCTGAGCTTCCAATATGGCTGGCCTGCACAGGCGGTAGCGATTGAATCGCTCAACGCGCTGTTCGAACAGCGGGCGGACGAGGAAGGCAAGGCAATAGGGCAGCAGACACGGCTCGCTGTCGAGGATGCCCAGCAATACAACTACCAGTTCATCCCCTATGCGCTTGAGGTCGGTTGGGAAGTTGCCGCGGACCTGCCCCGGTTCCTGTCGCTGCGGGAAGGGCGGTATGTCTACACTGGCGGTGCGCATGGGAATTCGGACTTCGGCTCGCTAGTCTGGGACCGCGAGGCGGAGCAAGCGATAGACCCTGCTACCATGTTCACCTCACTCGATGCGCTTGAGCTGGCGCTGCGTGAACCCTATTGCGCCGGGCTGGATGTGGAGCGGAGAGAACGGCTGGGCGAAGGCTATGTGAGTGCAGGTGATGCCTTTGTGAACTGCCCGTCGCTCGCTGAACTCACCCTTGTGCCGAGCTCTTCTGATGGCGAGACATTCGACCAGATCGATCTGATGGCTGCGCCCTATGTCGCGGGCTCCTATGCCGAAGGTCCTTATGTCGTGACCCTCGATGTGACGCCGGCCATTCTCGACACCGTGCGTGACACATATCGCGGTGCTTTTTCGATCGCTGCGGATGAATCCGAGTAAGTCTCGCATTAACGGCGCCCAATCGCTATGTATGCGCGATGACCGAATACCAACTCATCGAGAGCGACCAGACCGTCTACCGTGACGGCACGATCAAGCTTCACACCGAAGAAGGCTACGAAGGCATGCGCGCCGCCGGCCAGCTTGCCGCACGAATCCTTGATGAGGTGGCAAACCTCGTCCAGCCCGGCGTGACAACCGAAAGCATCGACACGGCAATTCGCGAGATGATGTTCGATGGCGGCGCGGTCCCGGCAACGCTCGGTTATCGCGGCTATACGCATTCAAGCTGCATCTCGATCAACCACGTCATTTGTCACGGTATTCCGGGGCCTAAAGTGCTCAAGGATGGTGATATCCTCAATGTCGATGTGACCCCGCTGCTTGATGGGTGGCACGGCGATACGAGCCGGATGTTCTATGCTGGCGAACCTTCGCTCAAGGCCAAGCGGCTGGTCGATGTGACCTATGAATGCCTGATGCTCGGGATTGAGGCAGCACAGCCCGGTGCGCGCCTTGGCGATATTGGCGCTGCGATTGAAGCGCATGCCAAGCAGTTCCGCTATGGCGTGGTGCGCGAGTTCTGCGGCCATGGCCTCGGCCGGTTGTTCCATGATGCCCCCGAAGTCGTTCACGCAGCAAAGGCTGGAACAGGACCAGAGCTGAAGCCGGGCATGTTCTTCACGATTGAACCGATGATCAATCTGGGCAAGCCATGGGCCAAGGTGCTTGGCGATGGCTGGACGGCCGTGACCCGCGACAAATCGCTTTCGGCTCAGTTCGAACACTCCATTGCGATCACTGAAACAGGCAATGAGATTTTCACGAAGAGCCCGACCGGCAAGGACAAGCCGCCTTATTGAGGTGGGGGCGCCAACGAGAACACGCCCACGGCTGTGATGACCTGAACCACGAAGAAGTAAGCGAGCATCCACCAGGTCGGACGTGCGACAGAGCCACGAGCGGCGCGGTCGATCCATATCGGCAGAGCAAACGTCACAACAAACATGATCGGGACGGCCGCAAACAAGGGCCAGTCGAGCACATCCATGATGCGCGAATAGGCCGGACCCAAGGTTGCAAGGGTTCCAATCAGCATCGCCTGCCGGTGTTCAGAACCACGGTGAGTCCGCGCAAATAGAATGGCCGCTAGGTAAAGCGGAACAAAGATCACAAAGGTCCCGATATTGCCGACAAAGACCTCGTAGCGCTGGAATTCCTGCGCGAGATTCCAGGAGACGGTGAGCCCGCTGATTACGACAGCAGCCACAAGGAGAGGTGACCATTTGCCAAACGCGCGGTGGCGGCTCATGTCGCCTTTTGCTGCCAGCGAAGCCTGCGAATACAACAGGGCGAGCCAACCCGTCATGGTCGCCGCATGGACGATGACAAGCGGGGTGTAGCGCGCCAATCGTTCAGGATGAACGATGGACTTGATCGCGAAAGCGAAGATCACAAAGATCAAAATACCCAGCGCCATCCGAGCCAGCAATTGGTTGGCGTTCTTGTGATCGATCGAAGAAGTCATTGTTTTTGCGGTCCCCCCATGGCCCGGCAAACGCTCTTAGAGCAGATCGCAGCGACCTAGGCAAAACCCCGTATTAACTCATTCAGCAAACCAAGCTGACACCCGTATCTGCGATGTTGTGAGCCAGATTAGAGGAACAGGATTTAAGGACAAAAGGCATGTCCCGCATCACAATTGGCGTATTGTTCGCGACAATCGGCTTGATCATCATCGCGACCTATTTCGACCTTCCCTATTTCGGCGATGGGGCTGGGGTGGTCCTCGTGGCCGGGCTTTGCCTCGCGGTGGTGTTGGCGCGGCGTGAGGCATCGTTGATGACCTACGTGCTCAGTGAGAGCCAGATTGTCTCCGACGATGATGAAGGTGCAAAACCTGCTGTCCCGCAAGGAATGCCCGAGCCTGCACCTCAACCTACAAAGGTCGCGATTTAAACCTCTCGCGCCGCTCTGATCGCGGCACCTGCGGCGAAGGGCGCGATAGCGACCAGCAGCAGGCTGATGGCCGCGACGAAACCAAGGCTTGCCGGGTCCTGACGGGCAAGGGCGCCTGCTCCGAAAATCAGGATCGGCAATGCGAGCGGGATGAGCATCAGACCTGATAATGCGGCACCTGCCCTTAGGCTTGCTGTGAGCGCTGCGATCATAAGACCAATCGCAGCAAGGCCTGGCGTGCCTGCCAAAAGGCCAAGCAGCAGCAGGTGCAAGTTTGGACCATCAAGCGCCAGCAAGGCCGCCGCCGGAAAGGTCGCAAGGATTAACGGCGGCCCAAAACTGAGCCAATGAGCCAGCAGCCTTATCGCCATCATCAACTCTTCGGTCACGCCGCGCAGTTTGAGCTGATCGAATGTGCCAAGCTCGATATCTTGCGCCACCAGCTTCTCAAGCGGGAGAATAGCGGCGAGCAAGGCCGCGATCCACACCACGCCCCCTCCTGTGCGCGAAAGGACATTGACGTCTGGTCCGACCGCAAAGGGATACAGCATCGCAACCGCGACAAAGAACACCACAGGCAGCGCCGCGCCTCCTCCAGCAAAAGGGAAAAATTTGCCAAGGTCGCGGCGCAGGAGAGTGCTGATCATTCGGCCTCCTCCTCGTCGCGTTCGCGCACCACAAAGTCTTCAATGGCGAGCGTCCTGAGACCTTCCAGCGCCAGGGCCTGATGCGAAGCGATCAGGGCAATCCCGCCGCCGCTGACATGCTGCGCGATGAGGGCCATCACCTGATCGATCGCGGCAGTGTCGAGCCCGCTCAAGGGTTCATCGAGAAGCCAGACCGGCACGCCTCTGTTCAGAAGCGCCGCAAGCCCAGCGCGCTTTCTTTGCCCCGTTGACAGATAGCGCACGGGCACATCCAGGAGCGGTTCAAGCCCAAGCACACTAAGCGCATTCGAAGGATCGGTGCAGCCATCGACCCGCTCCCAGAACGAAAGCGCCTTGCCAAGCGGCATATCAGGATCAAGCGCAGGGCGTTCATCGAGAAGGCCAATTACGCCATCGCTTGCAATCTCGCCTGCAAATGGTGTCGTCAGCCCTGCAATCGTACGGATCAGTGTGCTCTTGCCGGTGCCATTTGCACCGGTGAGATGCAGCGCTTCGCCCGGAGCAAGTTCAAAGGACAGCCCACGAAACAACAGTCTGTCGCCGCGGCGGCAGGCAAGGTTTGAGGCGGACAGTTGAGCTTGCATATGGCCGAGCGTTAGGCAAAAGCGCCCACCATCACAACATCGCGCGAAAGGTTCCTCCCCATGACCAATGTTCCCGAACTGACAGAAGACGAACGCAGCCAATTGCTTGCTGACCATCCCGACTGGTCGCTTGCCCGCGAAGGCAAGGCGATTGAGCGGACCTTTCAGTTCGGCGATTTCTCACAAGCCTGGGGCTTTATGAGCCGCGTTGCGCTGTTGGCGGACAGCCATCATCACCACCCGGAATGGTTCAACGTCTATGCCAAGGTCGAAATCACGCTGACCACGCACGATGCGGGCGCGACAGGCGGCTTGTCGCAGCGCGATGTGAAACTCGCCCGAGCGATCGACGCTCTGGTGTGACGGTCAGTTTCCGAGCAGGCTAGATGCGTCGCGCTGCTGCTTGCGCACGCGGCCCGGCAACCAACGTTTGGCGAAATTGATCCGCTTGGCTGTCTTGCCGACGAGATAGTGCAGATCATCGCCATGCACAGCATCCCATACTGCTTGTGCGACCTCTTCAACCGGAGTGATTTCAAGCCCCGCCTCGACCACGCGGCTGCGCACGGTTTCGTTCGATTTGCGATTGCCAGTGCCTTCGAGCAGCGGGGTTTCAATAAAGCTCGGGCAAATCGATGACACCTTGATGCCATCAGGGGCCCATTCCGCATCAAGGCTTTCGGCAATTCCGCGAACGGCAAATTTGGTGGCGCTGTATACGCTCATGCCTGAACCGCCCGTAATCCCGGCAGCGCTGGCAATGTTGACAAGCGCAGAACCGGCACCGGCATTCTTGAGATGCGGGTAGACTGCCTGCGCCCCGTAAAGCACGCCGCGAAGATTGATATCGAGGCAGCGGTCAATTTCTTCGACGTCCAGCTCTGCGAGTGGGCCACCCGTGCCGATCCCGGCATTGTTGACCATCACATCAATCCGGCCACCGCCTGCGGTTGCTGCGGATTCAAGCGCGACGTCCCATGCAGCGCGATCCCGCACATCGAGCTGGTGCGAATATTTGAATCCACCCGGAATCATGCCGAGCGTGTCTTCCATGCCAGCGGCATTGATATCAGCGATGGAGACGAACCAGCCGCGCTCGCCAAAATGACGCGCAACCGCGCGGCCAATGCCCGAAGCGCCTCCGGTGATGAAGATATTGCGGCGCGGCTGTGACATGGTGATCCCTCCTGAAGGCACGGCTTGCTGTGGTGCAAGTCTCTGTAGCAGGGCGTCTATGCCACCTGCTTACATTGCTGTCAGCAACTGAATTGCCATGAATTGCAGACTAGCCGCTTGTCGCCTCTTCAAGCCCTTTGACATGGGCTGCCCCTTCGACAATTTCGGCAGTTGCAGGCTCAAGAACATCGCCAAGCGGCTCTGCCCTGCCGCCCAGATTTTCAGCCAGGAAGTTCTCCGCGATTGCCTCGAACGCGATATTGTTGTCTGGCTTGGCAAAGCCGTGACCTTCATCGGGGTACAGGACGTATGTGACCGGAATGCCCGCCTCTTTCATCGCGCCAACGATCTGGTCGCTTTCTGCTTGCTTGACCCGCGGATCGTTTGCGCCTTGCGCGATCAGCAAAGGCTTGATGATCTGGTCTGCCTTGTAAAGCGGGCTTGCCGCCTTGAGCAGCGCGAGGCCTTCTTCGGTGCTGGGATCGCCCATGCGTTCGTGGAAGATCTTCACCATCGGCGCCCAGTATGGCGGGATCGTGCTGAGCAGCGTTTCAAGGTTGGAAGGGCCGACAATATCAACGCCGCAAGCAAACACTTCTGGCGTGAAGGTGAGGCCGGCGAGCGTGGCATAGCCGCCATACGAGCCGCCCATGATCGCCACCTTGTCGCGCTCGGCAATGCCCTCGGCAATCGCCCACTCGACCGCATCGATCAGGTCATCATGCATGGCAAGACCCCATTGCTTGTTGCCTGCGTTGATGAAGTCTTTGCCAAAGCCGGTTGAGCCTCGATAGTTCACTGACAGCACGTGATAGCCGCGATTGGCGAGCAATTGATGCTGTGAGTTGAAGCCATAGGCATCGCGTGCCCAGGGGCCGCCATGGACCAGCAGAACCATCGGGCCGGGCGTGTGCGGGCGCCCGGTGCCGCTCTCATCACTGCCTGCCGCCAGTGTCAGGAATGATGGCAGTGTCAGGCCATCGCGGCTGGCAATCTCGACAGGGTGCATGGGTTGCAGCGGAGCGCCTTCAAGCTCCGGCCGTCCAACGTAGAATGGCTCTAACGTGCCCGCAGTGCGGTCATAGATGAAGGTGCGAACCGGCGCCGTTAGCGGATCATTGCCAATGATCCAGACATCGTCTGCATCAGTGCGGCTCGACACTCCGAAATCGCCTTCGAGCCGTTCTTCAAGAAAATCGAAAGCCGCGCCAACCTCTGGGTCAAGCGCTGTAAATTCGCGCCGCAGATAATTGACGGTGTAGGCGAGGACCTTTCCGGTTTTGTTGTCGCGAAAGGTACCGCCGATATCGGCCTTGTCGTGCTCTGCGATCAAGGTGCGCTCACCGGTTGCGGTGTCCTGCGCGTATAGGGCAGCCGTGTTGCGCCCGCGTCCATCGAGCCAATAGAGCACCGAGCCATCGACCGTGTAACCGGCCGGTGCGGTGGTCATCGCATCTTCCATGGATGTGGTTTCGAACGGGTCGGCTTCGACCTTGTCTCCGGCAAAGCGGAAGTAGTCGGTTCCGCCATCTGCATTTTGCGCCATCGCCATGCGCAAGGTCAGCGTGTCATCTGCCATGAACCCTGCATATTTGTGGTTCTCATAAGCCAACTCGAGCTCGCCAGTGGTGAGGTTCAGGCGGTGCACATCGTGAAACTGTGGATCGCGGTTGTTAAGCCCCACAAGGATTGTGTCCTTGATTGTCTCGGATGATCCCACGATCTGAACGCGGGTTTCCTCAAACGGCGTCAAACAACGCTCTTGCCCGCTTGCGATATCGATGACGTAGAGCAGAAAGTTCTCATCGCCGCCTTTGTCCTGAATATACCCGACTGCGCTTCCGTCGGGTGTCCAGAAATGCTCGCGGATCGGGCGATCGGTTGCACTGGTGACCGGTTTGGAATTCTCCGGATTGGAACGCGGCGCGATCCAGATGTTGAGCACGCCTTCGTGCGGGGCGAGCCAGCTCAGCCACTTGCCATCGGGAGAAATCTTGCCCTGCGCTTTGGTTGGATTGCCAAACAGGGAGGCGCGCGGGATCAAGGCGATGGAATCAAGGTCAGGCATGGTCTCTCCAAATATGCTGTTGCAGACCATGTATGTGCGCCCCAGCTGTTTGCCAGTGCTAACTCGGCAAAACGGCTACTCTTCCGGATCGGCGTTTGTACGCTCCCGTTGCAGGCTAAAGCGCAGGGTTTGCATAGAAATGCCAGGTGAAGATCGCCATGGCGCCGCGATGGGGTGACCAGCGTTCGCCAAGATCGCGGCATTCTTTCTCCTTGGGCCGCTCTTCCAATTCGAGCAGCCGTTTGACGCCTTCCTGCACCGCCAGATCACCGGCGGGCCAGATGTCGGTGCGCCCTTCTGCAAACAGAAGGTAGATTTCTGCTGACCAGCGGCCGATGCCTTTGATCCGGGTGAGTTCCTCGATTGCTTCTTCATCATCAGCGGGAAGGGCGTCAAAGTCGAGTTCGCCCGCATCGACCAGTTCGCACAGGCTTCTCGCATAGCCCTGTTTCTGGCGTGACAAGCCGCAGGCGCGCAAGGTGTCGAAGTCGCGCTTGAGAACGCAGCCAGGAGTGAAGTCGGCACCGAGTTCCGCCTCCAGCTTGTTCCACATCGATGTTGCTGCGGCAACTGAGACCTGCTGGCCCACAATCGTGCGAAGCAGCGTCTTGTAGCCGCGATTGCGAAGGCGTGGTTCTGGGTAGCCGATCCGCGCAAGTTCCTCGCCAACGCGCACATCCTTGCCTGCCAGCGCGTCCATTTCGCGGCGAATTGTCTCAGCACTCAGGCCCATGGCAAAACCTCTAGGTTGCTATCAGCTATGGAACCTCCTAGCTGACAAACCGTATTTTCCAAGCGCGCAGGTTTGCGCTCAATCTATTCGAAGAGGACACAAAGCCCATGCCCAAACTCATCGTCACCAATCGCGACGGCGAGACGAGTGAGATCGAAGTCGAAGACGGCCTTACTGTGATGGAAGCCATCCGTGACAATGGCTTTGACGAATTGCTGGCGCTGTGCGGCGGGTGCTGCTCTTGCGCAACGTGTCATTGCTATATCGAAAGCGACGCGCTGCCCGCGATGAGCGAAGACGAAGACGACCTGCTTGAATCAAGCGATCACCGCAAGGAAGGCTCGCGCCTGTCGTGCCAGATCCCGCTGACGGCAGAACTGGACGGGCTAAAAGTTACTATTGCCCCTGAAGATTGATGTTGTTTGCGGGACGTGGGCAGAGCGCCTAAATCCGATCCCATGAACATCACTCAACCTTTTGGCGACACACTCGCCTTGATCGGAAACACCCCGCTGGTGCGCCTTGCCGGACCGAGCGAGGCGGCAGGGTGCGACATCTGGGGCAAATGCGAGTTTGCCAATCCCGGCTCCAGCGTGAAAGACCGCGCGGCGCTTTACATGATCCGCGAAGCCGAAGCGCGCGGCGAGTTGAAGCCCGGCGGTACCGTGATCGAAGGCACCGCTGGCAACACCGGCATTGGTATAGCGCTGGTGGCCAATGCGCTTGGCTACAAGACGATCATCGTCATGCCGGACAACCAGTCGAAGGAAAAGATGGACACGCTTCGCGCGCTTGGTGCGCAGCTCGTCCTGGTGCCTCCGACGAAATATGCTGATCCTTGCCATTTCCAGCACGTCTCGCGCCGGATGGCCGAAGAAACAGAAGGCGCAATCTGGGCGGGCCAGTTCGACAACACCGCCAATCGCCGCGCTCACATTGAAGGCACTTCGCAAGAGCTGTGGGAGCAGACCGGCGGAAAGATCTCCGGCTTCACCTGCGCTGCGGGCACTGGCGGGACGATTGCGGGCGTTGGCATGGGCCTTAAGGAAAAGAACCCCGATATCCGCATTGCGCTGACTGATCCGCATGGCGCCGCGCTTTACAATTACTACGCGCATGGTGAGCTAAAGGGCGAAGGGTCCTCGGTCGCAGAAGGCATCGGCCAGGGCCGCATCACGGCTAATCTTGAAGGCGCGCCGATCGATACGCAGTTCCGAATTTCGGATGAGGAAGGTCTCGTCTGGGTCGAACGCTTGCTGCGCGAAGAAGGGCTTTGCCTTGGCCTGTCGAGCGGGATCAATGTTGCGGGCGCAATTGAGCTGGGCAAGCAATTGGTTGCCGATGGAGCGGAAAATCCGCAGGTCGCGACAATCCTGTGCGACACCGGTTTCCGCTATCTTTCTACCCTGTTTAACGCCGAATGGCTCGCCTCCAAGAACCTGCCGGTGTTTGGCTGGCTTGAACAAGCGGCAAGCGATTAATCGACAGGCCAGCCAAGCCGGGTTAGATGGCTGAGTTATGACTGGCCGAAACCTGACAACACGATCCGGAACCTTCGAGGAGGAGACCCCTCCCGAGGGTGCTCCCCTGGGTGGGACCAAGGCTGAAGCGACGCAGCGATTGCAGATCGGACTGTTCGGGATCGGCTCGATGGTGCTGCTTGTTGGCCTTGCCAGCATCATCGGATCGCAAGCGGACCGCGCAGAGGAAAGCGCTGTGCCCGAAGCCGCGCCAACCACTGAACCGACAGAGGCAGCTCCGCAAAGCGATCCACTGGCTGATGCGGGTATCGTGCCAGAAATCCCGGCTGATCCTGAACCCGAAGAGGAAGAGGGGCAGGTTGAAGACTTGCCCGACCCCGTGGTCGAGGACGCTGCGCCGCCTGTGGCTGATGCCGCGCAGGAGTAATTTCGCGATCGCCGGTTTCGCGCTTCTGCTGGCTTTCGCAGGAGCGGGCTGGGCTTGGCACGAAAATCAAAAGGTCTGCTGCGCATTTCCCGACGATCCGGTTCCGGAATCGTCTTTCGAGCTTTTGGCGCGCGCAGAGCCGCTTGGCTTGATGACGAGCATGCCGCTGTACTGGCCGATAACCAGCGACATGTCCGAAATCATAAATGGGACGGCTGAGCGCCCCTGGCAAAGCGCAGCATTCTCTCACGATCACGAGGTGCTGCCGCTGGATTCGCTTGCGCCTGTGCCCGCGCTTTCGCCCGGCATGCCAGACAGGAATCCGATTGCGGATCTTGAGCGGTTGGCGGTCATCCAACCGCGCGGCCTCAGCCCGCAGGACAATGTCGCGCTCGACAAGTGGGTTCGCGATGGCGGCCGCTTGCTGCTGGTGCTCGATCCGCAGCTGACAGGTCACTACGCAGTGCCGCTCGGCGATCCGAGATTGCCAACCTACGCGGCTCTTATCCCTCCAGTGGTTGAACGCTGGGGGTTGGAAGTGGTCTTTGACGATCAGCAGGCGGAACAGCGCGCGGTATCGATGCCTTTTGCCGACGAACCGTTTGAGCTTGCCCTTGCCGGCGAAGTGCGTTTGCGCAGCGAAGACATCGATTGCGAGCTTTCAGGCGAAAGGACACTTGCTCAGTGCAAGGTAGGCGAGGGACGCGTTACCCTGCTTGCTGATGCAGCCATCTTTGAAGATGGAGCGCACTTGCATGGCGATCGTGAACGTCACGCCGATGCGCATCCAGAAGACCATGCGGACGAGCGAAGTGAGCCGCTTATCGCTCTGATGCGCTTCGCTTTTTCCGACCAAGAGGGATCGGAATGAGGGCTTTGGGGAAATTACGGGAGGCACGCCCAAACGTGCCCAACCGATGTGGGACTCGGCGGGAATCTTTCGGGATTCTCGCGCCAAGTGCGCGTTCTGACGCGGGAAATCGCGGGATTGGTCGGGTAAATAGGGGCTTGAAGGGTAGATGTGGTGTTATAGAAAAATAATGTAAATCAGATATTTAGCACGTAATCCCTAGATATTCCTAGAAAAACCCTAGCCACCCGCCTGCTTCCCGGATATTACCGGGCTCCATCAAACATGCCGTTTTGCCCTGCGCTGCCCATCAAGGTCGGCGCACTGCCCTCGCTCGCGCGGAGGCGGTGACGGGGGAGACGTGCCTTCCGGGCATGGTTTCGGCGGCGTGGTTGAGCAGTCAGGAGCGCGGACAGGGGTGTCCGCAAAGGGGTAGGGGATCGACGCGTGCCAGCGGCGGGAGCATACAATGGACAGGCCTATTCGCCCGTTGGCGATAAGGGCCGCTATGTCCTGCCTCCTGCGTTTCGCAAGGCAGTCAAGGAAAGCTCCGACGGCTCCAAGACGCTGTGCCTCGCAGTGCACGACAAGTATGATTGCCTCGTCGGCTTTGGCCTTTCCCGCATCGATGAACTTCACGAACAGCTCGAGAAGGAAGAAGAGCGCGCGATCCGCCTTGGTCAAAGCGACTTTGACCCCGATGACCGCGCCCAGCAGCTGTTTGGTTTCGAACAGGTCCCGTTTGATGACAGCGGCCGGTTCGTCATGCCAGAGCACTTGAAGGAACTCGGCAAGGCTGAAGACGGTCTTTATTTCCACGGCGCTGGCAAGTTCTTCTTCGTCTGGAACCCAGAAGAACTTGCGAAAATGGGCCCCGCCTTCCGCGGCGCGCAGGCAAGCTGTCGATCACAAATGGCCAAGGCTGCCGCAAAGGGAGGCAAGAAATGACCTCTCAAGCCAGCGCGCAGCCGCATATCCCTGTCCTGATTGACGAAGTGGTGAGCGCCATTGCGCCTTCGCCTGACATGGCAATTGTCGATGCGACCTTCGGGGCAGGTGGATATTCGCGCGCTCTGCTTGCAGCAGGGGCGAGGGTCTATGCTTTCGACCGCGATCCCGCTGCAATCCGCGATGGCGCGGGCATGGTCACCGAGTTCGATGGCCGCCTGTCGCTTCATCCCGAACGCTTTTCACACATGCGCGACGAAATGGCGCGGATCGGTGTGCCACAGGTTGATGCAGTGGTCATGGACATCGGGGTCAGTTCGATGCAGCTTGATCAGGAAGCGCGCGGCTTTGCCTTTCAAAGCGATGGCCCGCTTGACATGCGGATGAGCCAATCGGGCGAAAGCGCTGCGGATTTCCTCAACACTGCTGACGAGGCTGCCATTGCTGATGTGCTCTACCAATATGGCGAAGAGCGCCAGTCGCGCCGCGTGGCACGCGCGATTGTTGCCGCGCGCCCGCTTGAGACAACAGGCGATCTCGCCCGCGTTGTGCGCAAGGCGCTTGGTCACAAGCCCTATGACAAGAAAGACCCGGCAACGCGCAGCTTTCAGGCGGTTCGTATCCATGTGAACGACGAGTTGGGAGAGCTTCGAGCTGGGCTCAATGCGGCTGAGGCTCTGCTGCGCGAAGGCGGCGTGCTTGCCGTTGTCAGCTTTCACAGCCTCGAAGACCGCATCGTCAAACGTTTCCTGAAAGAGGCCTCTGGCGCTGGTCGGGCCGTATCGCGCCACCTGCCCGGAGAAGTGCCAGGCCCTGCACCGACTTTCACCAAGGTCGCAAAAGCCATTCGCCCCTCTGATGCAGAGGTGGAGCGCAATCCCCGCTCGCGCTCGTCAATCCTGCGTCACGCCATTCGCACCAGCGCTACAGCCAGAGAAGGGATGCCCGCATGATTGTCACCGGATCACGCCTTCGTCAGATGGGTTGGGTCGCAGTTCTTGCGGCATGTGTTGCTCTGTTCGCGCTGCTGAGCTTTCAGGTTCAGACGGTGCGCAGCGAAGTGCTGCTTGCCGAGCGGGAGATCATCAGCCTCGAGCGCGAGGTGCAGATGCTCGAAACCGAATTCCAGACCCGCGCGAGCCAGCGGCAGCTTGCCGAATGGAACACGGTAGAGCTTGGTTATCAGGCTCCGCGTGCAGACCAATATCTCGACAATGAGCGTCAACTGGCAAGCCTTGGTGTGCCTGCTGGCCCTGACGCTCCATCGCCGATCCGGGTTGCGCGCGCGGATCTCGCCGGGCCTGACGCTCCAGCACGTGAGATGGTGTCGCCAATCACCGGCGCTCCGGTGACGCTCGCCTCACTTGATGCAGAGGAAGATGCAGGCGCGATGTTCACAGAGGCGTTTGGCGATTTTCTGATCGAAGCATCGCCGATCCGCGCTGCCAAGGCACAGAGCGTGGCAAGCAATCGTCCCAATGACACGGTCCTGCTTTCAGCAGAGGTCGCACAATGACGGCGATGGCCCTCGGCGCAGGGCTCAAGCCTCCTCGTTCTTCCAGCCAGCCCGGTTCATCCGCGACTGAACGGCCGCGAATGAACCGCGACAGCGGCCCTGCGATCCCGGCGGGCCGGATCCACACCGTGCATATGCGCCAGTCGCTTTTGGTGACGGCAAGGCTGCGGATTTTCTTTCTAGTCGCGATGCTGGTGGTTGTCGCGGCGATTGCGCTGTTGAGGATTGGCTATGTCGGCTTTGTCGGCGCTCCTCCAAGTCAGACCAGCCTTGCCGAAGCGCTGCTCCCCTCGCGCGGTGAGATCACCGATCGCAATGGAACGCCGCTTGCGCGCACCTTCCCAGCCTATGCGCTGTGGTTCAATCCGCGTGCGATGGATGACGATGGTGCCCCGCTGGTCAGCGAGCCAGAGCAGGTCGCCGCACGTCTGCAGCAGATTTTCCCCGATCTGGATATGGAGCGCACGCTCAACATCCTGACCTCTGGGCGCGGCGGCTATATCCTGCGCCGCGTGCTGCCTGAGGAAGCCAATCAGGTGTTTGAATTGGGCGAGGTTGCGCTTGAGATTCCGCGTGAATTTGACCGGCACTATCCGCAAGGATCGCTCGCTTCTCACGTGCTTGGCTATGTCACCGAGAATGATGATCGCCGCCTACAGGGCCGTTTCGGTATGGAGCAGGTGCTCGACGAACAATTGTCGGACAAGCTTCAACGCGCTCAGCCCGTCGCGCTGTCTATCGATCTTCGCGTGCAGGGCGCGCTAGAGGATGAGCTGAACAAGGGTATGCTGGCCACCGATGCGATCGGGGCAGCGGGTATCGTGCTCGATGTGGATACAGGTGAAGTGATGGCGATGGCCTCGCTCCCCGCCTTTGATCCCAATCTTTCAGATGCGCAGCATTCGCCCAACATTTACAACCGCGCGACCAATGCCACCTACGAGCTTGGGTCGACTTTCAAACCGATCACCATTGCCGCCGCGATCGATGCAGGCATCGTGCGCGATCTGAGCAAACCGTGGGATGCAACGCCTGTCGAGATGGCGGGACGGATGTTCTCCGATCATAAGCCAAAGGGCGACACGCTCACCGTTGCAGAGGCGCTCGCATACTCTTCAAACACAGTCACAATGCGGATTGCCGACGAAATGGGCGAAGCGCGCATGCGTCAGGTCGTGCAGGACCTTGGCCTTAACGACCGCGCGCAGATTGAACTGAGCTCTCGCGGCAAGCCGCAGCTTGCTGAAACGCGCCCGAACGGCACCTGGTCGCGCCTCACCAATATGCAAATGAGCTTTGGTCATGGACAGGCCGTGACGCCGCTCCATCTGGCAAACGCATATGCTGCGATGGTCAATGGCGGCATCCTTCGCCCAGCGACTTTGCAGCGGGTAGAGCCCGGCACCGCGCCGCGCGGGGAAAGAGTGTTCAAGGCCTCAACCTCATCGCGCATGCGTCAGCTTTTGCGGATGATTGCGATCTATGGCACCGGGCAGAGCGCCGATGCCCCCGGATACAGGGTGGGCGGCAAGACAGGTTCGGCTGAAAAATCGGGTGGCGGCAGCTATCGCCGCACCGCCCTTATCTCGTCCTTCGCCGCCGCGTTTCCCATGGATCGGCCGCGCTATGTTGTGGTGGCCATGCTCGACGAGCCCAAGGGCACCAAAGCGGCTCTCGGACAGCGGACAGCCGCTTTCACATCTGCGCCGATTGTCAGGCAATTGGTCCCGCGTATCGGCCCGATGCTTGGCGTCAGGCCTGATACCAACCGCGATGTCGATATCTCTGACCTGCGTTACTTGATCGAGGGGCGGCGGTGAGGTTGGCGGAGCTAGTCGCACACGCGGGTCTTGCGCATGAAGTGCCCGGTGACACCACTGTCACCGGTTTTGCGATTGATCACCGCAAGGTCGCTCCCGGCACGGTCTTCGGTGCGTTTCGAGGCGCCACGTTCAATGCCGAAGATGTGATCCCGGCAGCGATCGAGGCTGGCGCAGTCGCGGTCGTGACATCCGGCACAGCCAAGGTCGAAGGGGCGCTCCACATTGCCAGCGATGAGCCGCGCCGCACCTTTGCCCAGCTTGCCGCCGGTTTCTTCGCGCCAGTACCTGACACCATCGTCGCGGTGACCGGCACCAACGGCAAGACCTCAACCGCTGAAATGACCCGCCAGATCTGGCGCATGTGCGGAGAGCGCGCGGCGAGCATCGGCACTTTGGGTGTGACGACGCCCGACGGCAGCATTTCGACAGGGCTGACAACGCCCGACATCGTCACATTCCTGAGCAATATGAGCGGGCTGGCGCGCGAAGGCGTTACGCATGTTGCCTATGAAGCATCCAGCCACGGCCTGTCGCAGTTCCGCAATGAGGGTTTGCGCGTAAACGTAGGGGCTTTCACGAATTTCAGTCGCGATCATCTTGACTATCATACGACAATGGAGGCCTACTTCGCAGCCAAGATGCGGCTGTTTGATGAGGTCGTCGAAGAAGACGGCAAGGCCATCATATGGGACGGCGGGGAAATATGCGAGTGGACCCGCCGCGCCATTGAGCACGCACTGTCCCGAAGGTTGCATGTGCTCACAGTGGGCGAGCGAGGCGACTTCCTCCGCCTTGCCGCCCGCGAGGCGACCCAATTGGGTCAGGAACTGACAATCGAATATGATGGTGAGACGCGCACGGTGAAGCTGCCGCTCATCGGTGCCTATCAAGCTGCGAATGCGCTGGTGTCGGCAGGTCTTGCGCTTGCGACCGGAGCAGCGCCGTCGCAGGTGTTTGATGCAATTGGCCGATTGCAGCCGGTTCGCGGGCGGCTTGAACGCGCGGTCATCACGCCTGCTGGCGCGCCGGTCTATGTCGATTATGCGCATACGGCCGATGCACTTGAGGCTGCCATTGCTGCTCTGCGTCCGCATGTTGATGAAGCAAAGGGCGGCCGTCTGATCGTTATCTTCGGGGCAGGCGGAGACCGCGACACCGGCAAACGCGCGCCGATGGGCAAAGTCGCTGCTGGGGCTGCTGACAGCGTCATCGTTACCGACGACAATCCGCGCGGGGAAGAACCCGCCGATATCCGCGCTGCCGTGCTTGATGGGGCAGGCGGTGCAAGCCATGTACGCGCCATCGCAGGCCGCCGCGAAGCGATCGCGGCCGGTATCGCCGAAGCAGGTGCGCACGACATCATTCTCGTGGCCGGAAAGGGGCACGAGCAAGGACAGATAATCGGGTCTGGAGACACAATGCGAATATTGCCGTTCGACGATGTCGAGGTCGCGCGTGAATGCGCCGCACTTGAAACGCAAGGAGGCGCTGCATGAGCGCGGCACATGCTCTCTTGCGGCAATGGCCCGCTGATCCGCGTGACGCTTTGCCGTCGGCGCTTTGGGATGCGGCAAGCATTGCCGCTGCCACCGGCGGTAAGGCAAGCCATGCGTTCCAGGCGTCCGGAATTGAGATGGACAGCCGCGATGTGCGGCCCGGCGATGTGTTCGTTGCGCTCAAGGGTGAAGCGATGGACGGGCACAAGTTCATCGCCAGCGCCTTTGCCAAAGGTGCCGTGGCGGCGATCACTGACCGCCCCGTCGATTTCCCGCATGTCGAGGTTGAAGACACGACCCATGCGCTTCACGCGCTTGCCCATGCGGCGAGAGATCGTTCGCTGGCAACGCGGATTGCCATCACCGGCTCGGTCGGGAAGACCGGGGTGAAAGAGGCGATCTTTGCTTCGCTTGACCGCGCAAGCCGGGGTGCGGCGCATCGCAGCGTGCGAAGCTATAACAACCACGTGGGCGTCCCGCTCAGCCTTGCCCGTCTTCCCGCGCGTGCCAAGTTCGGCGTGTTCGAGATGGGCATGAACCATGCGGGCGAAATCGCCCCGCTTGCCGACCATGTCCGACCCGACGTTGCGCTGATCACCACGATTGCACCCGCGCATATCGAAAACCTCGGCAGCATGGAGGCGATCGCTGATGAAAAAGCGCAGATCTTCACCGGGCTGACGAAGGGGGGCACGGCGATCATTCCTGCTGACAGCGAATATGCAGCGAGAATGGTCGCTCATGCAAAGGCGCTTGGCGTAAAGATCGTGACTTTCGGGCGGAGCAAGGACGCGGATGTGCGTTTGCTTGATGCCATCCCCAGCGCAAGCGGCGGATCAATGGTCACAGCCGACCTTGGCGACAGCCGGTTGTGCTATACGATTGCCGAGCCCGGAGAGCACTGGATCGCCAATTCGCTTGGCGTCATTGCTGCTGTTCGCGCTGCTGGCGGCGATCTTGCGAGCGCGGGCTTGGCTCTTGCCGAGATGGGCGGATTGAAGGGACGCGGTGCGCGTTTCGATGTCGCGGTGACTGGCGGCAAGGCGCTTCTGGTTGATGAAAGCTACAATGCAAACCCGGCATCGATGCGGGCGACGCTTCGCGCATTGGGGCAGACGCCTGCGCACCGCCGCGTCGCGGTTCTGGGTGCGATGAAGGAGCTTGGCGACTTCACACCTCGCTTTCACGCGCAGCTTGCAGAGCCGTTGGCAGAGGCCAAAATCGACCACGCGATCCTGGTTGGCGATGAGATGAATGCTCTGGCCGCTGAACTGGGGAGAATCCAAGCCAATTCGCTTGGCTTTGCGCCCAGCTTCGCGCAATGCGATAGCCCTGCCGAAGCGATTTCTGCGCTCGAGGAATTCGGCCTGACCAATGGCGATGCGGTGCTGGTAAAGGGTTCCAATTCGGTCGGTCTCGGCAGGTTGGTGCAACACTTTACGAAAGCGCCTGGATGAGGCGCGTGTCAGGGATCTAGATGCTTTACCTGCTTGCGGAATGGCTGGGCTTTGAAGGCCTGTTGAATCTGGTTCGCTACCAGACGTTCCGGTTCGGCGCGACCTTGATGACCGCGCTGGTTATCGGGATGATCATCGGCCCCAAATTCATCAACATGCTGCGCGTGCGGCAGGGGAAGGGCCAACCGATCCGCGAAGACGGACCGCAATCGCATCTCGCCAAGCGCGGGACGCCGACCATGGGCGGGTTGATGATCCTCGTGTCGCTGACCTTGTCGCTGCTCTTGTGGATGGACCTGACCAGCCCGTTTGTCTGGGCCTGTCTTGCTGTGACCGTCGGCTTTGGGATCATCGGTTTCCTCGACGATTTCGACAAGGTCACAAAGAACAGCCATGCAGGCCTTTCAGGACGTCTGCGTTTGCTGCTCGAATTCGCTGTTGCAGGGGTTGCGAGCTATCTGATCGTCAGCCAGATCAACACCAATCTCTACATCCCGTTCTTCTCTGACGTCGAGATCCCGCTGGGGCCTGCTTATTATGTCTTTGCCGCCTTCATGATTGTGGGCTTTGGCAATGCGGTGAACCTGACAGATGGGCTTGATGGCCTTGCGATCATGCCGGTGATCATTGCCGCAGGAACCTTTGCGATCATCGCTTACCTCGTCGGACGCACCGATTTCAGCGAATATCTTGGCATTCCCTATGTCGAAGGCGCTGGCGAGCTTGCCATTTTCTGCGCGGCAATCATGGGGGCAGGGCTTGCTTTCCTGTGGTTCAACGCCCCGCCAGCAGCGGTTTTCATGGGTGACACGGGCAGCCTTGCCCTGGGCGGAGCCTTGGGGGCGATTGCGGTGGCAGCGCATCACGAAGTCGTACTGCTGATCGTGGGCGGCCTGTTCGTGGTCGAAACCGCAAGCGTGATTATCCAGGTTTTCTGGTTCAAGCGCACCGGCAAGCGCGTTTTTCGCATGGCGCCGATCCATCACCATTTCGAACAATTGGGCTGGTCGGAAAGCAAGGTCGTGATCCGGTTCTGGATTATTGCAATCGTGCTTGCGCTGATCGGTCTTTCCACTCTCAAGCTGAGGTAGTCTGCCACACGTGATCACTTCGCCTGCCTTTGCCGGTCAACGCTTTGCGATCCTGGGCCTCGCTCGCTCAGGCGCGGCGGCGGCTGAGGCGCTGCTGGCCAGCGGTGCGCAGCTGACTGTGTGGGATCGGCAAGACGTTGCAAGAGCTCCCTTTGAAGGGCGCTGCGAGATTGCTGATCCGCTGGAGATTGATCTTTCGCCATTCGATGCGCTGGTGGTTTCGCCCGGCGTTCCGCTCAACACGCATCCTATCACCGATCATGCTGCGCAGCATGGTGTGCCGATCATTGGCGACATCGAACTGTTCGCGCGCGCGCGCGCTGATCTTTTGCCGCATAAGGTTGTCGGCGTGACCGGTACGAACGGCAAATCGACGACGGTCGCGCTGGTTCATCATATCCTGCGCATGGCTGGCATTCCCTCGCTGCTTGGCGGGAATATCGGCGAACCGATCATGGCGCAGGAACCCCTCGCGCCGGGTGAAAATGGCGAAGGTGTCTATGTGCTCGAACTGTCGAGCTATCAGATCGATATCACCACCAGTCTCGATTGTGATGTTGCTGCGCTAACCAATATCACGCCCGACCACCTCGACAGGTATGACGATTTTGCAGCCTATGCAGCCTCGAAAGCGAGGCTGTTTACGATGCAGGCGGCGCGCAACCTTGCGGTGTTCGGCTCGCTCGATGACCCGGCGGGCGGCATCTACCGTGCTGAGCAGGGTCGGCGCGTGGAAGGCCGAACCGCCGCCGCTGATCTCAAAGCCTTGCGCGAACTTCAATCCGAATGGCCAAGCCTGCAAGGCCCGCATAATCTGGAAAACGTCGCGGTTGCCATTGCGATTGTCGAGGAGCTTGGCGTGAAGCCTGCCCAGTGGCAGCACGCTTTGCCGCGCTTCAAGAACTTGCCGCACCGGATGGAGCGGGTTTGCATCGAGAACGACGTGCTGTTCATCAATGACAGCAAGGCGACCAACACCGCTTCAACCGCCCCGGCGCTGGCCGCCTTTGCGCCTGAAAACGGGCGTGCGCGGGTTCACTGGATCGTTGGCGGGCTCGCCAAGGAAGATGGGCTGGGTGAATGCGAGGCGCATCTCGGCAATGTTGCAGCGGCTTACACCGTTGGCGAAGCCGGTCCGCGTTTTGCCGAATTGCTTGATGGCCGCGTTGCCAAGGTCGAGAGATGCGAACTTATCAGCGAAGCGGTCCGCCAGGCGCGCGATGCAGCCCAGCCCGGTGATGTCGTGCTGTTTTCACCTGCCTGTGCAAGCTTTGACCAGTTCCGCGATTACGAGAAGCGCGGCGAGCATTTCCGGCAGCTCGTCGGTGTAATTGCCGAATGCGAGGTGGATTGTTCGCCTTCGAGCTTTCTCAAGGATGAAGCGGCATGAACTCTGCCTATCCATCCGCACGCAGCGACGCGAAGTTCCACGCACCGGTCCCGCGAAATCGTGGTTTTGCCGATCGCGTACGCGTATGGTGGCGCGAGCTCGACAAATGGCTGCTTGGTCTTGTCGTCCTGCTGATGGCACTTGGCACGGTTGCCGTTGCTGCGGCATCGCCTGCCGCTGCGCGCCAGTATGAAGTCGCCGAATTCGCCTTCTTCCAGAAGCATGTCGTGCTTCAGTTCATGGGCCTTGGCCTTATGGTCGCTGTGTCCTTTGCCAGCAGGGACAATGCGCGCCGCCTTGGCATCCTGATGGCAGTCGTGATGCTTGGTCTCATGCTGCTTGTCCCGGTTTTCGGGACCGAGGTGAACGGTGCACGGCGCTGGCTCAATGTCGGGATGAGCTTGCAGCCGAGCGAGTTCCTGAAACCCGGATTTGCGGTGCTTCTTGCATGGATGCTCTCATGGCGACTGCGTGATCCAAGCTTGCCAGTGGTGGCCTATGCCACGCTGGCAATGGCGCTTGTCGCAGCTCTGCTGATGCTTCAGCCTAATCTGGGGGCAGCTATCCTGTTCAGCGGCGTGTGGTTTGTGCTTGTGCTGCTTTCGGGTGTGTCATTGCAGCGTCTCGGCCTCTTGATTGCAACCGGCCTTGGCGGGCTGACGGCTGCCTATTTTCTCTACGACAATGCGCGTTATCGCATTGACAGTTTCTTTGGTGGCGGCACGGCGTTTGATCAGGTGGACCTCGCCCAGCGCACCATCCTCAACGGCGGATGGACGGGCACTGGCCTGTGGCTCGGGACGCGCAAGATGAGCCTTCCCGAAGCGCATACGGATTACATCTTTTCTGTCATTGGCGAAGAGTTTGGCCTGCTGATGTGCGCTGTGATCCTGCTGCTGTATGTGGCGATTGTTGCGCGGGTTTTGATGCGGCTGGTTGATGAAGAGGATCTGTTCGCATTGCTTGCAGGCGCTGGCCTTGCTGCCCAGATTGGTGGGCAAGCGTTCATCAACATGGCTGTAAACCTGCAGCTGTTCCCATCAAAGGGGATGACGCTGCCGCTGGTCAGCTATGGGGGGTCCTCGACGCTGGCCGTGTGTTTCACACTTGGGCTATTGCTCGCGATTACCCGTCGCAATCCGTTCCTTGAGCGTGAGAAGCCGGGTTTGAAAAACCTGTTTGAGAGGAAGGAAGGCCGCGCATGAACAGCGAGACAAACACCTCTTCAAGCCGCCATTTCGTCCTTGCTGCAGGGGGCACAGGCGGACACCTGATCCCGGCCTTTGCATTGGCAGAGGAATTGCACCAGCGTGGGCATCATGTCGCGCTGATCACGGACGAACGCGGCGCGAACATTCCGGGCAAGCCCGATTATCTGACAGCGCATGTTCTTCCGGCTGGGCGGTTCGGCAAGAACCCGATTAAGTGGATTGGCGGGGTACGCGCCGTGCTTGAAGGGCGGCGGATGGCGCTGCGCCTGTTTGAGAGCTTTGAGCCTTCTGCCGTCGTCGGATTTGGGGGCTATCCAGCATTGCCAGCCTTGCTCGCAGCAACATCGGCCAAGGTGCCAAGCATCGTGCACGAACAGAACGCGGTGCTGGGCCGTGTGAACCGTCTGCTGGCGGGCAGGGTTCAGGCGATTGCGACATCGTATCCTGATGTTCAGCGGCTGAAACCCAAGCATGCGGATAAGGTCCATCTTGTTGGTAATCCTGTGCGCGAGGAAGTGCTGGCGCTGCGCGATGAAGATTTCCCGGCCTTTACCGAAGAAGGGTTGCTGCGCGTGCTTGTGACCGGCGGAAGCCAGGGGGCTCGCGTTTTGTCAGAAGTGGTCCCGGATGGGCTTGCCATGTTGCCGCCTGCCTTGCGCCAGCGTTTGCAGGTGACGCAGCAATGCCGACCTGAGGATGTCGATGCGGTGCGCGAACGCTATGCCAATCACGACATTCCCGCTGAGCTCGGCACGTATTTCGAGGATATGCATGAACGGCTCGCTGGAACGCATCTGTTCATTGGCCGCGCTGGGGCATCCACCATTGCTGAACTGACCGCGGTGGGTCGCCCTGCGATCCTTGTGCCGCTGCCGATTGCCACTGACGACCATCAGGCAGCCAATACCCGCGAGATTGCAAAAGCGGGTGGTGCACGGATGATCCGGCAGGACAATTTCGCGCCTAAGGAACTCGCCAAGCAGATCCAGGCGCTTGCCCAGAACCCGGCGAGCCTTGCCAATGCCGCGCATGGCGCATGGAATTGCGGTCGGCCCAAGGCGGCTAAGGAACTGGCTGATCTGGTCGAAAGCTTTGGCGGCGCTGACATGATGGATGTGATCCGCGTCGGCGAGGGCGCGCCCAGGGCCACTGCCGATGCAACCCAAACGCAGACTGCCAACCGCGACAATAGCGAGGATATGGCTGCGTAATGAAGGGCGTTGAGACCGATATTGGCACCATTCACTTTGTCGGCATTGGCGGGATCGGCATGTCCGGCATTGCCGAGGTGATGGCGAACCTTGGCTATTCGGTTCAAGGCAGCGACATCAAGGAAAGCCCGGTGGTGGAACGGCTTCGCTCACGCGGGGTCAACATCACAATCGGCCACGCCAAAGAGAATGTCGAAGGTGCCGCCGTGGTGGTCACGTCCACCGCCGTGCGCCGGACCAATCCTGAAGTTGCCGCCGCGCTGGAAAACCGTATCCCGGTGGTGCGCCGGGCAGAGATGCTGGCCGAACTGATGCGGTTAAAGTCCACCGTCGCGGTGGCAGGTACGCATGGCAAGACCACAACAACCAGCATGATCGCTGCGCTGCTTGACCGGGGCGAGGTTGACCCCACGGTCATCAATGGCGGAATTATCGAACAATATGGTTCCAATGCGCGTTTGGGCGATAGCGATTGGATGGTGGTTGAAGCCGATGAAAGCGACGGAAGCTTTCTGCGTCTCGACGGGACGATAGCGGTCGTCACCAATATCGATCCCGAACATCTTGACCATTATGGCGATTTTGACGGGGTCAAGCGCGCCTTTATCGAGTTCATTCACAATGTGCCTTTCTATGGCGCAGCGATCCTTTGCGTTGACCACCCCGAAGTGCAGGCGGTGATCGGCGAGGTGCGTGACCGTAAGGTCGTGACCTATGGTTTCTCGCTTCAGGCAGATATTTGCGGGGTCAATGTCAGACCTTCGGAAGGCGGCAACACCTTTGACGTGATCGTGCGCCAGCGCGGCGAGGAAGATCGCCGGATTGAAGGCGTGCACCTGCCGATGCCGGGGCGTCACAACGTACAGAATGCCCTCGCGGCGATCGCGGTTGCGGTAGAAATGGGATGCGCTGACGAGGTGATCCGCGAAGGCTTTGCCAGCTTTGGCGGTGTTCGCCGCCGGTTCACCCGCGTTGGCTCTGTGACACTTGACGGTGGCAGTGTCTCAGTCATTGACGATTACGCGCATCACCCGGTTGAAATTCGCGCTGTGCTGGGCGCCGCGCGCGAGGCAGTGCGCGCCAAAGATTCTGGGGGCCGCGTGATCGCAGTCGCACAGCCGCACCGCTATACGCGGCTCAACGATCTGATGGATGATTTTCAGACCTGCTTCAACGAAGCGGACATAGTCTTTGTAACGCCGGTTTATGAGGCAGGCGAAGAGCCAATTCCCGGCGTCGATGCTGGCGCTCTGGTCGATGGCCTCAAATCGCGCGGCCACCGTTCGGCGCGCACGATCGCGAGCGCTGATGACCTTGCTGCCACACTCGCAGGCGAAATTGCTGCTGGAGATATCATCGTGTGCCTCGGGGCGGGGGATATCACTCGCTGGGCGGCTACCCTTGACGAAGCGATTGAATCAATACGGGAGGCATGAAAGCGATGATGCAACCCGATGATTGGTCCGACAAGGATGATGGCTCGGCTCCGACCAGTTCGGTAGAGGGTGCAGCCAGCGCGCCGGTGCCGCTCGAAGGCATTCGCGGCCGGCTGACCCGTGAGGCGCCCTTGGCAAAACATGTCTGGTTCAAGAGTGGAGGCAAGGCAGATTGGCTGTTCGAGCCTGCCGATCTTGATGATCTCAAGAGCTTCTTCGAACGGCTCGATGAACAGATGCCGGTCATGGCGCTGGGCGTCGGATCGAACATGATCATCCGCGATGGCGGGGTGCCAGGCGTGGTGGTCAAGCTGGGCCAGCCCTTCACCTATATTGAGGTCACAGGCGAAACCACGCTCAAGGCCGGTGCAGCGGCACCTGTCAGCATGGTTGCCCGCCGCGCTGCCAAGGCCGGGATCGATGGCCTGTCATTTTTCATCGGCATTCCGGGATCGGTTGGCGGCGTCACGCGGATGAATGGCGGCTGTTATGGCCGTGAAACCTGCCAGGTCCTCACCGATTGTGACGTGATTATGCCCGATGGTGAGTTTGTGACGCTCACCAATGCGGACCTGCAATATTCCTATCGCCATTCCGCATTGCCCGATGGCGCGATTGTCGTCGAAGTGCGGTTTGAAGGCTTTCCCGGCGACCCCACTGTCATCAAGGCAGAGATGGACCGCATCTCTTCGCAGCGTAAGGGATCGCAGCCCATCGGCAGCATGACCGGAGGCTCTACCTTCAAGAACCCTGAAGGCCATTCGAGCTGGAAGCTGATCGATGATGCGGGCCTGCGCGGTTACAAGCATGGCGGGGCGCAGGTCTCCGAAAAGCACTGCAATTTCCTGATCAACACAGGCGATGCAACCAGCACCGATATCGAAGGGCTGGGCGAACTTGTGCGCGAGAAAGTCTACGCGAATTCGGGCATCCAGCTCGAATGGGAGATCAAGCGAGTGGGCCGGCCATGAGGATGCAGGCATGAGCCTTGGACCTCTCCATGTCGCTGTCCTGATGGGCGGCTGGGCGAATGAACGCGAAGTCAGCCTTATGAGCGGCGGCGGTGTTGTCGACGCGCTTGAGATGAACGGCCACCGCGTCACACCAATCGACATGGATCGCAATGTCGCTCGCAATATCGCAAAGGCCGCGCCTGATGTGGTGTTCAACGCGCTCCACGGCGTGCCGGGCGAGGATGGCAGCGTTCAGGGAATGCTTGATCTGATGGGCGTGCCTTACACGCATTCGGGCCTTGCGACCTCGGTCATCGCGATTGACAAGCAGCTCACCAAACAGGCGCTGATCCCGCATGGCATTCCAATGCCCGGCGGGCGGATCGTAAAGTGCGATGAGCTGTTTGAACGCGATCCTTTGCCGCGTCCCTATGTCCTCAAACCTGTGAATGAGGGCTCTTCGGTTGGCGTCGCGATCGTCACCGAAGACAGCAATGTCGGCAATCCGATCAGCCGCGATGCCGCAGGCCCCTGGCAAGAGTTTACCGAACTGCTCGCAGAACCGTTTATCAAGGGGCGCGAGCTGACCACGGCCGTGATCGACGGGGCTGATGGCCCGCGCGCTCTGGGCGTCACCGAACTCATCATTGAGCACGGCTTTTACGATTACGAGCACAAATACACCGAAGGCCGCACGCAGCACGTGTGTCCGGCGAGAATTCCGCCGGAGATTGCGGCCTTGTGCGAAGACTATGCCGTCCGCGCACACAGCGTTCTGGGTTGCCACGGCACCAGCCGCACCGATTTCCGCTGGGACGACGAGGCGGGCGAAGAGGGGTTGTTCGTGCTTGAAACCAACACGCAGCCGGGCATGACCCCGCTCAGCCTCGTGCCTGAACAGGCCAAGCATGCCGGCATGAACTATCCTGAACTGGTTGAGCTGCTGGTGCGTGAAGCGCTCAGAGTCCATGCAAGGGCACCCGCTGCCAAGGGAGACGCCAATGGCTAAGATCAAGCGTTCAAGCGGCAAGGGTGTGCGCCGCGCTGCCAAATCGCAAAGCCGCGCAGCTGGCGCGCGGCGGGCCAAGGCCAAGACGACCGGCATGGTCGATACCGCGATGGGCTGGCTGCCGTTTAGCGAGGAGCAATGGTCGACGATCTGGCTGGCGCTGATCATTGGCGGCGCGGTCGCGATCGCGTTTGTCATTGCCAATCTTGCAGGAGTGCCTGCGATGGCTCAGGCGCAGGTATCAGCGATTGCTTCTGACGCCGGGTTCGAGGTTAAGCATGTCCGCGTCACCGGAACGAGCCGAATGGATGAACGTCAGGTCTATGCGATTGCGCTCGCACAGCAGGATCGCCCGATGCCTGATGTTGAGATTGAGGCGCTGCGCGAGCAGCTGCGCAATGATCTGCCCTGGGTGCAAGATGCGCGGGTTTCGATCCAATTGCCCGCGACAATCGCGATCGACATCGTGGAGCGCAAACCCCATGCTGTTCTGCAAAAGCCAGACCGTTTGATGCTGATCGACAAGGAAGGCGAAGAGCTTGAGGTCATCTCGCGCGAAGATGCCGCCGAAATGCTCCAGATTTCAGGCCCGGGTGCAGCCAAGCAGGTGGCGCCTCTGGGCCAGTTGCTTGCAACAGCGCCAGCATTGCAGCCGCAGGTTGAGGCGGCCGAATGGGTGGGCAATCGCCGCTGGAACTTGACCTTCAAGAGCGGGCAAGTGCTCGCTCTGCCCGAAGGCACAGATGCATCGGCAACCGCGCTCGTGAAGTTTGCGCGCATGGATGGCCAGAACCGTCTGCTTGGCGGGCAGGTTGCGACCTTCGACATGCGTTCACCGCCGCGCATCTACATGCGCGTGCCCGGACGCGCTGACGCGGTTGAGCTTGCCAGCAACACAGCTGCGGAGGCGCAGTGATGGGGGCTGCGCGCGTCATGAAGAAACCTTCGTCCAAGCCAACCGCGCGGCCTCTCGCTGCCAAGGCGCGGCTTGCCAAGGTCTTCGGTGCGGTCAATGTCGGGTCGTTCCGCATCTCTGCCATGATCATGGGCGAAACGGAGACGGGTGACCTGGTCGTGCTCGGTTCGGGCCACCGGGCAAGCGCCGGGGTCAAGCGCGGCTATGTCACCGACATGAAAGCGGCGACCTATGCGATCCGAGATGCGGTTGAACGGGCAGAGAAGAATGCGGGGACTTCGGTCCAGAGCGTGTGGATCGCCTGCGCCGGCGCAGGCTTGAAGAGCAAGGTCAGCAAGGTCGAGATCGAGATCGGTGGCCGCCGGATCGAGGAAGAAGATGTCGAACACCTTCTGATCGAGGCGCAGGGGATGATCCATCCTGACGGGCGAAGCGTGCTCCATGCGATCCCGGCGCACTATACGCTCGATGGCGCGCATGGGGTTGCCAATCCGCGCGGGCTCCATGCTGAACGGCTTGGTGTCGATATCCACGTAATGCTTGCTGATGGCGCGCCTGTGCGCAACCTCATGGAAGCTGTGCAGAACGCACATCTCGAAGTTGAAGCGGTCGTCGCTGCTCCGCTTGCCTCTGGCTATGCCTGCCTGACCGAGGAAGAGCGTGAGCTTGGTGTGGCTCTGGTCGAGATCGGAGCGGATGTGACCAATGTTTCGGTTTTTGCCGCGGGGATGCTGCTTGGCCTCAGAGCGATCCCGATGGGCTCAGGCGATATCACCGATGCGGTGGCCAGCGCCTTTGGCATTCGCCGGTTTCAGGCCGAAAGGCTCAAATGCGTCTCGGGCTCCGCAATTGCATCGCCGACCGATCACCGCGAGATGATCCCGGTGCACGGCCCGAACGAAGCGCCCGGTGAACCCAGCGGCCCGCATGCGCGCGGTGCGGACGACAAAAACCGGATTGCGCGTGCTGAACTGATCTCGGTGATCACGCAAAGCCAGTCTCAGCTTACAAATGAGATCGGCAAGGCGCTTAAAGAAATGGGTTTTTCCGGCCCGCGCGCTGGTCAGGTTGTGATCACTGGGGGAGGGGCAGAACTCGCTGGCCTTGCCGAATTCACGCAAAGCGCGCTCGCCATGCCTGTGCGCATTGGCCGCGCGCCCGCGCTCACCGGCCTGCCGGAAGCGCATGCGACACCGGGCTTTGCCGGATTAGCTGGGCTATGCCTTTACGCCGCAGAGGACCCTATCGACATTCGCGCGATTGACCCGCGCTACACCAGAACACGCGATTTCGCAGGCTCGTTTGATCCGTTTGCTGGCTTCACTCGCTTGTGGCGAGCTGTGCGTGAGAACTTCTGACCGGTTCGCCTTATGCGGTGATCCGGAGTGAATTATCGCTGAAGCGGGATTCTCGCTTGGCCGATCATAGTGTATGGGCATGAACAAGTGCCTGTGGATAAGGAATTGTTCAGTATAACGGGCACATGACGAATGTGTCAGAGAAGTGTTGGCGCACCGAAAATTCACTTGAAAGCGCCGAAAACCGGGCCCCTGAGCGTCTGGAGGAATGGAAGCCATGAGCATCAATATCGGACCGGCAGTCACGGATGACCTGCGTCCCCGCATTATGGTCGTCGGGATCGGCGGCGCGGGTGGTAACGCAATTGCCAACATGATCGCTGCGGACATTGAAGGCGTTGACTTCATTGTCGCGAATACTGACGCACAGGCGCTGAGCTCTTCGCCGGCGGAAAAGCGGATTCAGCTTGGCCCTGACATCACCGGCGGTCTTGGCGCTGGTGCGCGTCCCGAAGTGGGCAAAGCCGCGGCAGAGGAAACGGTCGAGCAGATCGAAGAAGCGCTTGATGGCATCAACATGGTCTTCATCGCCGCGGGCATGGGCGGAGGAACCGGCACTGGTGCTGCACCTGTTATTGCCGAAGCCGCTCGGCGCAAGGGCGTGCTTACCGTTGGCGTTGTGACCAAACCGTTCCTGTTCGAAGGCACGCGCCGGATGCGTGCTGCCGAGGCGGGCATCAGCGAGCTTCAGGACCACGTCGATACGCTGATCGTCATTCCCAACCAGAACCTGTTTCTGGTGGCCAAGCCAGAGACGACTTTCAAGGAAGCCTTCCAGCTGGCTGACGAAGTGCTCCAGCAAGGTGTGCGCTCGATCACCGATCTGATCGTCAATCCTGGCCTCATTAATCTCGACTTTGCCGATATCCGCGCTGTGATGAGCGAGATGGGCAAGGCGATGATGGGAACAGGCGAAGGCGAAGGCGAGAATCGCGCGCTCAACGCCGCCGAACAGGCAATCGCCAATCCGCTGCTCGACGGTGTTTCGATGCAGGGTGCCAAGGGCGTGATCATCTCGATCATCGGCGGCGAAGACATGACGCTGATGGAACTGGACGAGGCAGCCAACTACATCCGCGATCTGGTTGATGAGGACGCAAACATCATCTGGGGCAGCGCGTTCAACCCCGATCTGGCGAACAAGATCCGCATCTCCGTGGTTGCGACCGGTATCGATGCCAGTGCCGCAGGCGAAGCCCCCATGGCTCGCCCGGCGGCCTTGATGGAATCGCGTGCGCCCAAACGCCCGGTGCTTGAACTTTCGGATGAGAACGAAACTGCACAAGCCGCGAGCGATGACACCGCGCACGAAGAAGCCGAAACGCCTGCTGCGACGCCGCCTGCCATTCCGCAGGGCATGCCAGAGACATTCGAACTGGGTGAAGAGGAAATCCTCGACGAGGAAGCAACAGGACCCGAGCTCGCAGAGCAAGCCGATGCCGAAACCTCAGCCGAGATCGAAGCAGAGGCTGAAGAGCTAGCTGATGACAGCGAGCCTTTCGACCTGACCGGCATGCAGGCCGGTGATGACATGGGCGAGCTTGAGGACGGTTTTGACGACGTTGACGAGATCGTCGATCCGCTTGCCGGGCTTCGCGGCGCTGAGGATGATGGCCAGGACGATCTGCTTGCCAACGCGGATCGGCTTGCCGAAGAGGATCAGCCAGTGCGCCCAAGCTTTGGCCGCGCGGGAACAGGCGGAGAAAGCGGAGACGCTGGCTCTAGCGCTGGAGGCGAAAGCGGTGGCGGTTCCGGCGGCGGTGAAGCTGGCGGCGGCGGCGCAGCTGGCGGCGGCGGCGCAGCTGGCGGCGGCGGTGGTGCCGCAGGCGGAAGCACTCTGTTCGAACGCATGGCCAACCTGTCGCGTTCATCCGGTTCGGATGAAAATGAGGGCGAGGAAGGCTATGATGAGGACGGCGATGATGATGGCGATGATACGCCAGCGCTGTCGATTCCGCGCTTCCTTGGTCGTCAGAACAACCAGTAAGGCGGCGCGCCACACAGCCTGTCGATGCCAACGCGCAATTCGGCCCGCATTCCTCGGTAATGTCTAGCGCGCAGGTGAGAATTCGCTAGCGGACGGATCGTGATTATATATCCCCGCGTATTGCTCTTCGTTGCGATTTTCGTGTCTCTTTCCGGTGTCCCCGGCGTGCTGCGCGCGCAGGACCAGACCGCGCGCGAGATTGTCCAGCCGCTTCCCTCACCAGAAGTGCAGCGGTTGAACCGCGCGCTGATGGAGCTTGCACGCGATCCACGCAGCTTGCGTTCGCTGATTGAGGCAGGTGAAGCCTCTCTCGAAGTAGGGGACTTCGACGCCGCAGCCGGTTTTTATGGCCGCGCGGCTGATATCGATGCCAATGATGCGCGCGTGAAGCTGGGACTTGGCAGAGTGTTTCTGCGCTCGGGAAGGCCTGTGGAGGCCATTCCGCTGTTCAACGCTGCACGGACCGCCGGGGCGACCGCGCGCGAAATGTTGTCGGATCAGGCGCTCGCCTTTGACCTTGTTGGCGATCAGGAGGCAGCACAATCGGCATATGCAAGGGCAATCGAGCTCAGCCCGCAGGATGACGAAGCACGCCGCCGACTTGCGATCAGCCATGCAATCTCTGGAAATGAGGACGCATTCCAGACCACGCTTGCCCCTTTGCTGGAGGCGCGTGATACCGCCTCGTTTCGTGCGCGGGCGTTTGGTCTTGCGATCCTTGGGCAGCAGGAGCGCGCCGAAGGCATAGTCAACGCGACCATGCCGCGCGATCTGGCGAGCCGGATCAACCCCTATCTTGCCTATATGCCGCGTCTCACCAGCGCGCAGCAGGCGGCGGCAGCCAATCTCGGCATCTTCCCGCGCGCCGCCAATATTGGCCGCGAAGACCCGCGTATTGCGCGTTTTGCGAGCGAGGGCGAGGTGGGCACATTGCTTGAACCGAGCGGTACTCCGCTTGGCACACGGGTCGAGGCGAGTTCCCAGACTGCGCCCGATGCTGTGGCCGAACCCGCGAATGTGGCAGACGCCTTTGCCGATATGGGTGAAGGCGAGCTTCCGATTGAGGCCGGCAATGGCGAGGCGGTTGATATTGCTGCGATCGATATCCCGCGCGAAGCTGCGCCCGAACCAGAGCCAGCCGAGCCCGAGCATCCCCGCCGCATCTGGGTACAGCTTGCAACGGGCCGCGATGTTGACGCGCTCAAGTTCGACTGGCGTAGGTTTTCCCGCAGGGCGCCTGATCTGCTTGGTGAGTTCACGCCGCATGTGACACCGTGGGGACAGGCTAACCGTTTGTTGGCCGGGCCTGTCGCTGACCGCAATGAAGCACGCGCGCTTATCAATGCGCTGGCGGAAAAGGGGCTCAACACCTTTTCCTATACCAGTCCAGAAGGGACGGAAATTCAAGAGCTTAAGTAATTCTGGCGAGCCATCCCCGGCTTTCTTTGCACAAGCTTTGAACAAGCCAGAACGTTTCTCCCCAAAACTGCGTAGTCGGCGGATTGCCAATCGTAGCGATTAACGTGCATTCGTCCGTTCGATGCAAACGACCTCTCCCCCCAAGAGCATCCTCCCATGAGGCCGCGCGAAACCGAATATGGCAGCGATGACGATGCTGCACCGGTAGAAATGCTCGCCGCGCTGTTTGATGCGCGCGGGTGGGATTGCGAAATCGTTTCGGACGATGAAATGGTCGGTGAAGTCCAGGGCAGCTGGGCGAAATATCAGCTGCGCGCCATCTGGCGCAGCGCCGATAATGTCCTCCAATTCCTCTGCCTGCCTGACATTCGCGTGAGCAAGGAAAAGAAGCACAGCGCGTTTGAATTGCTCAGCCTCGTCAACGAACAGGTCTGGCTCGGCCATTTCGACATCTGGTCGCAAGGCGATGTGCTGATCTATCGCCACGGCGTCCTGCTTGGCGATGAAGGCATGCTGTCAATCAGTCAGGCACAGGCGCTGGTAGAAAATGCGATCGACGAATGTGACCGTTTTTATCCGGCGTTCCAGTTCGTGCTGTGGGGCGACAAGTCACCGCGCGCGGCGCTTGATGCTGCTATGGTTGACGCGGTGGGTGAGGCTTAATACCCCGCTCGCCCAAGCCAATTGCGATCGGATAGTCCATGTCACAACTCCTTATTATCGGCTGCGGCAATATGGGCGGCGCGATGCTGGCTGGGTGGTTGCAAGCGGGCGTTGATCCGGCGCGCTTTGCGGTTCTTGACCCGGCACTGGACAAAGCGCCCGATGGCGTTGCGCTTTACCGCGAACCTGATGAGGCGAAGCGCGAAGCACGCCATGATGCGGTGCTGCTGGGGTTCAAGCCTCAGCAGCTTGGCGCGCTAGCACCCGGGCTTCAGGATCTGACGGGAGAAGATGTCACAGTCTACTCACTGCTCGCGGGACTGACGATTGCGCAATTGCGCGAAGCGTTTGCCGGTGCCGCCGCGCATGTCCGGGTGATGCCCAACCTTGCAGCGCGCATCAACAAATCGCCGATCATCTTGCACGAAAGCGGCCTTGGCAGGGCAGGACGCGATACGGCCTTTGCCCTGTTCGACCAGCTTGGCACTGCAGTGTGGCTTGAGGATGAGGCCAGGTTTGATCTCGTCACCGCATTGGCTGGCTCGGGCCCCGGCTTTGTCTATCGCTTTATCGATGCTTTGGCCGAGGCTGCGGCGGCGCTGGGTCTGGATGAGGCGCAGGCTCGCAGCCTTGCGCTGGCAACGGTTGATGGAGCCTCCTCGCTGGCTGCGTCTTCCGACGTGGATCCGGGCGAACTGGCTGACCGCGTCGCCAGCCCGGGCGGCATGACGCGCGAGGGGCTGAACGTGCTGGATGCGGACAAGGCGCTGGTACGATTGCTCAGCGACACGCTCGCAGCGACCCGCGACCGCGGCGCTGAATTGTCAGCAGGCGGTTGATCAGCATTTTGTTAAGCATAACTCTGATTTGGGTGAACGAATTTCACCGAAATCGCTCCGGTTTCGCTTGAAAAGCGCCTGCAAAACACCGATATTGCCTCGCATAGGCGCGTATTTCCGCGCCCGCTTTTGGAGACAAGGGATCCATAATGGCTGATTGGAAAGATACTCAGCGTACCACTCAGGGCTTCGGCTCGGTGCCGCGCGCGGGCGGCGATGTCGCTGGCCGTGAAACCTATGATGAGGGCCTGCGTTCGTACATGCTCTCGATCTATAACTACATGGCATCAGGCGTGCTGCTGACGGGCATCGTTGCAATCCTGTTCTCATGGGGTGGCAATGATTCTGCGGTTGCATGGCTGTATTTCAACGGCGGTCCGCTGCTGTGGGTCGTGCAGCTGGCTCCGCTCGCTTTCATCCTCGCGATGAGCTTTGGCCTCCACAAGATGAGCACGGGGACACTTCAGATCGTGTTCTGGGCGTTTGCCACGGTCATGGGCATGTCGATGTCGACGATCTTCCTCGTTTACACGGGCGAATCGATCGCTGTGACATTCTTCGCGACGGCTGCGGCCTTCGCGGGCCTTTCGCTTTTTGGTTACACCACGAAGAAGGACCTGTCGGGCTTCGGCAGCTTCCTGATCATGGGTGTGATCGGCCTGTTCGTTGCGATGGTTGTGAACTGGTTCCTCCAATCAGAAGCGCTTGCCTTTGTCATCAGCGGCATCGGCGTGCTGATCTTTGCTGGCCTGACCGCTTACCATACGCAGCGCCTTAAGGAGCAGTATCAGTATGTTCGCGGCACGGAGTTCATGGGCAAGGCGGTCATCATGGGGGCAGCCAGCCTCTATCTCGACTTCGTCAACATGTTCATGTTCCTGCTGCAGTTCCTCGGCAGCCGCGAATAAGCGGCCAGCTTGGCAGGCGCACTTTCGAAGGGCGCCTTGCCACCAAACTGTTGAAACAAGCAAATGCCCGGAGCCTTGCCATAGGCTTCGGGCATTTGCTTTGCCATACAACCCGCCTAACGCCGATGTAACGGGATGAGGCAGCGCGCTTCAGCCCTGAGCAAGGCAAACGCTGGCATGGCCTGTTGATGCAGTCCATCGTCGGGATGCAGGCATTGGGAAACGGCAGTGAGAGGCAGTTTGGCATGAGCACTGACAAGGCGAGGAGCGCAGGCAAACGCGCACCGCTCAATATCACGGCAGTGGCGCTATCGGTGACCCTGCTCGCCGCTTGCGCGACCCCGGTTCCCCCGCCGCCTCCGCCGCCGCCACCCCCTCCACCGCCGCCGCCCCCGGTTGAGGTCATTCCGTACCGCCCGCTCCCGCCGGGCGGCGCGTCCTATGTGATGGAAATCCCTGCTCGCAACGAGTTGGGAGAGCGGCTGACGGTCAATCTTGGCGTGAGCGATGATGAACGGGTCTGGCACTTCCGCTCTGCCTGGAATGTTGCCGCGCTTAATTGCACCGATGTGCGTTATGAGCCGATCCTTGCCGCATACAGCACCTATATCAGCGAGCATGCGACCGCGCTTAAACAGGTGAATGACAGCATTGATCGCGAATATCGCCGCCAGAACCGGTCGCGCCGTGAGGCGATCCGCGCCCGCGAAGGCCAGATGACTGCGGTTTACAACTATTTCGCGCTGCCGCCGGCGCGGGCCAACTTCTGCCGCGCGGCGCTCGACATTTCGAACCGGGCGATTGCCAACCCGCCCACCGATGCCATCGCCTTTGCCAACGAAAACTTCGAGGCCATGCTGCTCCCGTTCGAGACTTTCTTTGTCGAATACGAACGATACCAGCGCCTCTCGGCTGATTGGGACCGACGTTATGGCGAACGCTATGGCCCCTCACAGCCCGGCTGGGTCGAAGTGCAAAAGGCTCGCGGAAATCTGGTCGCAACACCGGAAGTCGGGCAGAGCGACCCTTCGGCAACGCTCGCTGTTCCTGTGGGAGCGGCTGGCGCTGTGACTGACCCGGAAACCGGCGTCGCGGTGCCGGTGGTTCCGGTGCAGGAGAGTGTCGTGTCTCAACCGGTGACACAGCCGATTGCGACACAGCCTGATGATGGGACAGGCGGTAGCCAGTAACCTTCGCAAGGCTTGCACTTGCATTTCGCGCACTCTAATCCCTCTCGCACGCCTCGGTAACGGGAATGCGGTTCAATTCCGCAGCTGTCCCTGCAACTGTGAGCGGTGAGTTTCTTGCGCGCGCCTTTTGACAGGCAGCCACTGAGTTTTGAGCCCTTGGGCGACAAGCTTGGGAAGGTGTGCAAGCGATGATGACCCGCAAGCCAGGAGACCGACCGGAGCGTGTCGCTTGTTGCCCCTCTCAGGGATTGGAGAGGCGCGGATAACCTTCGTTTCGAGCGACGACTTTGCTGCCGCGTGGGCTGTGTCCGCGCGGTATCTTGACGCTCATTCGGAAGGGATACCGAAGATGAAATCGAAATATCTGTTTGGCGCTGCTGCGGCGGCGCTTGTTTGTGGCACGCCATTGGCGGCGCAGGAGGATGGAGACCCATGCGCTGAAGAGTATGGCTGCCCAGTCCCGGTTCTCAATCAAGACAATTCCGGCATTCTGGTTAGTGCAAGCAGGGGGGCAGCAAAGCTGTCATCAGAGGACTATACCGGGGCCGCAACGATCATTTCGCCTGACCAGATCGAAGATCGCCAAACCCGAAATATCGAAGATGTCCTGCGCGATGTGCCCGGCGTGGCGGTCAACACCGTTGCGGGCCAGACGCAGATCCGCTTGCGCGGGACTGAGGCCAATCACGTGCTGGTACTGGTCGATGGGATCGAGGTTTCCGATCCCGGCAGCGGGGAGTTCGACATAGGCACTTTGCAGGCCGAGATCGGCAGCCGGGTCGAAGTGCTGCGAGGCCCGCAATCCGCGCTTTACGGCAATGATGCGATTGGCGGGGTTGTCGCTTACGACAGCGGTGAGTTTGACGGCTTTGGCATCTTTGCGGAAGGCGGCGAGAACAACACTGTGAACGGCGCAGCGCGCTGGGGAATGGCGACTGGAACGCTGTCTGCATCGTTTTCGGCTGTTGTTGTGAGCACCGATGGCGAGCCCAATGCGCGCCCCAGCACTGGCGGGGGCATCCGCGATATCGGCCGCGACAGCTACACGCTTTCGGGCAAGCTCAATGCGTATGTCAGTGAGAATGTCGAGCTGAGGGGCGTCCTGCGTTATGTGCGCACAGGGGGTGAATTCAACGATCAGGACTTCGGCTTTCTCAGTCCAACTGTGGGCTTTGTCATCGACAGCCCCGGCAATGCGTTTGAAAGCGAGGCGCTTTCCGGCCTTGCTGGCGCCCGCATCGACGCCTTCGATGGCGCATGGGTTCACGATCTATCGGTGCAGTTCACTGATGCTGATCGGCAGACCACAGCGCCCGCTGGATTTCCCAGTTCGACCGAAAGTGACCGGTTCAAGGCCTCGTACATTTCAGCTTACGATTTTAGTGGGAGCGATCACACAATCACATTTGCTGCCGATTACGAGCTTGAAGGCTTCAACAATGTCCTCACTTTCGACGATCGCAACGAATCCGAAACCTTGGGCCTCGTTGGTGAGTATCGCTATTCGGGGGATCGCTTTGATCTGGCAGCGGCGATCCGCCATGATGTGAATGATCTGTTCAAGGACGCGACCACGTTCCGTCTTGGCGTTGGCTATCAGATTACCGAGACGACCCGGCTTCGCGCCGCGTTCGGCACAGGTGTAAAAAACCCCACTCTCAACGAGCTGTTCGGCTTTTTCGATGGCCGATTTATCGGCAATCCCGATCTGGAACCTGAGGAATCGACCAGTTGGGAGATCGGCTTTGATCAAAGCTTCGCCGATGACGCCGCTCTCCTGTCGGTGACTTATTTCAACGCTGAGCTCGACAGCGAAATCTTCACCAGCCTCCCGCCGCCCAACTTTGTGGCAACACCGGGCAACCGCATGACGCAAAGCAAGCAGGAAGGCGTCGAAGTGGCTCTGACGGCCCGGATCGGCCCGCAATGGAGCGTTAATGCCGCCTATTCCTATCTCGATGCTGAAGAGAACGGGGTGGAAGAAGTGCGCCGTCCGCAAAACATTGCCAGTGCGGCGATCACCTGGACCGCGCCGAGCGATGCTGCATCTGCGACTCTGGTGGTGCGCCTCAATGGTGAGATGCTCGACAGCGATTTCACAACCGGCGCGTTTCCTGCACCGACTACCACTTTGAGCTCGTTCACTCTGGTAAACCTCAACGCGCGCTTCGAGATCGCCGAAAACCTTGAGATTTTTGCGCGGGCAGAGAACCTGCTCGATGAAGATTACGAACAGGTCTTCACCTTCGTCTCTCCCGGTCGGCAGGTGATCGCGGGCTTCAGGGCGAGTTTTTGATTTGGGTAGCCCCATCCGGGGCTACCTCCTCGCCAGACGCGCAGCCCAGCTGTGCCTGCAGCGGATGTGTGGTCACGCTCGCAGCCTTCCGGGCGGTTCTCGTGCCCAACTCATCTCTCGCTTTCTGACGAGGAAATGCATAGGGGACACTCATGCATTTCCTCGATCAGGCCAAAATTTATCTCAAGTCAGGCGCTGGCGGACCCGGAGCGGTCTCATTCCGGCGTGAGAAGTATATCGAGTATGGCGGACCTGACGGCGGCAATGGAGGCAAGGGCGGGGACATCATTTTCGAAGCCGTGCCCGGCCTCAACACCCTCATCGACTTTCGCTATGCGCAGCATTTCAAGGCCAAACGCGGCAACCATGGCCAGGGCAAGGACAAAACCGGTGCGGGGGCAGATGACCTTGTGATCAAGGTGCCGGTTGGCACGCAGGTTCTTTCTGAAGACAAGGAAAAGGTGCTCGCCGACTTCACCGAAGTTGGGCAGCGCATGGTCTTTCTCGAAGGCGGTCTCGGTGGGCGCGGCAATGCCTCTTACAAGACCGCCACCAATCGCGCACCGCGCCAGCATCAGCCGGGTGAACCGGGCGAAGAGGCATGGGTGTGGCTCAGGCTCAAACTGCTTGCCGATGTGGGGTTGGTCGGTCTTCCCAATGCCGGCAAGTCAACCTTCATCAATGCCGTCTCGAACGCCAAGGCCAAGGTCGGGCATTACGCCTTTACCACTCTGGTGCCCAAGCTTGGCGTGGTGCGGCACAAGGGCCGTGAATTCGTGCTCGCTGATATTCCCGGCCTGATCGAAGGCGCTGCCGATGGTGCAGGGATCGGGGACCGGTTCCTTGGGCATATCGAACGCTGCCGGGTGCTTATCCACCTTGTCGATATTACAGGTGATGACCCGGCTGAAGCGATGCGGATCGTGCAGGAAGAGCTTGCCGCTTATGGCGCAGGGCTTGAAGACAAGCCGCAATTGGTGGCGCTCAACAAGCTGGATCTTGCGGATACCGAACTGGGCGAAGCCTTTGCCGATGAACTGCTCGCGGCAGGCGCGGACCAGGTCTTCACCGTGTCAGGGGCAAGCGGCGAGGGAATAGAGCAATTGATGGATGCCGTGCTCGGCTATTTGCCTGATCGCACCTCGACCGAAACCAATGCATCAGCGGTAGAAGGTGACCTTGAGGGCGATGACGATAACGGCGAATGGTCGCCGATCTGATCCGATGACGATCACCGCGATCAAGGACATGGGAACGGCCCGGCGGCTGGTGGTGAAGATCGGCAGCGCGTTGCTAGTCGAGCGCGGCGCACCGGCGATGGAGCGATTGGCTTCGCTGGCTGAGGATATCATGCGGCTGCGCGAAGGCGGCGCGCAGATCATTGTTGTCAGTTCGGGTGCCATCGCTCTGGGTGCAGCGCGGCTGGGCCTGCCCAAGGGTGGGCGTGCGAGCCTTGCCGATGCGCAGGCGGCAGCCTCGGTTGGTCAGGTCGCGCTGGCGCAATTGTGGGCGAAGGCGCTCGACACGCATGCTCTCACCGCCGCGCAAATGCTGGTGACGATTGGCGACCTTGAAGATCGTCGGCGCTACCTCAACGCAGCGGCAACGCTTGAACGCCTGCTCGAAGCGGGCGCGGTGCCGGTCGTGAACGAGAATGACAGCGTTGCCACCGAGGAAATCCGGTTCGGCGACAATGACCGTCTCGCCGCGCGTGTGGCGCAGGCCGCAGGAGCAGACGCGGTGCTGCTGCTGTCCGACGTTGACGGCCTTTATGACCGCGATCCCCGCGAAGAGGGCGCGCAGCTGATCAAGCGGGTTGAGGGCGTTACTCCCGAAGTGATCGCGATGGCAGGTGAAGCCTCGTCATCCGGCTTGGGCTCTGGCGGGATGAAAGCGAAACTTCAGGCGGCGCGTATTGCGGAACGGGCTGGGATCACGCTCGCAATCCTCAACGGAACTCAGCCCCACGCGCTCTCGCGCGCGATTGCAGACGATCACGGGACGATCTTCCTTCCCGTCAGGACTGACAATGCGCGCAAAAGCTGGTTGGGAGGGCGGCTTGCGCCTGAAGGCGTGCTGACGGTTGATGCGGGCTGTGTCGAAGCCTTGGGCAAGGGCGCAAGCCTGCTCGCCGCGGGCCTGACCGAAGTCGCAGGCGAGTTTCAGCGCGGCGCGCTGGTCAGCCTTCACGGCCCCAAGGGAGAACGCCTGGGACAGGGCTTGGTTGAATATTCAGCCGAGGAATGCCGGGCGATCCTTGGCCTGCAAGGCAGTGAACAGGAATCAAAACTCGGATATGCTCCGCGTGCTGCCGTTGTTCACCGCGATCACATGGTGCAGGAGTAGGCGGTGCGATGAAGGTGGCGATCACAGGGGCAACCGGGTTTGTTGGCGCGGCGACACTTGATGCAGCGCTTCACAAGGGACTGCATGTGCACGCCTTGGCCCGGCGCGAAGTCGTGCCGAGAGAGCGGGTGACATGGGTTCGCGGCGCGCTCGACCAGAGCGATGCGCTGGATGACCTTGTCAGCGGCTGCGACGCGGTGATCCATGTCGCAGGGCTTACCAGCACACCCAACCCTGGCCGGTTTGAAGCCGCCAATGTGACAGGCACGGCCAATGTCCTGGCGGCTGCCCAAAAGGCAGGGGTCAAGCGCTTTGTGTTTGTTTCGTCTCTGTCAGCGCGCGAGCCGTCGCTATCCGCCTATGGGGCGTCGAAAGCGCGGGCAGAGGAGTTGGTGATCGCAAGCCAGTTCGATTGGACGATCGTGCGACCACCGGGCGTTTATGGGCCGGGAGACAAGGATTATCTCGACCTGTTCAAGGCTGCCAAGCTTGGCCTTGTGCCTGTGCCGCGCGAAGGGCGAAGCTCGCTGATCCATGTCGAGGATCTGGCCCGCCTTCTGGTCGCGCTTGTCCCAGTAAACCCGATCACGCGCGGTCAGACCTACGAGCCGTGGGATGACAACGCCTATGGCTATTCACATGAAGAGCTTGCCAAGATGATCGCGCAGGCGGTTGGCAATCCTCACGCTGTCGCAGCGCCATTGCCGCCTGCGGTGATGAAGCTGGGCGCAAAGGTTGATGGCTTTGTGCGCGGTGCAAAGGCCAAGCTGACGCCTGACCGGGTTTGCTATATGCTCCATCCCGATTGGGTCTGCGATCTCAGGAAAGCGCCTCCCATCTCGCTCTGGCAAGCGGTTTGGGACGGCGAAGCTGGCCTTAAAATGACAGCGGAATGGTATAAGAAGGAAGGGCTGCTCTAGGCCTCGTTTTCGCCAGAGCAATCCGCACTGCCATAGGCCTCGCCATAGGTTCGGCCCCAACATTCCTCAAACCGCTTGAGCACGTTCATATTGGGCGGCCAGTTCATCTGGATGACTGTGCCATCGGGCCGGGTGAAGCTGTTGTTGGACGGCTCCGGAATGGCGGCAAGGCGTTCGATCGAGCGTGACAGGCCGTCGCGGTCCTTGCGAAGAAACGCGATGGTCCCATCGACATAATGGTTCCAGCCAAAGCCTGCGTCGAAATCCTGCGATTTTCGGGTGAGTTCGAACAAAGCGACCGCCTGATCGGTTTGTCCGGCATAGGCCCGCATCTGCCCCTCGTGCCAATACAGGATCGAGGCGTGGTCGCGCTTTTCGTGCCGCCATTCGCGGATCAACTCTGCCGCCTCGGCATGGCAGCCTTGATTTGACAGGCCCCGCCAACCGCCATCGGGGATGTCTTGATCGAACCCGTCGCGGTCGAGCGCAAGCATCGCTTGCAGGTCGTAAGAACAATCGGGTTGAGCCGGTTCGGGCGCCGGTTCTGCAGCGGCGAGTAGCAAGGTCCAAAGCATGCGCGATGGCTAGCAAAGCCGGCGCGAGGCGCAAGGGTTTAGAGGAAGGGTTCCTCACCCGGCTTGTGGATGCCGCATTCGGTCTTGTCCCAGCCTTTCCAGCGGCCCGAGCGGGGATCTTCGCCGGGCGCAACCTTGTGCGTGCACGGCTCGCAGCCAATCGAAGGGAAGCCGCGCGCGACCAGTGGATGACGCGGCAGGTCGTGTTCTTCGAAATAGGCAGCGATATCCTGCGCGCTCCAGTCAATCAGCGGATTGATCTTGAGACGGCCCTGCGCATCGCCGGTGTCGACTTCAAAGCGCGGCAGGTTTGCGCGAGTTGCCGATTGGAACGCCTTGCGCCCGGTGAAGCTGGCATCGAACCGCGCAAGCGCTTTTTCAAGCGGGCGGACCTTGCGGATTTCGCAGCACCCATCAGGATCATACGACCATCTCAGGCCGGTTTCATCCTTTGCCGCAAGCTCACCTTCATCAGGCGTGAGGATCTGGAGATTGGTAAGACCGACCTTCGCGACCAGTTCATCGCGATATTCGATCGTTTCTGCAAAATGCTTGCCCGTGTCGAGGAACAGCACGGGGATGTTCGGATCGACCTGCGCGATCAGATGCAGCAGCACCGCGCTTTCCGCGCCAAAGCTTGAAACTATGGCAAGCTCGCCTGCGAGATTGTCACGGATCACGCTGGTCAGCATGTCGTGCGTCGAAGAGCCGCGGAACATCCGGTTCAGGCGAACGGCGTCGTGCTCCGTGAAGCGCGGTCTAGCGTCGAGCCGGTCGATCTTGCGAACTTCATTCATGACGCAATTCCTGAATTGTACGCCGGCCATCGACCGTGCGTTGATAGACATTGTCCCAGGTGGCAAAGGCGCGCTGGGCGTCTTCTTCGTCGAGCGGCTGATCAGGCGCGAATGCATCAAACCCGCAGCGGCGCATATGGCTGAGCTGGTCGATCAGAACATCTCCCACCGCGCGCAATTCGCCGGTGTATCCCGCCTCGCGCAGGATCCGGGCAGCGGAATAACCGCGCCCGTCGGCAAAGCTGGGGAAGTTCACTTCAACCAAGGCGATCCGGTCGAGATAAGGCAGGAGCACGCGCGCATCGTCGCCCGGTTCGATCCGGACAGCGGTGGCGTTGGTCTGTTCGCAGCAGGCATCGACGGTGACTGTGCCGTGATCGACCACTTCGTCATCGCGAAAGCGGAACTGGACGTCGTCCGGGCTGGTGCCGAGATCGGTAGCGGGGTGCTCAACCATAAAGCGCCTCCTTGAACGGCTCCATGCCGATCCGGCGATACGTGTCGAGGAAGCGTTCCTCGCCTGTCTTGTTGGCAAGGTATACGTCGGTCACGGTGTCCACCGCCTCGATCACACCGTCTTCGGTGAAGCCGGGACCGGTGATCTTGGCGAGGCTGACATCTTCGGCCTCTGATCCGCCTAATGAGAGCTGGTAATTCTCAACGCCTTTGCGATCGACACCGAGAATGCCGATATGGCCCGCATGGTGGTGACCGCAGGCATTGATGCAGCCTGAGATTTTCATCTTGAGTTCGCCCAGTTTTGCGGTCTTGCCTGACGCGTCAAAACGCTCCGAGATGCGCTGTGCGAGCGGGATCGAACGGGCATTGGCGAGCGCGCAATAATCAAGGCCGGGACACGCGATCATGTCTTCAATCGTGTCCATGTTGGGCGCGCCAAGGCCTGCTGCCTCAAGCTCGCTCCAAAGGCCATGGAGATCAGCGATCTTCACATGCGGCAGCACGACATTCTGCGTGTGCATGATGCGCAATTCATCAAAGCTGTATTGCTTGGCGAGCTTTGCCATCAGCCGCATTTGTTCGCCCGTGGCATCGCCCGGAATGCCGCCAACCGGCTTCAGCGAAATCACCGCGCTGACATAGCTGTCATGCTTGTGACGGTGCGTGTTGCGATCAACCCAGACGGCAAAATCGGGGTCGGAGCGATCGACCTGCTTGGGACCGTCTTCAAATGCCGGGTCAGCGAAGAAGGGTTTGATCCGCTCAAGCTCAGCCAGTGGCGGTTCGACGCCCTGATCGAGCATATGCGCGAACTCTTCTTCGACCTGGCGGGTGTATTCCTCCTTGCCCAGTTCGTGGACGAGGATCTTGA
>CAYUCZ010000011.1:0-86132 GCA_964443505.1 uncultured Porphyrobacter sp. | reverse complement strand
ATCCGGGCAATTCCGAAGGCGTGGGCGGGATCTACAATTTCGTGACCAAGCGCGGTTTGTGTCAGGGCGACCGCTCCAAGATCAGCTGGACACAGGTTGAAACCGGGAGCGCTGTGACGTGGAAGTACCCCTCTTGCGTGCTCAACGGCGAAGACAGCGTGGGCGAGTTCTACTCGGTCGCTGTCACTAACAATTTCCAGCAGGCCGACACCGGCACCAAGATGATCCACAATGGCAAGGGCTCGCGCTCGACCATCATCTCCAAGGGGATCAGCGCTGGCAAGTCGAACAACACCTATCGCGGACTTGTTCGCGTGGGGCCAAAAGCGGAAGGCGTGCGCAACTTCACCCAGTGCGACAGCCTGCTGCTGGGCGATGAATGCGGCGCGCACACCGTGCCCTATATCGAGGTGAAGAACCCCGGCGCTCAGATCGAGCACGAGGCGACCACCAGCAAGATTAGCGACGAGCAGATGTTCTACGCCATGCAACGCGGACTCGACGAAGAGGAAGCGGTGGCGCTGATCGTCAACGGCTTTGCCAAGGATGTCTTGAAAGAGCTGCCGATGGAGTTTGCCGTGGAGGCGCAGAAGCTGCTGGCGATTTCGCTTGAGGGGAGCGTGGGGTGACGGCCCGATTCTCAAACCAGCATGAGCTTCCCCCCGCAATGCAGGGCACTTGGGCCGATCAAAACGATGGATCGACCCTCGCCGTGTCGGGCGCTTCGGTGCTGTTCCAAGGGGTTCCTGTTCGGCATGATTGGTATGAGGTCGAAGAAGTGGACGGCTCGCTTTGTGACAATTTCAAGGTTGACGATCCCAGTCGTTTTGACGGTTTCGTGAAAGAGAACCTGACGCATCTGGTCATTGATCCAGAAGGCAACTTTCACGGATACAACACAAAGTTTGGCTGCACATTTGTAAGAACCGAGGTGCACGCTGATGACTGACCGCAAGACCCTCGGCCTTAAGGACACATCCGACAATGAGCCGTCCCTCAACAAGAAGGGGCGCGGTTGGAAGATCTCGGACAAGCGCCTCGACGAGCTGCATGACCGTGCACGCGAGATGAAGCGCTTTGCGTCGCCTGCGCACAAGGCGCTTGCCAAGCGTTTCGCCGAGGCCAATCTTGGTCGCTACACCTTCAAGCGTTTTGCAGTGGTCGGCTCGGCGATTGTTGACTTCAACTGCCACAACCTCGGCATGGCGATCATGATCGACGAGGAAGGCGCAGACGAGGCGCTTTCCAAACGCCGGGACAAAAGTCTTGAGGAAGTCGGCATCCGCGTGATGCGTATCCGCGCTCAGGACATTCTGGAGAACATCGACCCAGTGCTTCAGCGGATCACCGCCGGAATGCGTATGCGGATCGAAGACAAACGCCAAAGAAGAAGCGAACACCGCTCACAATCCACCAACAGCAGGCATCAAACACGGGACTGAACCGAATTATGACCAGCCTATCACACCTTATTGCCCCTTTGCTTACGCTGCAGGGCGTAGGCCAAGCACCTGTCGCGGTCGAAAATGACGCGCCAGAGACTTGGACGCTTGAATATCCGCGCCTGATCCAGCCCTTTATCGCCGATTATCGTCGGTGTCTGACGACGCAGATGCGCCGGGTCACCGGGCAGGCCGACTTCGAGGCGCAGCACCGCGCTGATTTGCCACGCTGTTCGGAAGAATTCGAAGAGGCTGTCGAAGGTGCGACCAATCTGCTTTCGGGTCGCAGCGAATACACCGATTATTCGCGGACCGACGTGGTTGAAATCTTTGAACATCTGGGCCGTATCCACATCGCGCGCGGGGCAGACCTCGACAATCAGTTCACCTATCTTCAGCGCGCCCAGCAGGCGGCGCGTGACGAATACGAATCCGAGCGGCCCAAGGGCCTCGTGCTTGAACTGCACGATGCGTCGGTTGTGAAGGCTCACACCGATGCCACGGCCGCGGCTGCCGAAGCAGCGTATCAGGAACGGGAGGCACGCGGTGCTAACGATTGACAACCTTCAGGCCGAGGTTGACGGCAAGGCCATTCTCAAGGGTCTTTCGCTTGAAGTGGCCGCGGGTGAAGTCCACGCGATCATGGGGCCCAACGGCGCTGGCAAGTCGACCCTTGCGCATGTGCTGGGCGGAAAGCCTGGATATGACGTTACAGGCGGGTCAGTAAGCTTTCGCGGGACCGATCTGTTCGATCTTGACCCTCATGAGCGCGCGGCAACGGGCCTGTTCCTGGGTTTTCAGTACCCTGTTGAAATTCCCGGTGTATCCAATGTTCAGTTCCTTCGCGAAGCGCTTAACGCACAGCGCAAGTATCGCGGCGAAGAACCGTTGTCTGGCGGCGAGTTTCTAAAGCTCGCAAAAGAGAAAGCCGGCCTGCTTAAGATGGACATGGAAATGCTCAAACGGCAGGTCAATGTCGGATTTTCCGGCGGCGAGAAAAAGCGCGCTGAGATGGTTCAGATGGGCATTCTCAATCCCGCCTTTGCCGTGCTTGATGAGACCGATAGCGGCCTCGACATCGATGCGCTTCGGATCGTGGGCGAGGGTATCAATTCAATCATGCGTGCGCCCGAAAAGGGCGTTTTGCTGATCACGCACTATCAGCGCCTGCTTGACGTGGTGAAGCCCGACCGTGTGTCGATCCTGGCGAATGGCCGCATTGTTGAAACCGGCGGTCCCGAGCTTGCACTTCGTCTTGAAGAAGAAGGCTATGACGCGGTGATGGCGCGTGAAACAGCGCAGGTGAATGCGTGATCCTCGCCATGCTCCTCCTCAGCATTCAAGCTGCACCCGCTGAGCCGGTGCCAGAGATCGTTGTGCTTGGAAACCTGCGCAGCATCCAGGCCAGCGTCGGGCAGGACCGCGAGGGCAACTGGCATTGCTCGCTAAGCAAATCCACCGGCCGTGCGCGGCTTGACGATCGGTTCTGCCGGGCGGTGACCAAATGCGTGCGCGAAGGTGCAGACGACCAGCAAGCCGTCAGCGCCTGCATCCGCGACACCCGATCACGGCTCGTCCGTCAGGTTGAACGCGCCATGCAGCGAGGTGAATCATGACTGAGCAAGCCATTCTCCCAACGCGCCGAGACGAAGCCTGGCGATACGCTGATATCGACGCGGTCGCGCGTCTTGGTGCATCCGGTATTGCAGAATGGCAGGATCTGGTGCTGGCCGCAGGCGAGACAGAGCGCCGCCACATGGTCATCGGCGGCGCATCGCCTGAAGTGCTGCGCTTGCGCGTGAGCGTGGGTGATGATGCGCGGTTTGAACTTTTCGCCACCAATCTTGGCCAAGACTACACCCGCCTGGAAGTCGAAGTAACTCTGGGCAAAGGCGCTCATTTCGAGTTTGGCGGCGTGACCATAGGCGGCGGTGATGCGGTTCGCGAATTTGTGACCGCCACGGTGCACGCACAACCGGATGCAACCAGCAATCAGACCGTCCGCAGCGTCCATTGGGGTACGGGAACCGGCAACTTCCTTGGCGAGATCAAAGTCGCGCGCGATGCGCAAAAGACCGACGCAGCGCAGGATTTCAAAGGCTTGCTCCTCGAAGCAGGGGCATCTGCCAATGCGGTTCCGCAGCTTGAAATCTTCGCTGATGATGTGAAGTGCGCGCACGGTGCAACTGTCGGCCAGCTTGATGAGAATGCGCGCTATTACATGGCTGCGCGCGGGCTATCGCCTGAGATGGCTCAACGCCTTCTGGTGCAGGCGTTTATCGGCGATGCCTTTGTGGAGCTCGATGACGAGAGCGTTCGCGAAGAATTGCTCAACGCAGCGCTTGATGTGCTGGAGGGCGCTCACCTGTGACGGCAGCCACCGCCTTGATCCGCGATTTGCGCGCTGACTTTCCCGGTCTTGTGGCGAGCGATGGCTCGCCGTGGCATTACCTCGATACCGCCGCGACCGCGCAAAAGCCGCGTGCGGTGATCGAGGCGATGGCGCGCGCCTTGGGCGAGGATTACGCGACCGTTCACCGCGGCGTCTATTCGCGCTCGGCCGAAATGACTCTTGCTTACGAGGCAGCCCGCAAGCGGATCGCGAAGCTTGTTGGCGGGGAAGAAAACGAAATCGTCTTCACGCGCGGCGCGACCGAGGCGATCAACCTCGTTGCAAATTCATGGGGCAGGGCAAACCTTAAGGCGGGTGACCGCATTCTGCTGTCGCAGTTGGAGCACCATTCTAACATCGTCCCTTGGCAGATGGTGGCTGAGGCAACCGGCGCTGCGATTGATGTCATTCCGCTTACCGATGATCACCAGATCGATCTGGATATCGCCGAAGCGATGATCACCCCGCAACATAAGCTGGTTGCACTTGGGCATGTGTCGAACGTGCTGGGCAGCGTGCTTGATGCCCCGCGCGCGGCAAAAACCGCCCATTCGGTGGGCGCAAAGCTGCTGCTCGACGGGTGTCAGGCGGTGCCGCATATGCCGGTCGATGTCGCCGCGCTTGATTGCGATTTCTATGTGTTCTCTGCCCACAAGCTCTATGGCCCCACCGGCATCGGGGCCTTGTGGGCGCGCGCTGAGCTGCTTGAGAGCATGCCGCCATGGGAAGGCGGAGGGTCGATGATCGACCGGGTGACCTTTGAAAAGACCACGTATGACGCGCCTCCGCAGCGTTTCGAAGCAGGCACGCCGGCAATCACCGAGGCAATCGCCTTTGCGGCTGCTGCGGACTATGTCGAAGGCGTTGGCCTTGCCGCTATGCATGAGGCGGAGACGAAGCTCGTCGGCCGGCTACGGCGCGAACTGGTCGCGATGAACGATGTGACTGTATTCGGACCCGAAGACAGCGCCGGGATCGTAAGCTTTGCCATCGATGGCATCCATCCGCATGATCTGGGCACCATTCTCGACGAAGCAAATGTCGCGATCCGCGCAGGGCACCATTGCGCGCAGCCCTTGATGGATTATCTCGGCGTGCCGGCGACCGCGCGCGCCAGCTTTGGCCTTTATTCTAGTGATGCCGATGTTGATGCGCTGCTCGAAGGCATTGCCCGCACGCGCAGGATTTTTGGAAAGGACTAGGCTCATGGACAAGCCTCAGGACGAAAAGGAATATGTCGCGGCGCCAGCGCCGAATGACGTTGTGGTCGAAAAGCCTCCCCGTGCACGGGTTGAGGATGCCATCGATCCCGACGCGGCGCCTGCGCCCAAGCGCGAGCGGGACTATCTTGAAGGGTTCCTGCACCAAAAGCCAACGGAAGGCCCCGTGGGCGGGCCGGGCAGCGAGCTGCAGCAGGCTGTGATTGATGCGCTGAAGGAAATCTACGACCCTGAAATCCCTGTAAACATTTACGATCTTGGCCTCATTTACGGGGTCGAGGTTGATGATGAGGCGGATGCGACGATCACGATGACCCTTACCACGCCGCATTGCCCCGTTGCCGAGACCATGCCGGGTGAGGTTGAACTGCGTGCGTCTTCGGTTCCGGGCATTCGCGATGCCGAGGTTGAGCTGGTCTGGGATCCGCCGTGGTCGCCTGAAAAGATGTCCGACGAAGCGCGGCTCGAACTGGGGATGCTGTGATGGCTGAAACAACAACAAGAGAGCGCCCTGCCGCTGTTATCCTGACCAAGGGTGCTGAAGCGCGCATCGCCGAATTGATGAGCAACGCCCCAGAGGATGCAATCGGGGTCAAGCTTTCGACCCCGCGTCGCGGCTGTTCGGGTCTTGCCTATTCGGTCGACTATGTGACGGAGGAAGCCAAGTTCGACGAGAAGATCGAAACCCCAGGTGGCATCTTCTACATTGACGGCGCGAGCGTGCTCTATCTCGTGGGTTCGACCATGGACTGGCAGGAAGATGACTTCACCGCTGGCTTCGTGTTTGACAATCCCAACGCGAAGGGCGCTTGCGGCTGCGGTGAGAGCTTCATGGTCTGATGGGCCGGGAGTTCGCTCTCAGCTGCCATCTTCAAAGCGATTGTAAAACCGTGCGTGAATGGATCATGCGCCCGGCACTCTTCCTGCATGTCGCCGCGCCGCTGGTGCACTTTTCTGCGACGGGCGCGAACGGCTTTCCCGATAAGTGGACCGAGGGCGAATATCGCGGGAGCATGAAGGTGTTTGGCGTGCTTCCAATCGGTTGGCAGGCAATCATCATCGAATTCCCCAAATCAGATGCCGGCCCTCTCGTGCTGAGGGACAGAGGCTATGGCCCGATGCTGCGTGTCTGGGATCATCGCATCGAAGCCATTCCAAGCGATTTGGGAGGGACGCTCTATACAGATCGGCTAAAGCTGGATGCCGGCCTGTTGACGCCAATCGCGACCTTTGCGGTGAAGCAATTCTTCAAGCACCGGCAACGGCGATTGCGGGCGGCTGATCGAACGGGATTTGCGCAAATTCCGGCTTAAGGACAGCCTTTTGCGACCCAAGGTGTTGTGTGCTATTAAGACACCCATGACTAATCGCGATCCTGAATTTCAAAAGCGCTATGAAGAGTTGATGCGCGGAGCGGGTGCGCACCGGAAGAAACTCGCGGCTCGCGCGATCGCGAATGAGCGCCGCAATCAGCACAAACGAAAGCGCCTCAAATCTTTGCGGACCATCACGGAGCGTAACGCGCGGGTTGAGCGGGATCTGCGCCGTCATGCAGAAAACATGCATATGACCCGCCTGATTGAGCGTGAGATAGCTGCGCTCGAATTAAAGCGCGAGGCGGCGACGGACAGCGAAGAGCGATTTTTGCTCAAGGCCGAGATCCGCCATTTGTACGCGCTCAAGACCTATTTGAGCGGCAAATTCCCGAAGCGCAGGCCGCCCGAATCCGGTTTAGCGGTGCCCGCTGTCCCGCCGAAAGGGCCGTTGCCCAAGCAAGGTGGCGCAGCCGCCCCGCTCGATTTCGACGGCTAAGCTCTATTCGCCCTCGTCAATGATCCGCGCGATTAGACGACGTTCGAGATCGTCGATCTCGCCGTCCTTCTCGATCATCGAATCAAGCCATTCCTGCTCGTGATCGGTGACCTGTTCGCCGGCTGCTGCCTGTTCGGCAAAGCTTGGGCCTGTGTCCTTCTTGCCGAACACTTTGCCAAAGTGGTTGTGCACCTGAGGCATTTCGCGCGCCATTTGTCCGAAGAACCGGCCAACATTGGCTTTGTTGTCAGCGACAAAGGCCTGCAATTCCTTGGCGCGGCCATGCTCGATCTGAGCGTTCTGAAGCGCAAACCCCTTGAGGTAGTTGCTCACGCCATCAAGGAAGAGATCGTCCCATTCGGGGGTGTTGTCTTCGGCCAAAGTCTCGTCCTTCAGGCGGAAGAGCATCTCGGCATCGAACCGGCTTACGGCGGCAGGGCCATAGCCACCGCTGGCAAAGATCACGCGGCGAAGGATCCGCACCTCTGATGCGGTGATGTGCTGCGAGGAAAGCTCGCCGCCATCGCGTGTGGGGCCCGTGCCGCTGAGAACTTCGTTCTCAACCTGCTTGATCACATAGTCCTTGAGCGCAACTGGCACATTTTCCGCGCGCTCAATGATGCGGACGATGGTTTCAAGCTCGACATAGCTTTCAACCACCCCGTCATGATCAACCTGCGCGATCAGCCACTCGGCTTCCTTTTCATCACATTGCAGGCGCGGCGGCGTGGCGTTGAGGACAAACTCGCCGATCGCCTCAACGAAGAAGTCGCACCATTGTTCGTCACGCGCATCGAGCACGTTGTTGATGGCGAACAGGGCTTCGGCCTCTTCGCGAGTGATGATGCCGTCGCCCCAGCCCTCACGGCGCAGCGCAAGCACTTCCTCTGCGGTTACTATGCCATCGGCAGCAACGCGCTGCGCGAGATCGGTGAATTGCGTGGTCATTGCCCGTTCAATCCCTTCATATCTGCCTCGGGCATGGCAGAATGTGCTTAAGACCGGGTTACTACGCGGAAGGAGGCGTGCGTTTCAGCGCGGGCTGGAGGCACGTTCGATTGCCTCGATGCAAGCCGCGCGATCGGTTGCGCCGCCGCCCTGCCGCACGCGCGCCTCGACATGTGTTGCCACCGGCGCTCTGCCTGCTTCGAGCGGATAGAGATAGATATCGAGAACGCAGCCATCCGATACAAATTGGAGCTTGCGGGCATCGCCTTCAGCAACGTCGAGCCGCGCTTCGCCGAACCGTCTGGCAAGCGAGCCTGCCGCCTGTCCGATGATGCTGTCCACGCCCTGTGCCCGCATCACTTGCGGTGCCCGGAATGCAGGCGACGGGGCAGAAGGCGCGGGTGCCGCTGTGTTGCCCGTGCTGACATAGCGCCCGCTCGCCGGGCCGCCAGCGCAAGCGCTTAGCAAGAGTCCGAGCGTCGAGGCAATTGCGGGGGCCAGCCACGTCCTAGGCATCGGGACTGTCACTCTCCAAATGTGCGCGTTCCGCCATGGCGCGATGCGTCAAATGCGTGCCTGCCGCCGCTCCGATCACGGAGGCTAGCAGGTTCGCAATCGGCACCAGCATTATCGCGGTGACGAGCCCGCCCAGCAACACTCGGCGCAGCCCCGACACCGGGTTCTCGGCAGGTTCTCCCCCGCAATGACGAAGCCAGGCCATATCGGTCAGCTCGCGCCCCAACAGCACCGCATTCACAAGCAGGAAGACTAGTGGCGCGCCGATTGCAGTGAAGAACAGCACCGCCGCAACCGGCAAGGCCAGAACGTTCCAAAAGAGCGTGCGCGCTATGCCCTTTGCTGAATTGGCGATCTCGCGGTGAAGCGGGAGCGATCTGGCCGAGTTTGCGGCGCCCGGATAATGCTTTGTCTCGACTGCCGTGACGATCTCATCGGCAAAGAATTGCAAGACAGCCAGCGCGACCATGCGGAAGGTCAACCAGAACAACACGACTGAGAGGAAGAAGGCGAGCACCGCGGCGGCTGGCCCTTCATAGTCGTCTGGCAGAAACGGGACCAGCATTTGACCAAGAGCCACATCGATCGCCAGCCACAGCCCCCAACTCAATGCGATGAATGCGAGCAAGGTCAGCGCGACCGATTTGAACAGCACCTTGAGCACGGCGCCGTCCGTCAGCTGGGCGATGGCCAGCGCAATTGCTCGAAACACTTCCGACATCGCCTTATCGATGCGTCGCGCAACCCTATGTGTCAAACCCGAGCGTGAAACCGCCTTGCAAACCTTAGCGCTTGGCCTTGTGTGCACATCTCGCTAGGCGCTCTCTCGATCTTTCCATTCCATATCTGCAGGAACAGCCCTTTGCCCGATCCCCGTTATGACGTTATCGCCATCGGCAACGCCATTGTCGACATCATCGCCTCATGCAGCGACGAAGACATTGAGGAACTCCAGCTTAATCGCGGCGGGATGACGCTTGTCGATGCGCAAGGGGCAGACCGGCTCTATTCGGCGATGGGCCCTGCGACAGAGAAGTCGGGCGGGTCAGCGGCCAACACGCTGGCCGGACTTGCTCAGCTTGATATCCAATGCGCTTTCATCGGCCAGGTTGCCGATGATCAGTTCGGCAAGGTCTTCGCGCATGACATTCGCGCAGCTGGCATCGATTTTGACACGCCGATGCGCCCGACCGATGGCAGCGATGCGGAACCGCCTACCGGCCGCTGTCTGATCTTCGTCACGCCCGATGGCGAGCGCACAATGAACACCTTCCTTGGTGCAGGCCAATTCCTGCCAGCCAGTGCACTTGACGAGGAATTGATTGCATCAGGCGCGATCCTTTATCTCGAAGGCTATCTGTGGGACCCCGAAGAGCCGCGCCGTGCGATGCGCCGCGCAATCGAGGTTGCGCGCGAGGCCGGACGCAAGGTTGCCTTCACTGCCAGCGAAAGCTTTGTCATCGATCGCCATGGCGATGATTTCCGCGCGATGATCGAAGAGGGCTTGATCGACATCCTGTTCGTCAATGAAAGCGAGCTTGCAACGCTGACCGGTGAAGAGGATTTTGACACCGGTTTTGACGCGGTGGCTGCCAATGTGCCGGTGCTTGTCGCAACCCGAAGCGCCAAGGGTGCGGTTGCAAGCGCGCATGGGGAGCGCGCTGTCACTGCTGCTGCGCCAGTGCCCAAAGTGGTCGACACGACAGGGGCAGGTGACCAATTCGCAGCCGGTTTCCTTGCGGGCTATGCGCGCGGCGAACGGTTGGAAGTGTGCCTCAAGCGCGGAGCCATCGCCGCTGCTGAAGTCATCGCGCATTACGGCCCGCGCCCCGAAGCCGACATGAAGGCATTGATGGCCAAGAGCCTTTAAAGCGGCCCATACGGATCACTGCGCGGGGACGTAATCCTCGCGGCGCAAGGTGATGAGATACCGCGCGACCTGATCGACCTGCGTCGGCTCAAGGTCGAAATCCATCTCCTCAGGATAATTGTGCGCGTCCATCAGCCAGGGCTTGAGCGACTTGTGGCTTACCCCCTCGCGATTGGCGATCGCAGCAAAGGCCGGTGCGGCAGGGTTGGGCGAGAGAAAGGGCGGCTCAACCGCATGGCAACCCCCGCAAGCCGCCTCGACAAATGCTGGCGGAGGCGGCGCTTGGGAAACAGGGTCAGGGGCAGAGGCTGTCTGACAGGCGGAAAGCCAGAGCGAGCTGGCGAGGATGAAGAGTGCTGAGCGCTGTATCATGAATACAAATATGCCTGAGCCGACCGCACTCTGCCTTGACCAAAGTCAAATTCATTGGAGCTAAACGCGATACATGTTCCTGAGCCCAAGGCCGAGCAGAAAGAGGAGGATGACGGCGAGCACCGTTTGAAAGCCGCTGAGCGCAAAGACTTCATATGGGACAGTGTTGCCAAATAGCGCATCCTGGCTTTGCGCCATCGCAGAGCGCCCGGTGGGGATGAAGGCAAGCATATTGCTGATCGAATAAGTGAGGCCGGGGCCAAGCGATTCCCAAAAGCTCAGAGTCTCACCGCCCCTGCGGATTGCGGCAAAGATTCCGGCAAATCCAGTCGCCAGAGCCACTAGCCACCCCAGCGGGCGCTTCACGCTGCGGCCATAATCGCACGAGAGCCAATAGAGGAATTGGCCGAGGTCTTGCAGCCGTGTGGTTCCATTCCCTCGCGCGGACTGGATTTCGCGTATGTGGAATTCGAGCGCCTTTGCATGATTGCGATTCTTGACCGCGAGCTCCTTGAGCTTGCGGAAGCACTGGGAATCGTCACCGTTGCTTGCTTTGGCGTGCCAAGGCCAAGTCGGTTGGTCACCGCGCGGCCATCCAAACAGGAAGCGGCTTGCATAGGTTTGCCAGCTTGTCCGCCCGACCTTCTCATAGGTACAGCGAATATCGTGAACCACCACATCGTGCTTGATGCTGGTGCGCCTGAGGTCGAGTGGGCAACCCATTTCCCCCGCGTGCGAGAAGGTAAAGAGCTTCTCGAAAGAGGCGCCTTCGAAACTAAAGCGTTCCATTGTTTCAAGCCCATAGAGTGACTGAAACATCGCCTTTTCTCCAAACTGACAGTGTTTGAATTCAATCTTCCCGCCCATGAAATTTGCACCACTGAAATTTACAGCGCTGTCTTTGAATCGCGCATCGGTAAATTTGTGGTGGCCGTCGCCAAACTTTGCGTTCTCAAATGTCACTAGGGCCTGGTCGAACAAACAGGATTCGAAATTCACGTCTCCGTCACCGAAAACCGTAGTATCAAACACTACCCCCCCAGAACCGAAGCGGCAATTTAGAAAATGAACACGCCCTTTGCCGAAAACCGTTTTGCGAAAATTTACGAAGGCTTCGCCAAATTCGGCATCAGTAAAATAGACATCGCCACTTTTTGGGAATCTGTATTGTGAGAAATCAATTGTTGGTCGACCCAACATCTCTTTAGTTTCATTGGAAAAGTCGACTTCACAAAAATCAACGATAGCCCTGTCAGTGCTATCTGCCCATTCATTCCAAGCAATGGAACCTTTGCGCCATAACTCCAAATATTCCGGCTTCGTGAGCAATTTAAGTGCTCCCAAGTGCTTCCAATTACTTTCTAGAGCCTTACAACCGTCTGTAGGTTCCTGCCACCCATCTAAAGTTAGTTTGCGGATACAGTATTGAGCGAAGCGTTGCTGGGACTCAAAGCACTGTACATGGCCGCTCCAGATCCCAGCTTTCGCTTGGATGACATGTGCGCGGGAGTGGGCCGGGTGCTTTATCCGCCCCCCTCCCGCGCAACCTCTTTCCAGCCAATATCCCGGCGGAAGAACCCGCTGGCAAAGTCCACTTTGCCAACCGCCTCATAAGCCGCCGCCTGAGCCTTGGTCACGCTGCCGCCGTTCGCGGTGACGTTCAGCACGCGGCCGCCATTGGCGACCAGCGCGCCATCCTTCATCGCCGTGCCCGCATGGAACACCTTGGCGCCCTTTGCCTCGGCTTCTCCCAAAACAATAACGCCGCCTTTTTCGGGGGTTCCGGGATAGCCTTTGGCGGCCATCACCACGGTGAGCGCAGTTTCTGCTGAAAAGCTGACAGCGGTGCCCTCAAGCTCGCCGCGCGCGCAGTCGAGCATCAGCTGGGCGAGATCGCCCTGATAGCGCATCATCAGCACCTGGCATTCCGGATCACCGAAACGGCAATTGTATTCAATCAGTTGTGGGCCGCTCGCTGTGAGCATCAGACCTGCATAGAGCACACCTGAATACGGCATGCCTTCGGCGCGCATCGTATTGACGGTGGGCTGGATGATCTCTTTCATCACGCGGTCTTGCAACGCCTGCGTCAGAACCGGTGCAGGCGAATAGGCGCCCATTCCGCCGGTATTGGGGCCCACATCGCCTTCGCCGACCTGCTTGTGATCCTGCGCGGTGCCAAAAGGGATGACATGGCTACCGTCAGTGATCGCAAAGAAGCTAGCCTCTTCGCCTTCAAGGAACTCCTCGATCACAACCTGCGCGCCTGCTGTGCCAAATTGTCCGCCGAACATGTCTGCAAGCGCTGCCTCTGCTTCATCGCGCGTGGCCGCGATCACCACGCCTTTGCCAGCAGCGAGGCCATCGGCCTTGAGCACATAGGGCGCAGCAAAGCCATCAAGCGCGGCAACGGCCTCTCTCAGCGAATGCGTGCGCACATAGCCCCCGGTTGGAATGTTGGCGCGTGCGCACAGATCCTTGGTGAAGCCTTTCGACCCTTCAAGCTGCGCGGCTGCCTTGGAGGGGCCGAAAGCCGGGACACCGGCGTCGTGCAAGCTATCTGCCAGACCATCTACCAGCGGCGCTTCCGGGCCGATCACAACCAAAGCGATTTCACGCCCCTCGCAGAATTTGATAACAGCAGTGTGATCGCTCAAATCAAGCGTGACGCATTCTGCTTCCTGGGCAATTCCAGGATTTCCGGGGGCGGCATAGAGTTTCGTGAGCGTAGGGGATTGCGCGAGTTTCCACGCTAAAGCATGTTCGCGTCCACCCGACCCGATCAGCAGGATATTCATGGCTCGCAGCCCCTCTTCATCTGACAATTCTGGCCTGCTAGCGCGCAGCCGTGCAGGCGACAATGCTGAGCCTCTGACGATCACCGAGATTTCTCTGGCGCTTAAGCGGACAGTGGAGGATCGGTTTGGCTATGTCCGCATCAGAGGGGAAATCTCGCGGGTTTCGAGGCCGCGATCCGGGCATGTCTACACCACGCTCAAGGATGATAAGTCCAACCTTGATGCGGTGATCTGGAAGGGCAATGCTGCGCGGCTCGCTTTCGAGCCGGAAGAGGGGCTCGAAGTTATCGCGACTGGCAAATTGACGACCTATCCCGGGCAGTCGAAATACCAGATCGTGGTCGAAACGCTCGAGATTGCAGGCGAAGGCGCCTTGCTGGCTCTGCTTGAGAAGACCCGAGCGCGGCTCGAGGCCGAAGGGCTGTTTGCAGGCGAACGAAAGCGGCGGCTTCCGTTCCTGCCTCGCACGATCGGAGTGGTCACATCGCCAACCGGATCGGTTATCAGGGATATTCTCCATCGGCTTGCCGATCGCTTCCCGAGCCACGTTATGGTCTGGCCTGTCCTAGTCCAAGGTCAAGGCGCAGCTGAACAGATTGCAGGTGCAATCCGTGGTTTTTCAGAGCTTTCTCATGGTGGCGCCGTCCAAAGACCGGATGTGGTGATTGTTGCGCGTGGTGGCGGCTCGATCGAGGACCTCTGGGGCTTCAACGAAGAGATGGTGGTTCGAGCGATTGCTGAATGTACCATTCCGGTTATTTCGGCGGTTGGACACGAGACCGATACAACGCTTGCAGATTATGCCGCAGATCGCCGTGCACCGACGCCCACTGCGGCTGCGGAAATGGCTGTGCCGGTTCGCGTCGACCTTGAAGCGACGCTCGCGGATTTTGCCGCCCGGCAGCGGCGTGCGGTCCATCGCCCGGTGGAGCTTGGCAGAGAACGCCTTGAGGCACGCACTCGGCGCATGCCTCGGATCGAAGCGCTGCTCCAACCGCAAGCGCAGAAACTTGATGACCTTGCAGAACGTTTGCGCCGGGGGCTGACGGATCGCGCCGCGCAGGGCCGACAGGAGCTTGCCGGAACAGCATCGCGGCTGGCCCCGCGTCTGCTTGAAAACGCTCTGTCAATGCGTGCTGAAAGGTTGACGCGAACGCGGCTCAGCCCGGCTCTGGTTGAACGGCCGCTGGCCAATTCGCGTGATCGGCTTGCAGCGCTTGCGCGCCTTGCCAGCCAATTGCATCCCAAAAAGCCGCTCGAACGGGGTTATGCGATTGTGCGAAGCGGGGATGGCACGGTCGTGACTGCCAGCGCCGAGGCTGCGTCTCATAGCGCGCTTTCCCTGGAGTTTGCTGACGGAACGCTTGATGTCGGGGTCGGCGGTGCGCCGCCGCCTCCTCCGCAGAAAACGACACCAAAGCCACCTCCAAGGAAACCGCGCCCAAAGACGTCCAATCCCCGGCAGGATGACCTGTTCGGCTGATCCTTAATCGAAACACTGGTTGCTGACAGGAGGGCGCTCGGCATGCTATGGCACCCGCCATGTTGATGTCCTCAAGCGAAAAAGCCGCCAAACTTTATTACGGCCCCTCGGGCTTTCGCGTGTTGCGCCCCGGTCAGCACGTGATCTGCGCCGTTTCAGGCGAGGTGATCCCGCTTGAAAGCCTGTGTTACTGGAGTGCGGAGCATCAAGAGGCTTATGCCTCTGCCGAGATCGCAACCCGCCGCCTGCTTGGCGAGGATTGATCGGCGCCACTATGACTGCGACCCGTTTCGCGCGAATTTCTCTCGTGGCGGCCTTGGGATTTGGCGCGCTGATAAGTTGCAGCGGCAGTGAAGCCGCTGCTGATCCCAGCATCGAAACCGCAAACAAGGCGGGTCAGCGGATCGAGCCTGATCCGCTGCCGGCCACCACTGCTGCCGTCCCCCAAGGGGCACCCGTTCAAACCACCTTTGAATATTCAGGTGAATTGACCCAGGGCGGTTATATTCGCGGCACTGTTCCAACCAGCACGGCAAGCGCAACGCTTGGCGAAGAGACGCTCGATATCGCTGAGGATGGCACCTTCTTCGCCGCATTCGACCGCGACAGCGAGAACGAAGTCGCTCTGTCAGCAACTTTAACAAGCGGTGAGATTGTCACCGAGACCCTGACCATTTCAGACCGCGATTGGCAGATCGAGCGCGTTAATGTGGCGCGCCGAAAACTGCGTGATCCAGAAGCCTATTGGCGCCAGCGCGAACCGGAACACAACGCCATCGTCGATGCCCGCGCCAAAGTAACAGGGGCAACTGGTTGGCAACAGGAGTTTATTTGGCCGGTGAAGGGGCGGATCTCCGGGCGCTTCGGTCGTCAGAGGATCTATCGCGGTGAGCCGGGTAGCTACCATTCGGGCATCGATATTGCGCCGGGTAACGGTGTACCCTTTGTCGCCCCGGCAGATGGCGTCGTGGTCCTCGCGCGCACCGGTTTCAGCCTCGAAGGCGGGCTCATCATCATCGACCATGGTGCAGGGCTCAACAGCTCCTTCCTCCACTGTTCGCGGATCGTGGTCGAAGAGGGGGAGGCGGTGCGGCAGGGCCAGCATATCGGCAATGTGGGATCGACCGGACGATCAACCGGGCCGCATCTGCATTGGGGGCTCAAATGGAACGATGCGCGTTTTGATCCGATCCTTCTTGCAGGTCCGATGAGCTGAGATGATCCGGCGGCGACGTCTGATTGCGGTGCTGGCCGTCGCAGCCGTTTGCGCGCCTGGCACCTGGCTTCGCAGCGAGGTGTCGGAGGATCTCGCCCCGCAGATCGATGTCGCGCTGATCCAAGGGGCCTCGCATACCTCACAAGCGGCTTGGGCGGTTGAAGGCGTGTGGCATTACTCCACTGCTCACACCCGCAGTTTCGGCGGCTATTCCGCGCTGGTGCCGCTTGGTAGTGGGCGTTTGCGTGCCTTTTCCGATCGTGGCTTTCGCCTGAGCTTTGCAGCGCCCGATCACGGCAACGCTCCCACCGGAGAGCCGCCCCTTGTCTCACGCCAACCTGTGGGTGAGGCGCGTCTTGCGCCAGTCCTGTTCGATATCGAATCCGCAGCGCGTGACGCGCAAACCGGTGAGTACTGGATCGGCTATGAGAACGCTCATGCGATCCATCGGTTCGGGCCTGGGGACGAAGCAGGCGCGATCCGCTGGATGGCGGATGAGTTTGACTGGGCTGTCAATGGCGGGCTTGAGGCGATGGCGAGGCTGGCCGATGGCCGCTTTCTGGCGATACCGGAGGGCAAGGATTATGCGCTGATCTTTGCATCCGATCCGGTCGCGAGCGGAGATGCCCGATCAATCCAGTTTGCAAACCCCGCGCCCGATTACGCCGTGACCGACATCGCGCAATTGCCCGATGGCCGCATTCTTCTTCTGATGCGTAACCTTGCCTGGGACGGGGTGCCACCATTTGAGAGCCTGATTGCAATTGGCGATCCGCCCACATCGGAGCAAGCTGAACCATGGGCGCCGGAAATTGCCCTTCGGCTGGAAGGTGTCCTACCGCGTGAGAATTACGAAGGCATCGCAATTGAACCGCGCGGCGATGGGCGCGTCACGGTGTGGCTGATTTCTGACGACAATCTGTCGGCGATCCAGCGCACCTTGCTGGCGCGGTTGCGGTTCGATCCGGCGCGCGCTGATCAATAGAACGCAAAAAAGGCGTGACGGTCATCCCGCACGCCTTCCTTGCAATTGGGCTTGCTTAGCCGCGAATTAAGCGGCGCTGGCAGCTTTCTTGAGCTCGCGCTTCACCTTGAGGGCGCGGGCCGAGAGCTTTTCGTCCTTGGTCTTCAAGAGCCAGTTGTCGAGACCGCCATTGTGCTCAACCGAGCGCAGGCCGTGCGTCGACACGCGGAACTTGAAGCTGCGATCCAGCTTCTCGCTCATCAGCGTAACGTTCTGCAGGTTCGGCAGAAAAACGCGCTTGGTCTTGTTGTTGGCGTGGCTGACATTGTTGCCAACCTGGCGGCCCTTGCCAGTCAGTTCGCAAATGCGCGACATGATAAATCTCGTCTCGTTGTTCGGTTGCGGAAGTGCCGCCTCAAAAAGGCGGGCCAATCGCTTGGCTATCCCGGAAAGCGCGCCGCATAGCGGGGCAGTGGCGAATCGTCAATTGATTCGTGCGCGCCGCGCGGTTAGCGCTGAACTCTCCATGACCGCCTGGCCCATCCCTGAACCCATGCAACGCGCGCTCAAGGCTGCGCGCGACGCCGCAGATGCAGGTGAAGTGCCGGTCGGTGCTGTGGTGGTCAAGGATGGCGAGGTGGTGGCGGTCGCGGGCAATGCCACGCGCGATCCGCCCGATCCGACCGGCCATGCGGAAATGCGCGCGATCCGTATGGCGGCAGAGGCCTTGGGGCAAGACCGGCTCACAGGCTGCGACCTTTTTGTCACCTTGGAACCTTGCGTGATGTGCGCAGGCGCGATCAGCCATGCGCGGATCGCGCGGCTTTATTACGGCGCGAGCGACCCCAAAGGTGGCGGAGTCGAACACGGCGCTCGCGTATTTGAACAAGAGCAATCTATGCATAAGCCTGAAGTCTATTCGGGCATGGGTGAGGAAGAAGCGGCAGAGTTGTTGCGCGCGTTTTTCAGGGAGCGGAGATGATCAAGCTGACTTTTTGTCTGAGGCGGAAGCCGGAGCTTTCGCGCGAGGAATTTCAAGCATATTGGCGCGGCGAACACGCCGAGCTCGTCAAGCAACACAGCGAAGTGTTGAACATTCGTCGTTATGTTCAAAGCCATACCGACCATGGTGCAGTGAACGAGGCTCTGCAGAGCGGACGCCAGGTTGAGATCGAAGCCTATGATGGCGTCGCTGAATTGTGGTTTGATAGCGTGGAAGCCATGATGGTTCAGGCCAGCGATCCCGCCGCTGCTAAGGCCGGGGCCGAGCTGGTCGAAGATGAAGCCAGATTCATCGACCTCGCCAACTCACCAATCTTCGTGACGAGCGAGAACTTCGTGGTTTGATCAGGGGATCAGCGGGGCAATGACAAGCACAGCAACCGCCAGAACGCTTTGGGTCTTTTGCGGCACCGTCCTTGCCAAGTGGTTTGGTATCAAGCGTGGGCGGCCTGAAATCGATAGCATCTTCAACTATGTGAAGATCAGCGAGCGCCTCTCCACTTCCGGCCAGCCGACCGAGGAACAGTTTTCCGCGATCAAGGACGCTGGCTTTGACTCGGTGATCAATCTGCTTCCATCAGGCCTTGAAAACTCGCTCGACAATGAAGCCGAAATCGTCAGCGCGCTTGGCCTCGATTACACGCATATCCCGGTCAATTTCAAAGGGCCGACTGCGCAGAACTTCAATGACTTCACCGACGCCATGCAGGCCAATGGTGGTCGCAAGGTCTGGGTGCACTGCGCGGTGAACGCCCGCGTATCGGTGTTCGTCGCTCGCTATCGCCACGAAGTTCTTGGCGAGCCCAAAGAGCAGGCCCGCGAGCACGTCAGCCAGGTGTGGGAACCGTTCGGCATCTGGTCCGCCTTCATCGAAGGCAAGACGCGGGATTAAAGTCCCCGCCAGATCCTCGCCCTCGTCTCATCGCGTGCGCCCAAGCGGCCAGCATTGCAGCGAGCAGGGCGGAAGCGCGGGCCATAGCACAGCCGAATTTCCTGTAGCCAACCGCGTTCATTCAGCTTCACGCCCACATGGCTCGCCTGCCAGCTAGGCCCATTGGCGTCAGCAAAAGCTTGCCGGATGCGCCCTGCGGTGAGGCCGTCCTCTCGGCTGATCCGGTCAAAATCGGGAATGCGCAGGCTCTCCCACAGGATCCGCGTGACGCCGAGATAGGTTTCGGGCCGCTGCACCATGCAACTGCCGTGCTTTGCCCATTGCCGCGCAATCAGGCGCGCAGACGGCATCATGCACAGATTCTGGCGGATTTGCGCAGGGGTGAGGCGACCGCGCGTCGGGCACCATTGTGGCCAGCTCCCGCGCGCAGACTGCGGCCACAAGCCATGGACCACGAGGCCAAACCGGCCATTGTCGCCTGAACATTGTACGGCGTGCGATCGCTGTCCCTCGCGCGGCTTGCAGAACTCCGGCGACCAACTGAGCGCGAGGGTATAGCCGGTGACCTGAGAGGTGCGGCGCGCCCCGTCAGGCGAGATTTGCGGGACGCTTGAAACAGACGGTGCGCGGCATTGATAGGCCTGCGCGTTGGCGGTGGCGGGTAGCGCAAGCGCGGCCAGTATTGAGACAAGCCATGCGCGCCTCATTCGAATGTGCGTGCGTCAATCTGCACACGTTCCCGATTGCTGTAGAACCACGGTGCCGCGCCAGGGGCGAAGAGGCAGGCCACCTTGATTGCATCAAGAATGAGCAGCCCGGCCAAGGATAGGAAAAAATCATCCGGAGAAATGAGCCAGGAGACCATTGAAAATATGACGAAAATTCCGACCAGCGCTGCATAGACCCAGCGCGCGATATTGTTTCCAGCGAGCGAAATCAGCGACCAAAGCCAGATCGGGATGCCGTACATGAATACCAGACCGAAGATTGCCGCCGAGATTACAGTGTTGCGCAATTCTGGCGAGGCCCAGGCCGATCGCAGCGCAGTCCATTCCTCGCTTGCATGAATGGCTGCACCCGCGATCAACGCGATCCAGAATAACCAGTCGAACAAGACGATAGGCTTTGGCTTCATCGCATAATCATTAGCAGCACGGCTTGAGCCTGAGAACGCTTGATTATCAGCAGGCTTGCCCGGGATCGCGGCATTGATAGGCTTGCGCGTTGGCGGCAGCGCGCAAGACCGGCATGGCGACACCGATCAAGGCCGCACTGACGAATTTTTTGTGCTGCCCGTGCCTTACCCGAAGACCTTATCAAAATGCGCTCTTTCCTGCCGCAACCACCGCGAGGAGGCACCGAGAAACAGCAGCGCCACTGCCATAACGGCTGCCGCATTCTGCAACAGGCCAAGCCAGGCCTGCGCTTGCCAAGGTGCAGGGTAATCGCCCGCCAGCAGCACCGAGAAGCGGTAGAGGGCAGGCAGTGTTGCCAATGCCATTAGAGTGACAAGAATTCGGGCAAGGCGGCTGGCGAACAGCCAAACAGCGACCACTGGGATAAGCACGATCGAGAACCACGCGCTGTGCCAGACGATCACCCAGTCGCGATGCCAATCAATCGCCGGATACTGAGCCTGCAATGTCAGCTCGCTGAGCTCCAGCGATCCTAGCGCGCGTATGAGGGCGACCAGTCCGTGAGCGGTGAACAGCACCGCGAACGCATGGATGGTCCAAGGCCTCGGCCCCTGCGCAACCCTCATACTGGTTTGAAATCCAGCCCTACATCCGCCGCAGGCGCGCTTTGGGTGAGACGGCCGACGGAACAATAATCCACCCCGCTTGCCGCCTTGGCGGCGATGGTGTCGAGATTGATGCCGCCGGAGGCTTCGGTGGCGGTACGGCCTGCGACCATCGCCACGGCCTCTTTCAAGGTCTCCGGCGACATATTGTCCAAGAGCAGGTGGTGCGCGCCCGCCTCTATCGCGGGTTCGATCTGATCGAGCCGGTCGACCTCACAGATGATCGGTTTGACGCCCGCTTCCGCCGCGCGGCGCACCGCTTCGCCGACGCTTCCAGCGACCGCGACATGGTTGTCCTTGATCATTGCCGCATCCCACAGGCCCATGCGGTGGTTTTGCGCGCCGCCTTGAAGGGTCGCGTACTTCTCAAGATAGCGCAGGCCGGGCAGGGTCTTGCGCGTATCAAGCAAGGTGCAGGTCGCAGACCCTTTGCGCATCGCGGTGACATAGTCGCGCGTCATGGTCGCAATGCCGGAGAGATGCTGAACAATATTGAGCGCGCTGCGCTCGGCTGTCAGCAAAGCGCGCGCATTGCCTGCGAGCCGCATGATATCAGTGCCCGCCTCAACCGCATCGCCATCGCTCACGAGCGCTTCGATGGTGCAATCGGGGTCAAGGTGACGGAAAAACGCCTCTGCCAGTGGGAGGCCAGCAACCACAATCGCATCGCGGCTGTCCATCACGCCTGCAAAGCGCGCATTGGCAGGGATGACGCTTTCAGAGGTCACGTCCTTGCCGCCGCCCTCAAGCCCAACGCCAAGGTCTTCGTCGAGCGTTTCGCGGATGAACGTGTCTAGATCGAAACCGGTCAGGGTGAATGTCATGGCATGTGTCTATACGCTCGCGCAGCGACCGCAAGCCCGACCGGGCGCAGCTTGGCTGTGCGCTTAGCGAGGATGAAAGCGCGCGGGCGCTTTCGAATTGCAGATCAATGTACGAAGCGCGCCACTACGTCGCGATAGCTGCGCGAAACCTTCACCTCAGCGCCCGAATCCAGAACGAGGAAGCATTCGCCATTGGTATGCGGTTTCACCTGTCGGACCTGATCGAGATTGACGATCCAGCTTCTGTGCACGCGCTGGAATACGCGCGGGTCAAGCCGCCGTTCAAGATCCTTCATTGTCTCACGCAGGATCAGTGAGTTTTCGGCGGTGTAGATGCACATATAGTCGCCCGCTGCTTCAATCCGTTCGATCGAATCCACCTCGACCCGGAAGATCTGACCGCGATCCTTGACGTTGATGAGCTTTTCGAACCGGTCGGCACTTTCACCTGCATCGACGCCAAAGTCAGCCGCACGATCAGGCGCAACCTCTGCCAACACGTCGAGCAGCTGGCCTGCATCATCCGCCGACTTCTTCTCCGTAAGGCGCTGGCGGACACGCTCGATCGTGTCAGCGAGCTTATCCTCATCGACCGGCTTCATCAGATAATTGACCGCATTGGCCTCAAACGCGCGGATGGCGTGCTCTTCATAGGCGGTGACGAACACGAACAGCGGCGGTTCGATCTCCATCACGCCTTTGACCACGGAGAAACCATCAAAGCCCGGCATCTGAATGTCGAGGAAGACGAGATCGGGTTTCTCGGTCTTGATCTTGCGGATTGCCTCACGCCCGTTTGAGCAGGTGTCGATAATCTCGACATCTTCAAATTGTTGCAGGCGCAGCTCCAAACCTTGAATGGCGAGCTTCTCGTCATCGACGATGATGGTGCGGATTGTCATTTCGTATTTCCAATTGCACGTTGGGTGTTGAGATTGACCACATTGTCCGGCGTTTGTGTTTGGGGGGCGGACGAATGGGGCGGGGCTTGCGGGGCCGGGGGGTGGCCGCCGTCAGATTGCGTGTCAGAGCCTTCGCCTGCGGCATTGTCTGCTGCGAGAGAGGCGGGCTCATATGGGATCTCGATCAGCACTGTGAAGCCCCCACCGGGCTGGGAGCTTGTCTCGAACAGGTGATTTTCGCCGTAACCCTGCATCAGACGGTTCTGGATATTGACAAGGCCGACGCCGGTTGAGACCGGGCGGCCTGATCCGTCTGGCATGTGATCAAGCATCGAAAGCTGCACCGGTTTATCAGCGCCGGGTCCTGTATCCTTGACCGATATCCTCAGCCGTCCTCCGACAACGCGCGCTGTGAGCGATATCCGCGCGCCTTCTTCCTGCGGGCTGACCGCATATTTGATCGCATTCTCGATCAGCGGCTGAAGCAGCATGGCTGGCAGTGTCGCATCAAGCGCGGCGTCCTCGATCTCGAAGTGCGTGCGAAGCCGGTCCTCGAACCGCATCCGCTCAATATCGAGGTACAGTTGCAGCGTCTCGATCTCCTGCGCGAGCGTGACCTGCGCGCCCGGCTCGCTCACCAAAGTGTGCCGCAAAAAGCCTGAAAGCCTGGTCAGCATCGCATTGGCTGGCTCGGTCTGCTTCAACAGCACCAGCGTGCTGATCGAATTGAGGGTGTTGAACAAGAAGTGCGGGTTGAGCTGATAACGCAGCATGGCCAGCTGGGCTGAGGTGGCCTGCGCTTCCAACCGTTCGAGCCGGTCAGCCTGTTGTTCAACCGTCAGAAAGAAGTTGATCGCGTAGTACAGCGCGCTCCACGCCCCCAGCAGTGTCAGCGGAATGAAGGACAGCCCGATAAAGCGCTGCGCAAAGGTCGTCTCGCGAGTGCCGCCATAATACAGGCCCTGCAGCCAGGCATCGATCATCGCATAAACGATCACCGCCAGTATCAGAACGACGACCGTCCCACCCCATGTCGCAAAGGGCTGGCGACCGATCAATTGCCGGTACACGACCGAAAGGACCAGCGTGATCGAAAAGCCGGTGATCGTCGTGACCAACAGCACAGCCAGAATGTCGAGCGGCTGATCATTCGCCACCGCCACCACGGTTCGCAGCAGAAAGTACCCGCCCCAGCCCGCAAGCTGGAGGATCCAGAAAGCGCGATTTTTGCTCGCAAAGAACGGCGCAGGTTGGATGCGCATCATCGACATGGCTTTGTCATGTAGCCGATTTTTCGCAATCTGGCATGATCTATCGCTGAACAACGCGGCGGTGAGCGCAAATGCGCAACCATTTGTCGCACCGGCGTGTCTTGGTAGAGCGGCTTACTGGCCTTCTTGCGGATCAATCTCGCGGCGAAAATGCGCGCGCCAATCCGCTTTGCCAGTGTCTGCCATCAATGCATGGATTTGCGGCAGTTCGGCCGCGATGAACTCTGCGCGCTCATCCCATCCATCATGCGACCTCTTGCGGAACAGGCCTCCGCCGTGGCGCGGGCCCCATATCTCTATAAAGGTCTGCGCCGCGCGCGGATCATAACCGGCATTGGCAAGCAGCCAGGGCATCAGGCGATCAGCCTCTTTCTCGGTCCGGCGAAGATTGCTCTGCCTGCGCCCATTGCGGTTCAGCCAGGCGGTGTGGCCGAGCAGGTTGTGTGCAAGTTCATGCGCGACCACGCCTGCAAACACCTCTTCGTCATAGGCAAAGGCGGGAAAATCGGTTCCAAGCCACACCCGCCTCCCGTCTGCACGGGCCTCTTTGCTGTCCCCTACCAGCACAAACCGCGAGGCGCAGACCGGAACCGGGGCAACCTGCGCGCTCGTGCGGTCGGCAAATGTGATCGCGATCTGGCCCTCCTCGCCAAGCACCGCGTCGATATGATCATGCGCTCGTTTCAAGCGGAGCGGGTCAAGCCGCTCCTCGGCTGGCCAGGCATTGGGGTCCAACTTGCCGATACGGGTGACTTCGCGATTGGTCGCAAAAGACCCGTCTTGCGCGGAAGGCGATCCTTGCGCTGCGGTCTGGACCGCAAAATCGCCCTCCAATCCCAGCGCACTTCGGGCGATAGCGGGACGACCATAGCTGGCGATATCCTGTAACTGGAGCCCGATTGACGCAATCACTTGGTCGCAAAAGGGCGCATTGCCGCGCACGAGCCTCCAGCCCACATCCTGAAACCGCTGGTCAAGCTGTTGGTAGCGTTCGATCGAAATCTGCGCGCTGGCAGATGCTGGCGACAACAATATCGCGAAGCCAACAAGGATGAGACGCAGCATCACCCGCCTGCTTCGTCGAGCGCACCCTTGAGCGTATCGTAGCCGACCGCACCGCCAAACGGCGTTTCGCCTGCGATAAAGGCGGGCGTTCCTGAAAAGCCGAGGCTTTGCGCAAAGGTGAGGTTGCGGACCAGTTCTACCGAGACCGCCTCGCTCGCTGCATCTGCCCGCGCTCGCTCCATATCAAGACCGATTTCGCGTGCAGCAGTTTCGACCCCGAGCGGCGAGGTGTCGCCAACCGCAAACATCATCTCGTGAAATTCGCGGTACTTGCCCTGCATTCCGGCAGCCAGCGCCATCCGCGCTGCGTCTTCGCTGCCTTGGAAAATAGGCCATTCGCGCATCACGACTTTAAGGTCGGGGTCTTCTGCGACCAATCGCTGGATATCGGCAAGGCTCGCCTCGCAATAGGGGCAATTGTAGTCAGTGAACTCGACCAGCACTTTCGAGCCTTCGGGGTTGCCGATCACGGCGCCGGGGAAGGGGGCGAACAGATCATCGCCAACCGATGCAAGCCGCTCTCGCGACTGTTCAGCGGCAAGGGCTTCGGCGACATCTTGAAGAATGGATGGGTTCTCAAGCAGATAGGTGCGCGTGCGATTGTCAGCGAGCCCGGCATAGGACCAGGCGGCGGCCCCCAGAAAACCGAAGATGAGCGCGGTGAACGCGGTCAGAAGCGAGTTTTTGAAGCTGTTTTCCATGCGAGCTGACGATTAACGGTTATCGCGGATACGTTCCAGCGCGGCGCGGGCTTGCAATGAAATATCCTGTGCGCGGATCCAGTCGGGCGAGCCTACGGGCAGCCCGGCTTCTGCGGCCTGTGCGCTGCGCAAGGCTTCGGGATAACGGCGGCGCATCACCTGTTGTTCAGCGCTCGCAAGCCGCGCGCGCGGAATATCGCCGCGCGCGGCGTAGACCACGCCAAGCTGATACCACGCGAACGGGTTAAGCCGGTCGCGCGAAACAGCTGCTCGCAATACCCGTTCGGCCTCGTCAAAGTTTGCCTCATCTTCGGTCGCGATCAGAGCGTGCCCGAACATCCCCGCGATCAGAGGCTGGCCAAGAGTGATGTCAGTGGCGCGGCGCAGCGGGACAAGTGCTTCTTCTGGCCGTCCGGATTCGAGCAGGATCTGGCCCTTGAGCTCAAGGAAATAGGGGTTTTCGGGCTCGTCTCTCAGCAGCGAATCCGCCTCTGCCAGCGCGTTATCGACCTGCGCATCCTTGTGATAAGCATAGGCCCGCGCATACCGACCCGGCACCGAGTCATCACCAACAGGATAGTGCTGCAATGTGCGTTCCGGCTCAGCAAGGTAGCCGTAGAGCTTCGCTTGCACCGCAAGGAACCGCTCCTGCAGATCGGCATCATCCGGCGCATCCCAGGCGGCGTCTTCCTGAAGCAGGTCGCGCAGCGTCTGAATCCGGTCGCCGGCAAGCGGGTGCGTGCGGCCATAAGCGGCTTCGTCAGATTGGCTGAAACCCCGGCGAATTTCGAGATCGCGCAGCCGATCAAAGAAGTTGAGCATTCCGCGACCGGAAATGCCTGCACCTGACAGATAGCGTGCGCCTGCAAGGTCGGTTGCGGCTTCCTGGTTGCGGTTGAACGCGAGGAAGCTTCCGACAGCGGCCTGTTGTCCCGCGAGCACCGCCCCGATCGCTGCATCGCCTGCCCCGGCGAGCGCGGCACCAACACCCAGCAGCAGTGACAGGATCGTGATCCCCTGCGCCTGGCTCGTGCGCTCACCAAAGCGGACAACGTGACCGGCAGTGATATGCCCAAGTTCGTGCGCGATGACGCCCTGGACTTCGTTGGCCGTTTCCGCTGCATTCAAAAGGCCCGCGTGGACATACACAACCTGTCCGCCAGCGACGAAGGCATTGATCGAGGAATCGTTGATCAGAACAATCTCGACATTTTCCGGTTCAAGTTCCGACGCTTCGATCAGCGGATACGACATGTCCCTGAGCAGCGCCTCGGTTTCGGCATCTCGCAGGACAGACTGGGCAGCAACCGGCTGAATCGCGAGCGCGCAGGCCGCGAAAAAGGCGAGCGCATAGGCGGCAAGATGAGGGAAGAAGCGCATCACGCGCAGTGCTATCGCGTTTTGGCCTTAACGGGAACTGAAGTTTGTCCCTCAATTTCGGTACGCTCCGCGACATTCATGGCGAAGGCAGCGATCTCATCGACCAGGTTTATCGGGTCACGCGGCGATGTGAAGCTCGCATCGAACAGCTTGACCTCGTTCCCCCGCCACGGAGCAGCCAAAGCGATCAGCGGTTGATTGTGATCCATATCTTCAAGCCCGAGGGCCTCAACCCGATTGTCTTGTGCGCGCAGTTCTTTCGCCAGGTGCCGTGAATTGCGCGGACGCACCAGCGTATCCTTTGTGCCGTGGACCAACAGCATTGGCGGTGCATTTTCACCAATATGTTCAGCAGGTTGGCTGACCATCGGATCATCGAGATGGCCAAAGCTTGCAATGGTCGAATCGCTGTCGAGCGGGACAAAATCATACGGCCCCGACATGCCCACCACGCCCTTGATCACCTGTGTGGATTGGCCAAGCCGTGCCAGCCATTGCTCTTCGAGCGCGGTCATCACCACGTTGTAGGCCCCGGCAGAATGCCCTGCGAGAACGATATGATCGGGATCACCGCCATAGTCTGCGATCTCTTCATGCGTCCATGCGACCGCGCGGGCGGTGTCTTCGAGCATGGCGGGGTAACGGCCATCTTCGCTCAACCGATAGCCAACCAGAACCACAATGAACCCTTTGGGCACGAAAGTGCGGCCGATAAATCCATAATCGACCGGATCGCCATTTCGCCAGCTGCCGCCATGCGCGAAAACGAGCACAGGGGCCGGCGCAGCTGCAGGGTCGCGATGTTTCGGCCCCCATACGATCACTTTTTGCTGCGGATGATCACCGGTCGCGATGGTGGCCATGCGTTCCGCATCCCGGCTTCCGCCGACCATGGCGTCTACGGTGCTGAGCACAGCCGGGCCGTTGCGCCAGATCGCGAATTGGAGCGCTGCTCCGGCCAGCAGAACAACCAGACCAATCCCGCCCAAGATCCACACCATGCGCCGCATTCTCCTTACATCCCTTGCTTGTTGCCTCAGGCCGGGTTCGATCCGGCGGACTGCGACGTTACCTTTGGCCCTTCGGTCGCCGCGCGCACCAGTTTCTTGACCCCGCCCTTCAGCTCCAGCCCCGCACCGCGCAAAAAGCCCTTGGCTTCGCGGTAGTCGTTCCCCGTCCAGAAGGGAACGCCTGCTTTTTCAATGATATCAATCGCGTGAAGCTCTTCATCGGTCAACGGATCGCCTGACACCGAGCGGATGAAGACCGCCGCAATCCGGCCGGGAAAATCCGAAGCAATACTGCCAAAGGCGGCGAGATCCTTTTGCGTATCATCCCCGATCAGCGCGAATTGCAGCTTTGGGAATGTGTTGAGGATGGTCTCGATCGCGCGGCGCTTGTGTGAACCGTGCCCGGATTTGCCCAGTGTCTCCCGGTTCCAGCCCCAATCGCGCAGCATGACAGGGCCCAGGGGAAGTTTTCGCTCGCGCTTGAAGGTGACCAGATAGGAAAACAGGTTCCACGGGCTCGATGAGACATAGAACACCGGACGCACGCGGGCCTGTGGTTTGAGTGATCCGATGGCTTCATCGGTTGGCGTGGGGCCGCCGCCCAGGGCCGCGTAAAAATCGGGTGCATCGGGAACCAGCGTGCGTTCGGACGGCATGGTTGCCATCACCCGCTTCCAATTGCGGACAATCTTGCGAAAACTGGTGACGCCTGTCTCCAGGATCGTGTCGTCTATGTCCGAAATGATCCCGACCTGCGTGTGTGTGCCGGGGGTCAGGATATGCGCGGTTGCGCTATGGTGCGATCCATCGGGCATCGGCCAGCGCACGATGGCCTGTTCCCAGCCGGTCCGTTCTGCCGGGGTGCATTCAGGGTCGAGCGCAAGATCAAAACGCGCATAGCCATCGGCATCGGTGACAACTTGCTGGGAAACCGTTCGCCCGTCGCCGCTGTCGAATTCCAGCGTAACAGGAAGGCCCGCGACTTCCTTCGAATTGTACTGGCCCAACATGGTCGCAAAATCGCGCCAGAAGCTGCGCGCCTTAAACACCGGCTCACGCGCACGGATCGCACGCGTTGTCAGCGCGATGCGTTGAGCATTGCGATAGCCGAAGAAGGGCTGGACCCTGACCGGGCCTTTGCGAGAGAGGGGGCCAAACGGCATAATCTGCCGCGACTAGCCTTGCATTGTGACAAGTCCAAGCGGTTTGCAGCGATTTTGCCGCCGAACGGGCTGGCTTTATCGGATGAGGCGTTTGCCCGCGCGCTCGATCAGCTTCACATCGTCTGCGATCTCACCGATCAGAGCGACATTGCCATTGCCATCGCGGCGCAGCATTACGAGCGAGAATTCAGGACCTTCGCCGGAAAGCGCTTCGAGCGTAAGTTCCTCAAGTTCGCGCAGTTTCTTTGCAAGCTGGGCGCGGATATCGCCTTCGGCTTCGACTTCCTTGCCTGCTTCCTCGCGCCGCATACGGCGTTCGGCAGCGACAACGCCCTTAAGCCCGCCATCCGCTTCGCTGAGATAGTCAACAAGAGCGCCGCGGCCAAGGCCGATCCGGTGCGCGTGCGTCAACGCGGCGGCATATTCGGTGAGGCGCGTCTTGTCGTAGTCATGCCCAAAGACGAGCTTGACGATCGGCGTCATCGGAGCGCGATCCTGAACGGTCAGGCCACTGTCTTCGATAAGCTCTTCGTAAGCCTGCGGCTCATCCTTTGCGGCAAGCGAGAAGTCGTAAGCACGACCAACCGCTGCATAAAGCGCGTGGCGAGTGCGGTCTTCTGAAACGCGTGCGGTCTGCGCGAGCTCGCGGGCAGCGGCAAGGCAATCGTGCAGGCCGGCATCATCGCCAAGCTCAATCTCGATATCCACCTCTTCCTGAGGTGCTGCCGGTGCTTCTGGCGCAATGTCAGATGTCGCAACCTCTGGTTCTTCAATCTCGACAGGTTCGGCTGCGGCCTCAGCGCTTTCCGGCGCTTCATCAGCTGTATCAATGAACTCTTCGAGCCCGCCAAGGTCGAGCGGGTCGACAATCTCGCTGGCGTCTTCAGCCGCTTCGACTTCGTCATTGTCGGCGTCGGGCGCATCGGTCGCGGGCGACTGCTCTGCCTCATGATCAACGCGGTAGTCGTCAGGATCAAAGCGGTCAGCGTCGAGGTCAATCGCCTTCTTGGCCGGTGCATCAATGTGGTCGGAAAGCGATGCAAAGCTGTAGCCCGCGCCTTCCTCTTCTTCGTGGATCGGCTCGCCAAACTCGTCGAGCTCGTCATCGTCGAGGCCATATTTTCCGAAATCGGGGAAGGGCAGATCATCTGCCTCTTCGCTTTCGGCATCATCGCTTGTGAATGAGGCAATATTGTCGATCTCGGAGGTCAATTCCGGCTCAAACTCGCTCGCATCCTCGTCAAGCTGCTCGACATCGTCCACAACAGGCTCTTCGGTTTCGGCAACAGGTTCATGAGCCGGCGAATCAGCCCATTCGGTCAGCGCGTCTGCGTGATGCTTATGCGGCTGATCTTCGTCCTCGATTGCATCTTCGCTGTTCTCACCCGCTTCGATGGCCTGATCGATCTCCAGCAGCAGCTCATCAGCGGTCGCCGAGTCCGCCATCTCTTTCCAGTTGATGACGCCATAGATGAAGTCGATTGTCTCATCATCGCTCGAAAACGGCAGCAGGATACCGCGATACAGGATGGTCGAGCCGCGCTGATTGACGAACTCGGCTTCAAATCCAATCGGCGCCTGATTGGCGAGGATCTGCATGTAATGATCGGTAATGCGGCTCAGCAAGGAGCGCGGCGGCACATCCGAAAGCCGTTCAATCGGAGTGATATTGTCGATATCGGTGCCGCATTCTTCGGCAAGACGATGGCCAAGATATTGCACCACCGGGTCTTCAATCCCGGCTGAAAAGTCGAGCAGGACCGAGTTCGGCCCGAAATCGGTCAGGTTGTGCGGCTCAAGGTCTTCGATCGAAGGATAGGTCGCATCGCCCAGCAGGCTGGCCCAGTGATTGTAAGCCCGCACCTGCATGCGGCGTTCGTCCTGGCCGATTGCCTCTGGCGGCAGTTCGCGCACATTCTCTTGTTCAGGAGCACTGTCAGTGCCCCAGTCCTGGCTGTCGTCAGCTGGTGTTGAGCTGTCGAAATTGCCGCGAAGAGTGTCCATGGCCTGGCCTTTGCCCCTTGAAAAACGCCTGTTCACAGGGGTTCTGGCGCGACGTGGTAAACATAGCGTTAAGTTGTGCGGGAAAGTTGTGTCGGCGTGACGTCACGCCATCCGGGCTCCAGGCCTAAAGGAAGTAGCGCATCTTGATTGTGACGCTTTGTGCGTCCTCGCTGACATCGAACACCGCATCATCCCATTTAGGCGGCGCCATGCGGACAGGGGCATCGCGCGAAAAGCCGTACCCTTCCCTTGGCGCCATGCCGAGAAAGCGGTTGGCTTTGCCGTCTTCGTTTTCGTCGTGGAGCAGCGCAATTGCGTATTTGCCCGGCTCGACCCCATCGAAACGGATCGTCACGGTATCGCCAGCCGGAACCACGGTGCGGTGCGAATTGGGATCGCGGATGCAGCGCGGGAAAATATCCTCAACCGTTGTCATGCAGGCGCGCACCACGCCATCGGTGTTGCGCAGATCGGTGACAGTGATGGTGATCGTGCCAGCGTTTGCAGGCGCCGCGAATGCCGCCAGCATGGCCGCTGCGCCGAAAGCTGCGGGCACCTTCATGCTGCGAGGTCGGCTTTGGGCGTGCTGCGTGCCTCCAGCCGTTTCGACAGCCCGCGGTCGGTGCCGCAAACCCGATCCCAGAAACGGAAGTAGAGCCCGAAATTGCATCGATAATCCTCGTGATGTTTCTCGTGATGGCTCGCGGTTATCACCGCTCCTCCCAACACAGAATGAACAAAGCGGCGCGGAAATATCTCCCAGCCCATATGGTTTACGACGCCCATGATCGATGCCACTGCGAGCACCAGACCCAGCATGGCAAGGTGGATCGGCACAACAAAGACCAGGAGCGGGATCACGATCGCGCCGCTGACCGCCTCGAGCGGGTGAAAGCTCATCGCTGTCCACGCGGTTGGCGGTTTGCTTTCATGATGGACCTTGTGTGCAAGCCGGAACAGCACCGGCCAGTGATGCATGGCCCGGTGGCTCCAATAGAACCAGCTGTCCTGCACAAACAGATAGATCGCCGCTGACAGCGGCAAATACCAAAGCGGGTAAGCGTTCCAATCGGTGTAGATTTGGGCATAGCCATGATGACGCCACAGCCAGAAAACGATCCCGGTCGGCGCGCCATAGATCAGCGCAGAGATCAGCGACCAGCGGATTTCCCTGCCAATCTGCGCGCGCTGATTGGTGTAAAGACCGGGCCGGGCAAGCTGAGTGATCCAGGCGAACATCCCGCTTGCAAGGAAATAGCGCAAAGCGACCATCACGCTCATCGCGGCGCCTGCCAGCAGGAAGGCGAGAAGGAATGGTGTGTCAGCGGGGATCATGGCTCTACCCTATGGCGCACAATTTGCCGCGCCGACAGGGTAATCGTTATGGCAGGGCAATCGTAAGGCGCGTCCGCAGATTGCAAAGACGCTGCTAGCTTTCGCTCCCATACTCACCGCAATGCGGATCAGTAAGTGCGGTGTGGCGACGCATTGCAATCCGGGCAAGGCGTTCGACCTGCGCCTTTCTCCTCGCCGCAGCGAGCGGTTCAAGCGGGGCAGGGCGCACAATCTCGCCATCATAGCCATCTGCCACGATCACGCCGCAGCGCTCTGGCTGATAAGCTTCGCTTTCAAGTGGCGAGCGATCAAGACCCGGAGGCACGCCCCAGAAAAACCGGTCACAAAAGTCGAGATAATCGGGCCACTTGCTATCGCCGAGCAGATCGCTGCGAGCGACCTTGATCTCGACAATCACGATCCGCCCGCGCGCATCAACACCCATTAGGTCCGCACGCCGTGAATTCTTGAGCGCCATTTCTTCAACGCACCAGATATCATTGCGTGCAAACAGCCGTTTGATACCGCGGGCGACCTCTGCCGCGCTGGCGGTGGGAGACGAATCAAGTGTGCGAAAGGCGGGCGTGCTCATGTCCCAAATGTGGAACATAGCACGAACACAGTCAAGATGGGGCCGCTTGGCCGCTTAATGCCTCAGGCGGCTTGCTGATGCGGCTGAAGCGCTGCGAGCACAGCTTCGCGAGCATGGTAGAACTCGCGCCACAAGGTCAGCGCCGGAGTGCTGGCGTCCTGACCGCGATCCGTCAGAGTGGAAATCGCGCGCAGACCGATATCCATCATGGCATCAAGGTCTTCGATGCCGCGCTGTGCAATCTCGCGCTGCCAGTCATTCGCGCTTTCGAGCAGAGCGCCAATTTCTGGAACATCGCTGCGATGCGTCTCTGCCCCAAGCTGAGCAAGAGCGGCAAGCTGACCGGCACTGGCATGCAATGCATCCCAGCGAGTCTCAAGCGAAACAGACGGCTCTATCGCCGGTGCGGCGGCCATGCGCATGGCGCGCATCTGACTGGGAGGAAGCGCTGACATGAGGCACGGGATAACGCGCAGCCCCTTGCCGAATGGTTAAATCTGACCCCGACGAAATTAAGGCGCGCCCGCGCAGCCCTGAATAATCGCACAAACACACAATCGCGCCATCATCGCTACAAATCGGCTGGCGCTTGCCGATCAGGCTTGCTAAGCGGCGCGCCGGACGCGATCATGCCCGGCGCGATCACGCAATGTGTGATCCAATCCTTGGCCAAGGCACCCGTAGCTCAGCTGGATAGAGCGCTGCCCTCCGAAGGCAGAGGCCAGAGGTTCGAATCCTCTCGGGTGCGCCATTCTCTCTTCGTTCGAACCGCGCACCCTCGTTTTAGGTTGATTCGGACTTCGTCCTCCGGGGCGCGCCATTTTCACATCGTTCAGACCGCGCGCGGCGCTTTGGCGATGCTGGCGCGTTCTACGAAGTCTTCAAGGCTGTCGTTTTGGTGTGCCTCTAATGCTTCGCTCGTGCCGGGCATAAGCCGTTCGCACGCGCGCGCGAAAAGGGCGTCATATGGCAGGTTGAGCGCGGATATCGCCGGATTGGCTCGTTCCAGCGCGTCTGTATCAGCTAGCGACAGCAGCGAAATCTCGCGCGGGACTGATACCCCAAGCTCATCGGCCACCTGATGGAAAGCGAGCGCGACGTCAGCGGTTTCCGCAAGCACTGCGGTGGGCCGGATCGTCGGAGTGAGCCAGCTGCGGGCGAGTTCCAACGCCGCGGGATAATCGCCCGGCCCTTCGGATATGAAGTGACGATGCGCCCGGCTGCCGGCCCGCGCGAGCACGCGGCGATAGCCCTCCAGCCGGCGCTTCGAGCGTTCGCGATTGCCGGTCCCGGTGACAAAGCCAACCTGCCGGTGGCCCAGATCAACCAGCCGCTGCGCCGCGCGTTCGGCATAAGCCCCTTCGTCGAGCCCGGGAACACAGCGGCCAAATTCGCTGCGCTTGCCAAGATATTCAGTGCGCACCTTCCGTTCTGCCAGAGCGCTGCGAAGAGCGCTGCTGTCATCAAGCGGAGGGATCACCACAACGCCATCAGGCTGGAGCGCACCCAGAACCGAGGTAAGCCGCCGGGCACATTGCGTCTCATCACCGGCTTCGATCTGTTCGAACATGAGGTGATAGCCCGCCTTCGAGCATGCCTCTATCCCGGCGGTCAGCATCTCGCCAAGCGGCAGATGCTTGCTTGCCCCACTGGGATCGCGGGCAATCAGCGCGAGCAGGACGTAACTGCGCGCTCCCCCCATTCTGCGAGCAGCCAGGTTAGGCACATAGCCCATCTGCGCGATCGAGGCCTCAACCCGTTCGCGCGCGCTGGCAGAGACATTGGTGGCGTTGTTGATCACGCGCGAGACCGTCTGGCGCGACACGCCGGACGCCTTTGCGACATCTTCGATCGTTACGCTCGCCCGGCTCACGCTGCCGCTCTCCTCATCGCACCTGAGTCTCTCTTCGCCGCGGTGGTGTGCCGCAATCAGGGCCCGAATCCAAGGGTCGAATCCGCTCAATCTGGAGCCAAATGTGATCGGTCACACAAGAACTTGTCACATACTGGTCGAGAACGGATCAAACCACGCGGTTTTCGATAAACTCCAGCCCGGATCGCCACCGCACGACTGGTCGAAGGGCCAGTTTCCATATGAGCGGAAGATCGGTGAGCGCCTCGCGCACATTTGCCATGGTCATCGCACTATCAAGGCCAAGCTCGGATTCGGCATGGATCGCGCGGCGCAGGGCGATCGTTCCAGGCGCTAGAGAGCGGGCAGAGTCGAGGCGTGTTCGGGTAACCGCAGCTCGAGCTCAGCGCGCTTCATCGCATATGCGAGAGCGCAATCCGGCGCACGGCCTTGCGAAACAAAGTTAGCCGCCCATGTAACCGCGCTGTGACACTTGGCCGAATATTACAATGCAGGGACAAAATGGCGGTGGCATTATCTCTGTATGACAACTAAGGAACAACGCATGGCAACGTCGATCTACGAGTTTGCACAGCTTCCCCAGGTCTCCTCGAGCGGACCTGTGCGCTCGCGCGTCCGGCGTCAGCGTGCGGCTGGTGAAGCGCCCAGCGTCGGCGTGATCTACAATCCGCGCAGTCATGGCAATCAGGGGGCAGACTTTGATTGCGGCGTTTGTCCGCATGTGCACATCGCGCAGCCCGGCGATCGCTCGCAGCTTCCCGAAGCGCTTGCCGAATTCGCAGCCAAGGGCATTGATCTGCTGGTCATCAATGGCGGTGACGGGACGGTGCGCGATGTCATCACCAGCGGAGCGGCTATCTTTGGCGATGACTGGCCAGCGATTGCGGTGCTTCCCAAAGGCAAGACCAACGCATTGACGGTTGATCTGGGTGTGCCGGGTGATTGGACGCTTCAGAATGCCATCGATTCCTACGAAAGTGGTCAGCGCGTCCATCGCCGCCCGGTCCGCATTGCAGAGCGTGGCGGCAATTCGGACAATGGTGTGCTGGGCTTCATCCTTGGCGCCGGCGCGTTCACGACCGCGACCAATGCCGGGCAGGGCGCACACCGTCTGGGAGCGTTCAATTCGATGGCGGTCGGTGTGACGATTGCGTGGGGCGTGTTCCAATGGCTGTTTGCTTCGCGAGCGAACGCCTGGCGGCGCGGTGCAAAAATGGCAATCGGTCTCGGCTCACAGGGCGTTCCAATGGGGCATAGCGGTTGTGGCGATCCCGAATGGCGTCAGATCCTGTTTGCCTCGACGCTGGAAACGATGCCGGCTGGCATGAAGCCGTTTGGTCAGCTTCGTTCAGGCCTCAAGCTTGCCGTCACGGATCAGATTTCGCGCCGTTCGGCCTTGAACCTGTTCAGCATGCTGCGCGGCAAGACCCCTCCCGGCATGCGTGAGCGCGGGTTCCACCAGATCAGTACGCCGCAATTCTCGCTCACGATCGATGATTCCTTTATCTTCGATGGCGAAGCCTTCCCTCCCGGCGAATATTGCATTGGACAGGGGCCAGAGCTTGAATTCGTACGTCCCTGAGGCGACATTGCGAGCCTCACATGGCGCGCTCATCCGAAACACTCACTTCTCGCATAGCCCAGCGGCTTGATGCGCCGGTTGATCCGGCCGTGCGCGATTATGCGCGCGCATTGGCGGAGGCTGCGGGCGCAAGCGCTGTGCTGTTCTATGGCTCCAACCTGCGCACAGGATCGCTTGATGGGGTGCTCGATTTTTACGTCCTGATGCCGGGCGAGGATGATGCGCGGATCTGGCCGCGCGTGAGCTATCACGAGCGCGAGCACACGGGTGAGGCAGGGGACCTCACATTGCGCGCCAAGGTCGCCACCATGGGGCTTGATACTTTTGCCAAGGCAGCCTCTGGCGAGCTTACCGACACAACGATCTGGGCGCGGTTTGTGCAGCCTTCGGCGCTCGCCTGGCAGCGCGATGACGCGGCCCGAGCAGCAGTGACGCGTGCGATTGAAGCGGCTGCGATGACGGCGGCACGGCTTGCAGCGGCGCTCGGCCCCCAATCAGGGACAGCCGAGGATTACTGGCGCGCACTGTTTCAGGCGACCTACAAGGCGGAGTTCCGGGTCGAAAAGCCGGGGCGCGAGAATGACATTCTGAGCGTCAACGAAGCGCATTTTGCAGGGCTTTTGCCCTTGGCGTGGCAAGCGGCGGGTATCGAGTTTGCCGAAGAGGGCGGGTTGCTGTCAGTAAGCCTTCCCGCCAGTGAGCGCGCACGGGTTCTGGGATGGTGGAAGCGCCGCCAAAGGCTGGGCAAACCGCTCAACTTTGCGCGGCTGGCCAAGGCATCGACGACTTTCGACGGGGCAGCGCGCTATGCCGCGTGGAAGATTGAGCGGCACACCGGATTGGCGATCGAAGTCACCCCGTTTCGCGAACGCTATCCGCTGCTCGCCGCGCCCGCAGTGCTATGGGCGCTCAGAAAGCATCGCAAGCAGCGCGGCTAAGGCGCAAAGACAGCCAATTCAGCCGAAATACTTCATCGTGATCGCGATCGAGCGCACGCCGTTTTCGATGGTGAAACGGGTCTTGTCGACGCCCGGTCGGCCAAGGTTGAATATGTTGATCGAAGGGTTGTTCGACATCGCGCCGCCATCTTCGGTGATGTCGGTTTCGTTGTTGTCATTGGCATCGTGGCGCACGGCAACTGCGTAGGTCCCGCTCGCTGGCACAGGCATGCACACCGTCATCCGGCCACGCCGTGCGGGGATTTCGATCCGGTTGAGCCAGCGGCCTTTCTCCAGCCAATCTTCGCGCGTTGCATTGTAGATTTGCGCGCGGATCTTGCCGGTTGAGCTTTTGATGCCGGTGATCGTCACGCGCACCGCCGGGCCGCCACCGGGCGCACAGGCGCGCATATTGTTGCTGATCTGGTTGCGATAGTCGCTCTTGCTTGATGCCTGCGCGAGAGCGGGCGAACCCGCCGCGGTGCCGGCAAGGCCAATCAGAGCCGCCCCAGCAGCAGCGCAAGCGATATGTTTCATCTTCGCAGTCGAAGTCATTGTTAACCTGTCGATCTCAATCGTGTGAATCTGACCAAAGCGTGCCTGTCTTTCGGCTTCTTATGGCCGTAAGAATATAGCGTCCTTGTGACATTTGCGTGCTGAATTGTGCCTTAACCCCAGGTCTTGCGAGCGATCACCTAGGCAAAAGTGCGGGGAAAAGCGGATTACCCCTGCTTGCTGCGCGATTCGCGCGTGCCGTAAGGCTTTAGCAAACCACACAAAGGCACCTGAGCAAGCGTCAGCGTTAACCATGCCAGCACCCCTGATCTCCCCCAGCATTCTGTCGGCCGACTTTGCGCGTCTTGGCGAGGAAGTGCGCGCAGTGGATGCAGCGGGCGCGGACTGGATTCATATCGATGTGATGGACGGCCATTTCGTGCCCAATCTCACAATCGGGCCAGATGTCGTGAAGGCCTTGCGCCCGCATTCGGACAAGACATTCGACGTTCACCTGATGATCTCTCCGGTTGACCCTTATCTTGAAGCCTTTGCCGAAGCGGGCGCGGATATCATCACCGTGCATCCCGAAGCCGGGCCGCATGTGCACCGCACGCTTCAGGCGATCCGCGCGCTTGGCAAAAAGGCGGGCGCAGTGATCAATCCGGGCACTCCGGTTGAGGTGCTCGACAATCTGATGGACCTTGTTGACCTTGTTCTGGTGATGAGCGTTAATCCCGGCTTTGGCGGGCAGAGCTTCATCCATTCGCAGCTCGACAAGATCCGCCGCATCCGCGCCATGATCGAGCGGACCGGCCGCGATATTCATCTTGAGGTTGATGGCGGGGTGAATGCCGAGACGGCGCGGCTTTGCGTTGAGGCGGGCGCTGATGTGCTTGTCGCAGGTTCCGCAACCTTCAAGGGCGGGCCTGATCACTACGCTTCCAATATCGCAGCGCTGAAAGGTGCAGCACCCGGGGGGGACAGCTGATGGCGACCTTGTTCAACAAGGAAACGGTCGAAGCCGAGTTCGAAGAGCTTCCTCTCGAGGAACAGGCCGCGATTGGGCTTGGCCCCGGTGACGAGCCGCTGCGTCAGGATGGAACAGGCGCAGGCGGAGAGGCGCTTGAGGCCGAACGGGCGCTGGCGCTGACCGATGTGATCGCGCCGCGCACCAAGCCGGGCGAAGCGCTGATCCGGCTGGCATATCGGCTTGGCGTTCCGGGCCACGCGCTGGCCGCGCCCTTTCGCCGTCCAGCCCCGCTGCGCGTTACGGCGACGGTTCACAGTCCGGTATCAGGCGACCGCGCAGCCGGAGTGGCGCTGCGCGCAGGGCATTTCCTCGTTCACGGCGTCAAACAGCCGATCCACAATCTCGAATTTGACAGCGTGCACCGATTGAGCCCGGGGCTTGAGCGGTGCGTTCACAGCTTCTCGTGGCTTGATGATCTTGCCGCCAGTGCGCCGCGCGAAGACGCGATCCCGGTGGCAGAGCGGATCACGGGCCTCTGGCTTGATGCCAATCCGTCTCCCGGCAAAGGGCCTGCGTGGGAAGTGGAGAATGCCGGCCTGCGCCTGATGGCGTGGCTGGTCCATGCGCCGCTGGTGCTCGCCGGGCAGGACGGGACGCTCAAACCAAGGCTCCTGACCGCAATCGAAGAAACGGCCGCATGGCTGGACCGCAAGACCGTGCGCGATGGCGCGGGGCTTGGGCAGGTTGCCGGATGGGCGGCTGTCACCGCAGCGGGCCTGTTGCTTCCCGAAGGGCGGCCAAGGCGGCTTTATGGCGAGGCGGCGCTGATCAAGTCGCTGGGCGAGTTGGTAGCCGAAGATGGCGGCAATCTGTCGCGCTGCCCGGCCGCGCAAATGGGAGCGATCCGCATCCTCACGCATCTGCTTGCCTGCTATGAAGCGGTGGAGCTTGATGCGCCTGATGCTCTGTGGGTGATGCGCGAATTGCTGGTCCCGCCGCTGCTCGCGCTGCGCCACGATGACGGCGCGCTTGGCAATTGGCAGGGGCAAGGGGCGATCCCCGCAGATCAGGTTGCCAGCCTGATCGCAGCGACCGGCATCCGCACCCGCCCGCTGAACGAGCCGCAGCATTGGGGCTTTCAACGCATGCGCGGCGGCAAGACCATTGTCCAGTTCGACGCCGGACCGCCCCCGCGTGCGCGCCACACACGCTGCGGATGCGCATCGACGCTTGCCTTCGAATTGTCCGATGGCGCCTCGCGGGTGATCGTGAATTGCGGCGGCGCAGCGATCGCAGGCGGGCTCGTGCCTGCGCGGATCGGGCAAGGCCTGCGCGCCACCGCAGCCCACTCAACCCTGGTTCTCGACGATGCCAATTCCACCGCTGTCCTGCTTCACGGAAAGCTGGGCCGAGGCGCGGAAACGGTTGAGGTTGAACGCCGCGTGATCGAACGCCGGACCGGATCAGGCAAGGCCGAGGCGACCCGGATCGAGGCCAGCCATGATGGCTATGCCGCGCGCTTTGGTCTCACACACAGCCGGATCCTGACCCTTCGCAGCGATGGATCGGAGCTGGCAGGCGAAGACATTCTCGTCCCCGTTTCGCGCAAGGGCAAGAACGGCAAGGTCGGCTTTGCAATCCGTTTCCACCTTGGGCGCGGGGTCGAAACACACATCGCCGAAGACGCGCGCGGGGCGAGCTTGCTCACCCCTGATGGCAAACTGTGGCAATTCCGCCTGCGCGGTGATGCCGAGGGCGAAAACGAGGTGAAACTGACCAGCGAAGACAGCCTGTGGGTGGACGGTGAAGGACGCCCTCACGCGACCGAGCAATTGGTGATAGAGGGGCTGACATCGCGCGGCGGCGGCCAGTTCTCCTGGCTCCTCAAGAAGATGGGGTGATTTTCCGGACATGACTAAGGCGACTATCAAACGGGCACTGCTTTCGGTGTCCGACAAGACCGGTTTGGCAGATCTGGGCGCGGCATTGGCAGCGCGCGGCGTGGAATTGGTCAGCACTGGCGGCACTGCGCGCATCCTGCGCGAAGCGGGTCTTGAGGTGCGCGATGTCTCTGACCTCACCGGCTTTCCGGAAATGATGGATGGGCGGGTCAAGACGCTTCACCCCAAAGTGCATGGCGGCCTTCTGGCGCTGCGCGACAATGATGAACATGTCGCCGCGATGACCGAGCACGAGATCGGCGCGATCGATCTGGTCGTGGTCAATCTCTACCCGTTTGAGGCGACCGTTGCCAAAGGGGCAGAACGTGCGGAGATCATCGAAAATATCGATATTGGCGGGCCGAGCATGGTGCGGTCTGCGGCCAAGAACCACGGTTTCGTGACGATCCTGACCGATGCCGCTGACTATTCCGAACTGCTGGAAGAACTTGATGCCAATGATGGCGCCACCAGCCACGCTTTCCGCATCCGCATGGCAGGCAAGGCCTATGCTCGCACGGCCGCTTACGATGCAGCGATTGCGAACTGGTTTGCCTTTGGCGATGCCTTCACCAATCCGCTTGGGCCAGAGGCATTGAAGGCAACGCCTTTTACCGAAACGATGCCGCTTGCCTTCAAGCGCGGCGATGTGCTGCGCTATGGCGAGAACCCGCATCAGGCAGCGGCGATCTATGTCCCGCAGGTAACAGGGGCACAAGGCGTCCCGCAGGCCGAACAATTGCAGGGCAAGGCATTGTCCTACAACAATCTGAATGATGCCGATGCCGCGCTTGAACTTGCCGCGGAGTTTGCAGGCGGCGATCCGGCGGTGGTGATCGTCAAGCACGCCAACCCTTGCGGCGTGGCGCAGGCAGCCACTTTGCCCGAGGCGTGGAATGCGGCGCTTCAATGCGACAGCGTTTCGGCCTTTGGCGGGATTGTTGCGGTCAACACCGAGCTTGACGGCGAAACCGCCGAAGCGATTGCGAGCATCTTTACCGAAGTTGTGATCGCTCCCACTGTAAGCGAAGAGGCGCGCGCCATCTTCGCCAAGAAGAAGAACCTGCGCCTGCTCGAATGTGGCGCCCTGCCCGATCCACGCCGCGGCGGTTTCTTCATGAAGACAATCGCGGGCGGTATGCTGATCCAGTCGCGCGACAATGGCGCGGTGGCCGAAGCGGATCTGAAGGTCGTCACCAAGCGCGAACCCACCCCGCAGGAACTCAAAGACTGCTTCTTCGCCTGGACCGTGGCGCGCCACGTCAAGTCCAACGCGATTGTCTATGCCAAGGACGGCGCGACCGCCGGGATTGGCGCTGGTCAGATGAACCGGCGCGATTCGGCGCGGATCGCTGCGATCAAGGCGCAGGAAGCGGCGGAAACCTATGAATGGGCAGAGGCAAAGACGGTCGGCAGCGCGGTTGCCTCGGATGCGTTCTTCCCGTTTGCCGACGGGTTGATCGCGGCCGCTCAAGCGGGTGCGACGGCAGTGATCCAGCCGGGCGGATCGATCCGCGATGAAGAGGTGATCGCAGCGGCGGACGACGCAGGTTTGGCAATGGTCTTTACCGGGATGCGCCACTTCCGCCACTGATCGGGCTCAGTCATGTTTTCCTACTTCTGAAGCGCGCGATAGGGTGACTTTGCGCGCCGCAATTCGTGCGCGCCCAGCGATCAGAAATGCCGGGAATGGAAAGTGACACCTGTTTTGCAAATTCCGTTTCAAATTCAATGAGATGGCCCCTCAGAAAGTTTTGTATTTCGGGCCCTTGGCGGTCCATGTCTTGTGCTTTGCTTGGTGATCGATCGGGTTCAAAGCCGCGCTGTCAGGCGGCGAAGCAATCCTTGCCCGCGCGCATCTTTTCTGAAGCCTCATGCGTAACCAAATCGCATTGCGTAACGAAATGTCGCACAAATGAACCATTCATTTTCGGGCAAGTCAGCCGTTCTTAGGAGGTTGGACAAGTCTGAAAGAGAAGGCCCCGAGATTAACAATGACCCTCTTCGCCCCTGATCTGTATCGCAATTTCGCACTCGGCTTTGCTGCCGGTGCGTTGATTGTTGGCGCAGCGTCAATTGACGCATGGGCGCCTCACCTTGAATCCCCCGCACTGGCCGCTCAGCCGCTCGAAGCGCCTCAGCCTTCCAGTGAATTCCTGATCGAACCCTTGGAGAATGATGGATGAAACGTCTCGCCCTTGCAGCCATGCTTGCCTTGAGCGTTCCGGCTGCACCCGCGCTGGCGCTTGATGAACCGGTCAACGCCCCTGCCCCTGAACGCATTGCGCGCGAAGGAGCCGGGCTCAAGACCGCGATCTTTGCCGGCGGCTGTTTCTGGGGCGTTGAAGGCGTTTTCAGCCATGTGAAAGGCGTGAAGTCTGCTGAATCGGGCTATCACGGCGGCTCGCAGGCCACCGCCCGTTACAGCAGCATCACGGCTGGCGGCACCGCGCATGCAGAAGCGGTGCGGATCACCTATGATCCCTATGTCATTCGCTATGATGAATTGCTGAGGATCTTCTTCTCGGTCGTCGCTGACCCGACGCTCAAGAACCGTCAGGGCCCCGATATCGGCGCGCATTATCGCAGCGCGCTGGTCCCGACCAGCGATGAACAGCGCGCCGTTGCCGAGGCTTATCTTGCGCAGATGGAGCGCTCTGGCATTTGGCGGCGTCCGATTGTCACGCAGGTGGAGCGCCTGCGGACTTTCTATCCGGCAGAAGGCTATCACCAGGATTACATGGTGAAGAACCCGCGCAGCCCCTACATCCTGCGCTGGGACAAGCCCAAGGTCGAAGCGCTGCGCGTCATGTTTCCGCGCGACTATACCGAACGCTTTCTTCGCGACGGCTGATTGTCGCAATTGGTGGAGCCGCTTACTGGCAATGCGGATTGGAAGAGCGTATATCTGCACGCATGGCTACTCAGCATCACCATTCTCACGAAGAGCATTCGGGCGACCAGCTGATCGGTGCGGCGCGCGATGCTCTTGTGGCGTCGGGCGAACAATGGACCAGCATGCGCGAAGCGGTATTCCGCGAGCTGTCCCGTCACGACCGTCCGATCTCTGCCTATGACATTGCGGACAATTTGTCGCAGACCCGCGGCAAGCGTGTGGCGCCCAACTCGATCTACCGCATTCTCGACCTGTTCGTGACCAACAACCTGGCATTGCGGGTCGAGAGCGCGAATGCCTATCTCGCGAACACGCATCCGGGATGTGAGCACGATTGCATCTTCCTTGTCTGCGATGAATGCGGAGATGCGAGCCATGTGGACGATGACGATGTGAGCCGCGCAGTGCGCGCCTTGGCCGCAGCGCGCAATTTCCGGGCCGAGCGGCCAGTGCTCGAAATCAGAGGCCTGTGCCGGACCTGCGCCTGAACACATGCGTCGAGCTGGTCTGACAGGCCATGCCGTAACGTCAATTTGTCACTTTGTCGGCGAAGCGCCCCTCAGTAGAGCCAAAGCGTTCATCGACAGGCTCATTTTAAAGGTGTAGGACACGTTTCTATGAGTCTTTCGCCAAACACACCGCTGCTCGATACGGTCCCAACTCCGGATGAGCTTCGCCAACTCAAGCCTGAACAGCTGCGCCAATTGTCTGACGAATTGCGCGCCGAAATGATCGATGCGGTCAGCGTGTCTGGCGGGCATTTGGGATCGGGCCTCGGCGTTGTCGAGCTTACCGTGGCGATCCACTATGTCTTCAACACGCCAGACGACAAGCTGATCTGGGACGTGGGTCACCAATGCTATCCGCACAAGATCATCACCGGACGGCGTGAACGGATCCGCACCATCCGACAGGGCGGCGGTCTGTCCGGTTTCACCAAACGGGCAGAGAGCGAATACGATCCGTTTGGCGCGGCACACTCATCCACTTCGATCTCGGCTGCTCTTGGCTTTGCGATTGCGAACAAGCTCAACGACAAGCCGGGTCGCGGTATCGCGGTGATCGGTGACGGCGCGATGAGCGCTGGCATGGCTTATGAGGCGATGAACAACGCGGCTGAGGCAGGCAATCGCCTCGTCGTGATCCTCAACGACAACGATATGTCGATCGCGCCGCCGGTTGGCGGGCTGTCTGCCTATCTTGCGCGCATGGTTTCATCGTCGGAATATCTTGGCCTGCGCTCGCTTGCCTCGAAAGCGGTCAAGAAGATGAGCCGCCGCATGCACGAAGGGCTGCGTAAGGCAGAAGAATATTCGCGCGGCATGGTGACAGGCGGCACGCTGTTTGAAGAGCTCGGCTTCTATTATGTCGGCCCGATTGACGGCCACAATCTCGACCACCTGATCCCGGTGCTCGAAAATGTCCGTGACACCTCCGAAGGTCCGGTGCTGATCCACGTCGTAACGGAGAAGGGCAAGGGCTATAAGCCGGCTGAGGAAAGCGCTGACAAATATCACGGCGTGCCCAAATTCGACGTCATCACCGGCGAGAAGAAAAAGAGTTCAGGCGGCGCGCCCAATTACCAGAACGTGTTTGGCGACACGCTGGCTGATCTTGCAGACACCGACAAACGCATTTGCGCGATCACGGCGGCAATGCCTTCGGGCACAGGCGTTGATCGCTTTGCCCAGCGTCACCCGGCGCGCAGCTTTGATGTTGGCATCGCCGAACAGCATGGGGTGACCTTTGCCGCCGGGCTGGCCGCACAAGGGATGCGCCCGTTCGCGGCGATCTATTCAACCTTCCTTCAGCGTGCTTACGATCAGGTGGTGCATGACGTTGCGATCCAGAATCTGCCCGTGCGCTTTGCGATTGACCGTGCGGGCCTCGTGGGTGCGGATGGCTGCACGCATGCCGGAAGCTTTGACATCACGTATCTCGCGACGCTTCCCAATATGGTCGTGATGGCAGCAGCTGATGAGGCTGAGCTTGTCCATATGACGTATACGGCGGTGGAATATGACGACGGGCCGATCGCCTTCCGCTATCCGCGCGGGGCCGGGATCGGTGTGCCGCTGCCAGAGACACCGCAAAAGCTCGAGATCGGCAAGGGCCGCGTGGTTCGTGAAGGCTCAAAGGTCGCGATCCTGTCGCTTGGCGCGCGGCTTGAGGAAGCGAAGAAAGCCGCTGACCAGCTTGAGGCCAAGGGCCTGTCGACCACCGTTGCCGACATGCGCTTTGCCAAGCCATTGGACGAAGATCTGATCGCCCGCCTGATGCGCACACACGAAGTGGTGGTGACGGTTGAGGAAGGTGCGATTGGCGGCCTCGGCGCACACGTGCTGACATATGCGAGCGATGAAGGGCTGACGGATAACGGTCTGAAAGTGCGCACCATGCGCCTGCCTGACACGTTCCAGGATCAGGATTCGCCCGATAAGCAATATGACGAAGCAGGCCTCAATGCGCCGCAAATCGTCGACACGGTGCTGAAAGCGCTCAAGCACAATTCGGCCAATGTTGAGGAAGAGGCGCGGGCATAGGCTCAGGCACCGCCGCTTATGGGTGAATTGCTGGGTTTACCGGAATGGTTGGCAGTCTCGCTGTACCTGACCGTCGCTCTGTCTGCGTGGCTGACTTACTCGTATTGGAGCATCAGGCGTGCCCATACGAGGCTCGCCTTGCGCCGCGCCAACCCCGACGAGGAGACATTCCTCAAGCTGATGATGACTGATTGCTCGGACGAAGCGGCGCGGTTCGTGTGGGATCAGGCACACTTCTACGTGAAGCCGAGGCTAACACCGCATCCCGATGATGATCTATTGGCCGATCTCAAGATCGATGAAGACGATCTTATGCTGGACTGGCCGCGCGAATGGGCCGAGCGCAAGGGGTTTCACGAGAGCAACTTTCCCGATTGGCCACCGGCTTGGCCTGCCACGATCCGCAATTACGCCAAATGGCTTGATCTTGCGCCGGTTTAGCGTGTCCTTGGCACCGTGATTGCAATGGCAATCGCAATATCGGGAGCATCCAGCGTGTCCTGATAGGAAATCTGCGGGGCGCCCTCATCCATTATCGCCCCATCCATGATTGGCGGCGCGCTCGGCTCGATACCAGCGTCATCTTCTTCCTCGACCGCATCAAGACCTTCTTCAATCTCGCGCACGATCTCCGGCCTTGGAGGAACCTCTTCGCCTTTGAGCAGCGCGATATCGCGCTCACGCCGCCACAGGTAAAGATCACGACGGGTCGCGTAAGGGTCGACAGTCTCACCGATCCGCTCAAGCTCTTCATCAAGTTCGACGCGCGAATCGAGATTGGCCAGCACGAACAGCGGAACCGCGTATTCGGGCGAGGTGTAGGGCTGTCCGATGATCGTGGGCAGCAGCAATTGGTCAAGCGTGTTGCCGATCAGATCGCGCGGCGTGGTCGGACCTGTGATCGGAAGAAACAGATAGGCGCCGTTGCCAACGCCATAATAGCCCAGCGTGTTAGCAAAGCCGTTCTGGCGGTAAGGCAGATTGATACCGTCCCGCTTCGCTACGTCGAACAACCCGCCAACGCCCACGGTCGAATTGATGGCGAAACGGCCCAGCGTCTCAAACGCGTCACCCACTTTGAGCTGGAGGAGGAAGTTCAGGAAATTCGCAGGCTCACGCAGGTTGCGGACAAAGTTGCCAATTCCATCACGCAGGGGGCTGGGCAGGGCGTCGCGGTAAACGGTTGAGGCTGGCTCAACCAGAACCGCGTCGATCTGCTGGCTGACTTCATAGCTCGTTTCATTCATCGCAGCCATTGGGTCGCTGTCGGGCGGGCCGTACTCGCCCTCAACCACGATCTCGCCTTCAGGGTCGCTTTGATCTTCTGGATCAGGCTGGGTGCCCGGCGCAGGCGGTTGATCCTGCGCTTCTGCGAGCGACCAGCTGAGCGGCAGGAGATTGTGAGGCGGGGGCGCTGGGGCTTGTGCGGCGATTGCCGGAGTGATCGCTATCCCTGCTTCGAGATTGCCTGCCACTGGCACCGGGCCGAGCAGCATGGGCGATGTCATCACAAGCAAGGCAGCGTGCGCCATTCAAGCTTCTCCTGATTTATCACAGGCTTGGTACCATGCGAAAGACAAGGTTCCCACCCAACTCTTTAACTTGCTATGAAGTCAGATAGTTCTTCGCTCACCAACCAAAAGGTCAGTTCGCAATTATGTCCCTCTTAAAAATCGCCAATGATGGTCCCATCACGACGCTGACAATTGATCGGGCCGACACTATGAACCCTCTGGGCGCATCAGGCGATGGCGATGAGTTCACGCGGGTCTGCACCAAGATCAACCGTGATCTTGATGTGCGCTGCGTGATCCTAACCGGGGCCGGGCGCGCCTTTTCAGCCGGCGGTGATATCAAGGCCATGCGCGACAGGACGGGCACGTTTGGCGGTCCGACACCGTCCATCTCGGATGGGTATCGTGACAACATTCACATGATGCTGCGCGCTCTGCATTCGCTGCGCGTTCCCATGATTGCGGCCGTCAATGGCCCTGCCATTGGCCTTGGCTGCGATGTGGCCTGCCTTGCCGATATCCGTATTGCGAGCGAGAAAGCGAAGTTTGGAGTAACATTCCTCAAGCTTGGCATCATTCCGGGCGATGGCGGCACCTGGATCTTGCCGCGGGTAATCGGGATGAGCCGCGCGTCAGAGCTGTTCTATACCGGCGATGTTATCGGGCCGGAAAAGGCCGAGGAATGGGGCCTTGTGAGCCGCGTTGTCCCGCACGATAGCTTGCTCGATGAAGCCCGCGCGCTGGCACAGAAAATTGCAATGATGCCGTCGCACAGCCTGCGCCAGTCAAAGATGCTGCTGAGGCAAGGACAACAGGTCAGCTATGACACCGCGCTTGAAATGGCGGCGAATACCCAGGCGATGATGCACACGACCGACGATCATGCCGAAGGGGTGGCTGCGCTGATCGAGAAACGCTCGCCTGATTTCAAGGGAAGCTAAGGCATCAAGTCGGCATGCGATCACACCTCGCCTGACGGGCGAATCCGGATTGCGTACACCTCGGATGAAATTCGCATGTCGCAATATGTCAATGTGCCGCGCGTCATCGAGGCGCGAACCGGGCGCGTGCTGTTCGAGCCGCATTCAGGCCTGTGCGATGCTGAGCATGCATGGGGTGAGGGTGGCCAGTTTTCACTGACCCTGCGGTTGTTTCCCGATTATTCGAACAGCCTCACTTTGCACTTTGATCTGGATGAGGGAACGGTCCGGCTTGATGAACAGGTCGAGACACACCCGCTCGAAACCGCTGCTCGGCTCGCCCAAAGCGAATTTGCCCGACACGATCGAGAGGCTCCTGCCGCCGGCGATCAGGTCCCACCCGCATATCCGCCTAAGCCGCCGCGGCTGATTGCGAGCCGGTGGCTGGACGCTTTGGCCGCTGTGGGAGTGGTGTTGGCTCTCGCAATCGCAATCGCTTGGGCGGTCAGCTCAAGCTAGGTGCAGGCGCGATCAGAACCACATCCAGATACCGGCGCGGATGCCGCCAAGCGGCCAGTGGAGCCAGCTGAAAAAGACAAAGGCAATCAGCCCAAGCGCCCATGGCAGCGGGCCAGCCTTGGCAAAGCCGCCGAGCCGCGGCCAATAGCTGGTCTTGCTTTCCCATTCGGCCCAGGCCTCGCCCATTAAGACCTGTTTCTTGCGGTCCTGCATGTGTGCGCCAACCAGCGCCAGGACGCCCATAGCAAGCGCAGTGATCATGGTGCGCAGGCTCCAGAACAGCACAATGTGAGACAGCGCCCACAGCGCAAAGCTCCACATCATGGGATGGCGGGTGATCGTGAAGACGCCCTTCGGTTCAGCGCGCGCCTGTTTCTCAGCCATCGGCGTGGGCAGCGCCGGATTGCCCATTAGCGATCCAGCAAACAGCACCATGGCGGGCAGGGTCAGGATTGTCGCGATAATCCAGCCAATTTCGCCCGAGCCCGACAGGTCCGCAGGGGGCGCCGCCTTGAAAGCGAAATAGATCCACACAAAGGTTGCGAGGCTCACTAAGGAGTAAGCGATCTGGAAGCCCTGCTCGCCCAGCATCCCGGACATCGTCGCCCGCAAGGGGTGCGACATGGCGAAATGTGATCCGACAAAGGCCACATTTGCAGCGATTAGCTCTATGATCGTCCCATCCATACGTCGCAGTTTAGCACCGGTTTGCCCAAATCCCTAACGCTCGCGCTGCTGACCGGTGGGAATAATGGTTGCCTGTGCGCTCGCGACGTGAACTGGATCGCGCTCATCGGATTCCGCCCAGACATCCGCGCGCGTGATGACCTGCCGTTTGCCCGATTTGATCACCTCACCCTTGGCGCGCAGCCTTTCGCCAAGCGCCGGTCGAAGAAAATTGATCGTATATCCGCCCGTTACAACGTCGCCAGCGACCGACGCGCCAGCCCACGCGCAAGCATTGTCTGCCATCAGCCCCACAATCGCACCATGCGCAAAGCCGTGATGCTGGGTCATCTCAGCACGCAGTTCGAGCAGCAGCTCGCTCCTGCCCTGCCAGACGACCAGCGGTTCGACATCGAGCCAGTTCGAGAAGCCGGACTGCGCAACAGCAACGCGATTCATATAGTCAATCGAAGCTTCCGGGCTGTCAAAACGGGATTGCGGCATGGCCAGCGAACTCCTTAAGTCTACTTACTAGACTTTATGCCTCTTGCCATCGCGCTTCGCAAGTCTGATATGCAGACTGTATGAAGTCGTATCAGCCGTCTCGATCACCATGCCCCATTGGCCGCGCAGCCCGCGTGCTGGGCGATCGTTGGGTCTTGTTGATCCTGCGCGAGGCGTTTTTCGGGGCAGAGCGGTTTGAAGATTTCATCGAACCACTCGGCATCAATCGCGCGGCGCTCTCGTCGCGTTTGCAGATGATGCAGGATGCGGGATTGCTCACGCGCGAACCGCCGGAGGGCAAACGCGCGCGTTATCTTCTAACCGAAAGCGCCCGCGCCCTCGTCCCTGTTTATCGCGAGATAGCGATCTGGGGCGGGGAGAACCTGTTTGCAGAAGGTGAGCCCCGCACGCAGTGGCCCGGGCCCGAGGCGACCTAGCGTCCCTCAATCGCAATCAGTTTCACCTTGAACACCAGAGTGGCGCCGCCCGGAATCCTGCCGCCGCGCCCGCGCGGTCCGTAGGCTAGACTGGATGGTGCGGCGAGCTCGATCGTCTCGCCTACACGCATCTGAGGGATTGCCAATTCCCAAGCGGGGATCAACCCGCTTAGCGGGAAATTTGCGGGCTGGCCGCGTTGAAAGGAGCTGTCAAAAACGCGGCCATCAATGAAGCTGCCTTCATAATGGACGGTGACAGTGTCAGTGGGTGTCGGGTTGTCACCGCGTCCGCGATATTCGAGATAGCGCCAGCGCAGGCCACCTTCCATCGTATACCAACCGTCCGTGGACTGAAGGCCAGCAAGATAGGATTGCTGCGCGTTGTGATAGGCGCGCTCGGCGGCTTCCGCTTCGGTGGACGGCCCCGATATCTCGGCAGTGATGTCTTCGTCCTGCGCGAATGCGCTCGGAGAAAAGGACAGGGCGCTCAACGTTGCAACAACGACGCCGGATGCAGTGAAAATGCGCGTCATGGATACCTCTGAAAAAATGAAAGGCCCCCAATCGCTCGCCTTGGCGAGAAACCGGGGGCCTGCCCTCAATCGGTTGGATAGGGTGTTCAGCTTTTGCTGAAACCTGGTTCCTGAGCTTCAAGCCCGGCTTCGGCTTCGCCTTCGATATGCTCGCCTTCATCGGTGAGCGTATCGAGGTGCATAAGCTTCTTGATCAGCGGGCTGATGACCATCACGGCGACACCAATGCCCACCGCATACCAGCCAACCGTGCTGTACACGTCGAGCACAACTTGCTTGCCGGCTTCCTCGGTCATGCCATCACCGCCTGTTGCCGATGCGATCAGGCCAGCGGCGAAATTGCCGAGAGCCGAGGCAAAGAACCAGGTGCCCATGATCAGCGATGCCATATGCGCAGGGCTCAGGCGGTTCATCGCCGAAAGGCCCACAGGCGACAGGCAAAGCTCACCGGTCGTGTGCAGCAGGTAGATGAGGAAGATGAAGGCAACCGGCGTTGCCACATCAACGCCCACGCTCGCCGCGCCCCATACAAGGACGAGGAAGCCCAGACCGACCTGAACAACGCCAAGGCCGAATTTCATCGGAGTTGATGGCTCCCACCCCCGATTGCCGAGGCCCTGCCACAACATGGCGAAGATCGGGGCGAGCATCACGATGTAGATCGCGTTGATCGACTGGAACATCGAGGCATTGACGCCCTGCGTATCGACATATTTGTCAGTGAACACGTTGAGCGAGGAACCAGCCTGCTCAAACAACGCCCAGAACACGATAGAGACAAGGATCAGGAACATCGCGGCAAAGATGCGGTCACGCTCTTCGTTCGAGAGCTTCGCAACCGCGGTCCACAACACGTAGAGCACCAGACCGCCGCCAAAGAAGCCGAGCACATACCCGACCAGCTCCTGATACTGGATCGCTGCCCAGCACAGCGCGACCATCGCAAGGCCAGCGCCATAGATCAGCCATTCCTTGCCGCCAGCAATCTTCGCCGGATCCTTGGGTTCGCCTTTGCCAAGCAGCAGCGGCTTACCAATGATGAAGAAGATGAGACCGATCAGCATGCCGATACCAGCAAGGCCAAAGCCATATTCCCAACCATAGGTCTGGCCCAGGAAGCCGCAAATGATCGACGCGGTCGCTGCGCCCACGTTAATTCCCATGTAGAAGATCGTGTAAGCCGGATCGCGGCGCATGTCGGTGCGCGGGTAGAGCTGACCCACCAGAACCGAGATGTTCGCTTTCAGGAAGCCTGAGCCGACAATGATCAGCGCCAATGCTGCCCAGAAGACGTTGATCATCGGGTCGGATTGTCCGCCCGAACCTTCAAACGCCATAAAGAAGTGACCCAGCGTCAGCAGGATCGCGCCAAACAGCACCGCCTTGCGTTGCCCGATATAGCGGTCAGCCAGATAGCCGCCGACAACCGGCGCAATATAAACGAGCGCGGTATAAGCGCCGTAGATTACATAGGCTTTGCTCTCTTCAAACAGCCAGTGCTGAATGAGGTAGAAGATCAAAAGCGCGCGCATCCCGTAATAGGAAAAGCGCTCCCACATTTCGGCAAGGAAGAGCACGAACAGGCCCTTCGGATGCCCCACCACCTCTGGCGTGGGCCGCGTGATCAGATACAGGCCTCCGAGCAGGAAGGCGGCGAGTGCGACAGACGCACCGCGAAATGCCCACATTTCGAATGCACTATCGAATGTGAAGAAGAATCCCTCGACCATATTTTCTTGTAATCCCCGAATGGCGCTCAGTTCGTGCCGAGCCGCAATGGCGGCACACTAGCGGTCAATTTGCCAGTGTGAAGCTTTTGTTTCGCTGAACGGACGCATTCTTACGCAGAGCGCGAAACTTGACGCGCATGGCTGTATTATGGCACTGAGGCACCTAGGACTGTTATTATGACCCAATCACGACCTGTTTACCTCAAGCTGCGCGATCAGATTGCAGCTGCCATCATCCAGGGCGATTACCCTGAAGGGGCCATGTTGCCGTCAGTTCGCGCGCTCGCCGCGGAACAGGGCGCCAATCCTCTTACCGTTGCCAAGGCATACCAGCAATTTCAGAGCGATGGCCTTGTCGAGGTGCAGCGCGGTGTTGGCATGTATGTGGTCAAGGGCGCGGCTGAATTGCTACGCAAGCGTGAACGTGATCTCTTCCTGAGGGAAGAGTGGCCCGAAATTCGCGCCCGGATGGCGCGCCTTGGTCTTAGCCCCGCAGACCTGGTCGAACAGATCTGAACCAGACGCGAGGGTGGTTTTGTGTCCTTGGCGGCACATAAACCCACAAGCCTGACACAAATTCAGACAATAAATTTTGCGGCAATCCTTGCGGCAATTGCCGGATTCTGGCAGGTCTTCGTCTCGACGGATGCCCCTCGGGTCAGGGCAGCCTTGTTACCAGCGAGTTTTCTATCGCGACGGTTTGAAGGAGCAGCTGCAAGGCTGCTTTGCTCACCGGGGAGGGCAAAATGATAAGATCCGAGCTGCTGCACGAACTGCACAAAGACAATCCTGAATTGCGCGCCGAAGAGATCGAACAGGTGGTCGATGTCTTCTTCACCGAAATTGCTCAAAGACTTGCCGAAGGCGGCCGTGTTGAGCTGCGCGGTTTTGGCGCCTTTTCGACGCGCGAACGCGAGGCACGCACTGGACGCAATCCGCGCACCGGTGAAGCGGTTGAAGTGCCAGCCAAGCGTGTGCCCTATTTCAAAGCTGGCAAGGAAATCCGCAATCGTCTCAATGGCGAGTGACTTGCGCCGGGCTTGCAAGGGCCTTTAATCTCACTGACGAAAACTTAGGCGCGTGGCCCACATCGCCTGTGCGATGTTGCTAGGCGTGATCGCTTTCGGCTAACGCCCGCTCTGACCGATTTTCTGGAATGCGGGTGTGGCGGAATGGTAGACGCCGGGGACTTAAAATCCCCTGATCCTATAGATCGTGTGGGTTCGAGTCCCACCACCCGCACCATAAGCACCATTATCCCGACCTTAACCCATTCCACGTAGAAGCCACGGTCAGGAACCGGGAATTTCTACTGCGTATTCCTCTTTCAATGCACGGCGTGCGCAAGGCGAATTGGATATGGATAGACCAGCGAGCATCATGCCTGACAATGGCGATTGCCCAAGCGATGATGCCGGCCCATTCGAGGCACAGGCCAATCAAGACGACCGTGCGAACCGGCGGATCACTCTGCTCATCCGGGCCGCGAAACTCGTGTCATCGCATGGGGAGTTTGTGGGGGTTGTTCGCGATGTTTCTGAAACGGGCGTTTGTGTTCGCCTCTTTCACCGTGCGCCAACGGGCGATCCGATCGAACTGCATATGCCGGGCGGTAGTGTCTATGAGCTGCGTCCGGTCTGGGAACGCGACAACGAAGCGGGTTATGAATTCGCACAGTCTGTCGATGTCAGCGAACTGATAAATCAGGCGGACCTGTATCCCAAGCGCGGCTTGCGACTTGGCTTGTTCTTTCCGATCAAGGTCAAGACCCTCAGCGGCAATCACGAGGCTATCGTCGAGAATCTCTCGCAGCAGGGCGCTCGGCTGGAATGTGATGGACTGTTTGCGATTGACCAAAGCCTGAGGATCGAAAGCCTTGATGGCGGCCATGAGCTCAAGGACGTGCGTGCCAAGGTGCGCTGGCGGCGCGATAATGAATATGGCGTCGTGTTTGACGACACCCTCTCGCTCAGCGATTTTGCACGCCTCGCCGCCCGGTTGCAGTGCCCTGCTTTGCTCGACTGACGCTGACAGCTGCGCTGCTATTAAGAGATTTCTCGTTCTGAACGCGAATTTTTAGGCGATTAAGCGGGTGTGTTTACTCCTCGCTAACCAATTTCCTTCACTCCCGACATCGAGCCAGGATTTGGCATTGGAAACGGGGGCCTCAATGAGTGTGGTTGGCGACAAGCGGCCGGGAATTATCGACGTTGATGTGGCGATTATCGGTGCAGGTCCTGCTGGCCTGACCGCTGGATACCTGCTGACCAAGCAGGGCAAGACAGTTGCCATCATCGAAAAAGACGAAACCTATGTCGGCGGCATCAGCCGCACGGTCGAACACGAAGGGTATCGCTTCGACATTGGCGGGCACCGTTTCTTCTCAAAATCGCAGCAGGTTGTTGACCTGTGGAACGAGATCCTGCCGGATGACTTTATCCAGCGTCCACGTATGAGCCGCATCTATTATGAAGGCAAATTCTACAGCTACCCGCTGCGCGCCTTCGAAGCGCTTTGGAATCTGGGCATTTTGCGCTCGACCGTCTGCATGGCGAGCTATCTTCGTTACAAGCTGTTCCCGATCAGGGATGTAAAGAGCTTTGAGGACTGGACCACTAACCAGTTCGGCAAGAAGCTCTATTCGATCTTCTTCAAGACCTACACTGAAAAGGTGTGGGGCATGCCATGCGACGAGATGAGCGCTGATTGGGCTGCTCAACGCATCAAGGGCCTGTCGCTTTGGGGAGCAGTGACGGACGGGCTCAAGCGGAGCCTTGGCCTCAACAAGAAGCCCAATGACGGGCAAGCGGTAAAGACTCTGCTCGAGACCTTCCGCTATCCACGCCTTGGCCCGGGCATGATGTGGGATGCCGCACGCGATCATATTCATGCAACCGGCAAGGGACAGGTGCTGATGGGGCATTCGCTCGAACAGCTCGCAGCGATTGGCCCGAACGACGAAGGCTTTAACTGGTCGATGACCGCTACGTCGGGCGACGGCACTACCCAAATCCGCGCGCGCGATGCGATCAGCTCGGCGCCTATGCGTGAGCTGTCTCGGCGCGTTCACCCGCTGCCGCAAAGCTCAATCGACGCAAGCAATCTGCGCTATCGCGACTTCCTGACTGTGGCGCTGATGGTCAAATCGGAGGATCTGTTCCCCGACAACTGGATCTATATCCATGACGAGCGCGTGCAGGTTGGCCGTGTGCAGAACTTCCGCAGCTGGTCGCCCGAAATGGTTCCGGATGACGATATGGCCTGTGTTGGCCTCGAATATTTCTGCTTCGAAGGTGACGGCTTGTGGTCCTCTTCGGATGATGAGCTGGTCGAACAGGCCAAGCGCGAGATGGAGATCCTTGGCCTGTGCGATCCCAAACAGGTCGTCAAAGGTGCGGTTGTGCGTCAGGAAAAGGCCTATCCGGTTTATGACGACGATTACGAAGCCAATGTTCAGGCGATGCGCGCTGAGCTGGAGGAAAAACACCCCACGCTTCACCTAGTCGGCCGCAACGGCATGCACCGTTACAACAACCAGGACCACGCGATGATGACCGCGATGCTCACGGTTGAAAACATTCTTGCTGGTGAGCGGATTTATGACACCTGGTGCGTGAACGAAGATGCGGAATATCACGAAGCTGGTGACGAAGGCGCAGAAACCAAGCTGCCGAACCGCGAAGTGGAAACCAAGCCGCTGAGTGAAGATCAGGTTGCAGCGCTCACCTCACTGCGCGGTGTGCCTGAACGTATCGCAGCAAGCGACGATTTCGAAGACGATATCCGCAAGTCGGCATAGGATCATGGATGCAACTGTCACCTCGATCCTGACCAAGCTGCGCGACGTTCGCTTTGTGCGTTATGTGCTGGCAAGCGTTGGCGCGCTCGCCGTGGATGTGGGCAGCTTTCTGGCGCTGCTCTCGCTTGGCCTTGCAGCTGCACCGGCATCAGCGATTGGATACTCTCTCGGCATATTTGCGCACTGGTTGATGTCGAGCCGCGCGGTGTTTCAGGACAAGGTTGCAACGGGCGGCATGGCGCGCACCCAGCAAAAGGCCTTGTTCGTCATCTCCGCGCTTATCGGCCTTGCTCTGACAACGGCGATTGTTGGCCTTGGCGATTGGAGCGGGTTTGACCCGCGTATCGCCAAGGCTGGCGCAATTGTGGTCAGCTTCTTCGTCACATGGTTGATCCGCAGCCGCATCGTGTTCCGCGGTGAGGAGGCCTAGGGCCCATGCTGACCGAGCGGCGCCGGACTGCCTTCCCGCTTGAGTTTCTGGGGCGAGCTGCGATTGCGTGGTTTATCGTCAGCGCGCTGCTGATCGCTGTGAACTGGGGTGCAATCCAGACCCAGCGCTTTCCCGATCCCGATGACATTATGCGGCTGTTGCAGGTGCGCGACCTGATCGCAGGGCAAAGCTGGTTCGACCTCACACAATACCGGGTCGACGCGGCAAATGGCGGCGTTGGCATGCATTGGTCGCGGCTGGTTGATTTGCCGGTCGCGCTGGTGATCGTGCTCCTGACCCCGATCTTCGGCAGCGCAGCGGCTGAAACTGCTGCTCTGATCGCGGTCCCGCTAGCGACGCTGGCTATCGCCATTCTGCTCGCTGCCCGGATCGCTTGGCGATTGATGGGCGACGAGGAAGCCTCGCTCACTGCGCTCGTTGTCGCTCTGTCGGTTCCGGTGCTGTTTCAGCTCGGGCCGATGCGGATCGATCACCATGGTTGGCAGATCGTCTGTGCGCTCGTCGCTATCAATGGGTTGATGGCGCGCTCACCCAAAGTGGGCGGCTGGGTGATTGGCGCTTCGGTTGCGACATGGCTGTCAATCTCGATTGAGGGACTGCCACTGGCTGTGGTTTTCTTTGGCGTTCTGGCGTTTCGCTGGCTGCGCGATCGGGCCGCTCGGGTTTGGTTGGTCAGCGCGATTCAGGCCCTTGCGGTGGTAAGTGCGGGGCTGTTCCTCCTCACCAGAGGCATTGCGGACCTTGCCACCTATTGCGACGCGATCAGCCCGGTGCATCTGGCGATGTTCGGATGGGGCGGGCTCGTTCTTAGCCTGCTGGCGAAAGCTGAGCCTGCGCCGCGCGGCATCGTATTCGGAGGCTTTGCCATCGCCGGCGGCAGCGCGCTTGGCATGCTGCTATATGCAGCGCCGCAATGCGCAGTGGGCGGCGGATTTGCAGAGCTTGATCCGCTCGTCGCACGCTATTGGCACGCAAATGTGCTCGAAGGCATGCCGATTTGGCGTCAGTCGTTGAGCACCGCGCTGCAATATGCAGTCACTCCGCTGATTGCTCTTGCTGCTGCCGTCAATCTTGCGGGTAAGTCGCGTGACTGGTTGCGCCAGTTCTGGATCGATTATGCCGTGTTCCTTGCAGCGGCCTTGCTTGTCGCGGTGTTCGTGTCGCGGGCTGGTGCGGTTGCTTGCGCCTTGGCCGCACCGCCGCTTGCCTGGCAGCTGCGCCAATGGCTGCGCGCGATCCGCTCGATGGAAAGTCCGGCCCCCCGGATTGCGGCCATGCTCGGCGTGTGCTGTGCGCTTCTGCCGGCATTCCCTGCGATGCTGCTGGCGAGCGCCATGCCCGCACGCGCGTCTTTGGGCGGTGCCGGTGATACGCCGATTAAGGCTATCGATTGCAGGGTTCAGGATGCAGGTGACGCGCTCGCTGCGCTACCCAAAGGCGAGTTCTATGCCCCTCTCGACATCGCGCCAGAATTGCTCTTGGTGAGCGACCACTCGGTCATCGCCACAGGCCACCATCGCGGCCACGAAGCGATGAAGGTCCTCATCGAAACCGCGCTCGCTTCACGCGAAGATGCCTATGCGACGCTGATGCAGCGGGGGACTTCCTATGTGGCCCTGTGCCCAAGTCTGGGTGAAGCACGCATCTATTCCAGAATTGCGCCGGAAGGATTTGTCGCTGATCTTGTCAAAGGCGAGAGCCCACAATGGCTCAAGCCCATCGAACTTGATGGGCTTGCTGGACTTCAGGTCTGGCGCATCACGCCGGAACAAAGTCCATCGCAACGCCATTGATACAATGTCGCTTGCCGGTCGGGCGCGGACCATCACCAAAGATGTGACCAAGGTGGCCGCCGCAATCGGCACAGTGCACTTCCGTGCGTGGATAACCGATCTTGTAATCAACCGAAGTCCCAACCGCGCCGCGCTCAATCGGCTTCCAGAAGCTCGGCCAACCGGTGCCGCTGTCGTATTTGTGCGCCGATGAATAAAGCCTGTTGCCGCAGCCTGCACAGGTGAACGTCCCGCGACGTTTTTCATCATTGAGCGGCGAGGAATATGCGCGTTCCGTGCCTGCCTCACGCAGGACGTAGAATTCCTGGCGCGTCAGCTGACGGCGCCATTGTGCGGCGGTTTTTGTGATCCGGAAAGATCGTTCCTTGCGGACATCGATCGCCCCTGCACCGCAACTCGCCAACAGGGGCATGGCAGCAGCAAGTCCCGTTGCAGCGAGGAAACTGCGGCGATCGGTCAGGTTGAAAGGCATGAGTGTTCCCTTTCCGCAAAGTGAGTGTCTTCTACACTCTCTTACGTTGCGAAACACCAAAAGGTTTCACCTGCGAGCCGATCAGAATTCGGTGATTTCGACCTCAAGCTTGCGGAAGCCGTGGACAAAATTTGCGCGAACGCGCTCAACATCACCGGCAACATGCACTCGCATCCGGCGCTTGTGCATCTCTTCGAGCAGGACCCGCAATTGCAGCTCAGCCAGACGAGCGCCGACACAGCGGTGAATGCCATAGCCAAAGGCGATGTGGCGGCGGGCATTTTCGCGGGTCAGGTCAAGCTTGTGCGGCTCAGGGAAGACGCTCTCTTCGTGATTGGCAGCGAGGTACCACAGCACGACCTTGTCACCCTTCTTGATCGTCTGGCCGAATACTTCCGTGTCCTCGGTGCAGGTCCGGCGCATATGCGCCAGCGGGGTCTGCATCCGCAGCATTTCCTGCACGGCATTGGGGATCACATCGGGGTTCTGCTCGAACAGCTTGCGCTGATCGGGAAACTTGTCGAGCGCGTGGACAAACCCGCTCATCGAATTGCGGGTCGTATCGTTGCCGCCCACGATCAGCAGGACAAGGTTGCCGATAAATTCCTCAGGGCGCATCTGGTTCATGGCCTCGGAGTGGATCATCATCGAGATGAGATCGTTGCCCGGCTCCTTGTCATGCGTGCGCTCAATCCAGATGGACTGGAAATAGGCGGCCATCTCATGAAGGAATTCCCAGCGCATTTCATCCAGCTCGCGCACGCCTGCAAGCTCGGTATCGCCGGACCAGTCGGACCAGAAGGTGAGATGGCGGCGGTCTTCCCAAGGAAAGCCGAAAAGGATCGCAAGCATGCCGGTCGTAAGCTCGATCGAGACCTTGTCGACCCAGTCGAAGACCTCGCCGCGTGGCAGGGAATCGAGCAATTCTCCTGTACGCTGGCGAATTTCATCTTCCATATCGGTCATCGCCGATGGGGTGAATTTGGGCGCTACGGTGCGGCGTTGGCCGGTGTGTTCAGGCCGGTCCATCGCAATGAACATCGGCAATTCGCGGCGGTCGGCATCGCTTGCGGCCAGCTCTTCGTCAGAGAGCCGCTCAAGAATGGTAATACCGCCATATTCCCAGCTTGAAGAGAACGTCTCTGGCAGCGCTTCGATATGCTGGATCGCCTTGTGGCCAACGACCGCCCAATAAGGGCCATAGGGGCTTTCCGGAATGTAATGCAGCGGGCCAGCGTCCTGCATTTCCTTGATGATCGGCTGCCAGGTGTCTTCAAAGTAAATGTCAGACCGGCTGATGTCCCATTTGTGCGGATGAGAAGGGCGCTCCTCGGGATGCTTGGCGTAGTGTTCCTTCAGCGCCTGATATGCAGTTGGCGAGGTACGAACTTTGGGGCGTTCAGGTGCAATGCTGGCCATGGCTCTCTCCTTGGTGGGGGGCCATGTATCATATTGGCTTGTAGGCCTCTCCCGCGATTCCCATCCTGCCCTAACTGACAGCGATGTCAATAGTCGGTTTCGATTGGCTACCTATTCCGCAGGTTCAAGACTTTCCGGCTGTTTGCCGCGCCCGCCGAACCAGTTGCGCTTCTTCTTTTCGCGTCCGGCACCGCCTGATTTCATCACGCGTTTGCGGAACCACAGCGAACCGCCTTTGACGAGCAGAACAACAGCGACCGCCTGCCATGCGAGAGCTGCGAGGTGGACCCAGAGCGCAGGATCAAGCGCAGCGCGAGCAAGCATCGCGAAGGGAGAGGAAAGCGGGAAGACAATCGCGAACATCTCAAGCGAAGAGCCGGGCTGTGTGATCGTGTACGCAGCGAGGAAAAAGACCATTAGCTGCATCATTGTCACCGGCATCGACATGGTCTGCACTTCGCGGACCGTGTTCGCCATAGCACCAATGGTCAGGAACATCGCGCCAAGCAGCAAATACGCCATCGAGAAGTAGACAATGCCAAGTACGATGAAGAGCGGCCAGCCCACAGCCGGACCCGGCAGATTGCTGAAATCTGTCTGAGTGACTGTGATGATCGCATCCTCAGCAATCGTCCAAAATCCCCAGCCCAACATGCCCCAGACGGCGATGCCGACGAAGGACACGCCCAGCATCGCGAACAGTTTGCCCATGAAGACTGCATCCATCGGGATGGCTGCTGCGAGGATCTCGATGATCTTGTTGCCCTTCTCCTCAGCCAGATTGGAAAGGACCATCCCGGCCAGAAGCATTGTCAAAAGAAACATCACCATTTGCGCGGCCTGAGCGGTGCGAATGCGATTGGAACGCTCACTTGCTGCGCTCGATGCGACAGTTTGTGCACTTGAGCTTGGAAAATCCAAGGGTGCAGCGGACATCGCCTCGGCGGCGATCAGTTCAACCGGCCCCTGCCAGCGCCTGAGCTGGCTTTCGGTGCCTACGACTTTGGGCGTATCCGGCGTGCCCGTGACAATAACCGCGAAATTGCCGCGCCGCGCTTCCATATATTCAGCCGCGTCGAATGCGGGGTCGCTGACCGCTTCGGGCACTTCGCGCAAGGATGGCACCGCCCCTCGCAATTGCGGGGCAAGGTGGTCGCGCGCCTCGATCATGGCCGCATTGTCGGGCCCTGACATGGCAAGGCCAATTTCGACCACCGCTGCCTCGCGCGAAACCTGACTGCCGACGGCGCCAGCAAGACCGCCGACAATAACCGGGAACAGCGGCCCCACCAGAAAGAAAAGGAATGCGCGGCTGAACAGCACCGCCACAAAATCACGTCGGGCGATCACCCAGGCGGCTTCGAGGCGAGAGAGCCGCGGGCGCGCATCGATTGCGGCTTGATCATGTGCGCTCATGATTGATCTCCTGTGGCATCCGCCTCAAGCTGGCGCGCAGCCGCTTCGCCAGCAATCGCAACAAAGGCATCGTGAAGACCAGCACGCTCGATCGAGAGCGAGAGGATGCCCGCTTCGCCTTCGATCAGCTTGCGCAGCAAAGGTTCAACGCCGGTTTCGGGAAGCGAGAAATAGAAGAAGTCGCCTTCTCGTCTCGTGTCTTCGGGGAGCGCCGCAGTCCAGCCTCCATCTCGCGCGCGCGTTTCGAGCCGGACCTGAGCCGGGATACGGTCGCGCGCGGTTTCTACGCTGCCTGCATAGGGGACTTTGCCGCCAGCAATGATCGCGACGCCTTCGCACAAGCGCTCTGCATGGTGGATGACGTGAGTGGAGAAAATCACGGTCACGCCGTCTTCGGCGAGGCTGCGGATCATGCCTTCCAGCTTGCCCTGATTGATCGCGTCGAGGCCCGAGAAGGGTTCATCAAGCACCACAAGGCGCGGGCGATGGACCAGAGTGCCGAGCAATTGAACCGTTTGCGCCATGCCTTTCGACAATTGGCGGATCGTGCGATCTGCTGCGTGCAGAAGGTTGTGACGCTCGAGCAGTTCCATACCGCGCGCGCGCCCTTCCTTCAGTGACAATCCGCGCAAGGCTCCCATGAATGCGATCGCTTCGATGGCTTTCATCGCGGGATAAAGTCCGCGTTCCTCTGGCAGATAGCCGATCAGACGGCCGATATCATGCGGACGATCATGTCCGAAAACCCGGCGCACACCTTCGTCAGGATCGATGATCCCGAGCAGCATACGCAAAGTGGTTGTCTTGCCTGCGCCGTTAGGGCCAAGGACGCCGTAGATCGCGCCTTCGGGCACGGAAAGGTCAACGCCGTCAACCGCTCGTGTCCCGTCGAAACTCTTGACGAGGCCGCGTGCTTCGATTGCCAAGGGACGTGCAAACGCGCTGGCGTCATGATGGACTGCCGTAGCGTTGCTCGATGTCATGTGTTCGCCTACCTGCATATGCATGAGCGCGGGAGTTAACGTGTGAAACTGAACGGGAGCAACCCGAAACGTGGTTAACGGCGCTGCAACCTTTAACCTCAGCGAGCAGATCGTGCAGCAAGCACGAAGCCTTGGCTTCGCGGCGTGCGGTTTTGCAAGCGCCGCAGAGGATCCGGTGCGCGCGCAGCGGCTTGAGCAATGGCTTGGCGAAGGCAAGCACGGCTCCATGGAGTGGATGGAAACGCGGCTCCATCACCGCCGTTCGCCACAAGGGCTTTGGCCAGCAGCGCAAAGCGTTATCGCGCTTGGCATGAGCTATGCGCCAGCAAACGATCCGTTGGCGCTCGAAGCATATCGCGACCGGGCGCGCATCTCGGTCTATGCGCAGGGCAAGGATTACCACGATGTCGTCAAGAAGCGCCTGAAAGCACTTGCCCGCTGGTTGGTCACCCAAGAGCCCGAGGCTGAGGTCAAGGTCTTTGTCGACACCGCCCCAGTGATGGAAAAGCCTTTGGGTGAGGCAGCCGGGATCGGCTGGCAGGGGAAGCACACCAACCTTGTCAGCCCGGATCATGGCAGCTGGCTGTTTCTTGGCGCTATTTACACCACGCTCGAACTCGGTTCTTCTGATCCGCATCGTGATCAATGTGGAAGCTGCCGGGCTTGTCTTGATGCGTGCCCTACCGATGCTTTTCCTTCGCCATATCAGATCGATGCCCGCCGCTGCATTTCCTACCTAACGATCGAGCATAAAGGCCCGATCGACGAGGAGTTTCGCGAGGCCTTGGGCAACCGGATTTACGGCTGCGATGATTGTCTGGCCGTGTGTCCGTGGAACAAGTTCGCGCAGACTGCACATGCTGCCCGCGAGTTCCTGCCTCGACCTGAACTGTCCAGCCCGCGTCTTGAAGAGTTGCTGGCGCTGGATGATGCCGGCTTCCGCTCCTTGTTTTCAGGCTCGCCAATCAAACGCATCGGGCGAGACCGGTTTCTTCGCAATTGTCTCTATGCGGCGGGCAATAGCGGTGATGCGGACCTGTTGGGGCCGGTCGCGATGCTTGTCGATGATCCTGATCCGGTCGTTGCCGAAGCCGCGCAATGGGCAACTGCGAAGCTCAGTCGCTGACCGCCAATGGAGGTTTGCCAAGGTGCGGGCAATGCCAACCAAGTCCTAGCTTGGCTAGAGCGCTACATCATTTCCTTAAGCTGCACCTCGGTATCGGCGAGCAATTCAGGCGCAATCTTCTCGACCCCGCGTTCGAGCAGTTTGCGCCCCTGCACATAGTCCTTCATCGTGTTCACACAATCGAAGGCGACCGGGCGCCCTTCCTTCAGATAGACGACAGTGAACTTGCGCGTTTCCGGATCGCCGCGCAGCACAGTCGCGTCATATCCAAGGTTGAGCCCTGCGGTCTGAAGCTTGAGGTCATATTGGTTTGACCAGAACCATGGCAGCGCGTGATAGGGCTGCTTGTCACCCATGATCGCGCGTGCCGCCGTATTCGCCATATCGTTGGCGTTCTGGACTGATTCCAACCGGATGACAGCGCTTTCAGCAAAGGGATTGGCGTGCGCCGCGCAATCCCCGATCGCGTAAATGTCATCGAGCGTGGTCCGGCAGAATACGTCAACGTCAACGCCATTTGCGCCCGCCGCGCCGGCTGCAATCAGCGGGGCGACAGCCGGGACAATGCCGATGCCCACGACGACCATGTCGCATGCGATGGTTTCACCATCGTCGAGCGTGACGCCCGTCACCGCCCCATCGTCGCCAACAATCTGGCTGATCCCTTGCGACAGGCGCATATCGACGCCCTGCCTTGTGTGTTCTGCTTCGTAGAAGCGCGACAGCTCCTCACCAGCGACACGGGCCAGCACCCGGTCCTGCATCTCGATGACTGTCACTTCGCAGTCGAGCTTGCGCAACACGGCTGCGGCCTCAAGGCCGATATAGCCGCCACCGATCACAACCGCGCGTTTGGCGCCCGCCTCAAGCGCTGCCATCATCGCATCGGCATCGCGCTTGTCGCGGACGTAGAAGATGCCTTTGAGATTGGCGCCAGGCAGGCTGAGCCTCCGCGGATCGCCGCCTCCCGCCCAGATCAGCTTGCGATATCCGATCGTGGAGCCATCCGAAAGTTTCACCTCGTGGCGCATCCAGTCGATCTCGGAAACGCCGCAGCCAAGCCGCAGTTCGACGCCCTTGTCGGCCCAGAATTTCTCAGGCCGGATCATGATCCGTTCAAAGGGCTTGTCTCCGGCAAGATACTCCTTCGACAAAGGCGGTCGTTCGTAAGGCGGTTCGGAATCTCGACCGATCATGATGATCGATTGTTCATGCCCCTGCTGTCGCAGTGCAATTGCAGCCTGTGCGCCGCCGTGCCCGGTGCCAACGATGACGACGTCAGCCGATTTGGTGCCCGCTCCACTCATGGTCGCAGGGCTTCACCCAAAACTCACACCCACGTCAAGTGATCGTGCCGCCTCGGTCGCGTAAACAGGGTGTTTTACCGCTCCAGAAGATTGCGCGCCTGACTGGCGATCTGTGCGAGCATGGCTGGCGCCACAGGCGGTTGAGCCTGCGCGCGGGCAATCATGGCGCGGAACTGCGCAACCGCGCTTGCATTGTCCGCAGCCCATGCTGCGATCGCACCTTGCGGATCATCCTTGCCAGCCTTGCGCCGCATCAGCCGTGCGAGGAAGTCGAGCCGCATATGCTGAAAGTCGCGCGCCAGCCCGTCGACCAGAAGCCGTTCCCAAATGTCTGTTGGTGACATATGCGCCGCGGTGCCCTGGGCCCAATCGAGACCGATACGTTGGCCAATGTCGATAAAGGCGCGGGTCAGGTCGAGCGGATCAACCTGGGTCTTGAGCGCGAGCTGAGCGAGGCCAACGGAACCGTCATAGTCGAACAGGTCGGCAACGCGGTTGGCAAGCGCCTCTGGAGCGCCCTTCTCGATGAAGGTTGCGCGCAGTGCGCCAGACCGCTCGCCAGTCGCGCCAGTGATGAGCTCGGCCCTGCCATCGCAAAGGGCGGTGACAGCATCGTCCAACTTGCGGATCATGTCGCTGGCTTCTACGCGCCCTGCCCCCGTGCGCAGGACGTCCGACATAAGGTTGCCCACTGCTGCCGCCAGTCGGTCAAGCAGGTAGAGACGCGCTGCCTCGCTCATCTTGTGACCGTCGATGTCCCGCCATAGCGTCTTGAGATCGAACAGGCGTTCAACCACGATAAACGCGGCTGCAACGTCAGCGAGCCCTACTCCTTCTTCTTCGGGCAATTCGAACGCGTGGATAAGGCCGAGACGGTTGACGATCCGGTTGGCAAGGTCAGTCGCGATCAATTCACGGCGCAGCCGGTGTTCGCGGATTTGCGTGCCGAACTTCTTCTGCATTGGCCCCGGGAACATCGCGATCAGGTTGCTTTCCAGCATCGGGTCATCAGGAAGACCGCTCGCTTCAATCGCGTCCTGCAGGGCAAGCTTCGCTGACGAGAGCAACACAGCAAGTTCCGGCCTTGTCAGACCCTGCCCGTCCGCAGCCCGGCGGACATAGGCATCGCTCGCAGCCAGGCCTTCGGTGCGGCGGTCAAGCCCGCCCAACTCCTCTAGCTGTTCGATCAGGCGAATGTACGAGGCGGTTGCGTCCGCACCGCCGCTTTCAGCAACCGATAGGGCAATCGCCTGCAACCGGTTGTCTTCCAGAACGATGTCGGCGACCTCATCGGTCATCTTGGCCAGCAGATTGTTCCGCTTCACCTCTGTCAATTCGCCCTGGCGGCGCGCGGCTGCGAGGGCGATCTTGATATTGACCTCGTTATCCGAGCAATCAACGCCTGCTGAGTTGTCAATGAAATCGGTGTTGATGCGCCCGCCATTCAGCGAATAGGCGATCCGTCCCGCTTGCGTGGCGCCAAGGTTGGCGCCCTCGCCGATCACCCGTGCGCGGACTTGAGAGGCGTTGACCCGCAGCGCATCATTCGATGGGTCGCCAACATCGAGATGGGTCTCACTCTCGGCTTTGATGTAGGTGCCGATCCCGCCGAACCAGATCAGGTCAACCTGTGCCTTGATGATCGCTGAAACGAGCGCATCAGGTTCAATTTCCTTGATGTCGATGCCGAGCAGATCGCGCGCTTTCTTGGACAGTTTGATCCGTTTCAGCGTGCGCGAATAAACCCCACCGCCTTTCGATATCAGGTCGGGATTGTAATCCTCCCAGCTTGAACGCGGCAGGTCGAACATGCGCTTGCGCTCTTTCCAGCTGGTCGATGGATCGGGGTCGGGATCGATAAAGATATGGCGGTGGTCGAATGCTGCGACCAGCTTGATCGCCTTGGACAACAGCATACCGTTGCCGAACACATCCCCTGACATATCGCCGCATCCGGCGACGGTGACGCTGTCCTTTTGAACATCGATCCCCATTTCAAGGAAGTGCCGCTGGACGCTCACCCAGGCGCCGCGCGCGGTGATGCCCATGGCCTTGTGATCATACCCGTTTGAGCCACCGCTCGCGAAAGCGTCGTCGAGCCAAAAACCAGCCTCCTCGGCAATACCATTGGCAACATCGGAAAAGCGTGCCGTGCCCTTGTCTGCTGCGACAACAAAGTATGGGTCTTCGCCGTCGAGCACGCGCACGCCCTGTGGATGCACCACCTTGCCTTCAACGATATTGTCCGTGACAGACAGAAGCGTCCGGATAAACACTTCGTAGCTTGCTTGCCCCTCTGCCGCCCAGGCATCGCGATCAAGCGCGGGCGACGGCAGTTGTTTGGGATAGAAGCCGCCCTTTGCTCCGCTTGGCACGATCACGGCATTCTTGACCTTCTGCGCTTTCATCAGGCCCAGAATCTCAGTGCGGAAATCGTCGCGGCGATCTGACCAGCGAAGCCCGCCACGCGCGACCGCGCCCGAACGCAGGTGGATGCCTTCGACGCGGCGCGAATAGACAAAGATCTCGCGCCAGGGGACCGGCTTTGGCAGATTGGGCACGAGCGAGGCATCAATCTTGAATGCGAGCGCCTCTTCGGCGGCTTCGGCAAAGGCGTTGGTGCGCAAGATCGCGTCTATCACCGCGCGGTAGAGCCGCAGCAGGCGGTCATCGTTGATCGCTCTGACTTTCGCGAGCCCGCGCTGGAACGCGTTGATAGCGCTCTCGATCGCCACCTCACGATCGCCGTCGAAACGCGGGCTGTGGCGGGCGATGAACAGGTCAATGATCGCCCTTGTGACGTCAGGGGCGCGCTGCAAGGCATCGACAACCGTGTAGATCGTGAAGCTCATCCCCGTCTGGCGCAGATACCGGTAGATTGCGCGCAGCCAAATGGCGTGTTGCGCGCTCAGCCCTGTCGCGACCACCAGTCGGTTGAAGGGGTCGTCTTCGGACTGGCCGTTGAGGACCTCGGCAATCGCGGCCCCGATTGCCTCACTCCGGCCAAGCACATCGTCAATCGCGGTCCCTGACGGCGGCGCGAGAGTGAATTCGTGGATCGTTCCCAGGGTGCGATCCTCAAGGCGGGTTGGCATTTCTGCCAAAACCCTGAAGCCGAAATTCTCAAGCGCGGGCACGGCGTCGGAGAGCGGCATCTCGCCGGTTGTGTGATAGATTTTGAGGCGCAGATCGCGGCTGGGGTCGCGATCGAGCCGGTAGAATCGGCAGGTGCGAGCATCGGAGTTATCTCCCGCTGCGATAGCCCGCAATTCAATGATATCGAGGGCTGCCTCAGCGGCCCCATAACGCGCACGGTAGCCTGCGGGAAAAGCGCTTGCATAGCGCGTGGCGATTGCTGACACCCTTGTGCCTTCGACCAACTCGGCGAGACGGGTTTCGACAGCTTCTTCCCAGCCTTTCACGAGGTCAATCAGTTCACGCTCGATCTTTGCGGCATCCGGCATTTGCTGTGTTGCGCGAGAATCAAGCAGGAATTGCAGCATCGCAAGCGTGCTGCCTTCGACTTCAAGGCTCCAACTGAGCAGATCGAGGCCGCCCGCCTGGGTCAGGAGGTTCTGAATCTGCATTCGCATGCCGGTGGACAGATAGTCGCGCGGCAACCACACAAACGCGAATACGTGCCTCTCAAGCGCAGAGCGCACAATCACGAGCCGCGGACGAGGGCGGTCCACAAGGCTCATCATCGTTGTCGCGAGCCGTTCGATATCCTCGGTGGCAAAGGCCGTCAGAAGGTCGTGCGGAAGCGCCGTGAAGGCGTGGACCAGAGCCTTCCCAGTGTGGCTTTGCGGGTCAAAACCAAGCGACGCATTGGTATCGGCAAGCGCCTTTCGCAAAACCGGCACTTCGCCCGGCGGCGAGGTCAGGCCTGCGCTGGTCCAGACCCCGGCATGGACTGACAGTCCGATTACCTCCCCGTTTTCACGAAGAGGCACGATGAACAGGTCGAGAGGGACCCGGCGGTGTACCGTTGCAAGCCGGTTGGCCTTGATGACCAGCAGATCGCGCGCTCTGTCTTCGTCAAACCAGGCAAAGGCGCGCTGGAACGATCCATCAGCGAGAATCTGGCGCGCGCTCTTGCGGCAAATGCCTAGCGCTTCCTTGTCTCCGCCGTCGCGCATGCGGGTGAGATGGCCAAGTTGCGTCAGCATGCCAGCGTTGAGCCAGTCGAGCAAAGCCGCAGCTTCATTGTCGCTGCCCTCGATAGCTCTTGCATCGCGCTCCATCGCATCGCGCATTTTGGGCCAGTCGCCAACCGCGGCGCGCACGTCGCCGAGGGTGACCTTGAGCTCTGCCAAGAGATCGCGCCGTTGGCGTGCATCAACGCGCGGTGTCTCGATGTAAATCATCGATTCGCGCGCTTTCCCCGAGCCATCCTTGGCCAGCCCTGCGAGCATTCCCTCTTCGTCGCGCTCCACACCAATCAACGGGTGGATCAATTGGTCGATGCTCAGCCCGCGGGCGGTTATGGTCGCTGCGATTGAATCAACCAGGAACGGCATGTCGTCATTGACGATAGCAATACGCAGACGGCGCTCGGATGTGTCGGATTCCAGCTTGATCGCTGAGCGTGCAGGCGTCCTGGACTTCGCGGCATCGAGCAGGAATTGGGCCGCCTCATCAAGGACCGCTCCGTCAACCGGCGTATCACCGGGAAGGATTGCGTCGCACAGGTGCTGTCTGATCGCCTTCAGCAGGCCCTTTGCATCGGTCTTTCCCTGGGATGCGGGCGCGCGTTTCGTTGCGCTCGACGTATTTGCGCTCATCGCCTGTCTGCTCCTGCTTTCGGCTACATTATGTGTAATTTTATTGTGCCGAATTATTTATATAGTTCTCGGTGCAATACAGGCATTAGCAGAGTCGGCGCAAGCACGAACCACCCGGAAAAACACTTATGCGGTGACGGCTTGGCAGGCCTGGATGGTCAGTTCGAGCGACCGCTCACGCGCTTCGGGGTCATAGGTTGAACCGCACAATATGATTTCATCTGCGCCGGTGCGTTTGATGAAGTTTTCGATCTGCGCGCCAACGGTCTCGCGGCTGCCCGTTGCAGAGGCTTGACCGACATGATCGAGCATGGCGCGGTGAGGCGCGCTCAAAGTCGACATGTACGCCTCGATCGGCGGTTTCAGCTTTCCGGGGTTGCCGCTGCGCAATGCGACGAAGGCTTGGTGCTGGCTCGATGCCAGTGTTTGGGCCGCTTCATCGCTTTCGGCCGCAAAAGCGTTCATCGCGACCATGACATGCGGCGCCTTGAGCGCTTCGGACGGCTCGAAGTCCCGCCGATATAGCGTCAGTGCAGCATCGAGGTGATCGGGCGCAAAGTGGGCCGCGAACGCATAAGGCATACCCAGCTTGGCAGCGAGCTGGGCTCCGAACAGGCTTGAGCCGAGCATCCAGAGCTCAGGCTTTGCGCCGAAGCCGGGCGTCGCCTTTACAGGAAGCTCAACGTCACCTGTCAGCAGTGCGCGCAGTTCAATCACATCCTGCGGAAAATACTCTGAGGCCTGAGCCAAATTCTTGCGCAGCGCGCGCTGCAGTTCAGGCCCTGCCCCCGGAGCGCGGCCAAGGCCAAGGTCGATCCGGCCGGGAAACAGTGCATCGAGCGTCCCGAACTGCTCCGCGATCTGGAAGGGCGTGTGGTTGGGAAGCATGATGCCGCCTGATCCGATGCGTATCCGGCTGGTCGCGTTGCCGATATGAGCAAGCACAACAGATGTGGCGCCGCCAGCGATGCCTTCCATCGCATGGTGCTCGGCAACCCAGAAGCGTTTGCAGCCAAGGTCCTCGGCCTTTCGAGCGAGCGAGGCACTGGCATCGAGCGCTTCGGACACGCTTCCGCCTTCACGCACGGGCACAAGATCGAGCACAGAGAATTCGGTCATGACGGCTCCTGTGACGCCGCAGCAACCGGCGGCGGTCCAAGTTGTGCAAGATAATCGCGCGCGGTCAATCCAGCAGGGCTGTCTGGGTTGAGATCAACAACGGATTGCCAGCTTAAGCGCGCAGCCTCGTCTCGTCCCGAAAGAATAGCGATTACGCCGGCTTCCAGTCCGATCAACTGGTCGAGTGGAGCAACGGTGCCGGCTTGCTCAATCGCAGCTTGTGCGTCCTCGAGCCGCTCCAGCCTGCGCAGCAAGGTTGCCTTCAACAGCCACCCCTCTGCGCCGTCAGGAACGAGGCTGGTTGCCATTTCCAGCTCGCCAAGCGCAATCTCTTCCTCCCCCAGTGCGACCAATGTGCGTGCCATATCAATCGCGGCAACAGCCTGAAGCGGTGCCGATGCGGAGGCCTGTGCGTCTTGTTTTGCAGATTCCAGAATTGCGCGCGCCCTTGACGGGTCTCCACTTCCCAAGGCCGCATTGCCTGCCATGGTGCCGAACCGAGCACGGGCGCTCAGCTCGCTTGCCGGGGTTTCGTCACGGGCAGCCGCAAACGCGGTGATCGCATCTTCCCACAGACCAAGCTCAGTCGCTGCCAGCCCCAGGCAATGATTGGCCAGAATGCGTTCGGTTCCGATGCGCTCATTCCTTTGCACCTGTGCCAAAGTGTGAGCGCGGGCAGGGTCCTCAGAAACAAGTGCAAGGCATTGGGCGAGCCATTCGCTTTCAGGTGAGGTGCTGACCTGCTCTTGGTTGGGCCGCGGGGGCCGGTTGAGCAATTCGTCCGGCACGCCGGGCAGAGCGCCGGCTTGAGGATTGGGGCCGACCTGCAGGGCCATGGCAATCAGGGAGGAGATGAGAAGCACGTCAGAAAAATCCGTCAGTAAAAGCGGTCCACCTGCGCCTTGAGCAGTGCGATATCACTCTCGCGAGAAAGCCGGTGGTCGCCGTCCTTTATCAGTGACACCTGTACAGCGTCCGAACGCAGCGCAGCGGCAAGATCGATACTGGTTTGCCAGGGAACATCTGCATCACGTTGACCGTGCAGGAGGAAGGTGGGGCAATCGATGGCAATCTCTCGGTCAAGTCGCATCAGTCCTTCTGCATCAGCGAAGAAACCGGGATAGGTGGGTGTGGGCTCCGGGCCATAGGGATTGTCTTCGTAAACGACTTCACCAGCGGCGAGTTGCTGGCGCTGCTCATCGGAATATCCCCAACGCGTGAAGTCAGGAGCGGCTGCGATGCCAACCATGCCGGCAAGGCGCGGGCCTAGGGCCTCTCCGACCAGCAGCATCAGCCACCCTCCCATCGAAGAGCCAACGACCAATGCCTCACCCGGCGCCTTTGCATCGATTAGCGCCAGAACTTCATCGCACCATTTTGACAGGCATCCGTCACTAAAATCGCCAGAACTTTCCCCGCAGCCTGAATAGTCGAGCAGCAGGCACGAGCGACCTTGTTCTTGTGCGGTCGTGAACAAAGCGGTCGCCTTCCCGCCGGCCATGTTGGACATGTAGCCGGGTAGAAAAACTAGTGTCGGGCCTGTGCCAGTGCAGTATCGATAAGCGATCCGTCTGCCATCAGACATGCCGTGAAACTGGGTGTCGGTCATGGCACGCCTTGTGCCTTGTCAACAGGCGTAGGCGCAAGAGTTGTCACATGCGCGCAACTCATGCGCTATAGCTTCTCACACCATGATCAAAACCGAACCCGCTGCTCAGCCCGCTCGCCCATCTGACCACACTGCCAGTGCGATCTCTCGCCGAGGCGTCTTTGCTCTGGCCGGCGCGACCGCCGCAATCGCAGCGACACCGGCAACAGCGCGAAGCTTTGGCACCGGCTTTACTCACTCGGTCGCGAGTGGTGAGCCGCAGGCCAACAGCGTGCTTTTGTGGACGCGCTTTGTCGCTGACGCTGAAACCACGCTCGACTGGCAGGTTAGCGAGGACGCAGAATTTTCGGCAATTGTTTCCGAAGGCGAGGTGACCGCCTCTCCAGACCGCGATTTCTGCGCCAAGGGGACTGCTGCTGGTCTTTCGCCTGACCGCTGGTATTTCTACCGCTTTGTCGCGCCAGACGGATCCATGTCGCCGGTTGGCCGCACGCGCACGCTGCCCCAGGGATCGACGCAGAAATTCCGCCTGGCTGTGTTCTCATGCTCTAACTTCGGCTTTGGCTATTTCAATTCCTACGCCCATGCCGCTGAGGCCAATGATTGCGACCTCGCTGTGCATCTGGGCGACTATATCTACGAATATGGCAGCGATACTTATCCGTCGGAAAGCCAGCGGCATTCCGATCGGCTCGCGCTTCCGGGCTCAGAGATTGTTGCGTTGGCGGATTACCGTTTGCGTTATGCGACCTATCGCAAGGACCCCGATCTTCAGCGCATCCACCAAGTCATGCCGATGATTGCAGTTTGGGATGACCACGAAAGCACGAATGACAGTTGGAAAGACGGGGCTCAAAACCACCAGCCAGAAACCGAAGGCGAATGGTCGGTGCGCAAGGCGGTGGCAAAGCGCGTCTATCGTGAGTGGATGCCGGTCTCTGATGAAGTTTACGCGTCCTACGATATTGGCGACCTTGCGACCCTGTTCCGCCTCGACACGCGGCTTGAGGGACGCGAAGAACAGTTCAGCATTGGCAAGGTGCTTGAAGGCCAGGAGAACCCTCAGGCCATGATCGCGGCGCTATCTGCATTCCGCCAGGGCGATTACGCTGATCCCGAGCGCCAGCTTCTGGGCGCCGCTCAGGAACAATGGCTTGCCGAAGGCTTTGCCGCTTCGAAGGCGCGCGGGGCGACATGGCAGGTTCTTGTCCAGCAGGTCCTGATCGGCAAGGTGTCCTCCCCCCGCGGCTTGGTCGAACTGCTTGGCGATGGCGTACCCGATTTCGCCCGGCAGCGCCTGATGGCAGCTGCACTGGCCGCTGAAGCTGGCCTGCCTCTCAATATGGATGCGTGGGACGGATACCCCGCAGCGCGTGATCGTGTGTATGAAAGCGCGCTGGCGGCAGATGCAAACCTGCTTGTCCTTGCGGGCGACACCCATAATGCCTGGGCGTTTGACCTTGCTCATGGCGGTGAGAAAGTCGGCGTGGAATTCGGCGTGAGCTCGGTGAGTTCGCCGGGTTTTGAAAGCTATCTTTCCAACATCCCGTCCGACGCGCTTGCGTCGATCCTGGTCGCGACGAATGAAGAGCTGCAATGGACTGACACGTCTCAGCGCGGATACATGACGGTGGAGCTTACACCGACAACGGCGACCACCGAATATCGCTTCGTATCCGGCATCAAGCAGCGCTCGACCCAGCTTGCCGGAACCAAGCGGATTACGAGCGAAGCGGGGTCAAACAGCCTTTCTGTCTGAACCCATCAATCGCGGCTGAAGATCTCCTCGATCGGAAGTTCGAACACATCGGCAATGGTGAATGCCAGCGGCAGGGAAGGGTCATAGCGGCCCTTCTCAATCGCATTGACGCTCTGCCGGCTGACACCGAGCCGTTCGGCGAGATCCTGCTGGCTCCAATCCCGCTCGGCGCGGAGCACTTTGAGGCGATTGTTCATGGCCGGATCTCGTTGACCAAACGTCCAATTCCAAGCCCGCCAAACCAGATCAGGATGATAAGGCCGATATCCACCGAGCCAATCAGTTCGGCCTGCGCGAGAGCCGAACAGGCGGTGCCTACCACCAGTGTCACGAAGCTCGCGATAAGCAATTGCCGGATCGATTGCGCGCGCAAATAGCCGTCGCTTTCATCGAGCACGTATTGGTGAATGCACCAGATCATCCCGACAAATCCGACGATCGGCAGAAAGGCGATCGCCTCAACCAAGCCCTCGCTCCATTGGCCGACCATCTGCGCGTATGCGAGCAGACAGTAACTGGCGAACATGAACCCCGCTGAGATCACAATACGCCGCCAAAAGCTGCGCACGGCATCGCTCAGACTGCCCAAAATGCGGTGCCGTTTCCAGCTGGTGTAGATGATCATCCCGGTCGATCCGAGGATAGCTACCCAAAAAGGTGCGGCGGGTCCGGGGCCATCGACAATGCCCGCATTGGCAGCGAGGCTGACGGCAGCAATCGAGACAACATAGGCGATAATCCAGGGTCCTGTGCGCGGTGCCTGCTGGAACAATTCGCGGGAAGAAGAAGCGGTCATGATTGAGCTCCATTGAAAGAGGTCGAGAGTTCGCGATTGTTCACCGGATCTCCCCGAAAGTGCCGTATTTGATCTTGTTGAACACCGCGCCGATCCCGAGGCCCAAGCACCAGATTGTCGGCCACCAGAATGCCGCTACCGGCTCGACAATGTCGTAGGTCTCAAGGAAGCCCCAAATTGCCGCAAGCGTGAAAGAAACCGCGGTCGCGATCAGGCCCTGACGAACATAAAGCATGCGGTAGAACTCATCGGTCTCCTCGATGATCAAACCGCCAAAGACCCAAACGACGCCAGCAAAGGAGAGGCCGGGCAGGAAAGCGAGGAACGCGGCTATCGGACCAGTCAGGCCGCGCCCGTCAATAAAGTGCTCAGCCACCGCCAGCGTGATAAGGTAGAAAGCCATAGTGAGCGCCATGCGCAGCAAATAGCGATGCGCCGCGCGAGTGTTCTCTTTGGACAGCGACAGGCCTTTGACGAAGGCGAATACCATCAGGCTTACCGGGATGATGGCAAGCACATAGGTTGTCGTATTGTTGAGAGCCTCTGACTTCCACAAAACCATCAGCCCCAAAGCGCTGATCACGGAAGAGGCCGCCGCGCCCAGGCATAGCCGGGTCGCAGGCGAGGCGGGTTTGGCGGTGCTCATTGCAGGCACCCCCGGGAGCAGCCCGCCTCGGATTGGAGCGAAGCCCATGCCGCTCCGGTTAATCCCGCAATTACGCCGAAGCTGGCGGAGCTATCCACGTCCAACGCGCTCATGGCGAAGGCGGAAGCAAGGATCAGCACGGCCCAAAGCAGCGCCTTGGTTGGAGCGGAGAGAGAATGTGTCATTGGTAAAGTTCCCTTTCAACTATGGAAAGGACACTTGTCATAGATTCGCGATAATGTCAAGGGTGCTTTCCAAAGTGGGGCGGGTGCTTTCCGTCTCAGTCGTGCGAAACTCTCGTAATGACATCGCAACACCTGATCGCTATTTAAGCGGCATGGCATTTGTGCTGACCCTAACTACCACCACAACAACCTCGGTTTTCCGGGGGCGTTTGCGGCTGGGTTAAGCTCGGCAGCCACGCCGCCCGGTTTCGGGTGGCGCGGTGTCCTTCCGAAATCGGCGAAACTCTTGAACACCGCTCTTCCGGTGCGCGGCTTGTTGTCCTAAGGCGCGCTCCAAACCAGACGGATTAAGATGATGACCGAACTGCTCAAGATCAGCCTGCCCGATGGATCGGTGCGCGAGATGGAACCGGGTTCGACCCCGGCTGATGTCGCGGCAGCAATTGGCCCGGGTCTGGCCAAGGCGGCCCTTGCAGCCCGGATCGATGGCGAAGTGCGCGATATTGGCCGCCCTTTTGAGGGCGACTGCGAGCTCGCGCTGATCACTTCGAAAGATGAAGCCGACGCGCTAGAGCTTGCGCGTCATGACTTTGCGCACGTTCTGGCAGAGGCCGTGCAGGCGCTGTGGCCAGGCACGCAGATTACCTTTGGTCCTGCGACCGAAGATGGCTTTTATTATGATGTCATGGCGCCATCCTCTCGCGAGCCGTTCGGCATGGATGATCTTCCGGCCATCGAAGAAAAGATGCGCGAAATCATCAAGGCCGACAAACCTCTGCGCCGGGAAGTCTGGTCGCGCCAACAGCTGATCGACAAGTGGGAAGCTGAAGGCGAGGCTTTCAAAGCCGAATGGGCCAAGGAACTGCCCGAGGACGAGGATCTGACGGTCTATTGGTCGGGCGATGACTGGCTCGATATGTGCCGCGGCCCTCACCTTGCCTCGACCGGCAAGCTCGACCCGCAAGCGTTCAAGCTGATGCGCGTTGCCGGTGCCTATTGGCGCGGCGATCAACGCAATGCGCAGCTGACGCGCATTTATGGCACGGGCTGGCTTAACAAAAAGCAGTTGAACGCACACCTTCACCGGCTGGAAGAGGCTGCCAAGCGCGACCACCGCAAATTGGGACGCGAGATGGACCTTTTCCACTTGCAGGAAGAGGCGCATGGCAGCGTCTTTTGGCACCCCAAGGGCTATAAAATCTGGCGCGAACTTGAAGCTTACATGCGCCGCCGGATGGACGGTGGCGGCTACCGCGAGATCAAGACGCCGCAGGTCATGGATGCTCGCCAGTGGGAGCAATCAGGCCACTGGGGCAAGTACCGGGAAAATATGTTCGTCATTCCGGACGAGGTGCCCAACACCACTGATGAAGGTGCGCTGGTCTCGAACGATGCCGACTGGATGGCGCTGAAGCCGATGAACTGCCCGGCTCACGTACTCGTCTTCAAACAGGGCATTACGTCTTATCGCGACCTGCCGATCCGGTTGGGTGAGATGGGGTGCTGCCACCGCAACGAGCCGCATGGCGCGCTGCACGGGCTGATGCGTGTGCGCCAGTTTACGCAGGATGATGCGCATATCTTCTGCACCGAGGAGCAGGTTGTCTCCGAAGTTCAGAAGTTCTGCGAGCTGGCAGACAGCGTCTACAAACACTTCGGCTTTTCTTATGAGATCAAGCTCGCGCTGCGGCCCGAGCAGCGCTTTGGCTCAGAGGAATTGTGGGACAAGTCCGAACAGGAATTGCGCGATGCGGTTGCGGCGGCTGGCATGGCGAATGACGAGTTCGGCTGGGAAGAGCTGCCGGGCGAAGGGGCGTTTTATGCGCCCAAACTCGAATGGCACCTAACCGACGCGATTGGCCGGACCTGGCAGGTCGGCACGATCCAGTCGGACCGCGTGCTGCCGGATCGGCTTGATGCGACTTATGTCGGCGAAGATGGTGAGAAGCACCGCCCTGTCATGCTTCACCGCGCGATCTTTGGCTCTTACGAACGCTTTATCGGCATCCTGATCGAACATTATGCCGGCCGCCTGCCGGCCTGGCTTGCCCCTGTTCAGGCAGTCGTCGCGCCGATCGTCTCGGACATTGATGGCTATGCGCAAGAGGTTGAAGCGAAGCTGGAGGCTGCCGGTCTGCGGGTTGCGAGCGACCTTCGCAACGAGAAGATCAATTACAAGATCCGCGAACACTCGCTCGCCAAGGTTCCGCACCTTCTGGTCGTCGGCAAGCGCGAGGCTGAAGACGGCACTGTCGCAATGCGCACCTTGGGCGAGAAGGATCAGCGTATCCTGTCGGTTGACGAGGCGGTCCAATTCCTGCGCGATGCGGCAACGCCGCCGGATCTGCGCGGCTAAACCTTGGATTTCCTTGACGGATTTACCGCGACGCAGATCGCGATCGCTATCGCTGCGACCTTTGGCGCTGCGTTTATCCGCGGGTTGACGGGGTTCGGCTTCGGCATCTTGCTGGTGCCGATCCTCGCGCTCGCTCTGACGCCGGTCGAGGCGGTGCTGGCGATCAACATCATGGCGGGCTTGCTCGCCTTTACCGAGATCCGCCTCATCCTGCGCGAGGCGGAACGGAGCGCCCTTGCAATTGGTGCGCTGGTGGTCGTGGGCACCGCGCCGGGACTGATGCTGCTCGATGCGACACCGCAAGGCCTTGCGCGGTTGTTGATCGCGCTGATCGCTTTGTCCGCATTTTTCGCCATCCTGTTACCAAAGCGCAGCGCTGAACAGCCGGGGTCTGTCACAACCGGGGCGGTGGGCATTTCAGCGGGATTGTTGACCGGCTTTGCCGCCATGCCGGGGCCACCGGTCGTGCCCTATTATGTGGGGCGAGACATTCCGCGGATGACCGCCAAGGCATCGATGGTGGGGATATTCGGAATTGCCGCTATCGCGGGAATTGGTTCGGGCGCTGCGATCGGAGTGCTCAAATGGGGAATTGTCGCTCTCGGGCTCGCGCTCTTTCCGCTGGTGCTTCTTGGCAATTGGATTGGGAGCCTTGCGTTCGGCAAGGTCAGCGACCCTGTTTGGCGCGCGTGTGTTGGCGTTGTGCTGGGGGCAGCGGCCATCGCTGCACTTGTCAAACTGCTTTAGTAAGGCAGCGGCTGACCGGCCAGGATCAAAGCTGCACCGCATCCGATCACGATGACGCTGGAAAGAGCATCAGCCTGGCGTTGGCGTGCTTGTGTAACTGCGCTGCGGGTGATGGCGATAGCTTTGCTCATGCGCCTGAAAATCGCGCGAATTTCCTAACAGGTGGTTAAGCAGCCGGCATTTGCTGGCTTGCACAGTGAAAGCCGCCGCCGCCTGCAAGCACGGCATCCGCGCGCAGACCGATTGTGTCGCGATCAGGAAACTGCTCGGCAATCCCGGCAACCCCGGCCTCATCCTGCGGCGAACCGAATATGGGCACGACCACCAAGTGCGTTGTGATGGCAAAGTTCACATAGCTTGCCGGCTCGACCTCCCCATTTCGGGTGATCAGGCCCGGCGAGGGTATCGTGACAACCTCCACACCGAATTGCTGCAACCTTTGCCTGGTATCAGCATAGATAGCCGCGTTGGGATCATCATGTCCCGTCGCTTCTGGCAGCACCAGGCGATTGGGAGCCACAAAGCGCGCAAGATTGTCAACGTGACCGTCTGTGTGATCGTTCACCAAGCCATTGCCAAGCCACAGAATGCGCTCAAAGCCGAGCGTTTTGGCTAGTTCCGCTTCGATCTCGCCTTTTGTTATTCCCGGATTGCGATTGGGGTTGAGCAGGCATTGCTCGGTCGTGACTGCGAGCCCGGTGCCGTCTCCATCAACCGCGCCGCCTTCCAGAATCATTGAAGAAAGTTTGAGCGGCAATCCTGCATCCTTGGCGAGCGTTTCGCCAATGCGCTCGTCACCTGGCATCAGATATTTGCCGCCCCAGCCATTGAACCCGAACCGCCATGCAGATCGCTCAGGCTTGCCCGAGACCACCAATGGCCCTGTATCGCGCAGCCAGATATCGCCGTATTGACGGCGCTGCAGCACGACTTTCTCACTGACGAGTGCCTGCGCGCGGGCCTCGTTCACGTCGTCGCGGACCAACAGGCGAACCTCTTGCCCGCTCTCGGCCACGGTGCTTGCAAAGTGGGCTATCTGTTGCTGCGCAGGCTCGAGCCAGCCGGACCATTCCTCGGCCAGATGCGGAAATCCGATCCACAGCCAATCCTGCGGTGCCCATTCAGGCGGCATCAGACCAGTCATAGTTTGGATCTCACAATTGCGTCCTTTGGGCTGCGTTCAGAACCCCTTGTCCAGCGCTGCTCTCACTGGCTCAATCACATGCCAAACCATTGCCGGTTCTTTATTCGCCCTACCGATTTCAGCAACGCGAGCGCGCTTGTCGCAGAGCATACGCTCGCTCGCAAGCGGCCACGGCGTGCCGATAGGCCTCCTGCCGCATTGCCAAAGCCGGGGCGCATTGCGAAAGGAGTTATATGTCATCACACGATTGGAGCGGAGCGATAGAGCGTGCTCGTGCGCATGCGCCCTTTCTTGCGCGCTCGCTTGATCGGCAACCGGATCTGGCCGAACTGTTGGCGAGCGGCGACGCCGACGCTGCATTGGACTGGTCGCGCGAGCAAGGCGCCAACGATGACGTCGCAGTAGGTCTGCGACGTCATCGGCTTGCTCTTGCGACAAGTGTGGCAATCGGCGACCTGGCCGGGGCTTTGCCACTTCAGCGTGTCCTGTCGGAACTGAGCAGCTTTGCCGACCATGCGCTCGACACTGCGATCAAGGCTGCAATTGCCGAACGCACGGGCGTTGAAAGCGCCACCGGGATGATTGCGCTGGCGCTTGGCAAACAGGGCTCAGGCGAACTCAATTATTCTTCCGATATCGATCCCATATTGCTCTACGATCCTGACACTTTGCCGAGGCGCGAAAGCGATGATCCGGGCGAGGTGGCGCAGCGTTATGCCCGCCGGGTCGTGAAGCTATTGTCGGAAAACACAGGCGAAGGATATGTGCTGCGCGTTGATCTGCGCCTGCGTCCAGCAGCCGAAATCAGCCCGCTCGCTGTACCGCTGGCCTCTGCCCTCACTCATTATCAGGGACAGGCCCTCGCCTGGGAACGCGCAGCATTTGTAAGAGCCCGAGCGGCTGCGGGCGACATCAAGGCTGGCGAGGCATTCCTTGCAGATGTCGCGCCGTTCGTCTGGCGGCAGGCGCTAGATTTTGGAGCGATCGAGGAAATTCGCGATCTTACCTTGCGAATTCGCCAGAGCTATGACGGACCGAGATCCCCCGGCCCCGGATTTGATGTCAAGCGGGGTCGCGGCGGAATTCGCGAGATCGAGTTTTTCGCGCAGACGCATCAACTCATTCATGGCGGACGCGATTCCACATTGCGAGTGCGCGGGACAAGGGCGGCGCTTGATGCGCTGGCGGCTGCGGGTTGGATCAAAGATGAGAATGCGCGTGTACTGGGCGAGGGCTATGACCGGCTGCGCGTGATTGAGCACCGCTTGCAGATGGTGAATGATCGCCAGACTCATTCGCTGCCTGATGGCGATGCGCTCGACGCGGTGGCCCTGCTCGATGGTCTTGCCAATGGCACGGCGCTGGTTGCAGAGTTGACCGAACTGACCGAGCAGACCGGGCGGATTTATGAAGGGCTGATTGGCGAGGAGCCGAGCGATTCGCCCACACCCTCAAAGCCAAGCGAGAAAGTCGCGCTGTTGCGGGAGATTGGCTTCAAGGAGCCCGACAAGCTGGCCAAACGGGTCGAGGAATGGCGCGATGGACGCTTTGCCTCGATCCGATCACCGCAGGCACTGGAAGCGTTCGACAGGCTGCTGCCCCTTCTTCTCGATGCGATTGCCAAGAGTGATGATCCCGAGCGGGCTCTGACCCGGTGGCAGGGCATTCTCGAGCGCGCGCCTTCGGCGATTACCTTGTTCAGATTGCTGGTTGCGAGACCCGCCTTGCTCGACCGGCTTGTCGCGGCCCTTACCCTTGCGCCGACACTCGCCGACGAGTTGGGGCGCAAACCTGAGCTGCTGGACGCACTGCTTGATCTAGAACCCTTTGACCCTTCGGGATTGAGCAAGCGTTATGAGCAGCGGATGCACGCCAGCGCCCTGCGCGATGATTACGAAGGCAAGCTGGACGGCATTCGCAAGGTGACAAGCGAAGAACGCTTCACTTTGGGTTTGAGGCTCATCGAAGGCGAGTGTGAGCCGTTCAAGATTGGCGCGGCGTTATCGCATTGTGCGGAAGCGGCGATCCGTACCGCAGTGGAAGCAGCGAGAGAGGAATTTGAGCGAGCGCACGGTCAGATTGCGGGCGGTGAACTGGTCGTGCTCGGTCTTGGGCGGCTTGGTGGCGGTGAGCTGACTCACGCCTCTGATCTGGATATCATCTATCTGTTCACCGGGGATTTTGCGGCGCAATCAGACGGAAGTCGGTCGCTGGGAGCGACACTCTATTTCAACCGACTGGCCAGCCGGGTGACCGCCGCGCTTTCGGTTCCAACCGCGCAAGGGGCGCTGTACGAGGTCGATACGCGTTTGCGCCCGCAGGGCAATCAAGGCCCGCTCGCCGTGTCAGTGGAGGCCTTTGCCAAGTATCAGCGTGAGCAGGCCTGGACGTGGGAGCATATGGCGTTGACGCGCGCGCGAGTCATTGCTGCCTCGCCTGATGCGCGCCGTGATATCGAGCAGATCATTGCAGAGGTAATTTGCCAACCCCGTGACGAAGCCGAATTGCAAGCGGATGTCCTCAAGATGCGCGGCGAAATGGCAAAACACAAGGCGCCTCGAGGCGAACTCGACGCGAAACTCCTTCGCGGAGGGTTGGTCGATATCGAGTTCCTGACCCATTTTGTTCAACTCCGCGAAGCGCATGGCATTCTTCCGGATGACCGGCGGGCGCTGGACCCCCATATGCCATCGGCGCTGAGCGGCCTGTTTGAATTGGGGCTCCTGCCAGCGAGCCTTGAAGATGCGCAGCGCCTTATGGGCAACCTGCTTATTGCTGGCCGCTTGCTTGCACCTGTTGGCACTGCTCCTCCGCCTGCTGGCGCAAAGGCACTTGCGCAGGCGTGCGGACGGGCTAGCTACGCGGAACTCTTGAGCGCGCTTTCCGTTGCTCGCAGGACGGTCGCGCAAGTTTGGCGCGATACTTTCGGTCAGGAATTGGAGATAGATGATGAGTGAATTTCCCGGACAAGGCGATGCAATGCCCGATATCGCAATGGGTACGCCCGATGGCAGCACCGTGAAGCCATCGGATTTTGCCGGAAAGAAGCTCGTCGTATTCTTCTATCCCAAGGACAACACGCCGGGCTGCACCACCGAGGCCAAGGACTTCACAGCGCTGAAGGGTGATTTCGACGCAGCTGGCGTGGAACTGCTCGGCGTGAGTAAGGATTCGGCAAAAAAGCACCAGAATTTCATCGCCAAGCACGAGCTGACCACTCCGCTTGCCACGGATTCCGAAGACGGCGGGCTGTCCGATGCGCTTGGTATCTGGACCGAAAAGAAGATGTACGGAAAGACCTATATGGGCATGGTTCGCACGACCTATCTTGTCGGCACCGATGGCAAGATCGCACAGGTCTGGAACAAGGTGAAGGTCAAGGGGCACGCCGAAGAAGTGCTGGCCGCAGCAAAGGCGCTCTGATCGCTTATGCAAAGTGTTGCGAGTGCCATTCGGGCCGCGCTTTTGACCGGCGATCCGCGCGCCAAGTGTTTTGCAACCCGCGATGTTGCGCGGCGCTGGCGGATGGGAAAGCTGTCGTTTGAATTCGACACATTGATGCCCGAGGAGCCGGCGCGGCCTGAGAAACCGGAATTGCTTCCGCCCAATCAAATGCCCAAGCGCGGCAAATTCGGTTCGGACCGTGGGCGAATCGCCCTTTGGCACAGCCTTGCCCACATCGAGTTCGTCGCGATCGATCTCGCTCTCGATATGGCAGGCCGGTTCGGGGCGGAAATGGGCGAGGAATTCGTCTCCGATTTCCTGTCGGTCGCAGCGGACGAAGCGATGCATTTTGCATTGCTCGCACGCAAGCTCGAGAGGCTCGGTAGCGGGTATGGCGCGCTGCCCGCTCATGGGGGGCTATGGCAGGCGGCGCATGATACTCGTCACGATGTCGCCGCGCGGCTTGCTGTGGTGCCGATGGTGCTGGAGGCGCGAGGTCTCGACGTAACGCCGGCCACGCTTGAGCGGGTCAAGGCGGCCGGGGATGATCACGGGGCGAAGATACTGGCAAGAATCCTTGACGATGAAATCCGCCATGTCGGATTCGGCACCAAGCACTTTGTGAGAGTTACTGAGGAGGCCGGAAAGAATCCCGAAACTACGTGGAAATCCCTCGTTCGCGCGCATTTCAGAGGCCCCGTTAAGCCGCCATTCAACGACTCAGCGCGTCTTGCAGCCGGTTTGTCGCGCGACTTTTATGAAGATGTTGCGATTTAACGAATCGCACCGATAACTGACCGAACACGAGCCAGCAGGAATTGGTTCGAAACATGGTTGAAGCGCGAAACCGGGCCTAAAGAGCTCACTTGATGACAATACGCGCTCTCCACCCTTTGATGGCAAATGCCAGTCAGGACCGGGTCAGTATGTATTCGCGCTTTATGCGTTCAATTTCCAAGTTTGCAGGTGCCTTTGGCGCCGTCGCGGCGCTAACAGCCGCGCATCCGGCACTCGCCAACACCACTGCCAACACCGCAGCTGCTGATATGACTGAGGCTGTCCGCGACACGCAGGACCAGCCCTATGCCGCTGGCGATGAGCGTTTCACCGAACTATTCGCAAGCTGGTCAGCCCTAGACAATTCCGGGCCGCAGCAATCGGATGTGCCCGCCTCGATTATTGAACGCTCGACGGTGTCGATCCCGTCACGCATGCCCGTTGATGGCGCTCGGTTGAGCAGCGGATACGGGATGCGCAATCACCCGGTTCTGCGCCGCCGCCGCGCGCACAAGGGCGTTGATCTTGCAGCGCCAACCGGCACCCCGATTTACGCCACCGCAGACGGCATCGTTGGCCGCGCAGACTGGTTCTCAAGCTACGGCCTTTACATCAGCATTGACCACGGTGCTGATCTTGAAACGCGCTATGCGCACATGTCGCGCCTTGCTGTGGCTGCCGGTGATCGGGTCAAGAAAGGCGACGTTATTGGCTATGTCGGATCGACCGGACGGTCGACCGGACCGCACCTTCATTACGAAGTCCGTGTCGATGGGGTTGCAGTAAACCCGATTCCCTATATGCTAGAGACCGAAGAGCAGGTCCAGATGGCTGACGGAAGCAGTGAATTGCTCCCAGGTCGGCGCCGGGTTGGCACAGGCGGTCAGTAGGCCGCACGCACGAAATTACCCGCCTGGAAGCGGGTCGGACATTGGAGAGGGTGTCCGAGCATAGGCGGCGGG
>CAYUCZ010000010.1:0-94848 GCA_964443505.1 uncultured Porphyrobacter sp. | reverse complement strand
GTGCGTCCCGCGCTCGCGCAGCTGGCCGTGGTGCATCACGAGGATCTGGTCGGCGGGGTTATCCTGCTGGTCGACAGCGCAGAAGGCGCCATGCCGCAGACCAAGTTCGTCACCGGCAAGGCGCTTGCGCTTGGCCTTCGCCCGATTGTCGTTGTCAACAAGATCGACCGTCCCGATGGCCGCCCGCAGGAAGTGCTCGATGAAGTGTTCGACCTGTTCGCATCGCTTGATGCCAATGACGAACAGCTCGATTTCCCCTCGCTTTGGGCATCCGGCCGCGATGGCTATGCGAGCGATGATGAAACCGCACGCGAAGGCACGCTTGAGCCATTGTTCAAGCTGATCGTCGATCACGTGCCAGAGCCGGGCCTTGAAACCAATGCGCCCTTCTCTTTCCTTGCGACCCTGCTTGATCGCGACAATTTCATGGGCCGCGTGCTGACAGGCCGGGTGCAGTCGGGCACTCTCAAGGTCAACGATCCGATCCACGCGATCGACCGCGATGGCAATGTTGTCGAAGCGGGCCGCGCGACCAAGCTTCTATCCTTCCGAGGGCTCGAACGTGTGCCGGTCGACAGCGCGCAGGCAGGCGACATCATCGCGCTCGCAGGGCTTGAGAAAGCGACCGTTGCGAACACGATCTGTGATCCTGCGGTCACTACCCCAATCGAAGCCCAGCCAATCGATCCACCGACGCTCGCCATGCGCTTTGCCGTTAATGACAGCCCGCTTGCCGGGCGCGAAGGCGACAAGGTCACCAGCCGCATGATCCGCGACCGCCTGTTGCGCGAGGCAGAAACCAATGTCGCGATCCGCATCACCGAAAGCGATGACAAGGACAGCTTCGAGGTCGCAGGACGCGGCGAACTTCAGCTGGGCGTTCTGATCGAGACCATGCGCCGCGAAGGCTTTGAACTGGGCATTTCGCGCCCGCGCGTGCTGCTGCGCGAAGAAGACGGTGAAAAACAAGAACCGTATGAAACCGTCGTCATCGATGTTGACGATGAACATTCAGGCACGGTCGTCGAGAAGATGCAGCGCCGCAAGGCTGACCTCACAGAGATGAAGCCATCGGGCCAGGGCAAGACCCGCATCACCTTTTCCGCCCCATCGCGCGGGCTGATCGGTTATCACGGCGAATTCCTGTCCGACACGCGCGGCACCGGCATCATGAACCGCCTGTTCGAAAAGTACGGCCCATACAAAGGCGCGATCGAAGGTCGCATCAACGGCGTGCTGATCTCGAACTCGGACGGGGAGAGCGTCGCTTATGCGCTCAACGCGCTTGAGGAACGCGGCGAATTGTTCATCGCCCCGCAGATGAAGGTCTATGAAGGCATGGTCATCGGCGAGAATGCAAAGCCTGATGATCTTGAGGTGAACCCGCTGAAATCGAAGCAGCTCACCAATATCCGTTCATCGGGCAAGGACGACACCATCCGCCTCACTCCGCCGCGCCGGATGAGCCTGGAACAGGCGATCGCGTACATCGATGATGATGAAATGGTCGAAGTGACCCCGCAATCGATCCGCCTGCGCAAGACCTTGCTGTGCCCGCATGAGAGGAAAAAAGCCAAGCGCAACAAAGGCTAATTAGCCTGTGTTAGTTTTGAGTCCCCGATTTGTCGTAATCGTGGAAAAAGAGTCACTTACGCGTGCTTGAAGACAGGTGGCGATAGAGCGAATCGCTTGGAGAAGCCGCCCTGTAAAGCCCGCGCTCGGGCAGGGGAAACTCCGCGCCGCCAAGGCCAAAGAACGCGCAAGGTACGCGTCAAACCAAACTGGGCACACGGTGCTCCGATGGCGGCAACAAGCGTAGACATGCGACGCCCCAACTTACGGGCCTATCCAGTCTTGTTGTCGAAACGCCGCGAATAGAAGAACAAGGGGGATCGCGGACATCCGGTAAGGAGGTCACGATGACCGACACAATTTCGATTATTCACCGCGCCTTGCTGGGCAGATCGGTTGATCTTTCCGGCCATCCCGAAGCATTGGCTTTCCAGCAGGAAGCCAAAGCCGAGGCCGCCCAGAAGCGGGCCCGCCTTGCCGCGCGCATTCGCAAGCTGCGCGCACAAACGAAGCGGCTCGAAGCGATCAAGCGCGGCCTGGGTTGATCAGACCGGGTTAGTCAGACAGGGCTGACCATTCAATGCAGCCCGCGCCCGCTATGCAAGCATGATCGATCCGGGGTCAGGCGCAGTATGGGAGGCAAGGCTGCGCTAGCCTGCCATGATCGACAGGTAATCGGGCTGACCGTTGGAGGCGCTGACCCCGCCATCAACCGGCAGGTTCACCCCGGTGATGAAGCCTGCATCCTCGCTCGCAAGGAAGGCGGCAGCCGCGGCAATGTCCTCTGGTTCGCCGACCCGGCCAAGCGCGACGCGTTGCAAGAAGCTCTTCATCAGCATTTCGTTGCCGGTGATCTCTTCCACCATGTCAGAGCGCGTGATCGAAGGGTTGATCGCGTTCACCCGGACCCCCATCCGCCCGACTTGCAGCGCCAGCCCGCGCGTAAAATTGGTCACTGCCCCTTTGGATGCGTTGTAGATCGGCAGGGTCGAATCCCCGCCCGTTCCCGACACGCTTGATATGTTGACAATCGATCCGCCGCTTTTGCGCAGATGCGGGATCGCCGCCCGGCTGAGATAGATCACGCCCTTCACATTGATATCAATGATCCGGTCAATTTCGGCATCGCTGGTCTTGTGAACCATGGTCGAGCCGCCAACCCCGGCATTGTTGACCAGCGTATCGAGCGCGCCGAATTTTTCGACCGCCGCGCCAATGATCTCATCGGCAAAGGCGCTTTTGCTGACGTCACCGGCCACAACCAGACACCGATCCGGGTCAAGCGTTGCAGCCACAGCCGCGCACTTTTCCGCATTGCGCGCGTTGATCACGACATTGGCCCCTTCATCATGAAAACGCCGAGCGATCCCTGCGCCGATCCCGACCGATGAGCCGGTGATGATGACAGTCTTTCCTTCAAAGCGGTGCAGCTGAGCCATGCGAAATCCTTTTCATGAAGCCTTGTGTGCAGCCCCTATACGCGGACCGGCGAGTTTTGGGCAGGGATGACGTGCGCGTGGGAAATCTCGCCAATCCTTCGAGTTTTCCTACTCACCGCCTGCCCATCAATGTGCCGCGGCGACGAATTGTCTGCGATCTTCTCACCCTGCCAAATCACCCTTCGATCCCGGCGTTTGCGGTGCAAGGGTGAAAGGTCACACTTTTTGCGCGCGATTTGGCGGTAAATCTCTTGGTTTCAGTCACTTGTGGGGATCGCAAAGTTTTCTTTTTCCCGGCTTTGGCGGTCCATGTCTCGCGCATACAGCTGTATGTGCCGATCTGTGTGTAACCTTGCGCCGCGCGGGGGCGAATACTCGGCATAGACCCGGCAGACGCGCCGGCCATCCCCTATGGAGTTTCGCAGATATGACACGCCTTTTCCTTATCATCGCCGCCATCGGAGCGATTGTCATCGGCGCCACGCAGCTGACCGCGCAGGCCGGCTCTGCGGGCTGGGACACTTATGATGAGGCCGAATTCATGATGGCGCAGAAGAAGGGCAAGACCATCGTCGTTGATGTCTATGCCGATTGGTGCCCAACCTGCCGCGCACAGGCCCCGATCCTTGAAGAATTGCGGAGCGAGCATCAAAGCTCTGATGTCGTGTTCGTGAAGGTCAATTTCGACGATGAGAAAGCCTTCCTGCGCGCGCATCGTGTGCCGCGCCAATCGACCGTTCTCGTCTTCAACGGAATGGACGAGGTGGCGCGTTCGATCGCGCAGACCAATCGCGCGCAGCTGCGCAGTGTGGTGCTGGGTGCGCTGTAAGCGCCCTCTCCGTGCCGATAGGCTGAAACGCGATGCTGGGTAGCGCTGCCCTTTCCTTTGTTGCCGGGCTGGTGACGATCCTTAATCCGTGCGTGCTGCCGCTGGTGCCGATCCTCGTCGCATCGGCGCTGGGCAAGAGCCGGTTTGGGCCGCTTGCGCTCGCTGGCGGGTTGGTGACCAGCTTCACGCTGTTCGGTTTTACCGTGATTGCCTTTGGCTATTCGCTTGGCATCAACGAACAGGCGGTGCGGGTGTTTGCAGGTGCGATGCTGGCGGCAGCGGGCGTGGTGCTGCTTGTCCCGCAAGCGCAAAGCGCGCTCAGCGCGGCGGCGGCTCCGATTGCCAATTTCGGCAATCAACGGCTCGCGCAGGTGAGCGGCGATGGCTGGCATGGCCAGTTTGCGACAGGCCTTTTGCTGGGGATCGTGTGGGCGCCGTGTGTCGGGCCGACCTTGGGCGTTGCGATTGCCGCTGCCAGCCAGGGTCAGGATCTGGCGAGCAGCTTTCTGATCTTCCTCGTCTTTGGCCTTGGCGTTGCGAGTTCGGTGCTCGCCTTTGCCTATGGCTCGCGCAAGGCAATGGGTGAGCGGCGCAAGTCGCTCGGCACGCTCGCGCAATATGGAAAGCCTGTGTTCGGCGCGGCGCTGCTGGTTGTGGGGCTGATGGTGGTGACCGGGTTTGACAAGGTGATCGAGATCGCCTTGCTCGACGCGCTGCCAGAAAGCGTGATCCGCTTCACGACGAGCTTCTAGAGCTATCATTGCACCTTTGGGTGAGGCATAATGGCCACCGGACGAGGGGAGCACAGACGATGAGCAATGCAGACGGACCGCGCGTAACCGGATTGGGAGGCGTGTTCTACGTCGCTGAAGACCCGGAGGCGACACGGGCATGGTACCGCGAAAATCTGGGCGTGGACGGGGAATATGGCCCGCAATTCGCCTGGGCTGATGAACCCAAGGCCAATCCCTATTCGCTGATCAGCAACTTCAAGGATGATGAATATATCAAGCCGGGCAAAGGCGGCTTCATGATCAACCTGCGCGTTCATGATCTTGATGGCTTTGTCGCGCAGCTCAAGGCGAAGGGGATCGAGGTGCTGGACACCGCCGATGAAGGCTATGGCAAGTTTGCGTGGATCCTCGACCCCAATGGCGTGAAGATCGAATTGTGGGAGCAGGTGGCCAAGGAGCTTCCCTAACGCGCACCTGAGGTCGGCTCTGCGCCATGGCCCTACCGCAGCCCGGCCACGGGTGAACGCGTAGAAGCTGTGAAAGGCGGCGTTGAGGGCAGGCGTTACCCGCACATTAACCAATTCCGCGTAGTCATCCCTAAGTATGAACCACGCGGACTTTCTCAGGACGGCCCTTGCCTTTGGAGCGGCGATTGCGTTGGCTGGCTGCGGCTCGGTCATTCCCTCGGCTTCCGGAGGTGGATCGACGGCCCCATCCGCTCGCAGCGAGAGCCCGCGCAGCACAGGCACCTATTCGCGAAGCGCACCTCGCAGCGTTGCCTCAGCCCCTCGCGGCATGGCAACGCGCCCTCAAGACGCCGCGTGCCTCAACGCGCTGGGGGCAGCAGGTGCGAACTTCAACCCGGTCCCTGACACGTATGAAGCGCCCGGCTGCAACATGCTCGGCGCGGTGCGGTTGACCTCGCTGACCGGTGACAGCTCAACCTTTGGCATCAGCAATATGGGAGCGGTCCAGTGCCATGTGGCCAACAGCTTCAGCAGTTGGGCGCGCTTTGGCGTTGACCGGGCTGCGCGGCAAATCCTTGGCAGCCCGCTTGCCCGGATCGAGACGATGGGCAGCTATGCCTGTCGCAACATTGCCGGTTCGAACCGCCGCTCCGCGCATGCCCGCGCCGAGGCAATCGATGTCTCAGCCTTCATCCTTGAAGATGGCCGCCGGATATCCTTGATTGACCACTGGCACGGCGGAACCGCAGCGGAGCGCGAATTCCTGCGCGTTGTCCACCGCAGCGCCTGCAAGAGGTTCGGCACGGTTCTGGGTCCCGAATACAACCGCGCACATGCAGACCACTTCCACCTTGAAGGAACCGACGGCAATTTCTGCCGGTGAACTATTCTGTCGGTGGCTTGGCTGACACAAGACTATCCAAAAAAACGGCCCCGGTGCCGCGTGGACACCGAGGCCAGTCGGGCACCGAGAGCGAGGTTAGGGGGTCGCTGCTACGGTCTTGCTTGCCCGAGTTGCCAATTCGGATCTGGGTCGGAACCGAAGAGGATGATGAAACTCCCAAGAGCTAGACTTCGATACGCGGTTCGAGCTTTGCTTCGATCTTCAAGCGGACCGCTTCGGCTGCGTGCCGTGCGCCCAGCTTGTGCATCATGTTCGCCCGGTGGATTTCAACGGTCCGCGGGCTGATATCAAGTTCGCGGGCGATCACCTTGTTGCTGCTTCCCTCAGCAAGCCATTCAAGCACTTGGCGTTCCCGCGATGATAAAGATGCGATCCTGTCGCGCGCCTCGATCATGCGGCGGCGAGCCGCGCCGAATACTTCGGCCTCTCTCTCAATCCGGGCAAGGCATCGTTCAAACCGTGCGGAATCAAGTGGCAGAGTGAGATAGTCGAGCGCCCCGGCCTTGATCGCCTCAACAATTCGACCAGGCCGGGGGTCCGCATCAATCGCGATCAACGGCAACCAGATGCCCAGCCGACTGAGCCGTTCGAGGATCATCGCGACGCCGCCTTCTTCGGGCAGGTCGCGGGCGATGATAATCCCTTCGCGTGGCGGGTGGACCGAAAGCTCCGACAGGTCGCCATACACTTCGGAGTGATGACCGAGTTGGAACCCGACTCTCGCCAGTTCAGCGCGATGCCGACTGTTGGAGTCAATGAAGTGGAGTGAGGCTTTGCGTGACATGCTTATGCTGGTGCGCCCAGCACGCCGTCATTACACGTCAGACCTAACCCATTTTGGACGGAGCGGGATCTGACGGAGGGTACAAACCCCTAAAAAGTCAGGGGAAAATACCTCCACAACGGACTAATCACCCAAGCACGATCGAGCGTTAGCCACTGATTAGCCAACAAAAATTCACTCCGAATCGAATCGGTACCCCGGAAGCGAGTCGAAAGCCGAGCGCAGCGCGTCCCCCCAATTTGAGGAAATCTCGTCGAAATAGCTGTCCTCGTGAGTCACGCGGTGTTGGTGGGTCGGGGCAAAATCATCCTTGCCGATCACCAGCAGATCAAGCGGAAGGCCAACCGACAGGTTCGCCTTGAGAGTGGAATCAAACGACACCATCAGCAGTTTGACAGCGTCTTCAAAGCTCATCGCCCGGTCGTAACCACGGATCAGGATCGGCCGTCCGTACTTTGTCTCGCCAATCTGGAAGAACGGCGTGTCCCAGCTGGCTTCGATGAAATTGCCTTCGGGATAGATCATGAACAATCGCGGCTCCATCCCCGCAATCTGGCCTGCAACGATCATCGAGGCGGTAAAGCGGCCCTTGCCGCTTGCGCCATTCGCGCTCTGCGCTTCTTCGATCGTGGCGCGCAGCAGCCGGCCGATTTCGGTCGCAACCATAAACATGGTCTTGCCCTTGATCAGCGTGTTGCTGCGCTCATCAGGTTCCTTGGTACGTTCTTCAAGCTGGCTGATCACCGCCTGCGTGGTAGCAAGATTGCCCGCGGTCATCACCGCGATCATGCGTTCACCCGGCACTTGCCACTGGAACATCTTGCGAAACACAGAGATGTTGTCGACGCCCGAATTGGTGCGGGTGTCGCTCATCAGAACGAGCCCTTTGTCGAGCACCATGCCCACGCAATATGTCATCTTGGGTTTCTCCGAACACGAACGCGATGCGCGCGTTAGTCCAATCCGGCGTTGGCAGAAAGCAAAATCACTGCTGGCCCGTCTCGCGCTGCTGCTCAACCGCAACGCCAACCGTCAGGATCTGCTCGGTCGAACCAAAGCTGATGCCGGTAACCGGTGCCGCATCGCGATAATCGCGCCCTGTCGCAACGCGGACATAGCGCGGATCGGGGCTGATCCCGTTCGACACATCAAAGCCGACCCAGCCCAGCCCCTCTATATGAGCCTCAGCCCAGGCATGCGTCGCTTCCTGCTCGATCCGGTCATTCATCATCAGATAACCCGAGACATAGCGCGCCGGAATGTCGAGCAAGCGCGCTGCGCCGATAAAGATGTGAGCATGATCCTGACACACGCCGTGCCCGTCAGCGGCGGCCTCTTCAGCCGTGGTGGTCACCTGAGTCGTACCTGTCTGATAGGTCACATCCTCGCGAATGCGCGCTGACAGGGCATGAAGAAAGTCGAGCTTGGCTTCTTCTTCTGGCCCGGGCACATCGCGGATCAGCGCGCGCACCTTGGGGCCGGGCTTGGTGAGCTTTGTCTGTCCGAGAAAACTCCACAAGGGCAGATGCCCGGCATGGCGGCCGATCACGCCGGCATTGTCCTGCGTCTCAACCGTCCCGGTGCAGGTTACCGTTACTTCGCTCGCGCCCGGTTCGACTGCGATCAGCGTGACTGTGTTGTAGTTCTGATCATCATACTGAAGCTCGGGATGCGCATTGTCATACTGCATGTCCCAGCTGAGGATCGCCTGCCCCTGCGTTTCCTTGGGCGTGAGCCGCAAGCGCTGAAGCGCGTGGACCACTGGTTCACGGAACGAATAATGCGTGGTGTGGCGGATCGAGAGCTTCATGACAAAAACCTGTAATCCTCGGCAATCGCATTGCCGATGGCAGAGTTGCGAGCCATGAAATCGGTCAGGAATTCATGCAGGCCCTGCTCAAAAATCCGTTCAACCGTAAGCCCTGCAATCTGACTGTCAGCCTCCCGCATCAACGCGTTGCAGGTGACATCGCCACCGTGCAGGCGTGCCAGTTCATTGACGTGGGTGCGCAGCGCATTGCGGCAAAAGGCGAGGCTGCGCGGAAAGCGTTCGTCCAGCACCAGAAACTCGACAATCCCGCGCGCCTCAATCGTGCCGGCGTTAAGCCAACTGTATGCGCTTGCCCCTGCGACCGATCGCAGCACCTGATCCCATTGCCCGGTGTCGAGGCTTGAGCCGACATAGGATAGCGACGGGAGCAGCAGATAATATTTCATGTCGAGAATGCGTGCCGTGCTTTCAGCGCGTTCGATCAGCGTGCCGGCCCTCGCAAAATGATAGCCTTCATTGCGAAGCATGGTGCCATCGACCGCCCCGTGGACCTGCAAACCGGTGCGCTTTAACCGTGCCAGCACATCGCCAAGGCCTGACTGGCTGACCGGGCGCGACAATTGTTTGTCGAGCTTTATCCAGTTCTCGTTGACCGCTTCCCAAACCTGGCTCGATAAATTGGTGCGAGCCGTGCGGGCATTGTTGCGAACCGCGCCAAACATCTCGCGCACATTGGCAGGATTGTCGCGGTCGCGCAGGATGAAGTTCCAGACCGCCGCGCCATCATAGTGTTCATGGGTCGCGGCATACGCAGATTTCAGGCCAAGGGTTGAGATGACCGAGCGCCATTCCTCTTCGGCGCTGTGCACGTCGCGGGTGAGAGCCATGCGAAGCCCGGCATCAAGCAGGCGCGAGGTGTTCTCGGCCCGCTCAAGATAGCGGAACATCCAGAACAATCCGTTGGCTGTGCGTCCTAGCATTGCTCTTGCCGCGCCCCTAATCCTTGAGAACCCAAGTGTCCTTGGTGCCGCCCCCTTGCGAGGAATTGACCACCAGCGAACCCTTTTTGAGCGCCACCCGCGTCAGCCCGCCCGGCGTGATCTCGATCCCATTGGGAGAGACAAGGACGAACGGCCGCAGATCAACATGGCGCGGGCTCAACCCCTTGCGGGTGTAGATCGGGCAGGTCGACAGTGAGAGCGTCGGCTGCGCAATATAATTGTCAGGATTGGCTTCAAGTTTTGCGCGGAAGGCCTTGATTTCCTTCTTTGTTGCAGTCGGCCCGATCAGCATTCCATAGCCGCCCGAACCGTGCACCTCCTTGACCACCAGTTCCTCAAGATTGTCGAGCACATAAGCAAGGCTGTCGCGATCCGCACAGCGCCAAGTCTGGACATTGGGGAGCAGCGGTTTCTCACCGGTGTAGAATTCGACGATCTCCGGCATGAAGGAATAGATCGCCTTGTCATCGGATACGCCGGTGCCGGGCGCATTGGCGATAGTGATGCCGCCAGAGCGATAGACATCCATAATCCCCGGCACGCCAAGCACGCTGTCTGGTTCGAATGTCAGCGGGTCGAGATAATCGTCATCGACCCGGCGATAGAGCACATCGACCGGTTCATATCCGCGGGTGGTGCGCATCTGCACCCGGCCACCCACAACGCGAAGATCGCTTCCCTCGACAAGCTCTGCGCCCATCTGGTCAGCTAGGAAAGCGTGCTCGAAATAGGCTGAGTTGTAGATGCCCGGAGTAAGCACTGCGACATTGGGTTTGCGCCCTCCGCTCGCATCAAACTTGGGCGGAGCGCACGCGGCAAGCGAGCGCGCAAGGCGGCGCGGATAGTTTGATACAGGCTCCACCGCGACCTGGCTGAACAGGTCGGGGAACATCGCCATCATCGTTTCGCGATTTTCGAGCATGTAGGAGACGCCCGATGGGGTCCGCGCATTGTCTTCAAGCACGAAGAATTCATCCGGACCCGTGCGCACCAAATCGATACCGACAATATGCGTGTAGATCCCGCCCGGCGGGGTCAGCCCCACCATATTGGCAAGCCAGGCATCATTGTTGCGCAGCAACCGTTCAGGAAGGCGCCCGGCTCTTATGATCTCCTGACGATGGTAAAGGTCATACAGGAAAGCATTGAGCGCCCTCACCCGTTGCTCAATCCCGCGCGTCAGGCGGCGCCATTCGCTTGCGGTGATGATGCGCGGCACCATGTCAAAGGGGATAAGGCGTTCCTCTGCCTCATCCTCGCCATAGACGTTGAAAGTGATACCAGTGCGGCGGAAACTTTCATCGGCTTCTGAATTCTTGCGGTTGAGAAGAGCGGGTTCCTGCTGTTCGTACCAGCGACAATAGTCTGCGTAAGCGGAGCGCTTGTCCCCGCTCGCAAAATACATTTCGTCGAAATTTTCCGGCTTGCCCGGCACGTCCCCTGACATTGGCTCTGCTACCAACCCCCGGCCAATTGCTGCAACTGCTAAGAAGCAATGTAACCAAAGCCGAACAAAAGGGAAGCGGTCGTTTTATGTGAGGGGTTTGCGCGCGATCAGCGTTCGAGTTCGGATAGCACAGCAAGGATGGAATCGGACGCATAGACAAAGCCGTTATGCGTGCAGCGCAGCGCAATCGCGCGGTCGCGTTCACCCGGCAGGCCCGCAGCACAGCGCGGACCGATAGCACCGTCAGACGGGCTCCAAAGCGCGACCGTTTCAACCGGCGGCTTGGCCGCGACATCGGCTTCGATCGGAGGGCTGTCGACTTCGTGCCCGGCGATCGCCTGATAGACCCGCCAGACATTGTTCGCGCGCGGCGACCCCGAGAAAGGCGATCCCATTGTGATCACCTTGTTGATGCAGATCGGGTGACGCTTGGCGAGTTCGCGGGCGTACAAACCGCCCAGGCTCCACCCGACCAGCGTAACCGATTCCTCATAACGCTCGCACACATCGAAAAGACGATCCTCGAGCCGTTCCATCGCCTCTTCGGCAACGCCCCAATTGCGCCCCAGCCCCCACCTTTTTGTACGGTGCCCAGCACGTTCGAGATGCTCAGCCATGTAGCGCATCCGGTGCGGGCCGGTGCCAAAACCGGGGATGAGGATGATCGTCTGCGGATTGCGCGACTTTGCCACATCAAGCTTGCGTCCAAGCCTACGAAAGGGTTCTATCAGCAGGTCCAATTCGCCTGCCAGACGCACCAGCGTCGGTTTCCCCTCCTCTTCGTGCGGCGATACATCAGCCGCGGCAAGCGCAATGCGGCGCGCAAACTCGCTTTCAGTGAGCACGGCTTTCGATGCCGACAAGAGAGTGGTGCGATGCTCCATGACTTAAAAATGTAACATTTAGTCGTGAACGGCAAGTGAAGGAATCTCAGGAAAAGCACCTAAGTGCGCCTTTTCCTGCGATACAAAGCAAAAGGCGGGGAAGGTCGCCCCTCCCCGCCCTGTTGAAGCTTCAATCACGAATCGCGATCAGGACGGGCAATCGCCAATATGCTTGCCCTTGCTCGATGCGCTGATCGTCATTTCGCCCATCTCCGGGCTATTCAGCGCAACTGTCATTTCCATCTCATAAGAATCGGCAGAATAGCTGCCCGAATTGGTGATCTTTGCTGTTCCCGATGTCGGGTCCTGACAGGTCAGTTCCATATTCATGGTTCCGCCACCAAATTCGAACCGGTCATATTCGCAATCCGCGTTCTCATTGCCCGAGAACATCTCTGCTGCGGGTTTTTCGGCTTCCTCAGGCGTAACGCAGCTTTTGATCGTGTTGATCTGACCCTTCATGCCTTCGAGCATTCCGTTGAGCATGCCGCGCGCTTCGACCGGGACCTTGGTTTCATCAAAATTGATGTCGATAAACTCAACCGTGTTTTCCCATTCTCCCGGAGTGATCGAGACATCACCCATCGCGGCTTCAACCTCGTCCTGCGTGATCGTGCCGTCGCCATCAGCGTCCGCATCGGTTGCCCCTCCGCCGCACGCGGTAAGCGCCAAAGCGGCTGTGGCCGCCACAAGGTAATTCTTCATGCCTGATACTCCCTCATTGCCGTGAAGGTGACGCTAAACGCACCGATCATGCTTCACAACAGGCTTCTCGTGTACCATATATGTTCGCATGTCAGAATTGATCATTCGCCGCGGGCTGGAAGAACCGGAAACAGGGGAAGAATTCACCCCTCACCGCCCTGCCCGGCCCGACAAATCGCTGGGCGGCAAGCCCTTCAAACTGGTGTCTGATTACGAACCGGCGGGCGATCAACCCACAGCGATTGCCGAACTGGTCGAAGGCGCACGTGACGGCGAGGCGACGCAGACACTGCTGGGCGTGACCGGGTCAGGCAAGACATTCACGATGGCCAAGGTGATCGAGACGCTGCAGCGTCCGGCGCTGATTCTCGCGCCAAACAAGATACTTGCCGCTCAACTTTATGGGGAGTTCAAAAGCTTCTTTCCCGAAAACGCGGTCGAGTATTTCGTCTCCTATTACGACTATTACCAGCCCGAAGCCTACGTCCCGCGCTCTGACACCTATATCGAGAAAGAATCGAGCGTGAACGAAGCGATCGACCGGATGCGACATTCGGCAACGCGCGCGCTGCTTGAACGCGATGACGTTGTGATCGTGGCCTCGGTTTCGTGCCTTTACGGTATCGGTTCGGTCGAGACCTATGCAGCCATGGTGTTCGACATCAAGAAAGACGAAGTGATCGACCAGCGCGAGCTGATCCGCAAGCTTGTCGCCCTGCAATACAAGCGCAACGACACCGCCTTTGCGCGCGGTTCATTCCGGGTGCGTGGCGACAATCTGGAACTGTTTCCGAGCCACTATGAAGACATGGCATGGCGTATCAGCTTTTTCGGTGACGAGATTGAGGAGATTGCCGAATTTGATCCGCTCACCGGCAAGACAGGGGCCAAGCTTGACCGGGTACGGGTCTATGCCAACTCGCACTATGTGACGCCTGGTCCGACGATGAAACAGGCGATGGAGGCGATCAAGTTCGAGCTTGCTCACAGGCTAGAAGAGCTTGAACAGGATGGGCAGCTGCTCGAACATCAGCGGCTCGAACAGCGCACCCAGTTCGACCTTGAAATGATCCAGGCGACCGGAAGCTGCGCAGGGATTGAAAACTACTCGCGCTTTCTCACAGGTCGCCTGCCCGGCGAGCCGCCCCCAACCTTGTTCGAATATCTGCCCGACAACGCCCTGTTGTTTGTCGATGAAAGCCACCAGACGGTGCCGCAGATCGGCGCGATGGCGCGCGGGGACCACCGCCGCAAGCTCACTCTGGCGCAATATGGCTTCCGGCTGCCTTCGTGCATCGACAACCGCCCCTTGCGCTTCAACGAATGGGACGCGATGCGCCCGCAGACCATTGCGGTGTCGGCGACGCCAGGACCATGGGAGATGGAGCAGACCGGAGGCGTGTTTGCCGAACAGGTAATCCGCCCGACCGGCCTCATTGATCCGCCTGTCACGATCCGCCCGGTTGAAGACCAGGTGCAGGATTGCATCCAGGAATGCCTTGAAACCGCGAAGAAAGGCTATCGCACGCTTGTCACCACATTGACCAAGCGGATGGCCGAAGACCTTACCGAATTCATGCACGAGGCGGGCGTGAAGGTCCGTTACATGCACTCTGATGTGGAGACGCTTGAGCGAATAGAGCTGATCCGCGATCTGCGCATGGGCGTTTATGATGTGCTGGTGGGCATCAACCTGCTGCGTGAAGGCCTTGATATTCCTGAATGCGGGCTGGTGTGCATTCTCGACGCTGACAAGGAAGGGTTCCTGCGCTCAGAGACCTCGCTCGTCCAGACCATCGGGCGCGCGGCACGCAATGTCGATGGCCGGGTGATCCTGTATGCGGACCGGATTACCGGGTCGATGGAGCGCGCAATGGCGGAAACCGACCGCCGCCGCGACAAGCAACAGGCCTTCAACGAGGAACACGGCATCACGCCTCAGACGATCAAGCGCGACATTGCCGATATCGTCGCTCACACCGCGTCGAAGGATCAGGTGACAGTCGATACCGGCGATGAGGAGGTCAACAATCTGGTTGGCCACAATTTGCGCTCTTACATCGAAGACCTCGAAAAACGCATGCGCGATGCGGCTGCGAACCTGGAGTTCGAAGAGGCCGGCCGACTACGCGATGAAATCCGCCGGTTGGAGAATGACGAGCTGGGCCTGCCCGACGAGCAGAAGAAAGCGCCGCGCGTAGGCCGCTCAAACGAAGGCAAGCCGGGCACGCGCAAGATGCGGTACGGGAAGACGCAGCGGCGTAGGATGGGGGGCAAGCCTTGAAGGCAACGCATCGCCTGACCCTGATTGCGCTCCTGCTAGCGATGGCAGCCTGCAAGCCTCCGCCCACTGATGCGGATATGGCGCGGGCGATGCCGGAGGATGAGCCGGTCTATGCCTCTGACCCGCTCCCCTCGCCCGAGACGGAAGGGGCGATGTGGGCCTACTCTTCTCAGCAAGAAAGCCGCATCGTTTATGGCATTCCGGGCGAACCGGCGCTGATTGCGCTTGATTGCCTTGCCCCCGGTCTCCACCAGTCTTTCCCAGCGCTGCAAATAACGCGAATGAGCCCTGCCGACCAAGGCGCAAGCGCCCTTCTTGCCATGGTCGGCAATGGCCATATTGGCCGTATTGGAGTTGTTGCAGATCCCATGGGTGGCTCCTTTGTCTGGAAAGGCCATTCCCCGGCTGAAGATCTTGTCTGGGAAGCGCTCGCTGGTCCCCGAGCGCTTGGCATCACCGTTCCCGGCGCTGGCCGGGTCGAAATGAACCCCAGTCAGGTTCCAGGCGAATTTATCGAGGCTTGCAGGGCTTCCTAGCGCTCTCGCTCAGCTCTCTGGGTCAACATGTCGGTGGTGAGAACCTGCGGCAATTGCTCCGCTTCCTCGCCCGGCTCGTACCATAGATAAAGCGGCACGCCAGCGGCTCCTTGTTCGGTGAGGAACGTTGTGATCTCCTCATCGCGAATGGTCCAATCGCCGACCATTGCGATCACGCCCGCTTGATCGAACGCCTCAGCGGTGGCGTCTCGTTCGATGGCGACGCTTTCGTTGACCTTGCAGGTCACACACCAATCGGCAGTGAACCAGATGAAGACTGGCTGACCGGTCGCGCGGGCCGCTGCCAATGCCTCGCGTGAAAACTCCTGCGGCGACAGAAGCGAGGTGGTGAGATCGCGGGTTGGCGGGGCATAGCTGCTCGGCAAGGCAAAGGCGCCAAAGATCAGGAAAGGAGCCGCCACAAGACCAAAGGCAGGCCAGGCCATCTTGCCAGCGCGCTGGAGCCGCCCGACCACGAACAGCGCCAGCACAATTCCAAACAGCATAACGAGCGCGAACAGGGCAAAACCGCGCCCGCCAAGCTGCGCGGTAAGCCACACCAGCGCCAATGCGGTAAGCCCCATGGGCAGAGCCATGAAACGGCGGAACGTGTCCATCCATGCGCCGGGCTTGGGCAGGCGATTGCGAAGCACCGGGATGAAACCGATTGCAAGGAATGGCAGCGCAAGGCCCAGACCCAGCATCGCGAACAGCAAGAGTGCGAGCGGGGTCGGCAGCAGCAAGGCCGCGCCCAGAGCCGCAGCCATGAACGGTCCTGTGCACGGCGTTGCGGCAATCGCGGCAAGCAGGCCGGTTGCAAAGGCGCTTCTGCCTGCGCCATTGCCCGTATCGATATTGGGAAGCTCGAAAATGCCGGCAAAATTCAGCGTGATCACGCTCGCAAGCACCAGCAGAGCGACTACAACGCCTGGGCTTTGCAGTTGAAAGGCCCAGCCGACTTGCTCCCCAGCCGCCCTCAGCGCCAGCATAATCCCGCCCAGCGCGACACAGGCGAGCACAACGCCGGCAGTGTAAGCGATACCCTCTGCCCGCGCTTCGGCCTCGCTTCCGCCTGCTCGAGCCAGCGACAACGCTTTAAGGCTCAAGATCGGGAAGACGCAGGGCATGATGTTGAGGATGAGCCCGCCAACCAGTGCGCCCAGGATCAGCGTCCATAGCGGCGGCGCATTGACAACCATTTGTGTGCCAATCGGGGTTGCGATGACTGGCACTTCGCCCGGTTCGGCAGTGAACCGCACGCCGGTGTCTTTGTCGAATGCGAGAATACCCGAAATGGCCTCAGCCTCACCTGTCCCAAGCGGATCAAGCGGCACTTCGGCAACCAGCATATCCCCTTCGCGGTACAGCGCCTGCGCGAGCGGATAGGAAACGAGCCGCGCTTCGGCGATAAACACGTGCGGGTCTGCCAGTGTGACCGATTCGGGAAGCGGGATAGCGATGCGAAGCATATCGCCGCTGACGGCGAAGCGTGCGCTCGCATCGAGCATCGGCGCCACCTGCGCCCGCCAGCGTGCGAAATCACCGCCTTGCCCCGCGCTCAAACTCGCATCCTGGGGAACGCAGATCACATCGGTGCACGAAAGATATTCAACGTATCCGCGCACGTCGGGGAGGCTATCAATCACCGCGCCTTGCGGAACGTAGACCGGAACCAGAACCGTGTACGGCCCCTTGTAGATATGGTTCATCAGGCTTTGCGTCGGCAATTGCTGGATGAAGCGTTCGGGCACAGGATAAAGCGCTTCGCCCATCTCCCAGCCTTCAGGCAGGTCAAGCTCGAGCTGCATTCCCAGACCCGCATCGCCCGGATTGGACCAATATCCGTGCCATTCCTCGCTCGAAGGGGTGAAACGCAGGGCGAGCATCCACTCCTCGCCAGCGCGCGGCGCGCCATCTGCCGTCAGTTGGACCGCAATATTGGCATCGCCATAGCGAACCGGGCGCTCTAGTGAATTGTCCTGTGCAAGCGCCCCGCTCGCCATGAGCAATGCAGCCAAAAGCGCGGTGAACCAGGTTACGATCCATGCAGGGTAAGCAATACGCGATGCAGCGAACAATCTTGCCTCTTTGCTTTGCGTCAAAGTAGGAACGGCACTAGCCGCACAAATAGGGTTCGGCAAAGACGGGTTGAAGGGTTACTGGCTTTCCAATGAGCAATTCAGAGACTGAAACGCGCGATCTTCTGATCCTTGGCGGCGGCCTTGTCGGCATGACGCTTGCGCTTGCCGCGGCAAAGCAAGGCCTGACGAGCCATGTGATCGACCGCGCGGACCCGGCTGAACTGACCGCCGAGGGATTCGATGATAGAGCAACTGCGATCTCGACCGCGAGCTGGCACCTGTTCACCAATATCGGAATCGCTGCGGGCCTTGAGGAATTCGCCTGCGACATCGCCAGCATTGCAGTGACTGACCAGAACCGCCCCGGCAGGCTCGACTTTACGCCCGAGCCGCATGAGGGAACGCTTGGCCGGATGTTCCCCAATCGCCGCCTGCGTCTCGCTCTGTTCGAGGCTGCCGCGCGAGAAGACAACATCCATTGGGTCTCCAAGGCCGAAATCGTGGAACGTCAGCGCAGTGAATACGGCGTTGCCGCCGTGCTTGCCGACGGCCGCAAGCTTAAGGGCCGCTTGATGATCGCCGCCGAAGGGCGCCAGTCTCCCACCCGCGAGGAAGCGGGCATCTCCATCGCCAAATGGGATTACAAGCACCGTGCGATCATCGCCGGGCTTACGCATTCCAAACCGCACGACAATGTCGCCTGGGAAGTGTTCTATCCCGCTGGCCCGTTTGCGCTCTTGCCGATGAACGATGATGCTGACGGCACGCATCGTTCTTCGCTTGTGTGGACAGTCTCCGAAGCTGATGGTGCGGGCGTTACCAAGCTTTCCGACCGTGCGTTTCTTGCCGAAGTGCAAAAACGAATGGGCGATATCCTGGGCGAGGTGACGAGCGTTGGCGTGAGATCCAGCTATCCGCTCGGTTTCCACCACACTGCCAAGATCACGGACACGAGGCTTGCCCTGATTGGTGATGCAGCGCATGGCATTCACCCGATCGCCGGGCAGGGACTTAATCTGGGCCTGCGCGATGTCGGTGCTCTTGTCGAAGTGCTGGCCGATGGGGCACGCATTGGCCTTGATCCGGGCGACGCGCAGCTTTTGAAACGCTATGAAAACTGGCGCGGGCTGGACAGTTTCATGGTCGCGCTGGCAACCGATGGATTGACGCGCTTGTTCGGCGTGCCGGGCAAGACCGCAAGCGCGGTGCGCAGGCTTGGAATGGCTGCGGTTCAGCGCACGCCGCTGCTCAAGACCTTTTTCATGGACGAAGCCCGCGGGGTTTCCGGCGACCTGCCCGAACTGCTCAAAGCCTGATCCGGCCTATTCGTTGCTTGCCTGATCGAGCGGGCTCGGCTGATTGACAACATTGCCTGCCCCATCACGCAGCCCGCTTTGGTCGAGCACGGCGGCGGTTTCGATCACTTCAAGCGCAAGCATAGCGTCGCGATAGCGTTCTGCATCAGCGATCCAACTTTCGGCCTGTTCAGCCCCCGGCATACCTCTGATCTCATCGATCGCGTTTTGATACCGCCCCTGTTCAAGCGCGATCCGCGCGCGATCAAGCCTGCGTTCCGGCTGCGGTGAAGGCGTGCTCTCGCGGCGAATGACGAAAAGCTGGCCGAGTTCGCGCTGAAACCGCTCCCAGCTCATGCCTTCATTGCGCTCGACAAGCTGCGGCCCCAGTCCATCAAGCCGCGCGGTGAGATTGTCATAACGGATCGGGTTTCGCGCAAACGCGATGATCGTGTTCACCGCATTGGGCCATTGGTCCGAAAACCGCAGGCGCAGCTGGTCTGCAAGGTATCCCAGCTCTGCCCCGCGCTCCACCGCTCGGCGCGTCGCAAAGGCGATCAGCAAGCCTTCTGCCCTTGCGGCGTTGCCCGCAGCTGCCTGTGCCTGAAGATCGAGCCGGGCGAGGCGTTGCTCTGCAGCGGCCAATCGCTGATCCAGCCCGCCTTGTTGTTCCGCGGCGCGTCCAACCGCTTCGGCGGCGCCCTGCGTATCGCCTTCCTCGAGCGCGGCGACAGCTTCTGCGAGCGGGCTTGGCGAGGCGCTGGCAGGGGCCGTCGGACTTGGCGAAGGTTCGCCTTCGATCAGCGCGGCGCCCGGCAGTTCAGGCGGCCCGTCAACGGCAACGACCTCAGGCTCATCCGCCTCGAGATTGTACCAAACGACATAGCCAACCAGAATTCCGCCCAAAATGAATGAGGCAAGCGCAGCCAGCAAGAAGCGCCCCGTCGAGGCGGGCTTTCTGCGGCTGCCATATTTCGATTCCATCGAATATCCGTATCTGCGACCCTATCGACCGGAACGTTACTCCGGACTGGGTTGTTTTTGCACTATATGCACGTCTCGCGCACCAATTCCAACAGAGCTTGATCATTGGGTGCGCTCGATACGTGGATAGCCTGCCACCCGGTTCCAGCCGCTTCGGCAATTCTCGGACCAAGCACTGCAAGCCTGATCCGCGCGCGCTCAAGCGCGAGACGCCGGGTTTCGCTGTCAAATCTCTCAGCCGCCACTGCCGAATGCAAAAGCACTGTCAGCCCCAATTGATCAAGCGCGCGCAAGGGTTCGGGCAGTTCAAGCGGGACGCTTTCATAAGCAATAGCTGTGGTAATCTCGATCCCGGCGGGTGGATCAAGGGGGACATGATCAACGCCCGCGATGCGCAGCATTCGTGACGGAGTTGGCGCATGATCAAGGACGTTCTGCAGTCCGCCTTTGCCGACTTTGGCGATTTTGAACCCTGCATCGCGCGCAACCTTTCCAGTGGTTTCACCGACCGCAAAGACAGGTTTGTCGAGCAGCCCTGTAAGCGCCTTACCGCCCAGCCGGATTGCGTTGGCGCTGCCGATCAGAAGTGCATCGACACTGTCAGCCGGCGGACAATCCCAATCCTTGCTACGCATTTCGAACAAGGGATAGCCGATCATGTTGAGGCCGAGCGCCTTGCCCGCCTCCATTGTCGCGGCAAGCCCCGGTTCAGGGCGAACGGCAAGAACGAAGCCGCTCATGCGCGTCTAGTCGCCGCCGCCGAAATGTTCTGCAATTGCAGGCGTTGCGCGGTCCAAGAGGTCAGCGGCGAGCGCGGCCACTGGCCCGTGTTCTCCGGGCGCAAAGCTGGCTTCACCGTCGACCCGGTCCGATCCGTCAGGACTGAACAAGGCAGCGCGCATTGTCAGCGCCTCCCCCTCGCCCGAACAAAGGACCGCGACGGGAGAATGGCAGGTACCGCCAAGCTGTGCGAGCAAGGCGCGTTCGGCTTCCAGCTCAGCGCGTGTCGGTGCATGATCAATCGCTGACAGCAGCTTTTCAGCCTCTGCATCATCGGCGCGGCATTCAAGCGCGATCACTCCTTGTGCCGCTGCGGGGATCCAGTCACCCGTTTCAAGCGGCGCACCAACGTCGCTTTGGCCAAGCCTTTCAAGCCCGGCTGCGGCGAGGAAAGTCACATCTGCTTCTCCCGCCTCCAGCTTCCCCAAACGGGTTGCGACATTGCCTCTGAATGTCACGACCTTGCAATCCGGCCGCAGGTTCAAAAGCTGCGCCGCGCGGCGAGGCGCGCTGGTACCGACAATCGCACCTTGAGGGATAGCGGCGATGCTCGACGCGCCGACGAGAGCATCGCGCCGGTCAGCACGCGGCAGGAATGCGGCAAACTTGAATGCATCAGGCCGAAGCGTCTCGACATCCTTGGCCGAATGAACGGCGACATCGATCCTGCCTTCGCCCAGCCAGGCGTCGAGTTCCTTGGTCCACAGCGCCTTGCCGCCAATCTCTGCCAGCGGCCGGTCAAGCACCTTGTCCCCGCTTGCGACAACCGGGACCAGTTCAACCTCTTCCTCTGCCCAACCGTGCGCTTTGCAAAGCCGCTCGCGCGTTTCATAGGCTTGCGCCATGGCAAGCGGTGAGTTGCGGGTTCCAAGGCGCAGTTTCGGCCGGATTTCGGGTTGGGAATTGGTTGGCTCGTTCATAGCTATGCTTGCTCTAGCCCGCGCATCAACTAGATGGAAGCTCCATGGGATCTAAGCTGAACATTGTTCTCGGCATTGAATCGAGCTGCGATGAAACCGCCGTCGCGCTGGTGACATCGGACCGGCGCGTTCTGGCGGAACGCATTGCCAGTCAGGAAAAAGAGCACGCGCCCTATGGCGGGGTTGTGCCAGAGATTGCAGCGCGCGCGCATGCCGAACGGCTGGCCCCCATGCTTGAAGGGGTAATGGCCGATGCCGGGCTTTCGCTCAGCGATGTTGACGCCATTGCCGCAACCGCTGGCCCTGGCCTGATCGGAGGTGTGATGGTCGGGCTTGTCAGCGGCAAGGCGCTCGCGATGGCTTCTGGAAAGACGCTTGTCGCGGTAAACCATCTTGAAGGCCATGCGCTGTCCCCGCGTCTTGCTGATAAGGAGCTTGGCTTTCCCTATCTCCTGCTGCTGGTGTCTGGCGGCCATTGTCAGATTTTGGGCGTTGATGCTCCGGGCGAATATCGCAGGCTTGCAACCACGATCGACGATGCCTTGGGAGAGGCGTTTGACAAAACCGCCAAGATCCTTGGCCTTGGCTATCCCGGCGGACCGGCGGTTGAACGATTGGCCAAACAGGGCGATCCCAAGGCGGTGCCCCTGCCTCGCCCACTCAAGGGATCAAAGGAACCGCATTTCTCCTTTGCCGGATTGAAAAGCGCCGTCCTGCGCGCGCACGAAAGCGACGACCACACACCTGCTGACATCGCGGCAAGTTTTCAGCAGGCTGCTGTCGATTGCCTGATCGACCGGCTTGAAAAGGCGCTGGCCACAGCTGGCCCCTTCCCCGCGCTGGTGGTTGCAGGCGGCGTCGCAGCCAATCAGGCAGTCCGCACAGCGCTTGAAACCCTCGCTGCTTCGCACGCGATGCGATTTGTCGCGCCGCCGCTCAAACTGTGTACGGACAATGCAGCGATGATTGCGTGGGCCGGTTGCGAGCGCCTAGCGTTGGACCCTCAATTTGCAGGCGACCCGCTCGACCTCAAGGCGCGCCCACGTTGGCCGCTTGATCCGGGGGCTGAAAAAGTGCGCGGGGCCGGAGTGAAGGCATGAACGAAACCATCGGAGTGATCGGCGCTGGCGCATGGGGGACTGCCCTTGCGCAGATGGTTGCAAGCGATGGCCGTGATGCGGTGCTTTGGGCGTATGAGGCCGAAGTGGTTGAGGCGATCAATTCGCAGCACCGCAACCCCCAATATCTGCCTAGCGCCGAGCTGTCCGAGCGTATCCGCGCGACCGGTGATCTTGGCGAGCTTGCAGGGATTGATATTGTGCTGGTGGTCACGCCTGCTCAGGTGCTCGGGACTGTCCTATCTGGTCTTTCGCATTCACCGCGCGATCTCGTCTTGTGCTCCAAGGGGATCGAGGCAGGCACGGGGCGGCTGATGAATGATGTCGCCCGCGCCGCTGCCGCTGATAGCGAGATCGCAGTGCTATCCGGCCCGACATTCGCGCACGAAGTGGCTGGCGGTCTGCCTACGGCGGTTACGCTCGCTTGCGGGGGTGGACGCGCTCAGTGGGAACGGCTTTCTCCTGCGATCGCGCGGCCAACCTTCAGACCCTATTACTCTGATGATGTCACAGGTGCTGAAATCGGCGGCTCGATCAAGAATGTCCTCGCCATTGCGTGCGGCGTTGTCGACGGGCTTGGCCTTGGTCAAAATGCGCGCGCGGCGCTGATTGCGCGTGGCTATGCCGAGATGCTGCGCTTTGGCGAAGCGCTCGGCGCAAGACCCGAAACACTCGCTGGCCTGTGCGGACTGGGCGATCTGGTTCTCACCTGTTCATCAACCTCAAGCCGCAATTTCTCGCTTGGCAAATCGCTTGGCGAAGGCGTGTCGGCGAGCGAGTTGATGGCGGATCGCACCACCGTTGCCGAAGGCGCGCACACAGCGCCTGTCCTTGGCAAGCTGGCCAAGAGCCGAGCCATTGCCATGCCGATTGTCGAGGCGGTTTGCGCGATCCTTGACGGGGCGCCGCCGCAAGGCGTGGTCGGACAATTGCTGGCGCGGCCGCTTAAAGCCGAGTAACGGCGCCTTCGCGATGAGCAGCACACCCCTTTCACCCGACAATCCACCCCCTGAAAAGGGCGGCGATGATATGGCGACGCTTGCCAAGGGTGGGCGGACAAACACCTTTGGGTTTTTCCTGAGATTGCTGGGCGGCATCCCGTTCCTTTTCATCGGATTCCGCTTTTACGGCGTCGATGAAATGGGCCGGTTTGCGGCCGCTTTCGTCGTGATCGAGATTTTCGCGCTGATCTGTTCGCTAGGCGAAAAGCGAGGGCTTGCGCAGCGACTGACCGAGGGCGCCGAAGACCACGAAGGATCGCCGTCAAACCTTGTGTTCGACGGCATGTTGACATCGCTCTTATTCTCGCTCGTCGCTTGCGCGCTCTTGCTGCTTTTCCCGGTGATTATCTTCCCAAGCGGGACCAACAGCGATTTCGACATGTGGATGATCGCTGCGATCCCCGCCTTCGCTCTCACGGAGATTCTGCTCGCGGCGCAGGCCTATCGCTATGACATCGCGACCACAGTGCGCGCCCGAGCAGTTGTCGAGCCATGGACCAAGTCGATCCTCGTCGCTGGCCTGTTCTTTGTCCCGGCTCTCGCCAGCGGGGGGATTGCGCTTGCATTCCTTGCCTCGATCTATGCCGCGCTTTTCACCGCGCTCTATTCGTTCCTCAAGACCTATGGCCTGCCCAAGGGCTGGCGCCCGCGCCCGCGATATCTTGCCAAGATGACTGCGCGCGCATTGCCGCTGATCGGGGCGGACGTGATTGAGCGCGGCACACGCTTGCTGGACGTATTCCTGCTTGGCCAGTTTACCTCGGCTGCGACCGTTGGGATTTATTGGTTTGCAAAGGAAGTGGTGAGCCTGCCCGGCAAACTTAAAACCAGTTTCGAGCCGATCCTCTCTCCCGTCATAACCAAGAACCTGAAGATCGGCAATATGGCAGCGATTGCTGCGCAGGTGCGTCAGGTCGGTTTCTGGATCATCGCCTTGCAGTTCGGGATTGCCTTGATGCTGGCGATACCGGGTGAGGCCGTAATGGGGCTTGGCGGGCCGGATATTGTTGGCGGCACCGGTGCGCTTGCCATCCTGCTTGCAGCAGAAGTGATCGCCTCGATGGCGGTCGTATCCGAAGGCGTGCTGGTCTACATCGCGAGAAAGCGCAATCTAGCGATCTCCGTCGGGATCATTACTCTCCAAGGGGTGCTGACGGTTGCGCTTATTCTGGCAGCGCAATCGCTCAACCTTGACGAAGGCTTCCAGGCGGCAGGCGCTGCCATGGCGCTGTTCATCGCGCTTGGCGCTTCGAGCCTGATCAAGGCGCTGGTACTTAAGACCTTGCTCAAGGCGCCTGTTTCAAACTGGCGCTGGGCGCTTGTCTATGCGGCTGCCCCTGCGGTTGTGGTTGGCTTTGTCTTCACAGAATTCACGCCCGAATGGGTCGAGATTATCTTTGGCGGCCCAGCAATTCTGGGCGTCTATTTGTGGGTGATCTGGAAGCGCGGATTTGATGAGGCGGACAAGGTATTGTTCCGCAAGAACGTGAACGTGCCCGCAGATAGTTCACAGGCCGCCTGACCGCTCCAATCAGGCCCTAACCTTCTCAAATTAAAGCATTTTCATCCGCAACCGCAACCAACATTTCACCGCGCTGACAGCACGTTCAGTCGATATTCACGGCTTCGGGCAGACCCTTTGCGCCGGGTAGTTCGTGGGGAGAAATTGAATGCGTAAGGGTCTAACAACGCAGCTCAAACTCAGCGGTCTGGTCTTGCTCGGTCTCGCGATTGCGGGATGCGCTCAGCAAGCAGGCGATGTGGCAAGCACTGGCGATGCAATGAAAAGCGATGTGGCCGTGGCTCCGCCGCCGCCACCGCCACCCCCGCCTGCTCCGCCGCCACCGCAGGCTCAGTTTGCGGCCAGTGAAACAGTCGTGGTAACCGCGTCGCGAAATCGCACTGGCGCCGTCAGAGGCAATGCAGAAGCCGGATATATCGGCGTGCCTCCTGTCGTTGTCCCGGTCGATCCAGGCCGCGAACAATATGAAGGGGAAGAAGTCTCGCCGGTCAAATTGACCAGCGCAGAGCCTGTTTCAACCTTCAGCGTCGATGTCGACACCGGTGCCTATGCCAATGCCCGGCGCTTCTTAAGGCAGGGCATGACTCCACCGCGAGATGCCGTGCGGACGGAAGAGATGATCAATTACTTCCGCTATGATTATGCCCGCCCCAAGGGGCGCGACATTCCCTTCAGCGTGAACACCGACATCGCTCGATCGCCGTGGAATGAAGACACCTATCTGATGCGGATTGGCCTGCGCGGTTACGATATCGAGCGTGACGAGCGCCCGCCTGCAAACCTTGTGTTCCTGATGGATGTGTCAGGTTCGATGGGCCGTCCGGACAAGCTTCCCCTCGTCAAGACTGCGCTTTCGCAGCTCGCCGGAGAGCTAAGCGAACAAGACCGAGTGTCGATCGTTGTCTATGCAGGGGCCGCAGGCCTGGTGCTCGAACCTACCAATGACACGAAAGCCATCCGCCGCGCTCTCGATGAACTGTCCGCTGGCGGATCGACCGCTGGCGGGGCAGGCATCCAGCTTGCCTACAACATTGCCGAAGACAACTTCATTCGTGGCGGCGTCAACCGGGTGATCCTTGCCACTGACGGCGATTTCAACGTCGGTGTTTCCGACCGCGATGCTCTGGTCGAGATGATCGAGAAAAACCGCGACCGCGGGATTACTCTCACCACGCTTGGCTTTGGCACGGGCAATTACAACGAAGCGCTGATGGAACAGATCGCCAATCACGGTAACGGCAATTACGCCTATATCGACAGCGCGCTCGAAGCGAAAAAGGTGCTGGGCGACGAAATGAGCTCAACCCTGTTCACCATCGCCAAGGATGTGAAGATCCAGGTCGAATTCAACCCCGCTGTTATCAGCCAGTACAGGCTTGTCGGGTACGAGAACCGCGCGCTGCGCGAAGAAGACTTTGACAATGATGCGGTTGATGCAGGTGATATTGGCGCAGGTCAACAGGTCACAGCGATCTACGAAATCGTGCCCGCAGGCACGAAGGGTTGGATCGCGCCGCGCCGCTATGAAAATCAGCCGAGCGAGGCAGCAACCCGCCAGATGGCAGAGGCCGCACATGTGAAACTGCGTTTCAAGCTGCCCGATGGTGATACGTCGCGGCTAATCGAACGCGTCGTCTCGACGAGCGAATTGCGCGGGGCAACGCAGATGCCTCAGGGCGACTTTGCCTTTGCCGCGGCGGTTGCTGCTTATGGCCAGATCCTGCGCGGTGACGAATTGATGATGGGCTTTGGACATGATGACGTTGGCGAACTTGCCGGGCGCCAGAGCAATTTCATCCGTCAGGAATTCCTCGAGCTTAACGCGCTCGCTGGCGCTGCTCGCGGCGGGGGCTGAGCCACCCGACACCCAAGATCATGCCGCGCCCATGGGTTAGGGGGAGCGCGGTGTGACCCTCGAACGGTCGGAACCTTCCAGCGAGTAGGGTTCCGGCCGTTTTTGTTTGCCCACAAGCAGGCCTTTGAGCCTGCCCGATTGCGCTGCTAAGGGCGCAGAAACTCACATTAGACGGAAAGAGCACCATCCATGCCTGCCAATTTGCAAGAGGCCATTCCCTACATTCTCTTCGGCATCGCCCTGGCGATTGCGCTGTTCATCATCATCCGCGCGTCGCGCCGGACGACGGTCGTCGACAAGACCGAAGGGGACGTGCTTGATGAAGGCGCAGCGCCCGCGTCTCGCAATCAGGCATTGATCGATGCCCCCAAGGCGGCTCAGAAAGATGGCGGCGTTCCTCTTGAAACGCCCACGCCCGAACCCGTCGCAGCAGCGTCACAGCCAGCACCTGCTCCCGAACCCGCACTTGCACCGGCTGCCGATCCCTCGCCCTCCGGCGATGACCTTACCAAAATCAAGGGGCTTGGACCCAAGCTCGCAGCGCTGCTGGCTGAACAGGGCATCACGAGCTTTGCACAGATCGCGGCATGGAGCGATGCAGATGTCGAACGGATTGACGCCTCGCTCGGCCGTTTCTCTGGACGCATCACTCGCGATCAATGGGTAGAACAGGCAAAGTTCCTCGCCGAAGGGGATCAAGCCGGTTTCGCTGCGAAGTTCGGCCAGAACACCTAGGGCTCTTCCCCTAGGGCCGCCGCTTAGCGTTCAAACCTAGTGGAGAACTTTGGATCGCGTGTCCAAAGTGTGTTACACTCCTTACCGTGGGGTCAGGACGCGGCGATAGGAGTGATTCGTGGCCCAGAAAATCCTGGTTGCAGAAGACGAGATGATCGTCGCGCTTGACCTTTGTGAAACTGTTGAAGAAGCTGGCTTTCAGGTAGACGGTCCGCATTCGGGCATCTCTGCAGCCATGCTCGCCTTCCAAAAGCAAAAACCTGATCTCGCGATCCTTGATATCGCGCTTTCTGACGGCGAGGTGCTTAACCTTGCGCGTACCTTCATGGCTGAAGACATTCCGGTTATTTTCCACACCGCAAGCCGCGAAGTGACCGAGGTCGCGCAAAGCTTCCCCAGGGCCTGGGCATTGCCCAAACCGTGTCCGCCGACCGATATGCTTGAAGCGGTTAGCCACGCGCTGGAAATCAACGCCGTCGACGCCTAAGCTCCCGGAAATGACTTCTCGCTTGCAGGTCTGCCCAAGTCCTGCGAGAGGGAAACAAGTTTCAGGAGTAACTAAATGCACGCCCCTCCCTCGCCCGAGCTTGCCTCTGCCGGGATCGTACCGTTCAACTGGGAAGATCCGTTCGATCTTGAAAGCCAGCTGACCGAAGACGAGCGGATGATCCGCGATGCGGCGCGCGGATTTGCCCAAGGCGAACTTCAATCGCGCGTGATCGAAGCCTTCCGGGAAGAGGCGAGCGTGCCGGAGCTTTTCCCTCTCATGGGTCAGGCCGGTCTGCTTGGTGCAACCATACCTGAGGAACTGGGCGGCGCAGGCGCAAACTATGTCTCATACGGCCTGATTGCGCGCGAGATTGAGCGTGTCGACAGCGGGTACCGTTCGATGGCGAGCGTTCAGTCGAGCCTCGTGATGCATCCGATCTACGCCTACGGATCGCAGGAACAGCGCGAGAAATTCCTGCCCGGTCTTGCCTCTGGCCAGTTGATCGGCTGTTTCGGCCTTACCGAACCAGACGCAGGCTCTGACCCAGCGGGCATGAAGACTTACGCCAAACAGGACGGCGACGGTTACGTCATCTCCGGCTCCAAGACCTGGATTTCCAATGCACCGTTCGCGGACGTCTTCGTCGTCTGGGCCAAGAGCGAAGCGCATGGCGGCAGCATTCGCGGATTTATCCTGGAAAAGGGCATGGAAGGGCTTTCCGCGCCCAAGATTGAGGGCAAAATCTCATTGCGCGCCTCACCCACAGGCATGATCATGATGGACGAGGTGAAGCTGCCTGCCGATGCCCTCCTGCCAAATGTTCAAGGTCTCAAGGGGCCCTTTGGCTGCCTCAACCGGGCGCGCTACGGCATCAGCTGGGGCGCGCTTGGCGCTGCCGAATTCTGCATGCACGCCGCGCGCCAGTACGGGCTCGACCGCAAGCAATTCGGTCGCCCGCTTGCCGGCACACAACTCTATCAAAAGAAGCTCGCCGATATGCTGACCGACATTGCTCTTGGTCTTCAGGCGAGCCTTCGGGTCGGGCGGCTGATGGATGAGGGGCGCTTTGCCCCTGACATGATTTCGGTGGTCAAGCGCAACAATGTCGGCAAGGCCTTGGACATTGCCCGGCAGGCGCGCGACATGCACGGCGGGAACGGCATCTCCGAGGAATATCAGGTCATCCGCCACGCGGTGAACCTAGAGACAGTCAACACCTATGAAGGCACGCACGATGTCCACGCCCTGATCCTTGGCCGGGGCATCACCGGAATTGCGGCGTTCTGATGAAGCTCCACGGATATTTCCGCAGCTCAACCAGCTACCGGCTGCGCATTGCGCTGGAGCTGAAAGGGCTGGCTTATGAGAATATCGGTGTGAACCTGCTCAAGTCAGAGCAGAAGGACGAAGCCTTCACCAGCCGCAACCCGTTTGGATCCGTGCCGCTGCTTGAAGCCGATGGCCGTGACCGTGCGCAATCGATGGCGATGCTTGAGTGGCTGGACGAAGCCTATCCGGAAAACCCGCTGCTGCCTGCGGATATTGAACAGCGCTACACAGCGCGCGAGCTTGCCTATGCCATCGCGACAGAGCTGCACGCGCCGCTGAACCTGCCGGTGCTGAAATATCTCAAGCGCGAATATGAAAAGTCGCAGGACGAGATCGACGAATGGTACCGCCACTGGCTCAAACGCACGCTTGATCCGGTTGAGACGCGGCTGGCACAGCTTAGCACGGGCGATTTCCTGTTCGATGCTCCCGGCCTTTTTGAAGTGGTGCTGATGCCGCAGGTCTACAACGCGCGGCGCTTTGCCTACGATTTCAGCGGCAGTCCGCATATCGAGCGGATCGAAAAGGCCTGCCTTGCCCTGCCCGCGATCCAGCGCGCGCATCCTGACAATCAACCTGACAATCCTGAGAAAGCCTGACATGAAACTCGCAACGCTCAATGATGGCACACGTGACGGCAAGCTGGTCGTCGTATCCAAGGACCTCACTCGCTGCTGTGCGGCTGGCTATATCGCCCCGACATTGCAGGCCGCGCTTGATGACTGGGATCGCATCGCACCCGAACTGGAAGTGCTCGCCCGCGATGTTGATCACGAAGCGGTACCGTGTGAGCGCTTTCACGAACGCCAGGCGCATTCCCCGCTGCCGCGCGCCTATCAATGGGCTGACGGCAGCGCCTATATCAACCATGTGGAACTGGTGCGTCAGGCGCGCGGGGCCGAAGTGCCGGAGAGTTTCTACCACGATCCCCTGATGTATCAGGGTGGCTCGGACAGTTTCCTGCCTCCGCGTGCAGACATTCCGCTGGGTGATGTTGCCTGGGGATGCGACATGGAAGGCGAAGTCGCCTGCATCACTGACGACGTTCCGATGGGCGTGAGCGTTGAGAATGCCGCGGACCACATCAAGCTGATCATGCTCGTCAACGATGTAAGCCTGCGCGGGCTCATCCCAGGAGAATTGGCCAAGGGCTTCGGCTTTTTCCAGTCAAAGCCTGCCAGCGCATTCTCTCCTGTCGCTGTCACTCCTGACGAATTGGGCGATGCGTGGAAGGATTGCCTGATCCATCTGCCGCTCATGGTCGATTACAACGGCGAAGCCTTTGGCCGCGCCAATGCCGGTGTCGATGCGACATTCAACCTCGCCCAATTGGTCGCGCACGCAGCCAAGACCCGCAATCTGACCGCGGGAACGGTGATCGGAACCGGCACTATCTCGAATAAGGATGCAGACGGCAGCGCAGGTCGACCCGTGGCCGATGGCGGACTTGGCTATTCGTGCATTGCCGAAATTCGCATGATCGAGACGATCCGCGACGGTTTGCCTTCCACTCCGTTTATGTCGCCCGGCGACACGGTGAAGATCGAGATGCGCGACGCTGAAAACCACTCGATCTTCGGCGCGATCGAACAGACAGTGGTCGGGGTCTAACCCTCCACCACTGCGCCTGCCCGGCCGCTGCGCTCGTCCAGCGCGTCAACGAAACCGTGATTCACATCGCGGTGCTCGGCCTCATCCGCACGCACGGCAATGATCACGTCGCGCAGGCGCGCATTGGCCGGCAATTGCCAATAATCGATCGCCAACTGGGGTGCGGGTACGTTTTCATGACGGCCGCTTTCAACCTCGGCGAGATAGGCAGTGTAGCTGATAACAGCCTCTTCCTCGAAATAGCCAACCACACGGTGCGCCGTGCGCGGAGCGAAGAGGTAGAGGAAGAAATAGAAATTGTAGAAGATCAGCTGCACGACAATGATCACCGCGCGCTCAAACCAGTTAGGCTGGGCGATTTCGATGAAGGTCATCAGGTGCATCCGTTCATTTTCTGCCTCATCCAGAAGCGTGCGGATCCATCCTTCATCATCGCGCATCTTGCGCAGTGCCGTGAGGTGCTGCCAGAGCCCGCCAACCATGCCGGGCACCGCAGCAACCGTCTCAAGCACGACGGCGCGGTGGCCGTAGCGCTTGGCAAAGAAGGTATCGGCAAAGAAGCGCAGCATTTTGACAAAGGCGAAGGCAACTTTGTCGCTCAAGGTTACAGGCGCGACGTGGACATCGATATCCGCGTCATAGTTCACTTCGCGTGTTGCAGGCGTGGAATGGAGGTTCATGCGCTGGGTGCTCCTGTTCGATCAGGCCGCCAAACCGGCTGCTTTATGATCTGGGTCAAATAATATGCATTCCAGATCCCTATAAAAAACGCATTGCCATCAGCGAGTGTTCGGTTTTGTGCAACTCAGGGACTTCAATCCCAGCTGCGACACTCATCCGCAATCGTCCAGCCAAGGTCGGCAAGCATGGCAAGCGCGATCGGATCATTGCTCCTGCGCACCTTTCCCTTGCCCGAACCATCACCCATCATCGGCTCGTCACCGCGGGGCGGCTCTGGCAGATGGGTGACCGAAAGTGGCTTTACGCCAACCGGAAAGCCGCGATTTGCCGCGCTCGCCTGATCGCCTTCAAAGTAGATTGTTGGATTTGCCATCGCGTAAGTGAGCTCAATCGAAGGATTGCCGAAGTCGGTTAGCCCGCGTCCATCAGCAATGCGCAACATGGAATCATACAGGCTCGGCGTGCCGTCCTGCTCGTGCAGCTCGAACGAATAATCAAAATAGTTCGTGAAATCGTTGGGTAGCCCCAGCGAGGATACCGGCTCACCCTGCCACGGGGTGAAAGAGGTTGAGCTGAGCCCTAGCCCGTGCCCGATCTCATGAAGCATGACGCCCAGCAGGTCGGTCTGATCCTCGGCAATCGGCGTCTCGCTATCGTAATACCAATTGGTGCGGGCAGACAGGAAGATGTTGATGTCGTCCTGATCCATGATCCGCTCTCCCGCCAGCGCATTGGCAAGAGCGCTGGGATACCAGACGTCGCTTTTGGGAAGGAAATCGCGGTTTCGGTACGCGGCTTGATAGGCGAACCCGGTCGGTCCGCGAGGTATCCAAGAGACACGCACGCGGATCGGGACATCGCTGACAAGGCAAGGCGCGATCAGATTGGCAGCGGCCTCAAGATCAGCGCGCGCTTCTTCGGGAACCCCTTCATATGTAAGCTGAAACTCAGCCGCAGTCACGGGGGTTGCCGCGATGACTGCCAAGCTCAGTCCGAGAAAAAGATCACGCATCACTTACTCCTCATAACCCACCCGAGGCGAGTTACGAGCGTAAGTGCAGCCCGGTTGCAAAGGCTCTTCGACAAAGAGCGATCTTCACTGGATCAGAAGCCCAGGCTCTCCGCCACGGCTTCATTGACGATCTTGCCTTCGTGGACGTTGAGGCCGAGCGCAAGATGCGGATCATCCTCGCATGCCTTGACCACGCCCTTATTCGCCAGCGCGAGCCCGAACGGCAGGGTCGCGTTGTTGAGCGCATAGCTTGACGTGTGCGGAACCGCGCCAGGCATGTTGGCAACACAATAATGGATGATGTCATCGACCATATAAGTCGGCGCATCGTGGGTGGTCGGCTTGGAAGTCTCAAAACAGCCACCCTGGTCGATCGCGACATCGACCAGAACCGCGCGGTGCTTCATCAGGCCAAGCATGTCGCGCGTCACCAGCTTGGGCGCGCTGGCGCCGGGGATCAGCACAGCGCCAACGACCACATCGGCTTCGGTGATGGCATCCTCGATTGTTCCCGCATTGGAATAACGCGTGGTTGCACGGCCCTGGAACATGTCATCAAGCTCGCGGATGCGCGGCAGCGAACGATCCAGGATTTCAACGTTCGCGCCAAGGCCAACGGCCATGCGTGCGGCCTGCGTGCCGACAACGCCGCCTCCGATCACAACAACTTTTGCCGGGAGCACACCGGGTACGCCGCCCATCAGGATGCCGCGCCCGCCATTGTTGGCGTGGCTGGAATGCGCGCTGGCTTCGATTGAAAGACGACCTGCGACTTCGCTCATCGGGGCAAGCAGCGGAAGGCCGCCGGTGTGATCGGTGACTGTCTCATACGCGACAGCCGAAACGCCCGATTCCATCAATCCGCGCGCCTGATCAGGATCGGGAGCAAGGTGGAGATAAGTGAAGAGGATCTGCCCTTCGCGCAGTTGCACCCATTCATTGGGCTGGGGCTCCTTGACCTTCACAATCATTTCAGCGCTGGCGAAAACTTCTTCAGCCGTGTCGACGATTTCAGCGCCGATCGCGCGGTAATCATCATCGGTCTTGCTGATCCCGGTGCCTGCTCCCGTCTCGAGCATGACACGGTGACCAGCGGCAACGTATTCGCGCGCAGCCTCTGGCGTCAGTCCGACGCGATATTCGTGATTCTTGATCTCTTTGGGCACACCGACGAGCATGAGTCTCTCCTCTGAAAAGCAGGGCTGCATGATATCAGCAAGGGCGCTCGATTTCCCGGCAAAGTTGAGTGCTCCTAGACTCTTGAATGAGGATTTCTTGCATTGTAATCATGATTATTGCAGATATTCTGCATGGAACTCGACAAAATTGATAACATGCTCTTGCTTGCGCTTTCACAGCGGGGGCGCGCCAGTCATCAGCAGCTCAGCGAAGAAATCGGGCGCTCCCCAACTTCGATCGCACGGCGTCAAAGACAGCTCGAAGATGCCGGCATAATCGGCGGCTATTCAGCTGACGTGGATCTGGGCGCGTTGGGCTTTGGCGTAACGATCCATCTCAAAATGACACTTGAAAGCCAGAGCAGCGAAACACTCGCCGCCTTTGAACAGGCAATCCGAGAAAGCCCTTCGGTGACGCAGTGCGAACTGATGTCTGGCAGCGATGATTACTATGTTACCGTGATGGTGAGATCGCTCGATCACTTCGGCGAAGTCCACCGCGAGGAACTGTCCCGCTTGCCCGGCGTAACGCGGATGGAATCGAGCTTTGTCCTTCGTAAAGTGGTGGAACCGCGCCTTCCGCTCAGCCTCACCGATTGAAACTTGCACCCCGATTGCTATCTGGTTTCAACCGCAACCATCCCAGCCAGGAGAACTCGCATGACCGCTTATCCTCAAGTCAAGATGTTGATCGCTGGAGAATGGACCGCCGAAGGTGGTGAAGGCGCAATGCCGATCATCAATCCGGCCAACGAACAAAGAATCGGAAGCGCGCCCAAGGTATCAAAAGAACAGCTTGATGCAGCACTCGCCGCAGCCGACGCTGGCTTTGACGTATGGAGCAACACGCCGGCGATCGAACGCTACCGCGTGATCCGCCGCGCCGCTGAACTTTTGCGCGAGCGAACCGAAGAGATTGCGCGGGTCGTGACGCTGGAAATGGGCAAACCGCATGCTCAGGCCAAGGGCGAAACGGCAGGCGCGGCTGACCTGATTGATTTTCTTGCGGAAGAAGCAAAGCGTCAGGGCGGACGGCTCGTTCCCGTCCGCAGCCACAACCTGTTGGAACAACGCGTCACGCAGGAGCCCGTCGGCCCCGCAGTGCTGCTGACGCCGTGGAACTTTCCGATCAACCTGCCAGCCAAGAAGATCGCGGGGGCGCTCGCCGCTGGATGTTCCGCGATCCTCAAACCGGCTGAAACCACGCCTGCCAGCGCGCAGATGCTGGTTGAGTGCTTTACCCTTGCCGGCCTTCCTGATGGCGTGCTCAATCTCGTTTTTGGTGATCCTGCAATGATCAGCGAGCATCTGATCGCATCGCCGGTCACTCGCAAGGTCAGCTTCACCGGCTCCACCGCAGTTGGCAAGCAATTGGGCGCTCTTGCCGCGCAAGGAATGAAACGCTTCACGCCCGAGCTTGGCGGACACGCGCCGGTCGTGATCGGTGAGAGCGCCGATTTCGACCGCACTGTTGCAGCATGCGCCGCGACCAAGTTTCGCAATGCCGGGCAGGTCTGTGTTTCGCCCACGCGTTTCCTCGTCGCGCGTGGAATTTATGACAGGTTCGTCGCCGAATTCGCAGCGCGCTCGCAAAAGCTCAAGATTGGCGATGCCAGTCAGGATGACAGCATCGAGATGGGGCCACTTGCGCATGGCGGCCGGGTTGCCGCCATGCAGAACCTGATGAGCTCAATGGGCGGCGCACAAGGCGAAATCGTGAGCGGCGGTGTTGCGATCGAAGGGCCCGGCCACTTCTTCGAACCGACCGTGATCGCCTCGCCATCCCCATCAAGCCGGTTGATGACAGAGGAACCTTTTGGCCCTGTTGCCGGCATCGTGCCTTATGACGATATCGAAGAGGCAGTGCGGATTGCCAACTCGCTGCGCTATGGCCTTGCTGCCTATGCCTTCACCGCAAGCCTTGATGAAAGCCATTATCTGGGCAAGTCGCTGCGCGCAGGCATGGTGGCGATCAACCACTTTGCGGTTGGATCACCCGAAACCCCATTTGGCGGCATTGGCGACAGCGGCTTTGGTTCGGAAAGCGGGGTCGAGGGATACCTTGGCTATACCGAGACAAAGCTGGTCACGGTCGCAAAATCCGCACCGTGAAAGGCTGTAGGCTAAGCAGATTTCACTAAACTGGGATCAACCAAGCGGGCGCTTAGTTCGGAAAGAACAGTCGATTGAGCTTTGCGAGGAAAGTGTTCTTGCGAGGCATGGGACGGATGCGTCCGTATCGCGCGCGGCGTGAGTTTTCATCACCAAAGCAAACTGTCCGGCCCATTGTATCTGGGCCCGACGAGACAATCGTCGGTCTTTCCATTTTGTCGCGGTCCCCGAATCGCGTTGTTACCTAACGGCAGGCTAACACCGAATCTGTGGAAAAATGAGTCGAAATTTGACTGTCACGCAATTTTTCCGCGCGAAACGTCAAGTCAGGGAAACCTCGGCTTGCCCAAAGTTCCGTAACTTGTGGCTTTTACGACAGAAAGTGCGTTTTAGTCGGTCGGATGAGCTCCCGCCTCGCGAACGGCGTCAAGCGTTGGATAGCCGTTAACCGCCATCAAGAGATCGGCTTCTGCAAGGATTGATCTCAGCACAAACGCCGCGCCCTTGTCCCCGCCAATCGCCAAACCATAGGTGTAAGGCCGTCCGATACCCACTGCCGTTGCCCCCAGTGCGAGCGCTTTGACCGCATCGGTGCCCGAGCGAACCCCGCTGTCGAACAGCACCGGAGTGTCTTCAGCCGCGGCGACAACATCAGGCAGAAGGTCTATCGTGGCGATCCCGCCATTGGCCTGTCTGCCGCCGTGATTGGAGCAATAGATCGCATCCGCACCATGATCGCGGGCGAGCTTCACATCATCAGGATGGCAAATGCCTTTGAGGACAATCGGCAGATCGGTAACCGATTTGAACCACTCCATGTCTTTCCAGGTCAGGACCTGGCCGAATATCTGCGAGAACAGCATGATCGCAGCGCGCGGGTCTTCCTCTGGCGGCTTCTCCAGAAGCGAGCGGAAGACGGGGTCAGAGAAATAGTTCTGCATCACCTTGCCGCGCAATTGCGGGAAGTTCGACGCGTTGAGATCGCGCGGGCGCCAACCGGTAAGCCATGTGTCGAGAGTGACCACAATCGCCTTTGCGCCAGCCTTTTCCGCGCGCTTGATCAGGCTTTCGGCAAGCTCGCGATTGCGCGGGGTATAGAGCTGGAACATGGCGGGCGTGTCGCCGCAGGCCGGGAATACGTCCTCCATCGGATCGTTCGACAGGGTCGAGACACAAAAGGGTACGCCGGTCATCGCAGAGGCGCGCGCTGCTGCCATGTCACCGTGCCTATCCTGGCTCGCTTCGCCGTTAAGGCCAATCGGCGCCATGAACAATGGCGTGGGAAGGTCCATTCCAAACAGGTTGATCGAAAGATCACGCTCTGCACAATCGACCATCATACGCGGCACCATCCCCCAATGCCGGAAGGCGCTGGCATTGGTGTCCTGCGTGTGTTCGTCCCCGCATCCACCAGCGACATAATTGGTGAGCATCGGGCCAAGCGCTTCGTGGGCGCGATGTTCAAGCGTGGCGAAATCAACCGGATAATCAGGCAAGATACCCTGCAGACCGGCATTGTAGATTTCGTTCTGCATCCCGCCGAAATTGCGTGCCGAATTGCTCATCGTGCCATCCTCTCCCTTGGCCATGTCGATGGATCAAAGCAGAGCCGATCAAGCGCGGGGCGGCAAGTGTTTTTGCGTATCAGCTGACCAGTTTCTGAAGCCGTGGCCTGATCTTCAGGAATAACAGGTAGAGCCTCTCAAACATCGCCAGTACCACTCTGTTGCGAGCAAGCAGACCAATTGGGCGAAGAAACGAGATTGCGCGCCACATCGCAGCAAAGGCAGCCGCACCGCTTACGATCTGACCGTTTTCCTCAGCATGAAACCGTGCGAGCAATTGAGCGCGGTCAATGGGGCAGCTTGCATCGCCCTCGCCCGCAACATCGACAAAATTGATCCGCTGCGCGCGGTCGAGCCGTTTCATGAGGGCAATCTCCCGGCGGCACAGCGGGCAATCGCCATCAAACCAGACCTTGAGAGGTTTTGCAGAAGTACGAGGTTCCATCACTGCAGCTACGTCTGCAACGCGTGATCAGACGCATTGGATCCCGAGCTCTCACCTCTCCGGATCATCGCCGAAAACGGATCTGCGCGCGAACCGTAAAGGGCCTGAGCGGGGTTTCCTGCCGCTCTGTGCGCGCGGTGAAGGGATTGCCAAAGGCGAACCTGTTGCCGCGCGTGTCAGTCAGGTTGATCGCCTCAAGACGCACTTCAAAATCACCATTGTCCCACCACGCCGCAGCATCAAGGGAGCCAAAATCGCCCTGCCTTGCGCGAACCTGCTGGTCGAGATCGAGGAAAGAGCGCCCGATGAATCGGCCCGTCAAGGCGACGCCGGCACTGTCATCGTCGCCCCATTCCCATTCCTTCGCCGCACGAGCATTGACCGCAAAATCGGGCACGTTGGGAATATTCGTGTTGATCGTCCCTTGCCCCATCGCAAGCGCGCGATCGACTGACGCATCGTTATAGGCAGCCGCAAGATCAAGCCGCCAACCATCAATCGTTTGCAAGCCGAGATTGGCATCGATCCCTGTAATCTCACCATCGCCAATATTGCGGGTTATCGGAAAACCCTGTGCGTCGATGAGGTCGGCCTGGATATCGCTCCAACGCGAATGGTGGAGCGTGGCCGCATAGGTCACGCGAAGGGCGCCGCGCGTGCTCCCGCGAATGCCAATCTCAAAACTGTTGATCGTATCAGGATCAAACTTTGCATCGTCAGGCTCTCCATCGGGCTGACGTTCGATCGTGACGCCGCCTGTGCGATAGCCTTGCTGATAACGTGCATAGGCGATCACATCGCGATTGGGGTGCCAGGACAGGGCGGCAGCAGGCAGAAGGCGCGTTGGCCCGTCGCGCTCCTCGACGATCGGATCACCGCCGAACAGCCGTTCGCTTGTCGTTGCTGTGTAAAGCAGCCGCGCGCCCGCGGTCGCGGAAAGCTTGGGAGCAAAACGATAGTTCGCCTCTCCGAAAACAGCGATCTCCTCCAGCCGGAATTTCTGGCGCGCAAATGGAGGCGGGTCCGGCGCATCGCCTAGGTTTTCGATGATCTGGGCAACATCATTGCGGTCGCGCAATGCCCCGACGCCGACCAGCCAACTGAAGTCTTCAGGGTCACCGCCCGAAAGCCGCGTTTCATGTGTAATCAGCCGGATATCGCGCGTCTCACGAAAGAACTGGCGAGCCATGGTTCCGGTGAGCACACTGGAATCGAAAGTCGTCCGAAGGTTGTTGTCGACAAGACCAGTTGTGGAGACGAGCTCCTTTTCGCCCAGATAGCCGCGAAGTGTGAATGCCCCGCCATAGATGCGATTGGCAAAGGGCTGAGCGGTGCGATCAGTCCGGGCGAGCGCATCAAAACTTCCATCGACATACTGGCCATCTCTGACATCGCTGTGCTGGCCAAATCCGGTGAATTCCATGCCCCAATCGGGGCTGATCTCAACTCCCAAGGCTGCGCGGCCACCATAGAATTCGCCTGAATTGATGTTGCGCTGATCGCGGCGGTCGACATCATCGACATAGCCGCCTTCCTCCCCGCCATAGCCGACGACGCGCAGAGCCGTGGTATCGCTGACCGGCAGGTTAAGAACCCCGCCCGCATCCCAGCTGTCCGCACCCGCAGGCGTGATCGCGCCTGCTGCCCAGACTTCGCCTTCAAATGCAGAGGGGTCTGGCGAGCGCGGATTGACCCGCAAAAGGCCAGCCAATGTGCCCGCGCCATAGAGCGAACCTTGCGGCCCTTCGAGCAGTTCGACCGTCTCTGTATCGACCAGCCTCAGGTCAGGGTTGGGCGCGCTGAAGATAACGCGCTGTTCGCCTAGGTAGAGCCCGATTGTCGATTGCGTGGGGCCATTGAAGGAACTGTCAGCGATCCCGCGCAGGAATATCTTATTGCGTCCTGAACCCAGCGCCGTGCCGTTGACTGAAGGAACACTCGCGAGCAATTCATCAAGCCCGGCTGAGGCTGGAAGCAGGCCAGGCACATCAAGATCGATCACCTTGATCCCGCCAGCGTAATCCGTGGGCGCCGCGGCTCTTTTCGTCGCCTCGACGATGATTGGGCGCGGGGGCGGCGGTGGTGGCGGCGGAGGCGCCGGTGCCGCGACAGGTGCGCGCGGCCGAGGGCGAGCGACGCGGCGCGGGGGTGGGCGGCGCTCAATGCGGAAGGCATTGCTGCGCGTTGCAACAGCGCGATAAGGCGTGCCGTCGAGCAAGCGCCGTAGGGCTTCACCCGCGCTGATATTGCCCCGCACAGCGCGCGAGCGAACCTGCCGCAGCCCTCTTTCAGAGGTCGCAATACTCACCCGTGTCTGGCGAGACAGCGTACGGATGGCGCTTGAAAGGCGTCCAGCCGGAATATCCACCTGGCTGCGCGATTGAGCCGCAACAGTCTCTGCGGGAAGCGCCAAGGCGAAGGGCGACGCCAAAAGCAGCGCCGCCGATGCTAATCTGGTTACGTAAGTGCCCCGCGATCCCATGGAGCATGAGAATATGAGAGCATGTGCGCGACCGCAAGCTCGCTTAGCTCAAGCTAGCGAACATCCCAGACCATACCGACACCCGCCAGCCGCCCGCGCCGCGCACGCGCGCCGAGGAATTCAGCAAACTGGGTGACTGTCTCGCGCTCATTCTCGGTCACGATCAGCGATCCGGTCAGCGTTTCGTCCTGAAGCGCTTCGGCAAGGGTCACACGCGAGCCGAGCGAGCGTTCAAGCATGGCGACCGCTTCGGGAGCAGGCGTGTTGTCAAACTCAAGACGGCCTTCCTGCCAGGTCCCGACCGTATCGGGGTCAACATCGCTTTTCACAAGCGAACCACCGCCAAGGTTTTGCGTAACCTGTTGGCCGGCTTCGACCTCGACATTCTCATAGTCAGGATTGACCCCGACAATGCCCTCCGCAACCGCGATACTCACGCTGTCATCATCGAGCAAGACGTTGAAGAAAGTGCCATAATCGGCCAGCACAAGGCCAGCGACCTCGACCCGCAAAGGGGACGGGTCTTCGGAATCGATGTCAAAGGCGACTTCGCCGCGCGCGATCTGAACGCGGGTTTCATCCTCGATCAAGGTGACTTCGGTGTCACCGTTCAAGGTCATCGTGATCTCGTCAGAGACTGCAACCACGCGCGTCTCACCTGGCTCAGTGGTGATCAGCATGCTGCTCGGCGTGCTGGGCCATAGCGCAAAGACCGCAATCGCTGCGGCGACAAGCCCCGCAAAGGGAAGCACACGCTTTAGCTGATTGTCGTTCGCCGGCTCGGCGATCGTGCTGGTATCGGGATCGTTCTGATTGTCTGCCATGGGAATGCCCCCTTCGCTTGCATCTGCAACACCCGCCTCAGCCAGAGACGAGGATGAGGGAGCGGAAGCATCGCCAAGCGCACCCAGCGCGTGGTCTGCTGCTTGCACCGTATCAAGCAGCGCCGCGTTGTCCGGCGATTCTTCGAGCCACTGGGTGAACGCGTCCCACTCAGCTTCATCCATATCGCCTGCGCGTTGGCGCAGCATCCAATGGATTGCCAGATCTGTGCGATCGTTGGTCATGGTCCTACGTTCTTCCTGCCCTGCGATAACAGGGTAACCGGCGGCTCTATCCCGCCCCTCGTGAGATGAGACGGTGCCATCACTTCAAACCCGCACCCAATTTCTGACGAATTTCGATCACCGCTCGATAAGCACGTTGGAGATGCTTTTCGACCGCGCTGAGCGAAAGGCCATGGTCCTGCGCGATCTGCTTTTGCGCGCGGCCCTCGACACGGTAGGCGATGAAGATTGTCCGGGTGGTTTCCGGCAGCGTATCAATCGCTGCAAGCACACGCTTAAGAAAGTCGCGATCGAGCGCCGATTGTTCCGGCGTTATGTGGTCTGCGCGTTGAGGTTCCAGCCCCTCGCCCCTGTCGCCCCAGGCCCGCCCGCGCGCCTCACGGCTGCGTTCGGACCGGCGGTGGTCTTCAACCAGATTGGCAAGCATCTGGAAGATATAGGGGACAGGGTTAGCAATGCTGTCATTGGCAGGCTGGTTAAGCAGCTTGAGGCGCGCATCCTGCATCAGATCTTCAGCAAGGGCAGGATCACCTGTGCGCGCGACCAGAAAACGCATGAAGCGATCCCGGCCCTGCTCCAATGCAGTGCCAAGGTCTACAGCCTCACCGGTCTGCCCCACACAATCATCCCGTCAAACCGCGCGCCGACCCGTTTCGGCGCGCGTATTCGCTTTGCTTTTAGCGAGCCTCGGCCTCTGCAACGTCGCCCAGCAGCGACAGCTGTGTCATGCAGCCGCGCTCCGCCAGAGCCGCAGCGAGCTGCGCTGGTTGGCTGATATCAGCTGGCATCGAGACGAAGGTCACATTGATCGAAGCTGGCGCAGCGGCAGGTTCTGCAGGCTCTTCGCCCGCTTCCTCACCTTCGGCCTGCGCGGCGAGTGGCCCGGTGATCGTGTAGCTCATGCCGTCAGCAAGCGTCAGACCAGCTGGGTCAAGCGTCCGCATCACTTCGGTGCCGACAAAGGTCACGTCAAGCGAGGTCGCGCCTGTCTGATCGGCAAAGGTGTAAGTCTGCGCGGCTTCTGCGGTAGGACGCCAAAGACGAACCCGCTCAAAGTCGAGCAGGCAGGTCGTGCCCTCAGCGGTAACGTCAACCAGCCACAGGTTCGGACGACGCGGCGCGCCTTCTCCAGCGCTCCGCACGGCCCCGGTGCGTGACCGGTTCGACGCGTTTCTGCGAGTGAGGTTAGAGAACCGCGCACGGGTGCGGGTCGCGCCTTCGCCAACGCGGAATGTGCCAGGGCCTTGCATGACCTTGGTTCCGCTATCGGTGAGGACAGTAATCCTGTCTCCAGAACGAAGAGTGATGGTCGAAGAATCGGCCACCTGACGCCCGACCGGATAGCTTCCGGCTGATGGACCTGATGATTTCACAACGACACCGGCGCTTGCGACGCCGGGAACTGACATAATCGCGCCCGCCAGCGCGAGACCCGCAAGGCGGGCCTTAAACTTATCCGAGAACATAAGCTCCCCCATCATTCAAATTTCGAATGCGATTGCTGTAATTTTGTAGCGCCGAATCCTCTGGATGGCCAGCAAGCACTTCATCAACTAGGCGTGCTGCTAGTTCAGGATTGGTGTCTGAAACCTGAACGGCCTCCACCAATTTCTTGCGGTCGGCTTCAGGAAAACCGGGTTTGGGCTGATAGATGTCGACCGGTTGCGCACGGCCGCGAAGGACGATCCGCCCCATGGGAATCCACCAGTCAGGGTCAGATTTCTCAATGAATTCACGGCTTGCCGAGACGGACGACTGCAACGGTTTGTTGGCCGCTTCGAGCCGAGCGGCGGTGTTCATGCTGTCGCCAAGCGCGGTGTATTGGATGCGCATGTCTCCGCCAAAATTTCCGACAACCGCTTCACCAAAGTGAAGACCAACGCGAGTTTTCCCAATCTTTGGCAGGTTGGGATCCATCGCTGCGACCTCTGCGCGGAAATCTTCGCCCGCCTTCCACATCGCATAGCCAGCATTGAGAGCGCGTTCGGCGTCATCGGGCCGTGCGATGGGTGCCCCCCAGAATGCGACCACAGCATCACCAACATATTTATCAATGACCCCGCCATGGTCGAGCACCACCTGGCTGAGCATCTCCAGATATCGGTTCAAGAGCTTTGCGACCATTTCCGGTTCGATCGCGTGGCTCATCTTGGTGAAGCCCTCAAGGTCGGAGAACAGGACAAAGATCTCGCGCTTTTCTCCGCCCAAGGAAAGCAGTTCGGGTTCATCGATAATCTGCTGCGCAATGTCGCGCGGGATATATTTGCCAAGCGCGCCCTGCGCGAAACTGCGCTGCGCCGCCCCGGCTGAACGAGCAGCGGCGGTCACGGCTGTAAAGGTAATGATCCAGGCGACTAACCAGCCGACTGCAGGCAAGCCGTACGTATCGATATCCTGGAAGTGCAGCACGAACGGAATGCCGACGAACAGGATCGCCAAGGTGAACAGCAGCGGGACGAGCTTTTTCGCTGGCCATTCGAGCAATGCAGCGAGCACCGCCGTTGCCACAACCAGAATAGCCATGGCCCACAACATGTAAGGCGGGATTGTCGGCAGACGGTTGCCGTCGAGCATCTGGGCTATGATTTCGCCGTGAACCGAAAGCCCGGATGGCTCGAACCCGGTCCACGAGGTGAAGGATGTTTCAACCCGGTCATAGTCGACAATATCGCCACCGATCAGGACATACTTACCCTCAATCTGAGGTGCGATGAATTCAGCCACTGCGGGGTCAAGATTGGTGAACAATTCGATCGAGAGCGATTGGAACAAGGGCTCTTCGACCGAGTTTTCGATCACTTCGCCATTCTCATCAACCTCGCCGAGATCAGCTCTTAACGCCCGGCGGTATTCAATCGCGCCTGTATATCCTTCAAATGCCTCAACCGGCCCGCCAGCGTCCTCAAGCATTGCGCGGCCCAGCAAGGGCGGAAGATCAGGTTCGATGCTCGGCCAGATGCGGGTTGAGCCAAAGGAATTGTCAAGCCGGATGCTCGCGCGCCTTGCGTTTGTGTCGCCTTCCTCAATCGCGGCCATGAAGTCTTCGAGGAACAGCTGCTGCTCATAAACAATGTCTGCTTCATTGGTCGCGACATTGGCATAGCCGACCAGCGTCGGGGTTTGCATGTTCCGCAAGGCATCGATCAGCAGCCCGTCTTCTGCCTGAGGCTGGTCGAACAGAATATCGATCCCGATGGCCTTTGCGCCCATCTGATCAAGATTGGTGAGCGCCTCGGCCAAGGCCGCTCGTGGCAAGGGTGATCTTTGTTCAAGGTTGATCAGCGCCTGATCGTCATAGACGACCAGAATGATGCGATCATCCTGCTCCACCAGATCGGCGGAGAGATATGCGCGCGTGTCGTACAAAGCGCGTTCAGCATCGTTGGTGATTGGCGTCGGCTCATCGCTACCGGGAAGAACCCAGCTATAGCGCGCAATGAACAGCGCGAGCAGCACCAGCACTACGGTCGAGATCAGCTGAACCGTGCCCGCTTCGCGAATGCTGCGCCAACCGCGGGCAATCAAGCCCCCGCGCTTCTTTCGTTTGCCTGATTCTTCTGTCACTCGTCGCCCCCCAACAAGGATGCGAACAAAGCGGTTTTGCCTCCGCTACGCAAGGCCTCTCGGCTACGAATTCCCACTAATGAGAACTCCGCCTCAGACTTAGCGCGTGACCGTGACCGAACCGTCGCCAACGACCGCAAAGGCTGACCAATAGAACGGGTGCGATGTTTCGATGTCGTCCATCAGATCAAGCTGCGAACGCCGCAGAGCATCTGCCGTTTCGACTTCGCTGCCGTCAAACAGACCCGAGATCAGACGCTTGGTCGCATCGAAATCATCCGGCACGGGCCAGTGGCTCGCCAGCACGGTCCGCCCCCCTGCCCCGACAAATGCACGCACCAGACCGTCGAGCGCAAAGTCGCCGCCAGAGGTAATCCCAGCTTCAAGCGTTGCCCCAACCGTTGCACTGCCCGCCGTGTCGCAAGCCGAAAGGATTACAAGGTCAGCATCGATGCGAAGGCCGAAGATTTCGGAAAAGCTAAGAAGGCCATCTGAATTCTCATCACCGAAAGAGGTCAGCAGTGCGGGACGCGGCGGGCATTCTGGTTGCGGCGCGGTCACAAGACCGTGCGTTGCAAAGTGCAGGATGCGAAAATCGTTCAGATCCTCGCGGCCCTTGATCGCTGTATCGGTGAAAACATCCTGCGTGATCACATCAGCACGGCCGGATTCCTGACCGCCAAAGCGCGATGCTGCATCGTAAAGTTCATCCGATGCAATCGGGTTCGACCAGATGGCATCCGACCACAGGCAATTGTCACCGCCCGCAAGCGCTGAACGCGTCCCGGTGCTACCCACCGGACCATCGCCAATCGGAGTATTCTCTCCAAGGCCAAGATAGGCCTTGGCAGCCGTGCTGCGCGGCGCAGCGCGCACATCGCGGAAGGCTGTTGGCGCGACCGAGGTTGAAATCTGCGAGCTGCGGCCAAGCCAGGCCACCCCGCGGAAATCGTACTCATCGCCCTCAGGCCCGGCGAGCCGTTCCTGATATTGCTCTACGCTGGCATCGTCGGTCACAAGCAGGTTGATCGGCAGTTTGAGCATCGCACCATCGGGTTCGAAAACGATGTGACGACGGCTCGTGATGCGGTCAGCAACCGGTTCGAACAAGCGCTTGTACAGATCGCGCGCGGTTTCCAGTTCAAACGGGAAAGTCAGCACCTGCCCGCCCTCTGCAATGGCGATGCTTTCGCGCAGACGAATGACAATATCTTCAAGCTCGTCCGGGGTTGCATCGATACGATAGGCGAGCGCTTCACCCGGCGTGATGTAGATCATGAACGCCTCGTTATCGAGCGCGATCATCTTCACATAGGCTTCGTCCTCGCGAAGGATCGACTGCATGCCTTCAAGGTCAATCGCACCGCTCGAAACCGCGCGGAAACGCGGATATTCAGCGAGTTTTTGCAGCACTTCGGCCTGCTGCCCAGTCAACGCCTCAAGGCGCTCCTGACGCTCAACCATCAGGCCTGCTGCCTGCGGGTTGATCTGAGCTTCTCCCTCAATCTCGACAATCGAGGCGCGAAGGCGCTGGATCGACCGGCCAAGGTTCACACTGCGGCGGAACAGAAGCGAAGCTTCATCGCTGCCACCTGATAGCTCGCGTGCGAGCACCGCCTGCGTTTGTGCAAGACCGGGACGAAGGAGCAGCTGGCTGGCAGAAAACATGTCATCAGCCGCGGCTGCATTCGCCCCATCTGCAAGCAGAAGGCCAAAGTAGTTCGACATATAGCTGCGCAGCGACGGTGCCGGACGCCCTTCTGCTTCAGCAACGATCTCGCGGTAGAGTGCAATCGCATCACTTTCGCGGCCATTGCGCGAATAGAAGCCTGCAAGCTGTGCCTGCGCACTGTAGAGCGCGGGCGAATCCGGATAGGCGCTATCGAGCAGCGCGATGTCCTGACGGTGCAGATCCTCGGCAAGATCAGGCTGACCTGATGCTTCGGCAAGTTCTGCAAGCTCACCCAGCACCTGTGCGCGAAGCCAGATGATCGAGGTGATGCGTCCGTCACGCACTTCGGCAAGCGTCGTGTTCGCGCGGTTCAGATTGGTGGTTGCCTCGGCATTGTTGCCGGTCAGGCGGAGGCCTGTTGCGCGCAGGTAATCTGCCTGCCCGTCGAGCAATTGTGCACGCTCAAGCGGTGTCAGGCTTTCAGACAGGGTCGCACCGCCCACGCTTTCGCTTTCCGCAGCGAGGCGCCGGGCCATGGCCGGGCCAATCTGCAGATTGCGCAATGCAGCCGTATCACCAAACTCGGTTTCGAGCGGGCGATTGAGGATATCGATCGCCTGTTTGGGTTCACCGCGATTGAGTGCATCGATCGCCTCATAATTGCGCAGCAGGCGGGAAAGCACCGGGCTGGTGACAGCGCCAGGACGGCTCTGCTCAAAGCGCCGCTGTGCCTCTGCGAAATTGCCGAGGTTCGATTGCAGCAGACCTTCGTTCAGGCGGGCTTCGGTTTCGCCATTGCCGCTCAAGACTTCGGCAGAGGCCGAGAAGAATTCAGCAGCCTCTGCAAACTCACCAGCGTTCGCCCGGCGATAGGCTTCGACCAAGGCCTGATCGGCTGTGATCGATTCCGCCTGCTGGCGGATGAAGGCGAGTGAATCGGTCGTCTGGGTGAGCGGGATATCCACCGTGCCGGGAACGAGCTGATCGGTCGCAAGCGAGGCCACCCCGAGCTCAAGCGCGGTTCCATAAGCAGACAGGCCCGAGGCAGCATAAGTACGATTGCCAATCTCGCCGACCAGCAATTCGGTGCGGATAATGCTGCCTGCGCGGCTGCAGATCAGGCGTTTGCCCCCCGGTAGCCCCGACGGGATCTCAGCGCCTTGCCTTTCGGTGCATGTTGCGCCCGGGCCGACAAAGCGAGCGGCGGCCTCATCGGCAAGCCTGCCGCGAACGACCCACATGGTCCCGATCGAAGCAGCCGCGTCGCGGCACAATATGTTGTACTTGCGATCGAACAGACCAGCGCCCGTTTCAGGCGCCTGGATCTGGGCTTCGCACAGGCCGTTTGATCCAACCGGGAACGTGTCGCGCAGGCTGATTGAGCGCTGCTGAACACTTTGAGATGTTCCGGGCACCGCCCACATTGCGGCAGCGCCAACAGCGGCCGCAGTGCAGATCGAAAGGAGCGTATGGAATGGCTTCCTAGTCATCTCAATTGCCCTCCACTTGGACGTTGCCCGAATTGCCCTGGCCATAGAGCGAGCTGTCCCCGCCGCTTGCGACCGGATCCTCAATCGTGCCCTCTTCCTCAAGCTCTTCGGATTCGACGAGGCCGGGGAAGTCCATGCCGAAGTCTTCATTGCTCTCCTGCTCGGTCGTGGTGACCGGCTGAACCGTGTTGACCGGTGCCGCGACCACTGCCGGGTTGTTGATCGCCGCGCCTTGTTCACCGCCCTCGCCGGTTGGCGGAGGTGGTGGCGGTGGCGGCGGCGGCGGAGGCGGCGGAGGCGGAGGCGGCGGCGGCGGAGGTGGCGGCGGCGGTGGCGGCGGAGGTGGCGGCGGAGCAGCCGTCGAACATTCGCCGGTGTTGATCAGGCAGTCATTGAACGCGGAATCGTCGCTGTAGAGCGTTCCTCCGCTTCCGCCCTGATCAAAGTTGACCTCAAGGAAGAAGTCTTCGCCAACAATCAGCGAGCCATCCCCAAGCATACGTGCGCCATAGGCAAACACATCAAGACCATCTGGAGAGCCGCTGGAATCACCCTGGAAGATGGTGAGGCCACCATCACCCACGAGGATACCACCTGGTTCCTGTTCGGTACCGGTATTGCGGACGAACAGGGTCTGGCCGACCGAAAGGGTCACACCGCCACCGCGGACATAACCCAATGGATCATCGCTTCCCGTGGCAGCGAAACGCAATTGATCATCGCGTCCGCCGAAGAACGGATCATCCTGCAACAAGGCAATCAGATCGCTGTCGGCAACCCAGATATTGTTTGATCCAAGGAACAAGCTGCCCGTTGGCAGGCCATCGGAATCGAGGATCGCAATCCCGCCGGGCGTCGCGATTTCGATGCGTTCTTCGGCAAACAGGTTGAAGCTGGAAAGAGCCGGTGAATTGTCGAACACCAACTGGCCTTCGACGCGGGCAATGCCGCCAGTGCCAAGCACAGAGATAAAGATGTCGAACGGTGCATCGGCAAAATCGTTCTCGACCAGGATGTCTCCCAGTATCAGGTCGGGCTCATTGGCTCCGTTGCCGACGACCTCTTGCTGGCTGAACGTAAAGCTGTCGACCTCAATCCGGTCGAGCTCTGTCGCATCGAAGACATAGCCCGCACCGGTCGGGTTGGTGTCCAGACCACCAAGGACACCCGGTGCGGATGTGTTGGTCGAAGTGAAGTTCATGCTGAACGCCCCGATCAGCGCGCCGGGCGCAATCTCAAGGTCGCGTGACACGAAGTTCAACGTGCCGCCGCCAAATGAGATCAGGTTTGGATCATCGCCAAAGATGCTGATCGTATTGTCAGAGGAGACCAAGATCGACAGGCTCGGGTCAAGCTGGCTTGGATCGCCGATTAGACCACCCTGGCCAGTTGTGATGTTGAAGTTATCGAAGGTATCGATCGTCAGCGAACTGGTGACGAAGATGTTCGAATCGATCGCGCTGAGGAAGGAAGGTCCGATCTCACCACCAAAGGTGTCACCCTGTGCAGTTCCAACCAGCGTTCCCACATTCAGAACACCCCGGATCGCATCCACGCCGATCTGACCGGCTCCATTGACCGGGCCCTGATCGCTGAACGCGCCAGACGCGTCCGCATTAAGGTCGAGATTGACGACATCAACCTGCGGACCGGTCGTTCCGGTCAGGCTACCAATCTCAAGCGTTGCAAAGCCGCCAGCGGCTTCACCGCCAGATGAGGACGATCCTTCAGCGCTGAGCGAGAGATTGACAATCTCCACCTGGGAATCGCCGCCAAATTCAACAGTGTTCTGGCCCGCGAAGGCATTGCCGCCTGATACATTGGTCGAAAAGCCAATCGCATTGGCGTCTGCTGATGTGGACAGGTTACCAAGATTGATGTTGGCATCATTTGTGACGAAATTGTTGGTGCCAGCAGAGGCATCGCCTTGCTGGTTCGTTCCAGCACCGCCAAACGCGTCAGTTAAAACGTCGAGCGAGCTGACGCCAAGCTGATCACCAGTGATGGTAAGGTCAGTTTGCTGCAACAAGGTGCTGATCGTGCCCGCATTTGCGCTGCCGCCATTGGTGGCAGAGCCGCCGAAGGCATTTGCGCTGATCTTGTTCTGACCAACGAGATCAATGACCGCAAACTGAGTGGACACGCTGACAGAGCCTGCAACAGCGCTGCCGCCTGCACCCGGCGTATCAATGCTGTCAGTCGAGTTGCCGCCCATTGCGTCAGCTCTGATATCCAGCGATCCGCCCGTAATATTGGCTTCATTGACGCTGACACTGATGTCTGCACCAACGGCATCACCGCCTACCGTCGCACCTTCACCGCCGCTCACAAGCCCGGCGTTGAATTCATTGGCGATGTCTTCAGAGCTTCCGATGCTGAGGCGTGCATCGCCGCCTGCATTGGCAACGATGTTCAAGGCACCGCCGGTCATGCTGAGGTCGATCGTGCCGCCTGTCGCATTGCCGCCGATATTGCCGCCACCGCCGGTTGACACGTCGACAATGTTGGAATTGCCGACAAAGTTGGCATTGCCGCCGCCAATTGCGACGTTGGTGGTTCCGCCGACCCCGTCGCCGCCATTGCCCGCATTCGAACCATTGCCGCCAAAGCCGCTGGTTCCGCCATTGAACTCAACATTGAGCTCGCCATCGCCGTTGATCGTGCCGACCCGGATCTCAAGCGTTCCGCCCTGTCCGTCGCCGCCACTGATGTTGAGATTGGGGTCTGCACTGCTTCCCCCGGCGCCCAGCGCTGAGAAGAACAACCGGCCAGCGTTGATTGTGCCTTCCTCGGCTTCGAGGATCGCAAGACCGCCCGTACCATTGCCGCCGACGCCTCCGTCAACCGCAGAATCGCCGCCAATACCGCGAGCGAAGAAATCCATCGCGTCGCTGCTGTTGGGGTCAAGTTCGGGGTTGAGCGGCAGATTGATAGTGCCGCCGGTTCTTGCAGAAAGCCTGATCTCGCCGCCGACACCGTCGCCAGCCGTGCCAGCCGCAAACGAAGGGTTGCCTCCACCGATACCAAACGCAGCCAAGATCGCACCTGACAGATTGAGCGGATCGTTCACTGAGTTCGGCGTGTTGTTCTGGATCGTGACGACACTGTTCGCGTCAACCGCCTCGATCCGGGCAAGGCCGCCAACGCCGTCCCCGCCGCTCGATCCGGCGCCGCTGCCGCCAAGGCCGGTTGCTGTAACCTGTGCGGAAGCGACCGTGATCGACCCGCCAGCTTGCGAGGTCAGAAACGCTTCGCCACCGGTGCCAAGACCGCCTGTGAACCCGGCACCGCCTGCGCCGCCAACGCCAGTGGCTGTGATCGAAGTGTTGCCGGTGATTGTCCCGTCACCTGCAATGGCAGTAAAGATCGAAACATTGGCCGTACCGCCGGTCCCGGTTGCACCGTCACCACTGGCGGAATTGCCTCCTATACCGCTGGCGTCGATGTTGACATCGCCGTTGACCTGTCCGGTGCCACCCTGGAACCCGATGAAGGACTGACCACCCTGGCCAGCACCGCCAAGCCCGCTTTCGCCTGCACCGCCAAACCCGGCAGAGAACGCAGTGAAGCTATCGATCGTGAATTGGCCGCCAAATCCGATTGCAATGCCGGAACGTTCGCCGCCGGTTGCGTTACCACCATTCGCACCTGTACCGCCGAGCGCTGTCGCCGAGGTCGTAACGTTGGTCGCTACCATGGTGCCAGCGCGTGAGAGCACCAGTGCGCGATCACCCAGCGCATCGCCACCATCGCCTCGCGGATCGGATGTAGAGCCGCCGAAACCACCATTGCCGCCATTTGCGCCCGCCACAACATCCACAACACCGAACGTCGCAGTTCCGGCCCCCACAGAACCGTCTGTGCCAAACAGGATTAGGCCTGCGGTTGCATCGCCGCCCCTGCCGTTGCCGCCATTGCCGCCTGCCTGATCAAGTCCGCCATTGCCGCCATCGCCGCCGACACCGACTGAATTGACAAGGGTGCTGCCGCCAACGGAGATATTGCCATTGTCACCGCCAGCGAGGATGAACGCGCCGTTGAAATTGCTGCTATTGGCTTGGTTGACGTTGTCGAAAATGCCGCCGGTGCCGTCACCGCCGTTTCCAGCCAGAATTGTCGATCCATCGCCCAAACCGCCCGAACCGCCAGTGCCGTTAGCCAGAGCCGTCGCGTCGCCGCCGATTGCAATCGACGCTGTTTCAGTCTGGGTTCCCTGAGCTGTGATCGAAGCAAGTCCTGCGGTCCCGTCACCGCCGTCTCCGCCAAAGAAACTGAGCGACGACGCATCGCCGCCGTTTCCATTGGCGTTTGCGCGCACAAGGCCAGTGATGTCAGCCGAGCCGACCAGCACCAGAAGCTGCGCAATACCGCCCAGTCCAACGCCGCCGCCGACGCCGTTACCGCCAGTGCCTTCTGCAAACACATTGATATCGCGCGTGACCGTCAATGCGCCGCCGCTTGAAACGATGACTTCGGCGATCCCGGCAAGCGCTGATCCACCCGCGCCCGAACCGATATTGTTCGCGCCTTCTGCGCCGGCATCGACGAAGATGTCCCGTCCAACATCAATTGTGCCGGTTCCGTCCAGACCAACCAATGCGTTACCGCCCTGACCGGTTGCCGCAGCCACAGAGGACGTGCCTTCAGCGCCGAAGCCTGTCGCCCGCAGGAACAGGTCGTCAACGATGTCGACAACATTGGCATCGTTGAGAGAGGCGAAGTTGGCGAAGCCGCCAGTGCCATCCCCGCCGACACCATTGCCGCCAACGCCGCCAAATCCGCTCGCGTCAAGCGCGACGCTGGTGAGCACCGAAAGCTCGGCATCGTCGAGAGTGACGTCTGCCGTGCCGCCTGTACCGGCGCCGCCCACATCATCGCCATCGCCGCCAAATCCGTCAGCAGAGTTCAGAACCCCTTGGAGGTTCATGACCGCGCCCGAATTGCCCTGTACCGAGGAATTCCCGCCAAGGCCGTCACCGCCAATTGCGCCCAATCCGCCTGTGCCGATGGCACTGATTTCAACATTGGCCAAAAGGATTGTGCCAGCACGCGCGGTAAAGAACGCATTGCCGCCGGACCCGATGCCGCCATCGCCGCGCGGATCGCCGGTGCCCCTGCCAGCGCCGCCATTTCCGCCCGTACCATCGGAAAGAATCGAAACTGTGCTGCCAAGGTCAACTGTCCCGGCTGCAACCGAGCCATCACCGCCGAGCAGCGAGGAACCAGCCTGCGCGGTCCCGCCCGTGCCGTTGCCACCATCGCCGCCAGCCTGACCGACATCGCCAAGACCACCCTGACCGCCAAAGCCGCTCGCATCGACAGATTGCGGGCCAATGACGCTCAGGAACCCGTTGTCACCGCCCGCGAGCAAGAATGCACCGCTGTTGAAGTTGGGGTCTGCCTGATTGGGAATCGCGAAGGAACCGCCAAAACCATCCCCGCCGCGTCCGCCGCCAAGATTAGGCCCAAGCTGGCTGCCGTTACCTCCTGTGCCGGTCGCATCAAGCGTTGCAGATCCCGACACCGAAACGGTTGCAGTTGCGGTAAGCGTGCCGGTTGCCTGAAGGAAGGCATTGCCGCCGCGTCCGGTGCCGCCATCACCGCCAATACCATTGAAGATCAATGCATTACCGCCAACGCCGCGCGCACTGGATGTGGCATCGCCGCCAATCGTCGCGCTTCCGGTTTGCACCTCAAGCCCGGCAATGCCGCCAGTGCCATCACCGCCGCCGACACCGTCACCGCCCAAACCGTCTCCAAAGGCGTTGAAGTTGCCTCCAATCAAGAGGACGCCGTCCGATTGCGGGAAAGCACGAGCCGCACCGCCCAGCGCCAAGCCGCCAGTGCCGCCGCCATTGCTTGCATCACCTCCGGTGGCGGTCGCATCGAGAGTCAGATTGCCGGTGATGTCGATTGTGCCGCCGACTGGATTGAGGTTCGCATCGCCGCCATCGGCATCGCCGCCGCTTGTGCCATTGCCGCCAAAGGCCTGCGCAAAGATATCGACATTGCCGCCAACGTTCAGCGTACCACCATTCTGCAGGAAGACGTTCGCAAGGCCGCCTGCTGCGGTGCCGCCTGCGCCATCGAGCGCACCGGCCGATGCGTTGCCGATTGCAGAGAGAATCAGGCGACCCGTAACGTCGATCGTCTCATTGCCTTCGATGAACAAGGTTGCCTGCCCACCTTGGGCATTGCCGCCAGGGCCGGTGTCTGCACTGGAGGTGTTGAGAGCGAACGCGGAGATGCCGAGCTGACCATCAACCGAAAGCGCCCCTCCGGTTACCGCCTGGAAAATCGCAAAGCCGCCAAAGGTGTTTACGCCGGTATCCGACGTGCCAGAAAATGCATTGGCGGCCACATCCGTGTCGCCGCCCAAAGTCACCGTGCCGCCCTGGCTTGCAAAAATCTGTGCTGTCCCACCGGTGACATCACCGCCCGCGGTGACACCCGAAGCACCGCGGCCAAGCGCGTTGACCTCTGTCGTGCCGGTGATCTGCAAGGTGCCGCCGCCTGCCGCGACAGTTGCAAAACCACCGGTTGCCGTGCCTGCCACAAGCGGCCCGGAATCCACGCCCGCTGTTGCTTCAGCCGTAACGATCACATCGCCATTGATGAACATGTTGCCGTCAAAGGCATCGATAAAGGCCGTGCCGCCTTGTGAATCCGTTTCACCTGGGAAGGGATCAAAGAACAGACCGCCATTGTCGCGTGCTGACACGAGCACATTGCCGGTGATGTTGAAGTCAAAGCCGCCCGCAGCGGTCAGCTCGGAAAAATTGCGACCGATCATCAGGAGATCGCCGTCAACCGAACTGTTCGCGGTGTCGGAACTTGCCTGCACTTCCTCATTCGCGATAGCGAGCAAGGTGCTGGTCGCGTTAAACCCTTCAAGGAAGATGCTGCCGGCGATATCGGTGACCGCAGAATTGCCGTCGAAAAGCTGATTGATCCCGCCGTCAACACTGCCGCCGTCAACCGAACGGCCGCTGACTTCGTAATTGGCCGAAAGGATGATTTCGCCGTTTACGATGCCCGCGCTCGCGGCTGGCTGGAAGCCGAGATTGCCGCGGAAAATCAAGCTGATCGGATCAGTCTGAGCCGCTGCAACTGCGTAGATCAGGTGGTTGTCACCGGTGACACCAGTGCTCGACGGGCCGCCAACATCGCCATCAAATACGATCGCGTTCTGGACTGTGGTTCCAACCGGAATCTGGATGTCGAACAGGCCGTTGGACACGGTGAGGTTGACCGCCTCGCCAGCCACATAGGCTTGCGAGCCGTTGATGTCGGACGTGCCGAGCATCTGGATTTCGGCAGCCGTGACAGCAAAATAGGAGTTCTCCGCGCTCGCAATGATCGAGGCGCCAGGATTGATTTGGATCGACGCGGTTGTCGGGCTTGCGCCCATGATCAGCTGGCCGCCATTGATCGCAAAATCGTCAAAGCTGGCAAGATCAATGTCGAGCGTCGTCAGGATAAGATTGCCAACGTCGAACACGGCGTTGCTGCCGATAAGAAGCCCCGTCGGCGAATAGAACGCAACTGTCCCGCCTGGCCCTTGCGGAAGGCCCTGCCCGTCCACCAGTTGCGAAATCACTGTCCCGTCAAACACAATGACATTGCCATTGGTCGAGGGAAGGATGCGGTTCAGAACTGCGAAATCACCGCTGAGCGGCGAGTTCTGGAAGGTGACGTCATTGCCATTAGGCAGGAAATCGAGAGCGTTGCCCTGCCCGTCCTCAAATGGCGTCCAGTCGATCACCGCCGTTTGCGAAGCGACTTCGATCACTTCGCTGTTCGAGCCCGTGAAAATGCGGGTTGCCGAGCCCGAGACGATCGTCTCGCTCGCCTGGATCGCTTGCGCGGAGGCATCGTGCGGGACGGCCATAAGACCAGCTGCCAAGGCCGCAGAGCCGCAGCCAAGCATCAATTGCGAGCGGTTGTGGTTCACACGAGCCATCTTAGTATCTCCACGGGAAAAGTCGGGCGGTCACAGAGAACATGAAGCGCACGTCTCCGCGATCCAGCGCCTGTTCGGGCCGCTCAAGCGGGACCGCGACAAATGCATCGGCTTGCAGTTTGGAACCCCACACGGCGCGCACACCGCCACCCGCTGACCACAGCCGGTCGGGATTGGTTGGTCTGCGGTCTGGATCCTCGTTCCAGGCGAAAGCCACATCGGTAAAGACATAAGGCTGCCACGCGATCGCTTCGGGATCGGCAGGCGAAAGAGTGCCATAGCGCGCTTCCAGTGCAGCAGAGATACCGCTGTCGCCAAGCACAGCGCCCGGATCATATCCGCGCCCGATAGAGAAACTGCCAGCAGCAAATTCTTCAAACGCGGGCAGCGGATCGTCGGAATACTGAGCCATCGTCTCAAGCGAGAAGGTGATTAGCGGATCAGGGCGAAACTCAACCGCGCCGTCATATCGGGCAAGGATCGGCTCGGGATCGGCGAACAGGCGGCTCGGTGCGATCGATCCGCCTGTCAGGCATGAGAACAATGCATCCCGGCAATCCGGGCTGGTTTCAAGAATGTCGATACCCTTGCGGATTTCGAAACCCCAGCGATAGCGCCACTTGGGCTCAAACGGAGTGTAGCCGCCAATGCGCTGGACGCTGCGCTCATCGGTGCGCTCGCCATCAAAGCGGATGTAGATCGTTCGCACCCGATCAACCGACAATGGCAGATCGTTGAACTCGACTTCCTGATTAACAAGGTCAAAGCCGCCTGACAGGAAAATGCTTTCCTTGCGTGAACGCTTGATCGGATAGGAGGCAAATATGCCCGCGAGCAGCGTTTCCGATTCCAGATCGATCCCCGCACCCACGTCAGGGCGCGTCTCACTGTAAGTCAGATTGGCGCCAAGCCGCCAACCTTCGCCGCCGACCGCAAAATCATGGCCGATCTGGTAAGTCTGCTGTTCGGTAAACTCGAGCGTGGAGAACACCGCAGCCGACGTACGATCGCCAAGCCCGGTCAGATCGTAAATCTCACCGCGCACCAGACCGCCGAAACGGCCAATTGCGCTTGACCCGAAGTTCTGCACGTTAAGGTCAACAATACCGCGTTGGCGCACGACAGCGATTTCACCAAGAAGATCGCCCGGCTCGCCGCCAGCGGCTGGCCGCAGCGACAGACGAACATCCACGCCCGGAAGATCATCTGCAAGCAGCAGGTAGCGTTCAGCATCCTGCGTGTTGAAGACCGGCTGATCGGTCAGCTTTTCAAGATAGGCGGCAACCACCGCTTCGGATGGCCCGGCATCGCCGCGCACACGCACGCCGGTCAACCGGCCGAAGACAACGCCGAAATCAGCCACACCGTCGCTGAGATTCTGTTCAGGGATTTCAACTGTCGCGAGATAACCCTGGGAGCGCAGGATCGAGTTGGCTCGTGCCCGAATATCGCACAAGACACCAAGCGGCAGTTCGCGGTTGAGATAGCCTTCATAGGCATCGTCGAGCGAAAGGCCCGGCACCCGATCCAGACCGCCGAACTCCGCGCCTGACAAGGTCAGCGTGATATCAGCGTATTCTGCCCGGTCGAGCACGCAGGGCGTACGCTCCATATCGCCATCAATGGTCAGAGTGACGCTGCGTTCGGGACGCTGCATCTCTGGCGGGGTAAGCTGGCTGCGCTGTGGCGGGCTGATTTGCGGAGGAAGCTGGGCACCAGCTTGCGCCTGCACTGTATCCGTGGGCACCAGTGCCATTGCCGCCAAAGCGAGAGCCGATGCGCTCACTCCTTGAACACTCATGGCGCTGAACACGCCTTTGGCAGGTCCGCGACAGGTTTCCGCCGGACGCTGGACGCATTTCGACAATTGATAAAGCCTAGACAAACGTGCCCCCATCTTTGCCCTGCTGTACGCATAGAGCGCAGCAGAGCCCCACTGCGCTCCGAAACTCTCTCGAATCTGGTCGGATGCGAATCTGTGACGCTTCTACCGACCTCGCTTCGGGCGACCCGTTTGTTGGCGACTTGATACCGTGTTCAATCTCGAAAACAAGGGTTCGAGGCTCAAATGCAGCGGGAAAACGCTAAGCTGCCGTGTTCTTACAAGAGTCATTTGCACGAAGGGACATGGCACTGGGTTAACCGGCAATTGCGTGGAAGCCGCAGTTAGCCGCAAGATAGGGAAAAATTCACCTTCTCGTGCTTGAGTATACCGGTCGCGTACTATGCCGGAAAAAGGTAGCAAATACCGTGCAGAATTTGATCGAGATCGCGCCCGTTCTTGGTGCTTACGACCATTCGCAATCGAGTGGCCGTTCAGCATTTGGCATTCCTGTAATCCCGCGCTATGCATCGCTTATGAGTGGCGCAAAACTGGATTGGGAAATCGAGGACCGTGGCAACGCCCGGCGCATCGCGCCTAGCGGCAAGGTCGACGAATCAACCGCCGAGGAATTCAAGACCACGCTGATCGAGCAAGTGCAAAGCGCACCGGCCAATGCCGTGCTCGATCTTGGTGGAATTGAATATATGTCCTCGCGTGGACTTCGCGCGCTTACCCTCGCCCAGCGCGCAGGCCAGGAGAGCGATACGACAATCGTTCTCGCCCGGCCAAACGATGCCATGCGGGAAATCCTTGCAATCAGCCGCTATGATATGGTTTTTCGTGTAGCAGACACGATTGAGGACGCGATCGGGAATTAGCTTACTATTGGGGGGGAAGTATGCAGGTCCGGTTTTGGGGAACGCGCGGGTCGCTACCTGTGGCGCCGCATGCTTCTACGATTGCCGACAAAGTCGCAGACGCCCTGCTCCACGCCAATGGCAAGACCTTTGCTGACAAACAGGCTGCACTCGACTTTGCCAATTGCGAACTCGAATTTGCCGTAGGTCAGGGTTATGGCGGCGCGACCAGCTGTGTCGAAGTTGACGCTGGCAAAGGTGCTTTCGTCGTGTGCGACATGGGTTCGGGTCTTCGCGAGCTTGGTCTCGACACTTTGCGCCGTCTGTCGGATGGCAACCGCCCCAAGGAATGGCACTTCTTCCTCTCGCACCTTCATTGGGACCACATCATGGGGTTCCCCTTCTTCGTTCCCGCATTCGTGGACGGGGCCAAGGTCATCATCCATGCCGGGCATAGCGATGCCGAAGAGGCGCTGCGCCGCCAGCAGGAAGAGATCTCGTTCCCGGTTCCGTTCGAGTGGCTCAAGGCTGACATAGAATTCCGCACTCTTGTGCCAGGCACCGAATACCAGATCGGTGAGCTATCGGTTGGCCTGATCCAGCAGGAACACAGTCACGCAAGCTATGGGTACCGCTTCCGCGATGCCGAAGGTCGCACAGCGATCTATTCGACTGATGCAGAGTACAAGATCGACAAGATGGACGAAGAATCGGCCATGGCTGATTTCATGTCCGGCGCTGACCTCGTGATCGCTGACACAATGTATTCGCTGGCTGACAGTGTCTCCATGAAAGAGGACTGGGGCCATTCATCCAACATTGTCGCGGTTGATCTGTGTCACGAAGCGGGCGCGAAAAGGCTCGCCCTGTTCCACCACGAACCGACATACAGCGACGCCGACATCCAGCGAATGCACGGCGAGACCATCCGCTACGAAGAACTGACCCGCAACGAAAACGAGCTTGAAGTGCTGTGCTCGTATGACGGGCTCTGTGTCCAGCTCTAAGTCTGCCGCCAACGCAATCGACGCGGACCGGCGGCTCGCAGTTCTCGCGGTGATCGTTGGCGCGTTGATAGGCGCGCTGTTCACATGGGTCGCACAGGACGCCGAACGAAGGCTGGTGTTCGACACCTGGCAACGCGTGGATGCCCGCGCGATTGCCTCTGATGAGGTCGTCGTCGTGATGATTGACGATGATAGCGTTGCCGCAAAAGGCCAATGGCCGTGGCTGCGTTATCACATGGCGCAACTGATCGACCGGATATCACAAGCAAAACCAGCCGCGATCGGTGTCGACGTATTCTTTACAGATGAAGATCCCTTGCGCCCAGAAGCGTTTGCCGAGGTGTATCTTGCTGATGAGCTGGACCCTCAGACCCGAGCGAATATCATTGGCTTGCCGAGCATGGATCTGGTGCTCGCAGAGATTATCGCGCGGCGCGATTCCCCAACGGTCATGGCCCGTGTCGCGGCGCGCGAGGGCGGCTCAGATGCGAACCTGCTGACCTATGATTTTATCGAGGGAGAGCCGCCTGAGCACACTTTCCGGATCGACGAGGTTATCAGTTCCATCCCCGCATTCGAGGATGCCGCCTTCTCGCATGGACTCGTGAATGGCAGGCCTGATGCTGATGGTGTCGTGCGCCGGGTACCGCTGTCAGTCTGGTCGGGATCGACGCTCGAATCCGGATTTGCGGTTGAGCTCGCCAAGGTAAAGCGCAAGGCTGAAGAACTGCGGTGGGATGGCCAATATCTGATGCTTGATGATGATGCCATTCCCTCCGACGCGAACGGCAATCTTCAATTCAAGATGGGGCCTCCTCAACCCTACTTCGCAGCAATCGATGTGCTCGAAGGCCGGGTCGCGCCCGAAAAGCTTGCGGGGAAAGTCGTCGTGCTCGGCGTTGGCGCGACGGGAACCGGAGACATTGTTGCCACACCGCATGGCAACGAGGTGCTGGGCGCTCTCGTGCAGGCGCAAGCCGTTGATGCGATCCTTAAACGCGAATGGCTCGCTTATCCGGCTTGGTCCAAGGGGTTGGAAGTGGCTGTGGCGGTGGTGCTGCTTGCGCTACTGCTGGCGACAGCTGTGACCTTCAAATACTGGTTGTTGCTGCCTGCTGCCGGCATTGCATTGGCAGCGCCGATCGCATCCCTTGTCGCGTACTCGCAGGCCAATCTCCTTTTTGACCCGGCTCGACCGCTTCTCGTCGGCCTGTTTGCAGGGTTTGGGCTGTTGCTCGCTGTCTTGCGGCTGGCGCTTCAAGAAGTGGTCCGACAGCAAATCAGGGAAGCCGAGCAGAAAAAGGAAGAGGCCAATGCGCGCGAGCTGCAATTGCGTATGGTTCCAAGCTCTGCCCGGCTCGCCGAACTGGGTGAGCGAACGGAGATCGCCGCAAGCCTTCGCCCTGCGAAATCGGTGGGCGGCGACTTTTATGACGCCTTCGAACTTGAGAATGACAAGCTTCTGTTCATGGTTGGCGATGTCAGTGGCAAGGGATTGAGGGCTGCCTTGTTCATGGCGTTCTCGAAGACAGCTGCAAAGGGCAAGTTTCTGTCCTTTGGTACGCAGCTCGACAAGGCTGTCATGGCTCTCAATGACGAGCTCAGCGGCGAAGAGGACGAGGAGATGGATCTCACTTTGCTCGTCGGGTTGATCGACTGCACTTCTGGCAAGGTCGAGATGGTCAATGCCGGGCACGAAAACCCGGTGCTCGTTCAGAAAGATGGCGAAGTAGGATTGGTAGCGTTGCGCGGCGGCCCAAGGCTGCGTTCCTTTGAAGGGTTTCCCTATCAGGTTGAGACCGCTCAGCTGAATGCTGGCGATACACTCGTCATGATTTCCGACGGCGCGACCGACGCGGTCAACGAACAGGACATCCAGTTCGGATTTGATCGCGTGATCGAAGCTCTCAAGGCGCAGTCAGAAGCTAGCGCAGTTGCGAGGGTAAATTACCTCGAAGAGACTATCACGCTGTTTGAGGGCAAGGCCGATCCTGCGGACGACCTTACAATTCTTGCCTTGCGGTACCGGGGCGAGAAGTAATCCACCCCGGCTCCGACAGTCCCAACCAAAGGGCTAGCGGATAATCACATCCGCGCGGCGATAAGCGACATCACTGACACCATCGCCAAGATTGCTGTTGGCGAGAACCTCTCCTCGGCCCAGAACATCAGCTGGATCGATCTCAAAGCCAAGTTCTCTCAGAATGCCTGCCACAAACTCTGCGCGCTGCTGCGAAATCTCGAAATTTCTGGCTGATCCGCCGTCTGAATCGGTGTGGCCAATCACCTCGATTTGTGGAGCGGGCCGCCCCTGCAGCGCTCGCCTTAGGTCGTCAGCAACCTTGGTCTTCTGTTCCTCGCTGAGCACCATGCTTCCCACCACTTCGAACGGCACAGCAATGGTGCCCACGGCCGGTGGAAAATTGTTCACGATATCAATGTGCCGTTGATCGGTCTCTGGCAGCGTGGCCAATTGGGGCGCGCGCGTCCTTCCACGAAGGCGCGCCTGCTGGTTCTCACCATCAATGACTGCAAGGGTCCCGCCAGCTTCATCTTCGACAACCAACGACCCGCGATCATTGTTCGCAATCTTCTCAGCTTGAACCGGGGCAAGCAATGTTACCCGTTCGTTGGCTGCACATCCTGCCAATGCCAGCGCGCCCCCCAGCGCCAGAAGCCCGCGCATCACGCATCAACCTCGATTACGAACGTGGTGCCTCGAACGCCAAGGGTCGAGTTCGGCGTGTGGAAACGCATATTGCCAGACCGCGAGAGGTTTCCTGAATCAACGCCGACTGCGCCGCGTTCAACGGTCATGTCAGAGCCGTTCGTGCGATCAGCAACGTCCTTGCGATTGAAACGATAGGCAGAGATGATCATGCGGGTGTCTTCGGCAATCGAGATGCGCGTGTCGTCAGTCAGAGTGATCCCAACCCGGCCACGTGCGGAGGTTTCCACGATATCGCCCTCGTAGAGCCGCAATCCAGAACGCGCAGGACGCGTCCCGTTCACCCTGCTAATGATGTTGACACCGGTCGGGGTGACGTTCTTTATCCGGCCAATCTCAGACCGGGTTTCTGCTGCTTGGTTCGCCAAAGCGGGCGTCGCCACCAACGCGAATACGGCGGCAATCAATAGCCAAATCTTTTGCATGTGTTCCCTCCATTGGAGTCTGTGTTAGCATACAATCATGGATCAAAGGAGACGATTTTCTGCCTTCGTTGCGAAAGGCCGCGATCCTCGCCCTGCGATCCTCAAGGCGAATGATTTCACGCGCGATTTTGCTGCAGATGCCGAGCTTGAAAAGCAGGTGCGGGTCAAGCTTGCGATTATCGTTGAAGAGCTTGTGTCCAATTCGCTGCGTCATGGCGGAGCAAATCGCGACATCGCCTTGTGGTTCACGCTTGAAGAGTTTGGCGGCGGGGTAGCGCTCGAGTTTGAAGATGACGGCGAATCGTTTGATCCTGCCGATGCGCCCTCGTTCAAGAACCCAAATCCCAACACTGGCGGCGGCATCGGCCTTGCGATCGTGCGTGCCTGGGGAGAAGACATCGCCTATGCGCGCCTTGGCGATCACAATGTTCTTGCTCTGAAAGTCAGCTAGCGCCGCCAAACGCGGCAGCAACGCGCCTGCGTGCTCTCACATGCAGCACGACAAGAGACGGGATCACCAGCATCAACAGGCCCGTGCCAATAAGCACGCCAAACCCAAGGCTTGCCGACATCGGGATCAGGAATTGGGCTTGCCTGCTTGTCTCAAACGTTATCGGCGCAACGCCAAGGAAGGTCGTCACTGCGGTCAGCATGATCGGGCGGAAACGGCTTTTGGCCGCATCAAGGATGGCTTCATCCTCGCCCATCCCCTGCTCTATGCGTTCGTTGAAGAAGTCGATCATCACCAGCGACCCGTTGATGATGACCCCAGACAAAGCGACAATGCCGAAGACCGACAGCAGTCCCAGCGATATGCCCAGCACCACATGGCCAAACAGGGCGCCAATCAGGCCGAACGGGATCGCTGCCATGATAACCATGGGCTGGGTGTAGGATTTGAACGGGATCGCGAGCAGCGCGTAAATCGCCACCAGAGCAAGCAGGAAGGCGGCACCCAGATCGCTGAAGCTTTCAAGCTGTTCTTCCTGCTGCCCGCCGAACTTGTATTGCAGGGTTGGAAAATCGGCGAGGATTGCAGGCAGGATCTCGGTTTCGATCAGCCGGGTCGCTTCCTGACCGGTCACGACGTCCTCGTTCACGTCAGCCGAGATCGTCACTGCGCGCCGTCCGTTTTCGCGGCGTATCTGGGCCGGGGCGGAGGTAAAGCTTGCCTCGGCAATCGCGCCGAGCGAGGTAAACCCGCCGGGCACCTGGACCCGCAGCTGCTCGATATCGGCAACCGAATTGCGCTCATCCTCAGGCAAGCGAACATAGACACGCACATCCTCGCGTCCGCGCTGAACGCGAAGCGCTTCTGACCCGAAGAACGAGGCGCGCACCTGTGATGCGACGTCCTGCAAGGTGACGCCCAAGGTCCGGGCTGATGGTTTGAGCCGCAGCTCGATCTCGCGCATCCCCGCGTCCTGATCGCTTTCAATGTCGAACACGCCGCTGATGCGAGCGATCTCGTTCATGACCCGCACCCGCGCAGCGTCGAGCACCGCCTGGTTTTCATCGAAGAGCTGAACGTTGACCGCTGCACCAAATGACAATTCGTCAGAGGTGATCGCAAAGGATTTGACTCCGGTCAGCTCGCCCAGTTCCTCGCGCCATGCCTCCTCGATATCAAACGCGCCCACTGGCCTGTCGCTGCCGGTCTTGAGCGCAATCTGGACCGCAGCAATGTTCGAGCCAAGCTGGTCTTCCTGACCGCCCGGTCCTGAATCAATCGGCCGTGTGCCAATCGTTGTGTAGATCGCTTCGACGAAATCAGGGGTCTTGTCGGTCTCTCCAGCTGGCGCGAAGCGTGCCAGCGCGCGATCCCCGGCTTCCTCAATCCGCTGCGCATAGGCAGACGTGCTCTCAATCGTGGAGCCAGCAGGCAGTTCAACCGAGGCCGTGACGACATCGCCTTCGATATCAGGGAAGAAGCTGAATTTGATCACGCCCGCGGGAAGCAGCGATACCATCACGATCAACAGCGCAACCGCGCCCGAAAGGACAATGAACGGAAATCTGACCGAAAATCGCAGCGCGCGGTCGAGCGGCCCTTCGACAAATGCCTTGAACCGGCGATCAACCGCGTTCTGAACCCGCTCGAAGAAGCGCGTGACTGCATTTGCCGCATGTGTGCCAGCGGCCGGCAAGCTGGATAGGTGGTGCGGCAAAACCAGCAGCGCTTCGACCAGCGACAGCGCAAGCACGGCGACCATCACGATTGGAACATCAAGCACGACCTTGCCGATCGTGCCGCCCACAGCAAGCAACGGCATGACCGATGTCAGCGTCGTGAGAACCGCGAAGATCACTGGCACCTTGACCCGCTGGGTCCCGGCAATCGCAGCGCCAAGCCCGCTTCGCCCGCCTTCGCGTTCGGCATAGACATTCTCGCCCACGACCACCGCGTCATCAACCACAAGGCCGAGCGCAAGGATAAAGCCAAACAGCGAGAACATATTGATGCTCGACCCTGCCCATTCGAGCAGGAAGATCGCGCCGGTAAAGGTCGCCCCAATGCCCGCGGCGGTCCAGAAAGCCAGCCGCAGATCCAGAAAGAGCGTGAGCGAGACGAGAACAAGGACAAGACCGATCGCCGCATTGCGCAGCAGCAGGCTGAGCCTGTCGCGCAGGAGCTCGGAATTGTCGTTCCACACCGCATAGCCAACGCCTTGCGGGGGGTTATACTTTGCCTCCAGCATCGCCTTGACCGCATCAGCAACGTCAAGAACGCGTTCATCGCTGGTGCGATAGACATCGACAAAGGCAACCGGTTGATCGTTGAACTTCGCGATCAGATCTGAATCTTCAAAGCCATCATTGACGCTCGCGACATCGCCCAATCGCAGCAGATCGCCTTCATTGCTGGTGACAAGGATGATGTCTTCAAAATCGCTCTGCGTGTAGTTCTGCCCCACGGTGCGCACGCGCACTTCTTCGGTCGCGGTGTCGACCGATCCGGCCGAGCTATCGAGGCTGCTTTCACTCACGATCTGCGAGACCTGGGGAAGCGACAGTCCGAGCGCCCGCAGCTGGTCCTGAGGGACGTCGATCAGGATCTGATAATCGCGCACCGAACTGGTTTGGACATAGCTGACCTCCGGTAACTCACCGATCATGTCCTCAAGCGCATACGCGCTTTCCTTCAATTGCCGCTCACCCACATCGCCGAACAGCGCGATGCGCAGCACGACCTGACGGTTTGTGAGCTCGCGAATATCAGGTTCATCGGCATCGGCAGGCAAGGTCTGGAGCTGGTCGACCTCGGACTTCACCTCGTTGAGCGCGTCCGAGATATTGCTGCCCGATTCCATCTCGATATTGACCGTGCCCAGCCCCTCGCGAGCGACCGAACGGATCTTGTCGACCCCTTCGACCGCCTCAACCGCTTCCTCGATCCGCTGAAGGATCGATTGTTCGATCTCGGCAGGCGTTGCGCCGGGATAGGAAACACTGACCGAAATCGTGTCGAGGCTGCTTTCGGGAAAGACTTCCTGAACGATCCGTCCATAAGAGATGATGCCAGCGACCAGCATGAAGATCATCAGCAGGTTGGCCGCAACCCCGTTGCGCGCCATAAAGGCGATCACCCCGGTGCGATCCCGCGCGCGTTCGGGCTGGTCGTCGCTCATTCGCTTGCCGGGCCTGCCAGCCGGACCGCCATGCCATCAATTGGCGCCCTTAGGCTGCTGACGACAATCTGACCACCTTCACCGAGGCTTGGCGTAGTGACATAGGCGAGTTCGTCGGTGCGCTGGATCACTCTGACCGGCAGGATCGACAAGGTCTCCCCCCGCACCACCCAGATCTGATTGCCCGGCCTGACGGCAAGCGCAGGAACCACCGCATAGGGCTCAACGCTCGCCCCCGTGATCTGAGCGCTCACGAAAGCGCCGAGCAAGAGCGGAGGAACCTCGCCCCCATCCTCTTCCCCGCTCACAGGAACCCCGCCTGAAAGCGGTGCAGGCACGCGCAGGAACACCTCGATATTGCGGGTCGCTGCATCGAGGATGGCGTTGGCGCGGTCGACATAGGCCGGCCAGCGATAGGTCTGCCCGCCATATTCGAAAGTGACGTTGGCCGGGATGCGGCTGCGATTGCCTTCGAGCAGGCCAGGAATGAGCGCGGCCTCATCAGCGGTGAGCGAAACGCGCACCTCATATGACGAAGTTGAAACGATCGAGCCGAGCACCTGCCCCGGTTGAACCAGCGACCCGACAACCGCATCCGCCGATCTCACCAGCCCGCGAAAAGGGGAACGCACACGGGTTCGGCTGAGGAACAGCTCGGCATCGGCAAGCCCCGCGGCAGCCCGCTCTCGTGCGGCCTGGGCAGAGCGCAATTGCGGCTCACGCGTGGCGAGGCCGGGGGCGGTCTGTGTGTCGGGCATATCCGCATTGCTGCTCGATAGATTGGCCTCTCCGCCGGTTTCCAGACTACGCGGCGGGAGAATAGCTGTGCTTGTATCCACGCCGCCCTGCGCACCGCGCTGCGCAAACCGGGCAAGCTCATCGCGCGCGATTTCAACCTCTTGCTCGGCTTGCAGCACAGCAACGTCTTGCGCCGCGACATCCGCCTCAGCAATCCGTACATCGTTGCGATAATCGGTCTCATCAATGCGCAGCAGCGTGGCGCCCGATTGCACGATCCCGCCTTCGCGAAATGCGGGGTGGATGTATGTGAGACGGCCTGACACCTGAACCGTCACTGTCACTTCATCGCGGGCCTGCACCGTTCCTGACCCGATCACAGGGATCTCGCCCGAACTCGCCTCGAACGCGACTGTTTCAACCAGCGGCGCGATCTCTGCCCGCTCCTCTTCTGCAGGAGCCGGGCGAAGCAGAATCATCAGCGCAGCGATCAACACCGCGCCTCCGATCAATCCCAGCGACCAGATGAGTTGTCGGCTCAAGGCGTTCCTCCGTTTGCGGTGTTGGTTTGCGTGCCGCTCCAGTCTCCGCCCAGAGCGCGGTGCACGCCCAGCCGAGCAAGCGCAGTGTCACGCGCGGCTGAAGAGAGCGAACTTTCAACCTGATAAACCGTGCGAAGCGCATCGAGATAAGCGGTGTATTCGCCGACCCCTGCCTCGAACCGGCGGCTTTGTAGGTCGAGCGAGGCACGCGCTGTGACGAGCTGTTCAAAGATCAGGCGATAGCGGCGGCGTTGCTCGCTGTAATCCGCAATCGCCGCTTCCGCTTCGCCATAAGCGGACAGAACGGTGCGCGCATAGGCAGCGGCCTGTTGATCGTGAACCGCACGGGCGCTGCGGATATTTGCTGAAATGCGTCCTGCATCAAAGATCGGCGCGACGATTGATGCAGCAAGCGAGGCTGCCCAATTGTCTGCTGGATCAAATGCTGCGCTGATATTGCCGCCTTGCGTTCCGATAGAACCGGACAGGCTGAGCTGGGGAAAACGTTCTGCCTTGCGCGCGCCAATGCGGTAACGTGCGGCTTCAAGTCTCGCCCATGCAGCTGCCACATCAGGGCGCTGGGCTAACAGGTCAATTGGCAACCCCGCCGGAATATCGGCGAACACCAATCGCGGTTTAAGCTCGGCTGAAAGATGCTCATCAAGCTGCTGCGGATACATGCCAAGCACCAACGCCAACCGCGAGCGTGCGGCCACTTCGGCGCTTTCCAGTTGAGGAATGCTCGCCTGTGTCGATCGCAGGTCCTGACGCACCTGATAGAGTTCGAAACTCTCGATCAGCCCACGCTCGAACCGGTCCTCGCTGCGTGCGGCCCTGTCGCTGACCACGTCATCGGTCAGTTTGAGCAATTCTATCTGCCGCCGCGTATCTACCAGATCGAAATAGGCAGAGATCGTCTCGGCAGTCGCCGACAGCTGAACGGTTTGCAGGTCATACGCGCTGGCAGCAGCATCCTGTTGCGCCGCGCGAAGATCATTGCGCGCGCGTCCGAACAGGTCGAGTTCATAGGATGCACCAAGGCTGAGCGTGTAGTTCTCATTCTCGATCCGGTCGATCACCCCGCCTGCGATATCTCCGAAGGCTAGCCCATCGACGGGAGAGCTTGAGAAGCTGCCATCGCCCGATGCGCTGATCGCCGGAAACAGGGCAGCGCGCGAGATGCGGGCCTGCGCGCTTGCCTGTTCGAGCCGACCGGCGGCCTCTGCAATGTCGAGATTGCGAGCGAGCGCTTCGCCGACAAGAACATCAAGCACAGGGTCTTCAAATGCGGCCCACCATCTCGCAGGCGCATAGCCACCCGAGCTTTGATCTTGCGCAAACTCTTCAGGAATGTCCGCGACGATCGCCGGTGTCTCAGCATCAGGAGCCATCGAGATGCAGCCCGGCAGAACCAGCGCGAGGGCTACGAGGGCGACTGACCTTTTCAAACTGGAAACGGACACTTGCATTGCCTGAGCGGTCACCCTTCCAACCGATATGTGACAGGCAGAGCCGCGACCCGATCCGCGACCCCGGAAATAGGTTTCGTAGAACAACTCTTCAGCGCCAGCAATGTTCCGATTGTCGCAGAATGTCTCGGCCAAGAACCCCGAGATGGATCGCTATCAGGCGCTGCAACTCGCTCCGCCAAGCACGCAGAACCGGGCGCAGTGCGGGTGGTTGAGCGACACGTCGCGTGACGCCTCTTCCAGCGTTTCGCCAAGGTCAAAATCCGGCTGATAAGGCAGTAAAGTGCAGGCTGCGACACGCGGCGTTGCCTCGCCCTTGCGCTTCACCACCATCCGGCTTGACGCGCACATCATCGACTGAGGTTTGACGTCGAGAATATCCCAGCACGCGGTGGTGATTTCGGGAATGTCGGCGGTTTCGTCCATTTCGGGAAACAGCACCATTTGCGACGGATCGCTGACATCAATCGGAATGCCGATTTGCGCGAACAAAGCGGCAAAACCCCGACGCGCATCATCGTCCGTTTCGGTTTCGAGGTGACGCCCTGCGACAGCGATGTTGAAGCCCTTGTCAGCAAGCCAGCGCAGGCCATCGATAGCCTTGTCCCAGCTTAGACCGCGCTCCGCTTCGTGCACCGCCTTGGTATAATGATCGAGGCTGACGCGGATGGTGAGCTTTTCGCGCGGTGCGAGGTTAAGCAATTGCTGCTCAAACCGGCGCATCGGGCGCATCGCATTCGACAAAACCAGCACGTCAAACCCGCGTGCAAGGCACAGCTCAAGGATCGCGATCATGTCCGGGTTCATGAACGGTTCGCCGCCAGTAAAGGCAATTTCGCGGGTCGGCAGATTGTCGCGCGCAATCTCATCAAGATAGGCGCGAACCTCATCAAGAGTGATGTAGACCAGCGCGTCGTTACGCGGCGAGCTTTCGATATAGCACGACTTGCAGGCAAGATTGCACAAGGTGCCTGTGTTGAACCACAGAGTTTCAAGCCCTTCGAGCGCCACCCTCGCCCGGTCTTCGCCCTTTGCGGTGCGCGCCGGGTCTGAAAACTTGCCCGGATCAATCGGGGAAACATCGCGCAAGACGAACGGTGAGACTTCTGATTCCATGTCCTGCGTTCGTCCCCTGATATCGGTTGGTTACAAGTCTCGCGGCGCTGCTATGTAACGGATCGTCGCACTTTTGCGAATCCCGTTGAACCCGCTTCTTACATGCCCGGAGGACACGAATGAATTTGCAAAACAGCCAAGAGTATTACGGACAGGTTCTTCAAGGTTCAGATGACCTGCGAACCGATGCTTGCACGATGGCTGACATGCCTCCGCCGCATGTTGTCGCGGCTCTTGCCAATGTTCATCCCGAGGTGAAGGCGCGATATTATGGCTGCGGACTTGTGGCGCCTTCCGCGATTGAAGGCGCGCGCATTCTCGACCTGGGATCGGGATCGGGTCAGGACGCTTATGTCCTTGCCCAATTGGTGGGCGAAACAGGCGAAGTGGTGGGCGTGGATGTTACGCCCGAACAGCTTGCCATCGCGCGCGAGCATCTTGAATGGCACCGCGATCGTTTTTGCTATGAAACCAGCAATATGAGCTTCGTTGAGGGCAATATCGAAGAGCTTGAAGAGCTTGGGCTGGAGCCTGAAAGCTTCGACATCATTATCTCGAACTGCGTGATCAATCTGGCATCGGACAAGGGCCGGATTTTCCGCGCTGCTCACAAGCTGCTCAAAACAGGCGGCGAGATGTATTTCTCCGATGTCTATGGCGACCGCCGCGTCCCGCTCGACCTGCAAAGCGACCCGGTGCTGCACGGCGAATGCCTGTCAGGCGCACTGTATTGGGGTGATTTCATGATGTTTGCGAAAGAAGCAGGGTTTGCCGATCCGCGCACGGTCACACACCGCCCGCTTGCCATCAATGATGCAGCCATTGCAGAAAAGCTTGATGGCATCCGCTTCCTTTCAGCCACAACGCGCCTGTTCAAGCTCGATGGGCTTGAACCCGAGTGTGAGGATTATGGCCAGGCGGTGATCTATCGCGGCGGCGTGATGGGCGAAGAACGCGTCTTTACCCTCGACAACAAGCACATGATCGAAAAGGGCCGCGTCTTCCCGGTCTGCGGAAATTCGTGGAAGATGCTCGCTGATACGCGCTTTTCTCCATATTTCGAATTCATCGGCAATTTCGATCATCATTACGGCATCTTCGAAGGATGCGGTGGCAGCCTGCCTTTCGATGAACACGACGAAAGCGAAGCGGTCGCCTGCTGCTGAGCGGGGCGCGCGGGACCGATGGTCGTCTTCCTCACAGGGGCAGCGGGCTTGCTTGGCGGGGCGATTGCGCATGATCTCGTCCGCCGCGGCCATTCGGTCATTGGCCTGACGCACCGCGACAGTGCGATCAGAGGCAATGACGGGACCGCGCTGGACGCCGCCCCGTTCACCGGGACGATAGCGCCACATGGCGAAGTGCGGACCCTGAAAGGCGACGTGACGTTGCCTGACCTAGGGCTTGATGAGGCAATGCTCACAGCGCTCATCAATGCGACACAGTGCGTGATCCATTGCGCGGCCTTGGTGAAGTTTGAAGCTGACTTCGCAGATCTCGAGGCGGTGAATGTCAGCGGCACGAAGAACCTGGCGACCCTGTTTCGTGATGCGCGGTTCGTGCATGTCAGCACCGCTTACACCTGCGGGGTGTTCGAAGGGGTGATCGAGGAACACCTCCACGATCCCGAAGGCGGCTTTGCCAATGGCTATGAACGCTCAAAGGCGCTGGCTGAAGGCGAGCTTCTGGCGATCCGGCCCGATGCGATTATCGCGCGGCCAAGCATCATCCTTGGCGAGCACAAGAGCGGCCGCATCCGCAGTTTCGACACGATCTATGCCGCGTTCAAGCTGATTGCCGAAGGGCGCATCAAACACGTACCGGTCGCCACAGGTGCCTCGCTCAACTTCGTGCCAATCGACCACGTCGTCGATGGCACAGTTGCGCTGGCACTGGCTAACGAGGCTGGCCCGCACATCGTCCATCTGGTGGCGCGCAAAGCCATTGCGACCGAGCGGTTTCTTGCAGTGATCAAAGAGACACCGGGCCTTAATTCGCCCGAGATAACGCGGCCAGACGAGACCGCACCAAAACCTGCCAACATGATGCAGCGGCTGGTTCAACCTTACCTGTCCTATTTCACCCGCTCGCCGGAGTTCGAAACGCGCGCCCTTGCGCGTCTGACCGGGATCGAGTCGCCCGATATGGATGAGGCAGACCTTGCCAATCACATCGCCTTTTGCGTGGAAACCGGTTTCATCAAACCGCGCGGTGCCGGATGCGGGGCTCAGCGAATATCGGGATAGTGTTTGGCAAGGCCTTCACGCACGCCGAACGCCCACATCAGCCCCACCTTGAGATAGACATAATTGGCGCGCCAGCGGCCAAGCGCTGCAATCCGGCGGTCGGATGTAACGACCCAGCGATAGACGATCCGGGTCCGGCCTAGCCGCGCAAAATTGATGCACAGCCCTGCTTCTTCCATGATCGCGAGGCGTTCATCGCAGCCGCCGATTTTCAGGAAATCCTCGCGGCGAAAGAACATGGCATGATCGCCGAACAACAGCCTCACCCCGCGCACAAATAGATGCGGCCGCGTGATCAGCGGCGCGTACCAGGTCTTGATGTAATTGTGGAATGTGGTGCCCCAGCGCGTGCCATTCTTGCCAACCAGCCGGGGCAGGAAACTCGCCAAAGCCGTGCGCTTGTCCGACATCGCCTCGCGGATGACATTCACTGCATCAACGGGCAACTCGCTATCCGCATGCAGAACGCACACGATCTCGCTTTGCGCATTGCTGACGCCGTAATTGATCTGCGCCCCGCGGCCCTTGCGCGGTGATGACAGTATGCGAATGCCTGCCTCATTCGCGATAGCCAGCGTCGCATCCTCGCTCCCGCCATCGACCAGCAGGATTTCATCAGGCGCAGGATCCAGCTTGCGCAGGCCGGCAATGGTCGCAGGCAGCGCAGCCTCTTCGTTGAGAACCGGCATCAGGATCGTAACCGCAGTCATCCGCGCAGATCCGGCCAACGGGCAAGGTCTTCGGGCCTGTCGCAATCTGACAGGGTTTCGAGCAGCAGCGGCTCGATCCCCATTGCCTCCAACCGCCGCAGCGTTTCCGGCAGCACTTCGTCAGTGCTCCACGGCATATCAACGAGCAGTTCAGGCAAGGACCGGCGCATCGCGATAAGGTAGTAACCCCCGTCTTCGGCAGGGCCAATAACCACTTCGTGACTTTCAAGCCCCTTGATCGCCGATGCGATATGATGTGGGCCAAGATCAGGCGTGTCTGCGCCGAAAAAGATCACCGGCGCACGGTCGACAAAGGCGCACAACCGATCTGTCAGATCGCCTTCGACCTGCTCGACAAATTCGAAACCCTCGCCCAGCCATTGTTCAAACTGCGCGGCATCACCGCCCGTATAGGCAATGACACAGGGGCAGTTCGACGCACGCAGCAGATCAGCCGTGCGGCCCGCAAGCTTGCGATGGATCGCAGCTGCGCCCTCAGCGCCCACAGCAGGGATAAGGCGGGTCTTGCACTCGCCGGCGACCGGATAACGCGCAAACAGGACAAGGCTCGGCTGGATCGGCATGGTTGGCGCCGTGTTGGATCAAGGCGCGAGCAGTTTCAATCCACTATCCGCGCTCAGGCGATATTGAGTGACCAATCATAGTCATACCCGCTGATCGAGCTTGCATCTTCGAGCAGGCGAGCGGTTGGCCCCTCAGCATATTCGCGCGCATGATCCAGCACGTCCTGCTCTGATCCCCAGTCGACCTGATACCAATCGTAGATGTTCGAGGCGATGATGCGTCCTGGCTCTCCACCAAAGCCGCGCGGGTGATTGATATATGCGCTTGCTGCGGCTTCGAGCTGTTCGTCAAGCCGTGATCCGGTGAACGCGTCCTTGCCAAGATTTGGACACCCGATCGATGCGCAATTGACCGCATAGTGGATGCGCACATCGCCCCAGTCCGGGCGCAGAATGTCATGCTCAATATTGTTGAGCGTCAGCTTGCGGCCAGCGACCGTTACAACCTCATCGTCCCAAGGGCCAAGGCCCAGAAGCCCTATGTCGCGGATCGAGTTGACGGGATAATTCTTCAAGATCACGTCGATTGTTGCAGCGTTGTAGAGGTTGGCCCAGAACGCGAATTGTTCATCCGCGCCGAACTCCTCAATCGAAACCGCCTGCAGGGCTGCAAGATAGCTTGCAAGGCTATCGCCTGCCTCTTCGCCAAGGCGCTCATATTCGACAAGGTTCACGCCGCCTTCGTCCTCGACGACATATTCCTTCAAGATCGCATCCCACAGCGAATGGTCGATGGCTGCATCGGAACCTTCGTTCGATCCAAAGCTTTCCTCACCAAGTCCGCCGGGTTCGGGCACACAAGCGGCGAGCACGGCTGTCGCCGGAATGGCAGCGAGGATTGAACGCCGCGACAGGCGCGTGCCAAGCGGGTTTGGGCGAAGAAGGGCTTTGGTCATTTTCGGACGCTCCAACATTTACGTGTCGCCACCTGTTCGCGCCGCAGCGCGAATTGGTTACGCGTCTATGCCCGGTCGTTGGCCGCAATCATAGGCTGTCCGGCGAAACGAGGGCCGGGCTTGTCGCAAGGCTTCCCGCCTGTCCGATCAAAGTCGCCAAATGCCTCGCGCGCGATCACATAAAGGATCTTCCAACCGGCCGCGAACACCCCGCGCACAGTGCCCGAAATCTTCGATTGCCCCACCCTTTTGCGATAGGTGACAGGACGTTCTGTCACGCGCAGGCGGCGTTTTGCCGCGCGCACCTGCATTTCAACCGTCCAGCCAAAATCCCGGTCGCGCATGTGCAACTCGTCAAGCGCGCTGCGAGTGATCGCGCGGAACGGGCCAAGATCGGTGTATTTCACACCCCAGATTGCCCGGACGAGCGCAGGGGCAAGCCAATTGCCAAAGCGTTGAGGCGCGCTCATCGCGCCCTTCGCGACCTTGCCCAGAGTGCGCGATCCGATCACCATATCCGCCTCGCCGCGGATGATCGGCATAAGCAGGTTTGCCGCCTCCTCAGGCACATCGGACAAGTCCGCATCCATGAACAGGATGATGTTGCTGTGCGCGTCGACCGCATTAAGAGCAGCGAGACAGGCAGCGCCATATCCACGCTCTGGCTGAGCGATGACGGATGCGCCTGCTGCCTGCGCCTCTGCGGCGGTTGCGTCGGTTGAACCGTTATCGGCAACGATCACTTCGGCAAGTCCGGGCGGATTGGCCTCGATAATCCCGCGCACTGCGCTGCCGACCGATCCTTCTTCATTCAAAGCGGGGATCACCACGGAAACCCGGGGAGAGGTGATGGGTTTTTCGGGCGCCGTGTCGCGCGCTGCGCGCAACCGGCTGCGCACAAGGTCAATCAGGATCGCCACGCCAATCACCAACCACTCGATCCGGTGAGCGAGCGGGTGAACCTCAAATTCGTCAAGCGCGTAATTCTCAAGATTGAGCCCAGTAAGATAAGACAGCGGCAAAGCAGCGCTTGCGACATAGGGCCAGATTTCGCGCCGGTTGAGCGCGAAGGGCAACAGCCACATCAGATACCACGCGTTCACCGCCGGGGCGAAGAGCAGGATCACTCCAAAAATCGCCGCCAGCGGCACCTGATCAAAGCTCTTGGCAGAGGCATGCAGCCACAGGACGATTACACCGGCAATCGCAAGCGAGGCGAGCCTGCCCCAGGCCGGACCAAGCAGGATTAAAAGCGGCTCAAACGCGAGCGGGTTGAAATACCACTGCGTCGCAAAGGTTTCGGTGGAATCGAACCCTGTCCCAAGTCCCTGCACCGCGAACACCGCGTAAAGCGCGGCAATCGTCGCAAGCGCTGCAACCAGAGCGCGCGGTGCAAGCCGCAAGAGTATGGGCCATGCAGCAAGCGCGACAATCTTAACGCCAGCAGCCATGCCAATGAACACGCCTGCAATAACAGGATGTCTGCGCCCCGCGACAAGGCCAGCAAACAGCGCGAGCGCAAGAAGGATGTCAGGGTGCAGGTGCAGCGTGCTTTCGGCAACAACAACCGGGTTCCACGCGAACAGCGCAGCCACACCGCCCTCATGCCGCCTGAGGACCAGCGCAGTCAGCGCGAGCGAGCCCAGCGCAAACAACACGCGAAGACCAAGCTCATCAGGCCCTGCAAAGAAGCTGGTGATGGCAAACAGCACCTGCAGCACCGGGCCGTAGATCGTCGGATAATAGGGGTAATTCACATATTCGAGGACATCGCGCATCGCCGGTGGAACCGACGGGTCATCGATAAAATCCTCTGGAGGAATGCCGTAGGGCGTGCCGCTTTCAAGCACGCGCCAGCCGTCCCACAGGAACCGGTAGAAATCATCCTCGAAGACCGCGTGACCAAACAGCGCGATGCCGTGGCCAATCGCGGCAACGATAAGAACTGTGCGCGCGCTGATCTGTTGCGGATGCCACAGCAAGAGAGAGACAAGCGCGCTCCCCCCTGCCAGTGCTGCGACATAGATGGTAACCGGCGGCGCGATCTGTTGGCTCAGAGCAACCAGAGCGCTGATGCTGGCAAGGAACACCAGCGCAGCGGCTGGCGCCCGCCAGCTGTCAGCAGGCGAAGCCGGTCGGGTCGTCATGGGATTTTCCGATCAGAAGACCGTGCGGTCCCCGATCACACGCCGTAGCGATCGCGCAGGTAATACAGGACCGCAACCCGATCATCGTCGCGCAGTTCAAAACGTCCGCTGCGCACCGCCTGAGCGACTTCGGCAGCGGTCGAGTTGTCGAGCCGGTCGTGATACTCGCACTTGCTGCATGTGATGCGGCGGCGAACCTGCGAACGGCCGCGGCGCACAAGGCGGGCTTCTTCGGAGATCCGCGAGGCGCTTGCACCGCCACCGCCATAGCCGCCGATACCACCGCGCGAACCCGAGCCTGAGCCGGATGCTTCTGCCGGGACTGCGGTGAACGCCATAGCCGCAACAGCAGCCGAAATCAGTGCAATCTTCATATCAATCACCCTCTCATCATCGGAATGAAAATCTGAATTCCATGCTGACTTCGCCAAGCTTGCTCAAAAGGTTACGCACGATGCGAAAAATCACTGCTCGCGCGCACTCACCCCGTCGCGCGTGAAGGGACGGGTGAGATAATCGAACCAGCCTGAAAGCGGCCGATACCCGTCGATCCCGGTGGGGTAGAATGTCTCATCCTCGGGCATGTGCTGAGTGCCAAAGATGCGATCATAGAATGAGAAGAACGAACAGTAATTGCGCCCCCAATGCTCGATCCGGCGCGAGTGGTGATAGTGGTGATAGACATTATCCGCGAGCACATGGCGCAAAGCAGGCGGGAATGAGAGCGCCGGATTGTCGGTGTGCATGTAATAGTTCGACACGAGGTAGAACGTCGTCAGCAGCGCGATATGTTCGTGCGGGCTTTCGATCAGAAACACGAGCGGGATCGTGATCACGGCAAGGTACAAGGCATCCTGCGCCCAGTGCGAATAGCTGCGCGCAGCGTTCATGTCCTCGATCTGGTGATGGATCGCATGCAGCCGCCACAGGATCGGCACATCGTGCAAAGCGCGGTGAAGCCAGTATTCGAACAGCCCGATGACCAGCATGTAAAGGATCGGAAAAAGGAACAGAAACGGCCCCAGATCATCGGCGCGCAAAAGCGGCGATATCTCAATGTGTGCAAGCCAGGTGAAGGCAATCACCTGCAGGACAGTCGCGATGACCAGCGCGGTTGATCCATAGACAAGCCCTTCGGCGTAACGTGCGCGAAAATTGGTAAAACCCATTTGGCGCCATTCGAAAAACGCGAACAGGGCCACCAGAGCGATCAGCGAAAACACCGCGTTGAGAAGCGCCGAGGCAAGACTGGCGGTTTCAAAGCTTGCGCCCAAATCATACAGCGCCCAGCCAATCTCGCTCTGGGCCCAGCCGACGAGGCGCAAGACCCCTTCGGCTGCGATCAACAGCACGCCAAATATCAGCGCAAAACGACCATACCCACGCGGGGCTGCGGATTGCTGTGTAGCCATTCGCGCCGCGTCCATTTGTTCGGCCTGCATGTCCGACGAACCTCCCTGAAAGCGTGTCTGCCCCGGGTGGTTCAGTTGAAATGGCGCTAAGGTTACACTCGCGTCTCAGCCAATGGCGATCTCACCGCATGCCAGCCGCAGCTCGGCGGGGTTCGGCCAGCAGCTGTATCGTTTGGCGTTCATCGCATGCACTGTAGAAATATTCGCCTAGCCGGCTGACCACATGGGTACCTTGCGGGAATGGGCCTTTGCCATCTGGCGCACAGCCGAGAAATCCCAGCCCGCATTCAGCCGCGCAATCATAGTCGGTCATGGCATCGCCGATAAACAGGCAATCCTCAGCCGCGATGCTCAACCCGCTCATGATCTCGCGTACGATTGCGGTTTTCTTGGCGGGTGAACCGTGGACCGATTTGAAGAAGGGATCGAGCCGCTTGCGCTGCACGATCTGGTGAAGTTCATCTTCGGGCGTGCCTGACACGATGAAAGCAGGCGTGCCTTGACGCATCAACATGCCAAGGATTTGCGCCACATCAGGCAGAAGCGGGCTCGCCACCACCTGATCGAGCACAATGTCTGAAAGCCTGTCGCACCACTGTGCAACCTGCGAAGGCGTCAGCGAAATGCCAAGCAGATCGCGGTGAAAACGCGGGATCTTGTCAAAGCGCGTTTCGCCCGGAACAGCACGTTGATAAGCCTCAACCTTGCGCCGCACCTCCCGTCCGAACTCGTCGTAAAGTTCACCAAAGGCAGCGATCTTGGCATCGACAGAATCGACGATCACTCCGTCAAAATCAAAGAAGATATAGCGATAGGAGGAGGCGTCATGCAGCTTCATCGAGAGTCCAATCCATGCGTTGGTGCTCTGCCAGCTCGCCAAGGCCGTCTTCGACGTAAATCGAATAGAGCGCACGCGCGAAGCGGTAGTCATCGAGATAGTCGATATCGATCGAGGAAAGCTTTGAGAGAGGTTTGAGGAACGGGTTTTCACCCAGGAAATATTCACGCTCCAGCACCAGTTTGCGCGGCGCCATGTAGATGCTGTTGGTGACCTTGAACCATTGCGGCAGGTCCTGCGAGATCGTGTGATTGCGCGATGCCTCGTAGTTGAGCGGGCCTTGCTTGGACCAGACATATTCCTGCTCGGGTAACACGCCGAGCAGCGAATCGTGCGCGCCGCCAATCACCTGTTCGTGATAGTCGCGGAAGGCCTCGCAATATTCGCGCGGCGGCATAAGCGGGCACACCACTGTGCACCAGGCGATATGCTGATGCGCAATGTCAGCGGTTATCCCTGTGATCACATCGCGAAAGGGAGCCGTGTGGCCAACCGCGAGATGGCGCGCGCGCTGGTGCAGCGACACGCCAAGCCGGGCGCCTATTTCGAGAAACCCCTCATCCTCGCTCGACAGGTAAATGCGTTCAGCATCGATCACTGCCAGAAGCTGTTTGAGCTTCCATTCGATCAGGCTTGTCTCCTCACCAAACGGAAGCGCGCATTTCTGGGCGATGCGCGAACTGCCGCGGCGCACGGGGACGATGACACCCAGATCAAACATGCAGGTGTGTCCCTTCAGGGGCGATCATGCCGCTTCTCCCAGTGGCGCGATCATGCGCGATAGCGCCGCTTCCCAACGAGCAGGGGACACAGGGTTAAGCGCGCGCTCGATAATGTCGTCAGGCAAAAGATCGCTGTCAGCGGGATCGAACACGCGGTTGACCATGTGAAAGGCGAACCAGCGCCGGGCCTTGATCGCATCTGGCTGGCGCGGCCTGCCCACCTCCAGATCGGCCAGCCAATCGGGAATGCTGGCATAAGCGTTCAACCAATCACCCGTGGCAAAATCAGACAGCCTGATAACCGTCGTCCCGGCCACCGCGCACAGGCACCAGCTTTTGGAATTGCCGATCACAACGGCATCGGCATGCCGCGCGATGGCGTGAGTGGCAGATCCAGTGACAGCCTCGTGTGGGACAAGCGCAGCCTTGCCTTCAAGCGCTGCGATCGTCTCTTCTATAGCGCTGTTGTCGCCATACAGATCGTTGAGCGGATGATTGGTGACAAGCAATCGGGTGTCGTCATCCAGCTGCGCTGCCACTTCGCGGATCAAGGTCGCATTGTCGGGATATGGCAGGTGCTGCCAGAAGAAGTTTTCCTCATGCTCATATTCGAGCGGAAGCCCCACCAGCGCCCTGCCCTCCTCAAGGCCTGCCGCTTGCATCAGCTCGTCACGCCCAGCGCACTCCCAGCGCGGCAGTTTTGCAGCAAATAACTGGTCCGCGAGCGCATCGAGCCATTGTTCCTGCTCATCAGGAAAGGCGGGCAACTCGCCATAATCAAACAGCGTGTGCGTCAGGATGACGCGGTTGGCGCCTGTCTCAAAGGGAGGAGCGCCCGCTTCCATGATATAGCGCACCTCACCGGGAAAGCGGCGCGGCGTCTTGATATCTGCGCTGCGGCACAGCGTGAGATCGGGATTGATGAAAGCTGCAAATTCGGCGAGTTCATCAACATCGCTCGCATCAGTTCTGAGCAAAGCGTGATCGGCCCCGTCGAGCACATGCCAATGGACATAAGCGAGCCCTTCAAGCAGGTGAAAATGGCGCGGCCCGATGCCCGTTCCGCTCCACATGGGAGCGATAAGGACGTGAACCTCATGGGCTTGGGCAAGCCGCCGGATCAGGTGGACAACGATGTTTTCGAACCACCATGGCGTTACCACGGGAAGGTAAAACATTACGCGCATGGTGCTCTTTCTCGCTGCGACGCCTGACACGTTCATCAGGCGCAGGAGAGAGAGCAAACACCGTGCCAAGGACTCGAAATCGCTCGCACCGCACCAAATGGGAGAGCGAGCGGGCCGCCCCGCTTATCGGAAACGGAAAACAGCTGCCGAGCGGCAAAAGATTGCCGGGTCAAACGGCATTCAAATCTGGCTCAGCGACCTGCAAATGCAGGCGGCGCGAACGATCAGTTTCAGCCGCCGGCCTTTGGCACTGCGCGCAAGATGCGGCATTGCGAATCGGGTTCTTCGGTCAACAGGTACAGCATGCCATCAGGGCCTGACCGCACATCTCTGAAGCGCACGCCAAGCTCGCCAATCAGTTCGCGCTGCTCGCCCAGCGAACCATCTGCGTTCATATCGATATGCCTGACATGCTGAAGCGCCAATGCCGATACGAACAGGTCGCCCTGCCAATCGGGAAAGGCTTCGCCTGAATATTGCGCAAAGCCAGAAGGCGCGATTGAAGGCGTGAAATGAACCAGCGATTGTTCGGTCCCGTCAAGCGCTTCAAACGGGGAAACCCGCCCGCCTGAATAATCCAGCGCATAAGTCACTGTCGGCCAGCCATAATTGGCCCCGCGCTTGATGTCGTTGATTTCATCGCCTCCTGCCGGGCCATGCTCGTTTTCCAGCACGCGGCCATCGGCGGCAAGGATAATGCCCTGCGGGTTGCGGTGACCATAGGACCAGATTTCCGGCAAGGCACCGGGCTCGTCTACAAACGGGTTGTCAGCCGGAACTGATCCATCTTCATTGAGGCGGATAATCTTGCCAAAGTGATTGTCGAGCTTCTGTGCTTCTTCACGGAAATGGAAAGCATCGCCTGTCGGCATCATCAAGGTCCCATCAGGCAGGAAGATCATGCGCCCACCATAATGGTTGCCCTGAATGCGGCTTGGCGATGCGGCAAACAGCTGCTCGCCTTGGCTCAAGGCACCGTCTTCATACTTGAAGCGCATCAGGAACAGCGTGTTCTCGCCATTTTCCAGTAGGCCCGCATAGGAGATATAGACGAGCGAATTCTCTTCAAAGGCCGGGTGCAGGACCACATCGAACAGACCGGCCTGAATGCTGGCACCGAAATGGACATTGGGAAACGCACCATTGTCATTGAAGTCGCGAACCGTGCGGGTCGACCCGTCCTTGCCGATCAGAAGCAGCTTTCCGGTCCGCTGCGTCACCAGCATGTCTCCGTCCTCCAGAAAGGCGATTGACCATGGGTGATCCAGCCCCTGCGCAACAGTCTCCAGCGTGTAGTTCACAGGACCTGCTTCAACCCGGCCCGCAAGCTGGCTGGTCTTGTCACCCACATCCGATGCGCCCTGGTTGGAGCACGAAGCGAGCAGCAATCCAGTCGCTGCGAGCGCGAGGGTGAGTGAAAGTTTCTGCATTGCCTGACCTATAAACTTTGGAACATTGGCGCGGTTATCCGTTCGCGGGGCGCATTTGTCCACTCCATCGCCAAGACTTGATCCAGCCCGCAAAGCATCTAGTCTTGCCTTGGACACAGGGAGATTGGGATGCGGTTTGTTCGCTGGATTGGTGCTTTGATCGCTGGCGCGTTGGCAACCTATGTGCTTGCCGTGATCGCCAATGCGCAATTCGTGATGAGCGCGCACGGCGTGCCGGTAAGCTTTTCAGACCGCCTCAACATGACCGCGTTCGACGTGTCGAACATGGGGCTTTACCTCGTCATCATCCTTGTCGCCTTGCTGCTCGGCTTTCTCATCGCAGCGCTGGTCAAACGGTTCGTGCCGAGCCTTTCAGCTGTCGCCTATCCCATCGCCGGGGCGGCAGCGATCGGGGCGACGCTTGGGCTGATGTATATGCAGTTCCAGACCGTCCCTATTAGCGGTGCCCGTTCGGCCATGGGCTTTCTCTCGCAGGTCATCGCCGGAGGAATAGGCGGCTGGGTTTTCGCCAAGCTTGCAGGCGCTGCAAAGCCAACGCCAGCCGCGCAATCCGCCTAAACAGGCAATAGCGGCAAGGCCGCGAGGCATCGGATTGTCGCCTGCGACAATCCCCCGACAGATCTGTTTGAGCCACCAATTCTTGAGAGCAATTGCGCTTTCAAGCAGCGATCCCCTGTTTGACTCAAGATATGGCACACTATATGCCAATACATTATCGAGGGAGGGATAAAGGTGCGACGCTGGCAAAAGATCACGGCAATTGTCGCTGTTGGCGCGTTGGCCCTTGGCGTTGCAGCCTATCTCAATCGCAGCGCTCTCGTCCTCGCCTACGTCGGATACAGTGCCGAGCGCGAGGTTGCTAAACCGCGCGCGATTGACTGGCAGCAAGGCCCGATTGAAGCCGATGCCCCTATTGGCGAGCGGCCGCCCAACATCGTCTTCATTCTGGTCGATGATCTGGGCATCAATGACATTTCGGCCTTTGGCGGCGGTGTGGCAGGCGGCGCTGTGCCGACACCCAATATCGACAGGCTCGCCGCACAAGGTGCCCTGTTTCAGCAGGCCTATTCGGGAACGGGCACCTGCGCCCCTTCGCGCGCGATGCTTATGACGGGACGCTATCCAACGCGCACAGGCTTTGAGTTCACCCCGATGCCATCGGGGATGGGGTCAGTCGTCAACCTGGTGAGCAGGGATATCCGGCCCGATCTGCCCGAAGGAATTTTCGATTCCGACCTGGCCGCAACCAAGCCGCCTTATGAAGAACAAGGCCTGCCATCAGGCGAAGTCACCATTGCCGAAACCCTGAAGGCGCGCGGCTATCACACGGTGCATATCGGCAAATGGCACCTCGGCAGGTCAGACGGTTCGGCGCCCAACGATCAGGGCTTTGATGAAAGCCTGCTGATGGATAGCGGGTTGTACCTTCCCGAGGATCACCCCGATGTCGTCAATGCAAGGCTCGCCTTTGATCCGATTGATCATTTCCTGTGGGAGGCGATGCAATTTTCCGCCTCCTTCAACGGCGGCGAATTGTTTGAACCCGGCGGTTATCTCACCGATTACTGGACCGATGAAGCGGTCAAAGTGATCGAGGCCAACCGCAACCGCCCGTTCTTCCTCTATCTTGCGCATTGGGGGGTCCACACACCGCTTCAGGCAACGCGAGAGGATTATGAAGCGGTGGGCGATATCACGCCGCATCGGCTGCGCGTTTATGCCGCAATGGTCCGATCGCTTGACCGCAGCGTTGGCCAGATCATGGCAAAACTCGAAGAAGAAGGGCTTGCTGACGATACCATCATCGTCTTCTCCAGTGACAATGGCGGGGCAGGTTATGTCGGACTACCCGAAGTGAACGCGCCTTATCGCGGATGGAAGATTACCCTGTTCGAAGGCGGGATCAGAGTGCCGCTGTTCGTGCGCTGGCCGCGCGAGATCGCTGCTGGGCAGAGGTTGAATGCGCCGGTCGCTCATATTGATGTCATGCCAACTCTGGCGGCGGCGGCAGGCGCGGATTTGCCCAAAGGCGTTGCCATTGACGGGGTGAACCTGCTGCCGGCCATGCAATCCGATGGAGCGATTGAGCGCAAGGATGATGCGATCTTCTGGCAGAGCGGGCATTATCAGGTGGTGCGCGCAGGCAATTGGAAGCTTCAGATCAACGGACATCTCAATCGCAAATGGCTGTTCGATCTCGCCAATGATCCGACCGAACAGGTCAATCTCATCCTCACCCGCCCAGACAAGCTCGCCGAACTGGAAGCGCTGCTGACTGCGCATCAAGCAGGGCGCGTACCGCCGCTTTATCCCGCCGTCACAGGCACCCCTATGATGATCGACAAATCCCTCGCTGAACAATTCGAGCAGGGTGATGAGTTTGTCTATTGGCCCAACTAGCCCAGCTACAGGCCCAGCCACAGGAAGCATGATGCCGTTCCCGCCTCCCTCAACCAACGCTGCCTTCGAAGGCCCGATTATCGCCGCCTGGGCGCTTTTCCTGCTTGGATTGCTCAAGCTTGTCCCCGGCCTCATTCATACCTTCCTGCCCGACGGGGGCGCAGGCGTGATTGCGGGGGTTGATCTGACGGTGAACGGTGCCGCCATTGTCAAATTGTTCGCATGGGCCGGTGCCACGCAAATCGTGTTTGGCGCGATGCTTATTACGATCGCGCTGCGATATCGAAATCTCGTGCCGATTGGCTTTGCCGCCCTGCTGATCGAATATCTGATCCTCGCCTGGACCTTGTGGGGACCCAAGGGGCAGGCGACGGGGCACTATCCGCCAGCGGCCTATGCGGCCTTGATCCTGCTACCGATCATCCTTGGGTTGTTGTTCTACTCCAATCGAAATTCGTCATCAAAAGGACCATCACAGGGGGATCGATCATGAACCAGGTCAAATGGGCATGGATTGGAAGTTTGCTCGTCCTCTACGCGGCCTTCTGGATCTGGCATGGCGGCAATGGCGATCCGATCAGCGAGGAAGAAGGCGAAGAACTGCTGGTCCAGCTGGAACAAGCCTATGGCGTCTCGCGCGATGACCCTACCGACAGCGGTGAAAGCACCAGCTTCATCCGCAATATGGTCGATATGATCCCCAAGGATGACGGGCGCGAATTTTACGCGGTGAACCTTGAACAATTGAAAGAAGGCGAAGAAGCGCGCGCTGCCGACCAGCGCTATGCCACGATGGTTATCCCGCTGGTCTTTGCTCGTGGCGGCTATCCGGTTTTTGTAGGGGACCGGGCCGGTTCGATGCTGGGCGATTATGGCGCTGATATCGATCGCGTGGCGGTGATGCGCTATCGCTCGCTGCGCGACATGATCGATATGGTTCTGAGCCCCGAAATGCAGGCGGGAAGCAATGACAAGTTTCTCTCGCTTGACCACACGGAAGTCATCATCGTGCGGCCCTTCGTGTCCTTCGCGCAGATGCGCGTGATTGTTGGCGCGATACTCCTGATTATCGCAGTGGCCGGGATCGCTGTGATCGGCTGGGTTCAGAACAGGCGCGCCTCAGGCAATCGATCAGCGCCGCAATGAAGACTGCCGACGCAACGGTTGAAAAGCTTCTGGCCGCTCAAACCAGCGCAACCGACGGGCGGCGCGCGCGCAGCAGCGCCAGCCGAGCCAAGATCATTCGCGCGATGATGGATCTGATCGTCGAAGGCGACATGAACCCCAGCGCGGCCAACACAGCCAAACGCGCCGGTGTTGGCCTGCGCACATTGTTTCGGCTGTTCGACGACAAGGATGAAATCTTCCGCGCAATCGACGTGATCCTGGTCGAGGCCTACCAACCCATTATCGAGGCACCCTATGCGGCGGTCACCTGGCGCGGTCAGCTAGACGAGCTCATAGAGCGCCGCTGCGAAGTGAGCGAGGCCATCGCGCCATACCGCGTGGCCACCAGCGCAGCAGGCCGTCAGTCGCCATTCCTGCGAGAGAATTATCGCCGATTGCACACAATGGAGAAGGCAAGGCTGGATGCAATTCTCCCCGCTCAGTGGCAAACCCACAAGGATGCGGGCAGAGCGATCCTGGTCGCGACCTCATTCGACACCTGGCGCTTCCTGCGGCAGGAAGAAGACCTGTCAGAAGCCGAAACCGTCAATGCGATCAAACGGCTGGTGGATGATATCGTGGGAAGGTGATGGCGGACAGGGAGGGATTCGAACCCTCGGTACTCGTGAGAGCACAACGGTTTTCGAGACCGCCCCGTTCGACCACTCCGGCACCTGTCCGCGTTTTCGTCTGCATTGCCGCATCGCTGTCTAAGCGTCGGCCTCGCGAGGCGGATTGGTCGGTCCGCTGACGAAGAGCGCGCCCGTTAGCCCAAGCTCCGCAGCTTGCCAAGCCCTGTTAGGCGTAATCAAAACGCAAAAGGCGGGCATATCTTGGGACACTTGGCCAAGTCGCGCTTGTTTTGCACGTGCGAAGGTCCATATTTCCCCCATGGAACGCGCTCACTTCTTCTCCAACCAAGCGGGACGCACCATCAATGCCCCCCGCCAGACCCGCAGCCGTTTCGGCATTGGCGAGGTCGTCCGCCACAGATTGTTCGACTTTCGCGGCGTGGTCTTCGACATCGACCCGGTCTTCGCCAACAGCGAAGAATGGTACGAATCGATCCCTGAGGACATCCGCCCTCCGCGCGATCAGCCATTCTATCACCTGCTCGCCGAGAACGAGGAATCCAGCTACGTCGCTTATGTGAGCCAGGGCAATCTTGTCTCTGACCCGAGCGGCGGCCCGATCGACCATCCCACGGTTCCGCAGCTGTTCGAACAGTTCAAGGATGGCCGCTATCGCATGCGGCGCGCTCTTACGCACTGATCGCCGCACGCTTGGTTGTATCCGCGCGGCAAGCGCGCAGCCTCAGCTTTTCAGCTTCCAGCCGGTTCTCAGCACCGAATAGACCGCAAGCGCGACCGCAAGGTTGAACACCCCGATACCCACGGCCGCGATGATCACGTCGCTGTCAGTCCCGATATCGCTTTGCCCCAGAAAGCCATAACGAAAGCCCGAAATGACATAGAAGAACGGGTTGGCGCGGCTCACCGCCTGGAAGGCGGGGGCGAGATTGTCGATCACGTAGAACGTGCCTGACAAGAGCGACAGCGGCGCAATCACGAAGTTGGTGATAGCCGCATTGTGATCGAACTTTTCAGCCCAGATCGATGTCGCAAGGCCAAGCAGGGCGAGCATGACCGCGCCCATCAAGCCGAACCAGATCACCGCCCAGATATGCGCAACACCGAGCGATACGCCCGGCCACAGCACCATGGCCAGCGCCACCGTGCAGCCGACGGCGACTGCGCGGGTCACAGCGGCTGCGACAATTCCGCTCATCAATTCGCCCGGCGACAAGGGCGGCATCAAAAGATCGATGATCGTCCCCTGGATCTTGCCGGACAGCAGCGAGAAGGATGAATTGGCAAAGGCATTTTGCATCATGCCCATCACGATCAGGCCCGGCGCGACAAAGCTGGCAAAGCCAACGCCTAGCACTTCGCGCCCGCCCCGCCCCAATGCGACGGTAAAGATCACCAGAAACAGCAGGGTTGTCACCGCCGGAGCCCAGATCGTCTGCGTCTGGACCTTGAGAAACCGGCGCACCTCCTTCATATAGAGCGCGAAAAGCCCTACGCGGTTAATGCCGGTGATCACCGGAACGCCGCGTTCGGGGAATTTTTGCGCATTCCGGGTGCTCCCCTCGGCGCTATTCTTCTCGGGAGCGGAAATTGCTGAAAGCTCGTCTGCCATGACTGGGTCGCCTAAGGCCTCTGGCAACTGGTGACAAGTTGCCTATCTAAGGGCGAGCGAACGAAAGAACGGAAGTTTTATGAGTTGGACTGACGAGCGGATCGCAACGCTCAAGAAAATGTGGGAAGGCGGCGCAACAGCCAGCCAGATCGCTGAAGAACTTGGCGGAGTGAGCCGCAATGCCGTGATCGGCAAGGCGCACCGTCTGGGGCTCAAATCGCGCCCCTCGCCGGTCAAGGCGAACGAAAAGAAGAAAGCCGCAGCGAAGAAAGCGCCCGCCAAGGCAGCAGCACCGGCCAAGAAACCGGCAAGCAAGCCTGCGGCCAAGCCCGCAGCAAAGGCCGCTCCCAAGGCAGACGCACCTGCCGCAAGCGAGAGCAAGCCGGCAGCAGCAGGCCCAGCAAACACCGCGAACGCGGCCAATTCCCAGCCCGTCCCCAACCCGACCCCTGATCTGCCCAAGATCGTCTCGGTCGGTCCGGGCGGCTTCCTGCGTCAGGGTCCCGGCGATCAGCAAGCACCGATCCCGCCCGCGCCTCCGCGCCGTCTGGTGCCAGCCAAGCCAAGCCCCGAAATCGCTGACAAGACCAGCCTGCTCGACCTGTCAGACAAGGTCTGCCGCTGGCCGATGGGCCATCCGGGCGAGCCTGACTTCCACTTCTGCGGCAATCCTGTGAACCCCGGCTTTCCCTATTGCGTAGAGCATTGCGGACGCGCTTATCAGGCACAGCTGCCGCGCGGCGCGCGCCGTCCCCCACCGCCGCTTCCGTTTGGCGGGCCCAGAGTGCGATAAGGCGGGTCCGCAAACGCAAATTTACACCAAACAGACCCGGTCGCGCCTCGACGCTGCCGGGTCTCTTTTTTGATCGGAGACAGCCATGCCGCTTACACTTCACGAAGCCTTCATCCCAAGCGCCAAGCAAATCCTCGCCGCAATGCGCGGGATTGTCGACATTGCCGAACAGCACTGCGCCGATAACGGCCTAGATGCGAGCGAGTTGATGGATGCAAAGCTGGTTGACGGGATGTGGAACCTGCCATGGCATGTGCGCGCCTGCTGGACGCATTCGGGCTTTGCGATCAACCTGTACAAGGAAGGCTATTTCTCGCCCGATTTCACTCAACTGCCGGGCACGTGGGATGAAATGCGCGCGATGATCGACGATGCACTGGCACAGCTTGATGCGATCTCGGTTGAGGATCTTGAAGCGCTGGCTGACAAGGTGATCGGCTTTGAACTGGGCGGCAAGCGCTTGATGGAGATGACTGGACAGAACTTCCTGCTCAGCTTCAATCAACCCAATTTCTATTTCCACGCCACAACCTTTTACGACATCCTGCGGATGAAGGGTGTTGCGCTTAACAAGCGTGCCTTTATGGGCGCACCCAGAGTCATTGGCGCGTGATTGGCGCCTGATCGGGAGCTGAAATTTGCCGACATCGTTGAAAATGACTGCCGCTTTTGCGGCCAGCTTGCTTGCATTGGTCCCGGCCAGCGCGAATGCGCAATTGCCAGAGCCAGTGCGCGCCATGATCGACGCTGCGATTGAGAGCGGCGATGAAACCGCCGTTCGAACCGTCATTGATCTGGCCCGCAAGACCAACCCTGATGATGCAGCAGAGCTTGATGCAATCCTTGCCAATTACGAAACCGATCTTGCCGCCAACGCAGCAGAGGCAAAGGCGATTGCAGAACAGGAAATCCGCAGCGCAGGTCTGTTCCAGAACTGGAGCGGTCACGGCGAACTCGGCGCGTTCAATTCGACCGGCAATTCCTCAAACACCGGGCTGACCGCCTCGCTCGGCCTGACGCGTGAAGGGATCAACTGGCGCCACAAGCTGAGCGGCAGAGCCGATTTCCAGCGCAGCAACGGGGTGACAACGCGCGAACAATTCCTCGCCGCTTATGAGCCGAACCTCAAACTGTCCGACCGGCTGTTTGCCTATGCGCTCGCCCAATATGAGCGCGACCGGTTTCAGGGGTTCTCGGGCCGATATTCGCTGTCAGGCGGCATCGGCTATGACGTGATTGTCGAAGATGACATGACGCTGTCCGTCAAGGCCGGCCCAGCCTATCGCCGGACTGAGTTTACGTCTGGCGCAAGCCGCAGCAACCTCGCTGGACTTGCGAGCCTCGATTTCGATTGGAAATTTGCCGAAAACATCGCGCTCACACAGGATGCCAGCGCGTTCGTCCAAGCAGGCAGCAGCACTTACATATCCGATACGGGGCTTCAGGCAGGGATCGCTGACAATCTCAAAGTGCGATTGTCGTATACCCTCGAACACGACACCGATCCGCCTGCCGGGGCTGAAAACACCGACACGTTAAGCCGGGTGACGATCATCTACGATTTCTAGCTCGTCAGTATCGGCGAACCTCTTCAAAGGAGCGGCCGGGCCGATAAGGCGCGAGGCTCTCGATGCTGACGCCCTCGACGATCTCCTGCGCTGCCAGCAGGCCGATAATTGGGGCGAGCGAGACACCGCTGTGGCTGATCGCGACATAGGCATTGGCTTGTTGCGGTGAGAAGCCGAGCACCGGATGGCCATCAAGCGGCAGCGGCCTCCACCCGATATGCACGTCCTCAATCACAGCCTCGGCGATATCAGGAACAAAGCGCTGTGCCGTGGCCAGAATTCGCCCCGCATGTTGCAATGCCAGTTCGCGGCTTGGGAAGGCATTGGGTCTGCCTTCCAGCCGCGCCGCATGCGCCTCGGTCTTGGGCGCGCCGTCCTGCTCGCCCAGAACGATCCGTCCATCAAGCCGTTGGTGGATATGAACGCCGGGAGCAACAAGGATATGGCTGAGCATCGGTTCAAGCGGCTCTGTGATGGCGATCACGCCGGGGGTTGATCGCTGCGGGATCGCGATGCCTGCCAATGCCCGCGTCGCCTCTTCATCGGCACCGGTCGCAAGGACGATCGCATCGACTTCAAGATCACCCTGCGCACTTTCCAGAACCGATGCGCCTTCGACATCGCGAACGCCCGTCACCGGGCAATTGGTCTTGATCACAGCACCACGCCGCACGGCTTCGTCGAGCAGCATCTGTGTCGCAAGCACCGGGTCAAGCGCCCCATCATTGGGCGAAATCGCGGCATCAGGCGTGTCGCCAAACGCAACCTTGGGTTCGAGGCGCTGAAGCTCTTCGCGCACGGCCATGCGCGCCGGTTCGCCCCATTCGACCTGTTCCTGGATCTGCTCTGCCAGACGCAGCTGGCGCTCTGAATTGTCGAACCACTCAATCGATCCGCCCCACTTGATGGGAATGCCGATCTCGCGCTCAAGCTCTTGCCAACCGGCAAGGCCCAACTGGTTGAAGCGGTGATAATGGCGCGGTTGCTTGGCCCAGCTTGCATTGAGCCATGCAAAGGTGCCCCTGCTGGCACGCGTGGCAATCTCATGGCGTTCAAGAACCGTCACCGCCGCGCCAAGCTTTGCAAGATGGTAAGCGATGGAGGCGCCAAGAATGCCCCCGCCGATCACCGCAACGCGTTTTGGCGCGTCTGCTGGACCGCTTGAACACGCCGCCGTGAGCGTGCCGGCAGCGCCAATCGCCAGAAGGTTGCGACGCGACAGGGAGGGCAAGAGGCGGTGTGGCTTTGGTATCATGGGCCAGCAGCCTAGCGCACTTTGCGCCCAAACCAGATCACATGATGCGCGCCCTTGTTGTTCGGGCGCGAGCGCACGCCCTTTTCCTCCACCTCCAGCCGGGCTTCTTTCATACGGCGGCGAAAGGCAGGGTCAGGCGCAGCTGACCAGACAGAGACAATCCCGCCGGGCTTCAACGCATCACGCGCCTTGCCAAGCCCAGTGCGGCTGTAGAGCCGGTTGTTGTCTGCCCGCACAAGCCCATCAGGGCCATTGTCAACGTCGAGCAGGATCGCATCGAATGGCTCGCACGTGCCGTCAATCGCATCATCGATCAACGCCGCCACGTCGCAGATGATGAGTTCAAGCCGTGGGTCCGCCAGGCAATCACCGGTCAGATCGGCCATTGGTCCCCTCGCCCATTCGATGATCTTGTGCGAGATTTCTCCGACCACGACCTGCGCGTCCTCGCTGACCCGGCCCAGCGCCGCGCGCAAGGTGAAACCCATGCCATAGCCGCCAATCAGGATCCGCGGGGCATCGGTGCTGAGACGGTCGAGAGTGAGCTCAGCCAGCTGCTCTTCTGAAAAGCGCATCCGCGTGCTCATCAACTCATTGCGCCCGAGCACAATCATGAAGTCGCGCCCGTGACGGAAGAGTTCAAGCGTCTCCCCATCGTCAATTTCGGCAGTGTCGATCAGTTCGCGCTTGAGCATGGGTGACTCCAATTGAAACAGAGGCAGAAACCGTCTAAAATACAAAAAGGGCCGCTGGGAACGAGGTTTGGACCCTCGCCCCAGCGGGCCCCGCCCATGGTCGGCTAGCCGACCAAGACAACCCTTGTGGAAGGGGTTGCTATTCCATTGCCATAGCTTTGACGACGTTTGCGATCTTGCTCGCTTCCTGTGGCGTTAGGTCGAATGGCAAGTTGAAGATCCGTACCACCACATTCTGCCTGATCGGAATTGGAAGGACGTTCGAGCTACTCGAGAATTGCTCGCTCTGCCCTGATGAATTTTCTGAATTCTTAGAGTTGGTGGTTTGCGCTTTCGGTTTTCCCGCTCCTCCGCTGGCCTTCGCCTTCGATTGCGCGCGCGACGGCTTTGTCGGCTGAAAGCTAGCTGGGTCCTTCAAATACTCCCTGAAGTCATCGATTGAGGAAGACACTCTGCTGCGATAAACCTTGAGACTGTTTGGTGTGTAACTCTTGCCCTCAAGATTGATGAACCGCGCCATTGCTTGATCCACATTGATCGTAAAAACGTCCTCGACCTCCTCCGGGTCAAGCACACCCAAGACCTTGCCGACAGCAGCCTTCCGACCACCGACGGTGTTCTTCGCCATTAAACCCTTGGAGGACATATACTCCAAGAACGCGATCAAGTCTGCCAAAGTCCGATTCGCCATCTTCGTTCTCCTAGATGACGGCCTTGTATACATGCTATACAAATATGTCAACAGGACATGTATACACATACTCATGCTTAAAGAGAAAGGCCGCCCGGATTGCTCCGAACGGCCTTTCGTTCTCTTAAGGTAAGGAGGTTTAGTCCTTCAGGAAGTCAGGCATGGCTGCTGGGCCGTCACCGCCCTTATCGCCGCCGCCGTCACGGCCACCGCCATCACGGCCCCGATCACCGCGGGGACCACGACCACGGCCGCCACCGCCACGGCGATCACCGCGGCCCTTGCCGCCCTTATCGCCGCGTGGTTCGCGCGGTGGGCGCGTATCTTCGAGCTCTTCGCCGGTTTCCTGGTCAACGACACGCATCGACAGGCGGACCTTGCCGCGATTGTCGATTTCGAGGACCTTGACCTTCACTTCCTGGCCTTCGGAGACAACATCGGTCGGCTTCTCAACCCGCTCGTTCTTCATTTCGGAGACGTGGACGAGGCCGTCCTTGCCGCCCATGAAGTTCACGAACGCACCGAAGTCGACGATGTTGACTACCTTGCCGGTGTAGATCTTGCCGACCTCGGCTTCTTCAACGATGCCTTCGATCCACTTCTTCGCAGCTTCGATTTCCTCGAGGTTGGAAGAACTGATCTTGATCGTGCCTTCGTCGTCGATGTCGACCTTGGCGCCGGTTTCAGCGACGATTTCACGGATCACCTTGCCGCCTGTGCCGATGACGTCACGGATCTTCGACTTGTCGATCTGCATCGTCTCGATACGCGGTGCGTGCTTTGACACTTCGGTGCGAGCACCGGTAAGCGCCTTGGCCATTTCACCCAGAATGTGCGCGCGGCCGGCTTTCGCCTGTTCGAGCGCCTTTTCCATGATTTCCTTGGTGATCCCGGCGACCTTGATGTCCATCTGGAGCGAGGTGATGCCTTCTTCGGACCCTGCCACCTTGAAGTCCATGTCGCCCAGGTGATCTTCGTCACCCAGAATGTCTGACAGAACAGCGAAGTCTTCGCCTTCAAGGATCAGGCCCATGGCAATGCCGGAAACCGGACGCTTCAAGGGAACACCGGCATCCATCATCGACAGCGCGCCGCCGCACACGGTTGCCATCGAGGACGAACCGTTTGATTCGGTGATGTCTGACAGAACGCGGATCGTGTACGGGAACTCTTCCACATCGGGCATAACCGGGTGAAGCGCGCGGTAGGCGAGCTTGCCGTGGCCGATTTCACGACACC